>CBFHGJ010000001.1:0-313264 GCA_965655315.1 Bacteroidia bacterium
AGATGGTTCTAAACCTATAGGTTCATACGTACATCAATTGGTTAATGATCATTTTGACAAGGAAGAAAATGTATTGGTACAGACCGATGTCATTGATATGACTTTTGCTTGCATTGGGGCAGTGGACGCTATGCACAACTCCATATACTATTTACAAGCTAATCCCAAGAAAGTGGCTATTGTAGTTGCAGCTGACATAGCGAACTACGACTTAGAAAGCACGGGCGAATACACTCAGGGTGCAGGAGCTGTAGCGGTGCTGCTAAAATCTGAACCTAGGCTAATGAAGATTGACGAAAATTGGGGAGTGGCAATGAAAAGTGAGCATGATTTTTTCAAACCAATTAGACTAGAACAACAGGGAGGGAAAACAGTAAAACTCCATGATGAAAAACCAATTTTTGATGGTCAGTTTTCTAATCAGACATATGAGTTGCGAATTACCGAAGCTTGGAATCAGTTGACCAAATCAAATGAAATAACCAGTTTTAATCGACTAATTTTTCATCTTCCTTATGCTTTTCATGGTAGAAGGATAATAACGAAGTTATTAATTGAAGAACTAAGTCAGAAAGGCCAGCTAGATGCAATCTGCGAGGAATTTGAGCTAGATAAGGATGATATAAATTTTGTTAGAATGTTTTCTAAAACATCGTTCTACAAAGATTGGTTAAAGAGTGCCATAGCTCCGGGAGAACAATTTTCTTCTCATATGGGTAATTTGTACACGGCTAGTATTTTTCTCAGTTTAATGAGTGCATTAGTGGGAGATATATCCAAAGAGGATAAGTATTTGTTTTTTGCTTATGGCAGCGGGTCCAAAGCAAAAGTATTCAGTGGAACGGTATGTGATTCGGCCAAAGAGGTGGTAGCTAAATGGAGCTGTAAAGAACAACTAAGTTCACGACAGGTGATCTCTTTTGATGAATATGAAAAACTAAGAATGGGTAGGATTGATTCACCTTTCTCTGATGGCAAAGGTATACAGCACGTTGCTAGCGGAATTCAAAGTACTAATAGGTTTGAAAGAACCTATCATAACGTTAAGTAACCAATCTTCTTAGTTTTTTTTCTAAAACTATTATTTGATAGATGATATTGGGTATGTATGAAGAAAGACACTTTAGCAATTCTTCTAACTACACTAATTTTAATAATTTACTGTGGACTCACGGTAGTTGAAAATGTATCATACAATCTAGTTGGAGTATTATTTGTAGCGTTACATGTATTAACAGTTTGGATGGTTATCGCCATATTGAAACAACCATATCAAACTAATAAAACTTTTGATGAATATTTTTATCAGGATAAAGCGATAAAAAGAAATTTTGAAAAAAAATAGGTGTCAATAGACAGCGTAGACTGTTCTTCGAAGTCTATCATCCTTACTTGACCAATTTGTGATTTTAGCTCAGCACAAAATAAAGAATTTGAGTAACTATTATCTTTACGATAATTGCTATGGGCAAAATCAATGCAAATCCCATTTGAGGAAGCTTGCTTTTCACCTTTTCATTGGCAAACTCAATTACTGAAGGTTGGTTTGAAACCATTCCCATTAAAAGTGAAAATGGGATTTTGACTAGTTTATAACCTACAGTAAGCAATACCATTGCTGAGAGTACACTAAGTAAAATACTCACTCCAAGTATGGTAAGACTTCCTACGTTAAGACTTTGAAAAAACAACGCCCCATTATTCACTCCAATATAGGCAAGTAAAAACATCACGCCTAGTTGTTGCAATACAACAGAGGTGCTGTATGGTAATGTCCACAGAATAGGTCCTGTTCTTTTTAGAGAACCAAGAATAAGCCCAACGATTAAAGGTCCACCTGCGTAACCAAGCCTGACGGTTAAATCTCCCCAGAGAGGAATACTCAGTGTTCCTAACCATAATCCTATTGCTAACCCAAACCCAAAGGAAAACCAATTGACCCGACTGCTGTCTTGATAACTGTCTCCGAAGTAATCAGCCATTTTTTGTAATTCTTCTCGCTTGGCCAATACTCTAATTCTATCTCCTAACTCCAAGGTAGTACTACCATGAGCAAGCATGTCATTGTCTCCTCGCCTAATTCTAGAAATCGTTCCGTTAAATTTTTCTGGAATATTCAGAGATGCAATTGTTCGACCGGCTAGTTTCGGATTAGATAAAAAGATTCTTCGAATGTCATAGGTAGATCGATCATAAGAGAGCTTATCCTCCATTTTTTCACCTAACCATTCTACTGCTTTGTCAATGTCTTCTTTTGAGCCCAGAACCATTACTTTATCGCCAATCGAAAAGTTGGTACTCCAATTGGATAGGATCAAATCATCTCCTTTTTTTATTCTTCCGAACTTGATATTCCAATTCTTTCCTTTTAACAGATCTAATGTAGGTATATTGACTACTTCTTTATTTGTGATAATTACTCCTTCACTAGTTAAGTCATTATCTAAAGGAAATTCTTTACGTAGCTGTTTGTACTCAGCGTTATAATCTACTTTAAACAGTCTATCCATAATGAGAATTCCTAAAATACTGCCTAGAATACCGATAGGGTAGGCGAGTGTATAAGCTACTACTAAGTTGCTACTTGCTTCTGAGCCTCCATTGTTATTTTGGATGTAATCTAATACCGAAGCAAATGCTGGAGTATTCGTACTGATACCTGCAAAGATCCCTGAGATAGTTGCTGCATCAAATCCAAGAAGATACCATGCTAGAACTGCAGCAAAAGCAGTTAAGCCGATCATTGCAAATGAGAAAACAATGTCTCTCATTCCATTTCGTTTATAGGATTGAAAAAATATCTGTCCTGAGTTGAGCCCTACAGAATAAATAAACATCGATAAACCCAAGACCAAAATTATTTCTGAAATTTCAAATTTTGGGTTTAGGTAGCCGAATGCGAGCCCTACAAAAAGTACAACAGGAACTCCAAGGGACTTATCCTGTATTTTAAATCGTCCAAGTAGAACTCCTATGGATATGACCAAAAAGAGTAAAAGGGCCTCGTTAGTTTCTATAATTTCACTTAAACTCACCTAGTGGTTTGTATTTACTTCTTCTTGAAGCTGTTGATTGCATTTTTTGTGAAGTCAGAAAGGACTAGTTGACCGCTCATGGCAGCTCTCTCGGCAAGTAGTGTATCCCAGTGCTCAGCACCTTCCCAAAACACCTGTTTTAGCAATCTCATAGCTTCAGGATTACTTTTGCATAGTTTGTCAGCTAAGGTAGAAATTGCTTGGTCCATTTCTTCTGCCGTATCAAATATTTCCGTATATAACCCTTTAGCTCTAGCCCACTCAGCAGTTTGCCACTCTGTAGCATCTATAGCTAGTTGACTCATTCCAGATACTCCTATTTTACGTTCTACGGCTGGTCCCACTACAAATGGACCTATACCAACAGCAAGTTCGCTTAGTTTTACACTAGCAAACTTGGTAGCCAATGTATAGTCAAATGCAGACGCGAGACCAACGCCTCCGCCTACAGCTTTCCCTTGGACTCTTCCTATGATTAGCTTAGGACATTTTCTACAGGCGTTTATTACATTAGCAAAACCAGAGAAGAATACTTTTCCGACTTCTAAGTCTTCTATAGCAACCAACTCGTCAAAACTTGCTCCTGCACAAAATGCTCTTTCTCCAGCACTTCTGACTATGATGACTAATGCATCTGAATTAGTGCCGAGTTCGGTGATTGTGTTCGCCAATTTCGCTAAAACTTTACCTGGAAGCGAATTGCTAAGTGGATGATAAAATTCTACGGTAGCTATCCCGTTTGCTATATGATATTTTACGTCTCCTTGATCTACTGAGTTCATTTTCATAATTCGTCTATTTGATTTCTTTTCTTCACCATCGTCAGTATAGTTGCTAAAGCCACCGTATCTCCAGTTTCATCATATACATCTACTAGGAATTTTACGATACCTTTTGCTACATCGTCTTCAGATTTTTTCTCTTGATTTATTTTTTCTTTACACGTAAAACGTACCCCAATGGTTGCTCCTGGATAAACAGGTTTAGTGAACCTACATTCATCTAGTCCGTAGTTTAAAAGTACAGGGCCTTTTTTTGCATCTACAAATAGTCCGGCTGCTTTACTTAATACAAAATAGCCATGTGCTACTCGGCCTTCGAAAGTGGTCCCTTCTAAAGATGTCTCGTCCATATGAGCATAGAAGTTGTCTCCGCTGACATTCGCAAAGTTTACAATATCGGTTGTAGTTATGGTATGCTTCGCGGTGATTACCGTATCTCCTACTTCTATGTCTTCAAAGTATTTTCGGAATGGGTGTACATCTTTTTCTTTGTATTCACCACCGTATTGATAACGCTGTGTGATTTCTGAAAGCATAGTTGGATGACCTTGCAATGCTGTGCGTTGTAAGTAGTGTTTCACACTTCCAATTCCACCTAATTCTTCTCCGCCTCCTGCTCTTCCAGGTCCACCGTGATTGAGCTGAGGCATTGGAGATCCGTGTCCAGTACTCTCAGGTGCTGAAGATTCGTTGAGTACTAGTATTCTACCGTGGTAGGAAGACGCCTCAACTACGTAGTCTGTTGCTGTATTTATATCACTAGTTACTACCGTACTTACCAGTGATCCTTTCCCCATCTTAGACAGTTCTATTGCTTCATCAAAATCTTTGTAAGGCATAAGTGTGCTTACTGGACCAAAGCATTCTATCTCGTGACTTTGTCTGATTTCCATTGGGTTCTCATTTAGCATAATCATAGGAGCTAAGAATGCACCTTTAGATTTATCTGCTCCAACGAGGTCAAATTGCTCTAAATCGCCTATAACTACTGGGGTTTTTACGGATAGTTCTTGGACTCTTTCTCGTACTGCTTCCATTTGTTGCCTATTGACCAAAGCGCCCATTCTCACCCCCTCTACAGCAGGGTCACCTATAGTTGTTTTGCTCAAAGCTTTTCCCAAGGCAATTTGTGTGTCTTCAAGATATTTTTCTGGAACTATGATTCTACGTACTGCAGTACATTTTTGGCCTGCTTTTGTGGTTATTTCTCTTCGTATTTCTTTTATGAAAATATCGAAATCTGGTGTGCCTGGAGCTGCATCTTCGCCAAGTATAGCCGCATTTAAACTGTCTGCTTCCATATTAAATGGTATTGCATTTTCGATTATATGTGGCATGCTTTTTAGCATTCTGCCTGTTTTTGCAGATCCAGTAAACGTGATGAGATCTTGTGAAGTAAGATTATCTATAATCCCATGTCCCTTACCACAGTCTAGTTGTATAGCACCCTCTGGCACTAAACCACTTGCTACGATATCTTCTACCATAGCCTGAGTTAGATAAGAAGTAATTTCAGAAGGCTTTACTATGGCTGGTACCCCAGCAAGCCAGTTTGCACTTAGTTTTTCGAGCATACCCCAAATAGGGAAGTTAAATGCGTTGATATGAACCACTACTCCCTGTTTTGGGCTCATGATATGTTGCCCTACAAAGGTTCCTTGCTTACTTAAATTCGCAGTATCTCCATCTACATAGAAACGTTGATTGCCCATTTGTCGTCTGAGGCTAGCATAGGTAAATAGTGTGCCAATCCCACCGTCAATATCTACCCAACTGTCACTTTTAGTTGCACCCGTCAGATAACTGATATCATAGTACTTCTTCTTGATAGTGTTGAGATGAAGAGCAAGTTTCTTGAGCATATATCCACGCTCATAAAAAGTCATATTTCTTAGGGCTTTTCCTCCTACTCTTCTCGCATAATCCGCCATCTCCTCGTAGTCTAATCCTTCACTACCTGCAGTGCTTATAAGCTCTCCCGTTATTGCATTATGTTGTGCGTATCCTTGCCCTTTGTGTTCTAGCCACTGACCGCTAGAGTAGTTCTTAAGTTTCATATAGTGCGTTGGAAAGCAAAGGTAATAACTAAGCGTGACTATACTGTGTAGAACTAGATTTTCACTATTATTTAAGATGGGAACATGGCGGGATTATAGGGTATGTACTCTAGGTATGAAGCTTCCAAAGTGAGGTGACCATACTCCTCACTTATTTTACCTTTTACGAGGTAGCAACCCTTTCCTTTAAAACGATATTTTTTATAGACGTATGGGAAATGCACACTGTCAAATAGTTTACCTGCTCTATCCATAAAAGTACCAAATCCCATATCCTGTATGTATTTACCTCTTGTAGATGTTCGCTTGGTATGCACGAGATAAGCTACAAGTGCAATGGGTTTTCCAAGGCATTTTTCGAAATGGGTTGAGTCCTTCGAGTACTGTTCTAGCCAGCGTGATTCTAATAGGTCAAAAGGAGAGCAAAGTGGAAATCCAAAATACATGAGTTCATCATAGGCATCTTCATGCGTTAGGCTTTCCAGCTTAGGAATTTCCACATCAGACACTTGTACAGGACTAGGGAACAGACTATTATTTTGTGCTTTAATTAGTGGTTTGTTCAATAAAAAGTGAGCTTTCCATAGTAACCAAGACTTTGTTTTTTTCATACTATGGAAAGCTCCTGCACGTATCAGCACTATGGCTGTACTCAGGCTAACTGCTGTACGACTTATGAAGTTTTCGAAATTTTTGAATTTACCAAACTGTCCTCGGATAGATATAAAATCTGCTACGGCTTGGTGCTCTAGTTCTTTGATATGCTGAAAACCCAAAATAATAGTAGAGCCTTCTATAATCGTGTGTATTTCACTTCTATTTATGCAAGGTACACAGATGGTGCCCCCCTTTAGGCGAGCTTCTTGTAGGTAGTGTTCTACTCTGTAAAAACCGCCGCCGTTATTTACAGTAGCCACCATGTATTCTAGTGGATAATAAGCCTTAAGAAAAAGACTCTGATAACTCTCTACAGCATAACTGGCAGAGTGCCCCTTGGCAAAAGCAAAATTGGCAAAACTCTCTATCTGCTTCCAGATTTCGCTAACTAAGCTAAGCTCATAGCCTTTTGCTTTACAGTTTTTGAAGAACTGATCTTTTACCTGTTTGAATTCTATCCGTTCTCTAAACTTCCAACTCATTCCACGTCTTAGTATTTCAGATTTTTCTAACGTAAGCCCAGCAAAATAGTGAGCTACTTTGAGTACGTCTTCCTGATACACCATCACACCATAGGTCTCATCAAGTATTTGACCTAATACAGGTTGTACACTAAGTCTAAGATTAGGGTTCCGATGTCGTTTTATGTATTCTGTCATCATGCCACTTTCGGCTACCCCTGGTCTTATAATGGAGCTAGCTGCTACCAATCCTCTGTAGTTGTCTACTTCGAGTTTTCTCATAAGTCCACGCATGGCAGGACTCTCTATGTAAAAGCAACCGACGGTATCTCCTTCTCGGAGTAGTGCTTTTATGTTTTCGTCTTTCTTAAACTTTGCTACATCGTCTATGTCAAAGTCTGGGGCCTTAGGTTGATTTTGTTTTATGACGGTTATGGCATCTTTTATCTTTCCTAGTCCTCGTTGACTCAGAATATCGTACTTGTGTATGCCAGCATCTTCCGCTATGTGCATGTCAAAATGTGCTGTGGGGAATCCTTTTGGAGGTAAGCTCATACCGCCAAAATAGGTGATGGGTTTTTCCGTGATGACAATACCACTAGCGTGAACACTCAGATGGTTTGGAAACCCGTGAATATACTCACTGTAGAGCAAGCATAATCGTTGTATGTGATCTAAAGAATTGTTGTTTTCCCTTCGCTGAATAGCTGTGATATCAGCACTTGGCACTCCAAGCACTTTGCCTATCTCCCGGATTACAGAGCGTTTCTGAAAAGTAACAAAAGCCCCTAATAAAGCTGTATTTGGGAAAGCCTCAAAAATGAACTTGGTTACATCATTTCGATCTCTCCAAGAGAAGTCAATATCAAAATCTGGAGGGGATTTCCTGCTTGGATTTATAAATCGCTCAAAGTATAAGTCTAACTCTATAGGGTCTACGTTGGTAATACGCAGTAGGTAGGCAACTAGACTATTTGCTCCACTACCACGTCCCACATAGAAGTAGCCTTGACTGCGAGCATATTGTATGATACTATGGTTGACTAAAAAGTACGGAACAAAGTTGTAGTTATTTATGATACGAAGCTCCTTTTCTAGTCGCTGTCTTATTTCTTCACTTACCGTGGTTGATCCATAGCGGTAGGTTAATCCATCTTCGGCTAGACTTGTTAGTCGCTTTAGGTCTTCTTCTGGACTAGACAGAAATTGTTTTTTATTTTGACTTTGTCCATCAAAACGGAAAGAGATAGAACACTTGTCTAGTAGTTTTTTTGCATTGTTCAATAAGTATTGAGCTGCCGCAAATTTTTGCCGTAAAGTCTTTTCTGAGTAAAGTTGATCTTCTAGTTTTCCTTGTTCATTTTCAGTTAGTTGACTAAGCAAGATGTTTTTGTCTATCGCTCTTAGTAGACGGTGAGCATTGTAGTCTCGTTTAGTAATAAAAGTAGCTGCAGCTAGTGCTACGCATTTAGTCTGTTTCCAGTAGTTTTTATGTTTGGTAAGGTAGGAGATAATCTCGTTTTCTTGTATGCCCACATACTCATTGTCCTGTAGTTGTTTAGGGGCGTTTTGAAGGGGATAAATGACAATTGTATTTTCTAGACTTGGAGCTATGCTAGGTTGTTTTATTCGTTTGCAGAGGATGTCTGAAAGATGCATATTGATTTGATGAAAACCCTCATTATTTTCAGCAAGCATGATGTATTGTTGTAGGGCACTTATTCTAAAATCTACACCTAAAACAGGTTGCAATCCGGTTGCTTGAGCATCTCTTACGAAGTAGAGTGAGCCAGAAGAGCTATTGATATCAGTTAAGGCTATTTTTTTTATTCCTAGTTGCTTAGCTTCTTCTACCAGTTTGCCTGGAGACAGTGTTCCATATTTAAAGGAATAATAGCTATGGCAGTTGAGGTGCATGTGTTTATTTGAAGGACATAATCATAGCTCTACCATTGGATATAGGAGTAGCTTGATGAAAGACAAAATTTTTATCAAAATGGCCTGTCTCTAGTATAGTGAAAAGTATCAGTAATTCTAGAGTTAGAAGTAGAAATTGGTCATTTAAGTATGGAATAATTGGTAAGTAATTTTTTGTAAGTTCATACATAGATGTTCTACTCAAGCATAGTATCCTTGCAGTATGCAATACAGACTACTGTGCACAGATATTGACGGAACATTACTTAATAAAGACAGGGAACTTTCTGAAGCTACGATTAGCCAAATGAAGCGGGTGAGTAGTAAGTGTGACATTGTACTGGCAAGTTCTAGAATGCCTGAGGCAATGAAGCACTTGCAGGATGAGCTAGATGTAAGAAATGCACCTCTAATTGCTTATAACGGTGGATTGGTGTTGGACGGGAATAAGGTATTGACTAGTACGGAAGTGGGGTATAGTGAAATTGAAAAAATAGTGGGTCTCAGTTTTGGAACAGAGATACATATCAGTATTTATCATAATGATGAATGGTTTGTGCCTGCTATGGACTACTGGGCTGATAGAGAAGCGAATAATACAAAAGTCCAGCCTCAAGTTAGAAATTTGAAAGACACATTGGACATTTACGGTAAAACCTACAAAGGAGCTCATAAAGTGATGTGTATGGGCCCAGCGGAGCAAATTGCTGTGCTTTATAATAATCTGATCGATCAATTAAATGATGATTTGCATGTATATCGATCAAAAGACACCTACTTAGAAATAGCGAGTAAACGGATATCTAAAAAGTCAGCGATTCAGACATTATTGGATCAAAGTTATAATACCTTAAGATGGGAAGAAGTAATTGCTTTTGGAGATAATTATAATGACATAGAAATGCTAGAAGCTGTAGGTATGGGAGTAGCTGTAGGGAACGCAAAACAAGAAGTACTCTCTATTGCAAATCACGTGACGGATACCAACAAGGAAGATGGCGTAGCAAAAGCTATGCAACAACTGATGTAACTCTACGCCACCTCTTGTAATGGTAAGATTTTAGTAGAATATATAGATGGGGTGTCTTCCAATACTGCGTTTTTACTGCATTTGAAAGTGGCACTCATAAAAGATTCTCGCTCTTCTCTACTCGAAAACCACGAACTGGATGCTATTAACTCATCCCAACAAGTTCTAATCTCAAAACCAAATTGACCAGCTCTATTTTTAGACCTGGAAAAGTTAGTTTGAAAATATAAATGGACACGAAGAATATCTAAGAATTTCTTGCACGACTTATAGGAGTCAAAATTCTTACTCTCTAGCATGAAAATCTTATTTTCATTGAACAATTGAAGGCTGTACTTTTCTTCTTTTTTTCGAATGATGTAAGTGGATTTTTTCATAATATTCTTATATTTAACTATCTGATAAACAGTGCATAGGCAATAATTTATAGATATTAAAATTATCTTTATATTGATAATATATTTATCAATAGCCTCTTTATTAAAGTTACATGAAATTTCTTATTCCCAAAATTTGTCTAGTTTTATTATCTAGAAATGGAGCTGTGTACAGTTGCCAATAAATTGTCAAATCAGTAAATCTACCTTCGCATACTTGACTTTAAACTAGTAACTCCGAGTGAATAAACAAACTGGTATAGTACTATTAATCTTAGTTGGATTGATCTCACTTTTTGCGACATGCAGAAAGACAAATGAGACAATATCGGACGATGAAAATCTAGATCAAGACAGCGTAGAAATAGAGTTTAGAGAAATAGATGACTACTCTGAGAAGTCTATTCCAGCAAAGATTAGCCTCAGTTCTAAATCCATATATAGGTTTAATCGCAATTCAAATAAATACAATCAGTCTTACTTTAGGAATCCTTTTGATAGCACTATCTATGTTTCCGGAACCTTTTGTGAATTGCGGGGAAACCACTTTCATGCTGGATTAGATATTCGCACTGGAGGAAAAGAAGGATGGCCTGTGCTTGCTGTTGCCGATGGTTATGTAGAGCGAGTAAAAGTGAGTACATCGGGATATGGAAGAGTGATTTATATCCGACATCCAAATGGCTATACTTCCGTATACGGACATTTACAACAGTTTAAAGGTAAACTAGCGAATTTCGTAAAAGAAGCTCAATACAAGCAACGGAAGTTTGAGATAGAACTATATCCAAAAGCAGGTGCGATTAAGGTTATCAAAGGAGAGAATATTGCTATAAGCGGTAATACGGGAGGAAGTGGTGGACCTCATCTCCATTTTGAAATAAGAGATCCATCAGGTAAATCTACTAATCCTCTTTTACATGGATTAAAAGTAAGAGATAACATTCCGCCAGTCATTAAAAAAATTAGCGTCTATGAAAAAGTTGACGAAACGTTGTATTCAGAAGGAAACTATCCGTACATCACTTTTAATCAATGGAGTGATTATCTTAAGAGTATAAAAACGCTGAATCTAAAGCCTGGAACATATAGTTTTGGTCTGTACACAGACGATTATTTCACTGACAAACAAAATATACTTGGGATAAACTATCTCTGGTTAACGGCGAATGGACAACGCTTGTACGAGTATCAAATAGAGAAATTTGACTTTTCACAAGGACGGTACATTTATACCCATACTGACCCATACTTGAAATGGAAAGAAGGGAAAAACTACATCCGTTTATTTAAAGAAAAGTTTAATCCTCTTCCTTATTACCGTCAAAATCAGAACGGTGAGATTAGCATAAAACACGGAGATTCTGTTCAAATGAAACTCTACATTCAAGATTATAGTGGACTTACAGATTCAGCTACTTGGATAGTAGTCGGAGACACCTCAGGCAAACGTCTTACCGTAAACTCAAATTTGGGATATGAAGAAAAACAACGGGTCAAAGGATATAAGAATATAAAGTTTTACGAATGGGATATCACGGTACCAACTAAAGCCGTTTATCATCCTTTTGATTTCAAAATGAAAATTAAGCCACGTAAAGACAAAATGTTGAGTAAGACATTTCAAATGCATTACGGCTATACACCGCTACACTCGTATATAAATATAAGATACCAAGTGCCTGAACAATGGCTTGCCTATGGTAATAAGCTTTGTGGAGTTAGTTTTGATGGGAAGCGTATATATTATGAAGGTGGGAATCTAAACGGGAATACACTTAGTTTTAGGACTAGATCCTTAGGCGAATACGCCATTACATATGACAATGAAGCTCCTAAAATTCAGGTTTTAAATTTTGGGAAAAGGTACAAATTCAGAGTTACAGATAATCTGAGTGGTTTAAAGACTATAAGATGCTCAATAGACGATAAATGGATCTTAGCAGAATATGAGCCTAAGACCAATCGAATTTGGGGGGAAATACCCAAATGGATAAAACCAGGCGAACATGATTTTAAACTTGTAGTAAAGGACGCGAAGGGTAATAAGGCTGAATATCAGCGTAGTGTGACGCTGTAATACTTGTTCCTTTAGGGAATAAATATATTCGTAGAAATATAAACTTCTACTTAATGAAAATAAAAAACGCATTCACCTTGGCTTTCTTCATAGTATTTGCAGCATTATTCTTCGTAACGTGTACTGAAGAATCTGATGATCCAGAACCAACGGATAATTCAGAAAAGTTCACGTATTCGACACATGCAGAACCTATACTTACGAATTTTTGTGCTACTACTGGGTGCCACGTTTCAGGAGCACAGGTAGGTAGCTTAGCAAACTATAACGATGCAAAGGCTTTCGTACAAGTAGGCAGAATTATGGGAAGCATAAAACACGATGCAGGATTCAGTCCAATGCCGAAGGGACAGGCTAAACTCAGTGATCAGGTTATTGAGACTATCCAGCAGTGGATAGATGATGGCTTAAGAGAGTAGTCTTCATTTATTCATAAGCATAGAAGGGTGTCGAATTACTTGAGCCTCAATGAGTTTTCTAGTTTGATATAAACTAGAAACAATGTTTTTCACGTTTACCTTTCTGATAGCAATGGTATTTATAGGTAAACAAGTTGCCGATATGAGATTTTATGTACGCCGTTCTTTACTATTCACCGCCTTAATATTCCTTTCTATTGTATCCTTCTCACAATCCATTAGTGGAAGTGTAAGTATGCTCGAAACTGATGCTAGTTTGGGTTACGCTACAGTAGATATTTACAAAGCGGATAAATTGATAGCTTCTGTACTGACGGATAGATCAGGAAACTTTAACGTAAAACTTGACACTGGTACATATGAAGCTAGAATCAATTACGCAGGCTTTAAGACAATTACAAAAACTATTGAGGTAAAAAAGGATGAAAAGGCCGACTTCGGGCTAAAAAAAGACGCAAAAAGCAAGTTTAGCGTTATTGATTCAAAAGAAGAGGCTGATGATGATCGGGGAGATATGTCCAAGAGCAGAGCTGAATCTATGGATGGAATGATGGTTTTAGGCTCTTCTCCTGACCCTTCATCAAGTAGTCGCATAAGTAGAGGGATAGTTCCAAGAATGCCAAATCCTGGACCTATAGGAGAGGCCGGCAAATTAACAGCGGGTGAAATAAATGATTTTAGTAAATGGAACCTTTGGAAGGACATTACTTCACAAGAATTAGCGATTCATCAGATATCGTGGAAATTCCATGCTCAAGAACGGTATACGATTCAGATTACTTCAAGCAACGGAAGACCTTTGGCTGATATTGCAGTAAAATTAGTGAATAAAGCAGGTAAAGAATTTTTTGCTTCTAGGACTGATAATACTGGGAAAGCAGAATTGTGGAAGTCATTAGCTTACGGTACGACGATGATTTCTGAACGTCTAGATATTGTAGCAAATTATAAAGGGAAAGAATATAGAATTCCCAGAGCAAAACAAGCTGAAAAAGGCCTTAACACACTAGAACTAGATGTAACGTGTAATCAGAGTCAGAAAGTAGATATAGCTTTTGTCGTAGATGCCACAGGTAGTATGTCTGACGAACTCAGTTTTCTTACTGCAGAAATGAATGATGTGATGTTCCAAGCAAAGCAAATAAGTACAAGGTTAAACTTCAGTTTTGCAAATGTTTTTTATAGAGATCGAGGAGATGCCTATCTTACCAGAACCCAAGATTTTACCCGAGTGCTATCAGAGTCTGTAGCTTTTGTTTCTGAACAACGAGCTGGAGGCGGAGGAGATTTTCCTGAGGCGGTTGATGTTGCCTTGGACAGTGCAATAAACGGATTGAGCTGGAGCGAAGATGCACGGACGCGAATAGTATTTTTAATTCTGGATGCTCCTCCACACAGTACCTCCGCAATCCAAGAAAGATTGCAACTAATGAGTAAGCAAGCCGCAAGAAGAGGTATACGCATAGTACCATTGGTGGCGAGTGGTATAGATAAAGCTACTGAGTATTTAATGAGAAATATGGCATTAGCTACAAATGGGACTTATGCTTTTCTCACAGACGATAGTGGAATAGGAGAGAGTCACCTAGCTCCTAGTACTGATAGCTACAAAGTGGAGTTACTAAATGATCTCTTAGTAAGAATTATCAAGTCTTATACGTATATGCCTGACTGCCAACAGGAAATTCCAAGTTTAGATCTCGAGTATCCAGACAGCTTAGTGGTAGTAGATAGTGATTTGAGCGACTCCGCCACCACTGCGAAGCCTAAGCAAATATCTTGGAAGTATTACCCAAATCCTACTAGGGGGATTTTGAATATCATTGCTAGTGAGCCGATATCTGAGTTGTATATTTCTGATTTAAGCGGGAAAGTGTTGCAAGTGTTAAAAGATATAAAAGCCAATGAAACTGTAAGAGTGGATCTTAGCGAATATGCAAGCGGTTATTACCTCATACGCTACCCTGTCGGTAAGCAATGGGTAAGTGGTAAGATTATGCTGGTGAGGTAAATCCGAATTATTTTACTTTGAGTACGATAGGAGCGAGATTAAGGTTATAAATTTCAGTATCTACTTGATATGTTGCCCTAATTCCCTCCATTAATACTCTGTCTCCACTTGAAGTATTTGTAATTAACTCCATCATTTTTGAGGTGATTCTTTCGGAACTAGAAGACATCATTACAGGAGGTTTTTCTTTGTAAGCTATAATCATTTTAAAGCTAGAAATCTTATACTTTAGATCTGAAACACCTAATACTACAAGCTTATTCTGAGCTAATAGTTCTTCTTTCGACACCGGATTACCTTTGTTTTTTATACTACCATATTGTGCATAAGCCAAACTGTCTATTTGCACCGCTATATTGGACTTCTTCTTATAAGCAGACGTATATGCCCCATTACTTTCATACTTTTTTATTTCAAGAATTACAGGGTTGAGTTTGATTGTTTTATCACTACTGGAGGCTAAAGCAACTATAGATTCGATTACTATTTTATCTCCTTCTATTATACTATTCAAAGCACCTTGAAGTTTCACAGGAAGCTTTGATCCTAGGACGTCAAACCGAATAGGATTATCAGGATGTCCTGGTACTGACAATGTATAGGAAA
The DNA here is from genome assembly GCA_965655315.1 of Bacteroidia bacterium. Taxonomy (GTDB): domain Bacteria; phylum Bacteroidota; class Bacteroidia; order NS11-12g; family UBA9320; genus UBA9320. The sequence goes on from CBFHGJ010000001.1 coordinate 15,433, forward strand.
GAATCTCATATATTTCATCATCGGATGATGTTATATTTAGTTCTTCTTGCAGTAGGATTTCACTTCTATCGTATGGCCCTTCATCAGTAAGGTTTCCAAATACTGCTTTTGGCTTTTGAGCATAAGAATTAGTAACAAAAAGGAAGAAGGTTAGACTTAGAATTAGTTTACTCATAAAATTTTTAAAAAACCAAAGATACTTTTTTCGGCATAAAAAAGGGATTCAACTCACGTTGAACCCCTTGTATAATATTGTTAAGTAACCTATGAGCTACTTCTTTTTCGAACAGCATCCTGCTGCTTTGGCGCCGCAAGCTTTCAAATCTTTTGGCTGACAGCATTTTGCTAATGCAGCTTGACTATTTTTATTCGCGGCTAATTTATCCGTAGCATAACCCAAGTCACTTATAGTTTGATGAATATCATCTTCAGATACTTTATTATCATTATACCTTACTGTTAGTACTTTAGTCTCTTTATTCCATTCGGCAAATGAAATACCTGGCTTATCCAAAGCAGCTTCTATCTTATCTTTACATTCACCACATTTACCTTTTACGATTATGGTTTTGGTTATGTTTTTGGCAAAAACACCGAGTGTGCTTACCATTAATAATGCTAATAATATGTTTTTCATTTTTGTTTTATCTTATTTCTAAATTCAAAATTACAATTTCTGTACCAATTACTTGAATGGATTACTATATCGTTCGTCGGTCAGCAGACTTTCATCTGTGAGTGTTCTTAAGAAAGCCACAAGTGCGGATTTATGGGCTTCACTTAGATAGACGGAATCCTTGAGTGCGTGCATATTTGGACTATTAGATAAGTCACATCTACTATCATCCATTGGACTCAAATAATGCTGAACTACCTCTTCCAGTGTATTAAACCTGCCATCGTGCATATATGGAGCTGTGAGTTCAAGATTTCTGAGAGTTGGTGTTTTAAATGAAAAATCATCGAGTGGATTCCCATTAAAACCTCCTCGTCCTTTGTCATCTCCTATATTTGGTGGTAGTCCATTGCATAGGTATTCTCGTCTCATAAATAGATCACCTCCGTGACAGTGGAAACAGTCTCCACCATAATTAATTGGTGTATTTGGATTTTTTTCCTCGCTAAGAGGTATCGCTTCTTCATTAAAAATCACTTGACCCAAACGCTCCTGATTTGTAAAAGTGTCTAATCCCAATTTTACACGATCATATTTCGCTCCCACAGAGATTATACTGAGCATGAACTGCTCTACTGCCTTCCCTAGAAGTTCTTCATCAATCTCTTCTGTACCAAAAGCTTTATTAAATTGCTCTTTGTAAATTTCAGAATTATTGAGTTTAACTAGAACATTCCCGATAGTCTCATCCATTTCCAAAGGATCTTCAATAGGGATAGGAACTAAGTGTCGAAGTATATCAGCCCTACCGTCCCAAAAGAAACCATCCAAGTGCCACATCATGTTGAAAATTGGCATAGAATTTCTAGTTCCTTCTAGTCCCCTAATTCCTATACTCAATCTTCTGCCGTTATCTGTAAATGCATCTTTCTGATTATGGCAAGACGCACAGCTCTGTGTGCTATCTGCACTGAGTATTGGGTCATAAAAAAGCATACGTCCCAGCTGCACTCCTTCATTTGTAAGTTTATTATCCTCTGGGAGATTAGCCCTTGGGAGCAGTGTTCCAAAATCTGTAAGCTCATACGGAGTTGTTGTAAATGAAGTTTCTGGAACTTCATTGATTACATCTTTGCAAGCATAGAATCCTAAGCTAGCAAAAAAGAACAGTAGTATGGCGAAAGCTTTTTTATTCATTTACACTGATCATACTAAATATATCGGACATATTACCCAGAAGTTTCATTGTTACAGGTGAATCTACTGTATGTGTACTCGCTCCATCTACGCTTATTGAGTACACTTCAGGATTTTTAAAGATCTCCATAAGGTTGTACTGTAAGTTCGCGGTAAGAGCGGCTTCCTTTTTAGTGAAATCTATAGGTAGTACTACGTCTAATCTGTTTTGAGCTCCAGCTAAATGGAAGATAAAGCTTTCATCATCTGCCATAGTTTTTCCCTCAATAGCAGTAAAAATGTATCCTCCCTGCCAACTCCAGTGTAGCGAGTTATTTATCGGAGCTAATGGATGATCTACCCCATATACATTAGGGTTTCCGTGGTTTATGTTAGAGTCTAATCCTATACTAAAACCAATGGCCTTATAATCTCCAGTAGGTACGTTATTCAATGTGAAACTAGTTTTGTTTAGTCTAGCATCAATAAAACCATATTGATCAGAAAGTTCTATTTTAGTATCATCTGATTTCACTAAGTGAAAATTACTTAGGATATAAGCCAATCGTCTGAAAACAACTTTTTCGTTACTTGGTAAGACATACTCAGAATTAAACTCAAGTTCAGCATTATCAGCCGTGTGGTTTATTTCAACGGTCATCTCGGCTACAACGTCTGGAGTCGGCTCAGGTTTTTCGGGTTCCTCAGAATCACAACCCATGAAAAGTAAGGTTGAAAAAATGGCGATATATAAGCTTAGTCTTTTCATTGTATTCTGTTTTAATATTTGATTGCAAGTTACAAATTCTTCCTCTTTTGTTTTGTAATACTTGTTACATATTTAAGACATCTTGATGTCTTATAAAGTTGCATAGTCTTATGTTCTTATTCTCCAGCGAAAGCCACCATATGCCATTCTGCCAAATACCGGTCCCCAAACTAATCCAGCATCAAAATTGTCATCAAACGGGTTTACTGCTTCTTGAATCGGATTTTCTTGTCTATAGTCTAATGCATTTTCTACTCCAATATACAGTTCAAAAGCTTTCTTAAACGTCTTGCTAACTTGAGCATTCACTAATAAGAAATCTGGCGAATATTCTGGGATAAACGTATTCAATTGATAACGGTATGCTCCAGCTATTCGTTGTGGTCCATACCACGTAGCTGTAGCACTGAATTGCCAATCGTTTCTAGTTTTCTGGGTAATATTGATAAAGGCTCTATCCTTTGATATAAACGGCTTATCCAATCTTTCAGTGACTCCAAATACTGGTGAGGATTGATATAAAGTGGTTACATCAAATCGCCTATATGCTAATCTAACATCTGTACGTCTAGCCGGCTGCAGATCTAGTTGGATTTGAAAGCTATTGGCCCTTGTCCCATTCTTCATATTATAGAATTGAGCTAAAGCATCTGTTTCTCTATCAAATACAACTTCTTGAAAAAAGGTTGTGTTGAAGTAGTCAATACCAACTGTAGCTGGCATGTAGGTTAATCTGAATTCATGTTCAAAGCTTAGACCCGAGTTTATGGCTACTTCTTGCTCTAGACCATAAGCCAAGTTAGGATCTGTAAACAGAAACTCTATCGCTCTACCACTTGCAAAAAGCATTTGATTTTGAGCGAAAGGATTACTAGTTCTTCTACCTAATCCTGAGCTGACTCTCAGAGCAGTTTTTTCTTTATTGAATCGATACTTACCGTGGAAACGAGGAGTGATAGAAAGTCCATAAATACTGTTATAATCAGTGCGAATACCTCCTACGAGACTAAATGTTTCCTTTGGTTTATAAGTATACTCGAAGAAAGCTCCTGGAACGGCTTCTTGCCTTTCAAATCGAAATCCGTCATAAGTTTCTCGGACATGATCGTATAAAAAGGACAATCCAGTTTGAAACTGATGAAAGGAGTTACCAATTATTCCTTCATACATCAGATTTACATAAGCTTGATCTGTATGTGCTTCATAGGTTTTACTATTTTCATCATTGCCATATACACCCGTCATTTCAGAGTGATTGAAGTTGTACTGAGATCCAAAACTTCCAAATTCTTTTCCTTTTAGGGATTTACCTACTTTGGCAAAAGCATCAATTACTTTGGAGTCTATATCAATTCCATAAGCAGTAGGATTCTCATTGTAAAAGCTAGTTTGTCCGGCATTTTGTTCGTTGATATGAAAACTCACATTTGCTGTTCCTTCAAAACCACTTTCACTATATGCTTGCCAGCGATTCATTATTTTAAAATCTTGAGATAATGGCATATCTAGAAAGCCATCTTGGTTCCTATCGTTTTCTTGACCTCTGTATCCGAACCTAGCAAATAAAGATGTTGCCACATGTTTATTGATGTCTTTCACATACATAAAATCAGTTTCGGCTCTTCCATTTTCACTCACAAATTGATCCAAGAGAAATTTTTCTTCGCCAAAAGGCTTTTTCATTTCTATATTTATCTGTCCAGCAATGCTCTCATATCCATTTACTACGCTACCAGCTCCTTTTGTTATTTGGATACCATCCACCCAAGCAGCAGGAATATGACTCAAGCCATAGTAGGAATTGAGAGTACGGACGCTAGGCATGTACTCTCTCCCAATTAGTGTGTAGAAGCCGTCTAACCCAAGCATTTTTATTTGCTTTGTCCCCGTCACTGCGTCACTAAAACTTACATCGATTGCAGGAGCATTTTCAAAACTTTCAGAAAGATTGCAGCAAGCTGCTTTTTGGAATTCTCGTTCGTCCAGCAGCACTGTAGATCTTGGGTCTAGCTTCGAGAGTCCATATGAAAGTCGTTTTGCTATAACCGTGGCTGCATTTAATTCATTGTTTTCTTTGAGTACAAAGACTATTGTTTCGTTCAAGTCTTTGACCGCAATAGTGTCGGTAATGTAAGATGCAAATGAAGCTATAAGTATAGGTGCTTCATGATGATGTTCGATAGAGAAATTGCCTAAACTATCAGAATAAATTCCTGATTCTTTGTCTGCCCACCGTATAAATGCTCCGGCGATATTGTCTCCTGATGAGGTGGTGACTTTACCTTTTATCTTGTGATGTTCGTGTTGTCCAAATACAGTGATTTGGATAAAGACAAACATCAGAATAAGTATGTTTTTCATGGAATGTTTATTGTTTGTTTTTTTTTGACTAGGAAAAATTGAGTTTAATACTCAAATCCTAACATAAAAAAACTTGCAATAAACTAAGAGGAGGGGCCTTTCTTAGCCTTTTGTCTGTCGCCTCTATTGGCTGAGATCGATTTTTTTTCTCTTGTAAAAAAGGATTAAACGCTGTGAATATGATTAGCGAATAATCTGAAGGAATCTGCACTTCTGAAGCAGTGGAGAAAGTGAGTTGCACAGGAGATTGTTTAAGTTCTGTGGACTCCATGCAGTCTGCATCCTGTTCCATATCACAACAGTCTGTCACTGTTACATTAAGCTGGTGAGCGATACCCACCTCTTGTAAATCTCCACAACAGTGAGTCAGATCTATATGCACACCAATGGTAGGCAGCAAAAATAGAAGGGAGAGCACTATAGCAGAAAGTTGTTTCACTCAGTGCAAAAGTAATAGGGATTTTTAAAGATAGCTATAAACGAAGACCAAATTCTTATTTGGGGTCGATACGGACCACCTCATTAGTTAAGGCATTAACATACCAAAGTTTTCCGTTACTGTCCATTTTGATACCCATTATTCCTTTTTTTCCGGTATCAATTCGGTCTAACTCATTTTGACCTTCTTTATCGTAAGCGATAATTTCACCAGTTTCATAATCTGAAACATAGACGATATCTTCAGACACTTCTATCCCACAAGGCTTGTCTAAGTTTACGTCAGCAAAAACTCCCCATTCCAAATTTTCCATTTCTTGGTGACTAGCCAGTGGTTCATTCACTAAATCTAATCGGTTAGCAATTCGCCCAGAAAGCGTATTCATCCATAAGATTTGTTTTTTATCAGTGTCACAGATAAAAAGGATTTTACTCACCTCGTCCATTACCAAGTGCTGAGGAATACCATGTCTATTTCTTTCTATAGGCATTTCAGTATATCTGTAAACTATACCATCAGAGTGGTCATGATATCCTGGTCCATGGTCAGCGGCAAAATCATACCAAGCGATATGCTCATTAAATCCATCGAGTACCCAAAATGCATTATCCTCGTCTGACTCTATCCCTAGAGAATAAGGGCTTCCATGAAGCATGTCAAGATGGCTTCCGTTTAATCTTCTTCCTTGAGCATCTACTCCTGGATCTTGAGCATAAACATCCATATCACTGCTCCAAAGACTTGGGCCAGCGAAGGTGCCCCCTTGTCTATTTGCATCAATTATGTCTGCAGATGATCCCCAGTTCTCGTTAGTTTTACTAAATGACATCGCAGAAGGGAATGCCATGAAATGCCATGCATTTCCATCTCTTAGCCAAGCTTCCTCCTGACCATCTAAGCCAGCATTGGTGATTGTAACTGTACTTCCTCCAGTTTGGTCTATACCTTTATTGATTACCCAAAGCTCATTTGCTCTAGTAGGATGAAAATCTAAGTCTTGAGGCTCTTGAACTCTATCTAGAGCATCGGCTATTCTTGTATAATTCGGTGCATTTTTATTGGCATCTGCATAGAATGCTCCGACAATTGGACCTTCTGGAGTGGTCATCGGCTCCAAATCAGAGTCGTCATCTTTACAGGCTACGATACAACAGCTAAGGACTAAGAACAGGAATAATTTATTTTTCATCTAATTTGGTATTGTTTCTATTAAAGGCAACGAAACTAGATGTCGTTACTTACAAATTTAGCACGACAAAGTCATATTAGATTTGTCATAAAACAGTAAGCCCGATGACTGCTACAGTCATCGGGCTTAAAAATCTTTTTGTTTCTATTTTTTCTTTAGAATTTGTAAGAAAAACCAACTCCAAATAAGTTTTTCATTTGAAGTCTCGCTCCGGTAAGTTGTACCCCATTAGCATCTAGTTTTGGTGCAGGAGGTGTTTTGCTATCTGCAGCTTCTAGGAATAAAGGTACTGCTATATCATTGTCATAGATCAGGGTGTTGAAAAAGCTCAAACCTATATAATCCGTAAGCTTCATATTTAGCATATTTTCCATGTTAATATCCCAGTTTTTACGATTTGCTTCGTTTACATCCGTGAAGTTGTTAAAGAGATTTAGGTTAGATGAAAAGTTGATTCGATTAGTTAAATCTTTTTTAAATCTAGCACTGATTAATGCTCCGAACTCCGCTCTGTAATTATTGTTATAAAACTGATTACCGTTTTCGTCTTCAGTAGCTGGAATATATATATTAGCATCTGCAATAGAGTCATCCATTACAATAGTAAATTTACCCGTAGCAGGAGAAGCATAAACGGAAAAGTAATCGGTTACATTGTAATTGAGACCTAAAGAAGCTGTTAAGAAACCCGGAGCCATAAATTTAGATATAGCAGGACGGTCATCATCCTCTATGGTTTCGTCAGTAAAATCAAAACCTGGAGCAAACTGGGTTCTCAGATTCAAAAGAGCGGAATAAGATAGTTTGTCTGTAATACCATAATTCCCCTTAGTAAGTAAGTCAATCCTATCTTCATTCTTACGAATATTTTGATATCTATTCTGGATCAGACCATAAGACATATCTAAGTTATTGATCCATTCAATTTTGCCTTTTTTGTAATTTCTGTAGACGTTGCCAAGTGCAGTTATAGAGTTAGAAGATACACCCCCGGCAGCCCAATTGCTTAGTTGCAGTGAGTTAAAGTTTAAAGCAGCAAATCCACCTTTTTTCCAGAGTAGAGGAGGAGTAAGCTGAGTAATGTCTGCTTGTAAAGCAGCTACACTTGCTTTAGCTGCCTCTAATTGAGCTTTGGCTGCAGTCAGTTGTTCTCTTTTTGATTCTAAATCATTGTTTTGTGCTATCGCAGATATAGTAAATACAGCAACGATTAGCGTAAGAATTGTTTTCTTCATTTTTTTAATAATTGGAAAGTTATGTTAATGAGACGCAAGCATACTTTCAGCGTCACATTTAATTATTGGAAAGTAACTAGAATTTGATTCTTGTCTACTTTGTCTTGATTGGCAACTTCTATAGACTCTATGACTCCGTCTTGAGGAGATTTTATGGTGTTTTCCATTTTCATAGCCTCTAGTACCACAAGATCTTGACCTTCATTGACTTCATCACCTGGTTTGACCAAAACATCTAAGACCAATCCTGGCATAGGTGCTTTCATTTCTTTCTGCTTCTTTTTGCCAGACTCCATTCCCATAGATTTCAGTAATTCTGCCAGTTTATTGTGGAGTGTGGTTTGTATAGTCCTCCCGTTAATTGAGAGCTCTAAACTTCCTGTGGAAGTATTTTTTTCTATGACCGATATGGTATAGGACTGATTGTCTAAAACTAAGTGATAATCTCCGTTTGGTAATTTTATAATATCATAGTTTGGTTCTTTTCCATCCAAGACCAATTGATTATCAATTTTAGATATTTCGAACTGTGTATTTTTTACCTCTATTTTAGCCATAAACTAGTTGCAATATTACTAATACTTTGTCATTACTTGAGCTAGAGGTTTTCGCTTGATATTTGGTACAGTGGCATCTTCAGCAGGATATCCCACGGGAATCAGCAAGTATGCTTTTTCATTGTCAGGCCTATCTAAAAGACGGGTTAAAAAGTTCATAGGACTTGGAGTATGGGTTAGGCTAACAAGTCCTAATTGGTGAATAGCTGCAAGTAGGAAACCGCAGGCAATTCCTACACTTTCGTTTACATAGTAGTTCTTGGACTTTTCTCCTGTAGATTCTATGTCGTATGATTTTTTGAATATTACTACGAGATAGGGTGCAATTGTCAAGAAGTCTTTGTGCCAGTCAGTACCAAACTGTTTTAAATCATCTAACCATTCTTCACTCATCCTACCGTGATAGTTCGTATACTCTTCTTTTTCTGCCGCTTCTCTTATTTTCTGTTTTATATCAACTGAACTAATTACCGCAAAATGCCAAGGCTGTTTATGAGCACCGCTAGGAGCGGAAGAAGCAATACGAATAAGGTTTTGAATTACATCTTCTGGAATTGGGCGATCAGAAAATTTCCGAACACTTCTTCTGCTTTGCATATTAGTATCGAGTAGTTTACTTGCCTCGATTAATGCTTGGTCAGATTCAAATGTAGTCGGATGTTTAAATGGGATAAACTCTTCGCTCATAAACTACGAAGGTAGCTTTTATAGCCATTGTAGTTCTGCCAAAGATGTGTCCTTTTTGATTTCTGGAGTAGTTATTGAATCGTTAGGGTTATCTTGTTTACTTGTGTCTGACTCCAACTTATAAGATTCATCATAATAGATATCATTGTCCCCTAGTTTGAATTTACTGTTTCGTATTTTTTCTCCAAACTCTTTAAAGGACTTAACATTAACATCACCTGCTGAGTAGATACTAATACCGATAAATATGGCAAGACTCAGCAACCAAGATAGAAAAACAGCTTTAATATTTAGTCTGACGTCCATATTAAAAATGAATAGTATGATGGCGTAACAAAGTGTGCCTATAGGTATAAGTACAAGGCTCAATAGTGATATACTAAAAATCCAGTTTAGCGTTGGGGATCTAAGAATTGAAGGGGTTACAACATCCATGTCTCCGGCATTTAGCGTCAATCCGCCAGTAGCATTTGCTAATAAGAATATGCTAAGAGCTACACCAACAATCACAAGTACTATTAGTGTTCCAGCTCCAAATATTTTGGCAAAGAAACGTGTAATTTGCTCGAGACCATTGACCACGGAGGATCCTGACTGCTTTAGATTAGAGTTTTTTTTTAGGTTTTCTGCCACATTGTTCGCCTCGTTTTTAACTGTACAAGCAATATCTGTAGCTTCTGTTCGGACATTATTGACAATGTCATTTACCGTTGTATTGCCTCCTTGCATACGGAATCTGTCATTTGGTGTGGTAGCTTCAGGTACAATAGCCCAGAGTACAAAGTAGGCTATCAAAGGAATGCCAATGAAAATAATGAGCAGTACAACGATTATTCTTACTAGACTAGTATCCATATCTAGGTATGCTCCTAATCCAGAACAAACCCCACCTAGTACTCGATCCTCAGTATCTCTAAAGAGTTTTCTACCAGCAGTGGACTTGGTGTAGTTTTTTTGTTGATTAGGCTAATCATCTTCTATTCCCATGTCTTCTGGTGTCCCCATTAGTTTAATGGCTTCATCCACATCTTGTTTATTAATAAAGGAATTTCCCTTCTTGATTTTCCCAAAGAACAATTCTGCAATACGTGATTCAATATCAGCTAATATTTCCTTGCCATCTTTCATATTGGCAAAGTGCTGTTCTAAGGTTTGTAAATAGTGAGAAAGGGACTGGTAGGCTATTTCATCTATAGAAACGGCTTGTCCAGCTAGGTTAATTTGTATAATTTTATTCATTTGGTTTCAGTAATTTTATTCACGGAGGTTTTTAGTTCGTTCCAGGTTTCTGCTAATTTATTCGTAAACTCCTGTCCTTCTTCTGTCAAAGAGTAGTATTTACGAGGAGGACCTTGGTCACTTTCCTTCCATTCATATTTTAGTAATCCTGAGTTCTTGAGTCTAGTAAGTAGTGGATATAAGGTACCCTCTACTACGATTAGCTTGGCATCTTTGAGGTGTGATATAATGTCTGAAGCATATACCTCGCCAGTGCTAGTTAGAGTGAGTATGCAATACTCTAATACTCCTTTCCGCATTTGCGATTGTGTGTTCTCTATCTTCATTTTGTTATGCAACTATATATCCATAAAACAGTACTATGCAAAACAAAGTACTATATTTTCCTATTAACAGAAGATTTTTACCGATTAAGCCTTCTTTTTTCTATTCAAATCGTTTGGTAATCTGCTGATGAAGAAATGGACAAATAACTTTTATGCTCATGCTCTGACCTTACCACGGTTTATTCTATTTTTGCCGAACGAAAATTATGTCAGTTTTAGTAAATAAAGATTCTAAGATAATCGTACAAGGATTCACAGGTAGCGAGGGTACTTTTCACGCTGGTCAGATGATAGAATATGGGACTCAAGTAGTTGGGGGAGTTACTCCAGGTAAAGGAGGTCAGACTCATCTGGATAAGCCTGTTTTTAATACAGTGCAAGATGCTGTATCATCTACAAATGCAGATACCAGTATCATTTTTGTACCACCTCCATTTGCCGCAGATGCTATAATGGAAGCTGCAGATGCAGGAATCAATACGATTGTATGTATCACAGAAGGAATTCCTGTAGCTGATATGGTAAAGGTAAAGGCTTATTTAGCTGATAGATCAAGTAGATTAATTGGGCCTAATTGTCCCGGTATCATCACTTCTGACGAAGCTAAGGTTGGTATTATGCCAGGTTTTATCTTTAAAAAAGGAAAGATAGGTATCGTATCTAAGTCTGGTACATTAACGTACGAAGCAGTGGACCAGGTCGTAAAAGCTGGTTTAGGATGTAGTACTGCGATAGGTATCGGTGGAGATCCGATAATAGGTACTTCAACTAAAGAAGCTGTAGAGCTTTTGATGAATGATGATGAGACTGCTGGTATAGTGATGATAGGAGAGATAGGCGGAGGAATGGAAGCAGAAGCTGCTCAATACATCAAAGAACACGGTACTAAACCAGTCGTTGGATTCATAGCAGGAGAGACTGCACCAGCTGGTCGTACGATGGGTCATGCAGGAGCTATAGTAGGTGGAGCTGAAGATACCGCATCTGCCAAGAAAGCAATTATGCGTGAGTGCGGAATCCACGTAGTAGATTCACCTGCACATATTGGTCAGAAAATGGCTGAGGTAGTAAAATAACCCGACAGAAAAAATATGATTTAATTGAAGGACTACCCAATACGGTAGTCCTTTTTTATTTCATTTCTTTCTCGTTTTGTTAAGTCAAAACACAACTATTAACTTCGTGGCTTGAGGGCTAAGCACTTACTTATTATTCTTTTCAGTTTCAGCACTTTCATTGCGAAAGCAACACATGTTGCAGGATCAGAAGTAATAGTCACCTATCAGGGCGATAGTGTATATAGGTTTCAGTTTGTTTTTTTTAGAGACTGTAAAGGAGTATCCTTTGTTAACCCAGGTAATTCAGCTAGTATATGGTGCAAGGACAGTTCGTTCGTTCTAGAATTAAATGATACACTACTTAAACGCGACTACATAAAAGATATCTCAAATGTGTGTGATACTAGTCTCACGTGCTCTCCGTCAAATACAAATGGGGCATTTGGTTTTGAGGAACATTCCTATTCTTTCTATTTGGATTTAAAAGATACCAGTTATAAGAAATTCATTAAATGTGATAAGATTTATGCTGGTTCTGGTCAATGTTGTAGAAACGGTGTTACAACCGGTGCTGTTGGAAATTTTTACACATTTGCAGAGCTAAGTGTATCAAAATCCTTCGGCAATAGCTCACCAACCTATTATAACGTTCCAGTACTTAAACGCTGTTTAAACTCACCAGTTCGTTATAATTTAGGAGCTTTAGATCCAGATGAAGGAGACTCTTTGTCGTACCAACTCACCCAACCAATGATTTCTTTTAGTCAATCTGTGTTGTTCGATAACCCTTATTCATATCTCTCTCCATTCTCTGTATATTATCCAAGTGTTTTTTCTTATCCAGATGCATTCCCATCTGCAACTCCACCTATAGGAATTTACTTTGACAAAAAAACTGGAGATTTAGTGTTTACCCCTGTGCAAGCTGGTCAAGTATCTGTAGTAGCCATAGAAGTATTGGAGTGGAGGGCAGACTCTTCAGGCAAAATGGTTAATATTGGTAAAACACGAAGAGATATACAGCTTTGGATAGATAATTGCCCAGATAATAATACGCCAATAATTTCAGCATTAGATAAATCTAGTATATGCCCTAGTCAAGAATCGATTTTATCTTTAACGGTGACCGATGAAAAGCTAGCAACAAAAACTAAATATGACTCACTAGAGGTAGAGTTGATAGATCCATTAGGTTACTTACGTCTAAAAAGGAATACTCAGATTAATTTTAACGGAAAAGCCGAGTTGGAGGTGAAAATTATTGTTTCAGATTCCATTCGTTTTTATTCAGGTAAAAATTACAAATTCTACGTAAAAGCGTATGACAATAACTGTCCAGATAGAGGTGTTGTCATTAAATCATTTCAATTAGATTTCTCGGGAGCACCAAGCTTAGAACTAGAAGTTTTGGGTAATCTACTAGTGGGAGACTCAGTAGAAATTACTACAGGGCAGAAAATAGGAAGTTTTATTTGGAATACTGGTGATACTACTAACAGTATATGGGTAGATACTGTTGGTCAGTATAGTGCTATATTAACAAATTCCTGCGGAACGGTGGCTGATACCATTTATGTATGTGTGGAGCCTAAAGATTTCCTGTATCTTTCAGAAAATAGGCTGTGTGAAAATGATTCTATATTAGCCTATGTGACAAATGATTTTGGAGACTCGGTACGTTGGAAAAATGGAAGCACTTCTGATTCCATTTATATTTATACTGCTGGAGTTGTAACAGTTAATTTAACCAACAACTGTAAAGCAAACTTTGCTCAAGCTATTGTATACCCAGTAGAAGAGACGAAAGCACAAATCACTGCTTCTAGATGGGATTATGTCCTTTGCGGAGATAATGACTCTATAACCTTAAAAACAGAGGTGAAGCCGTATGAAATAGTTCAATGGTCTACAGGGGATAGCACAAGTACTTCTATGGTTCAAGCCCCAGGATGGTATAGGCTAAAAATTATGGGTTACTGTAATGAATCTATGGATAGTGCATATGTAGACTCGGTCCGATTAGTTGAAGCTCAAATTCTGAACAAATCGGACACTTTCTGTGATGGCATTGGTTTGAGACTGTCCACAACACCAGATAAATGGACTATTCACCAATGGAGTACGGGTTCTTATGATTCTTCTATCTTGATAGATGAACCTGGCAAATATGTGTTAACTCTGAGAAATAGGTGCGGTATTACTTCTGATAGTATTGATGTCTACAAGTTGTTTAGCCCAATTGTAAATATAGATCAGGTCGATACTATTCTTTGTGAAGGCGACTCTATAACGCTAGTAGCCAATGGACAGAATGGCGATATATATTGGCGTACACCGACGAACTCCTTAAAAAATGATAGTCTGCTAATCTTAGAAGGAGGATTTTATAAGGCCCAAATTTCAAACTATTGTGGAGTAGCTACAGATTCTGTCCGTATTGATCAGAGGATATTACCTCCTGTATTTTTAGGAGAAGATACGGCTGTAATAGGACCGACATTATTTAAACTGGATGCTGGATCTGGAGATGAATATAGGTGGTATAATGGGGATACAACTAGAAATCATACAAGAACAATTTCACACGGTACGATATGGGTAAGAGTAAAGAATGAGTGTGGTTTTTCTTGGGATACATTAGTAGTCACTCAACAAGTTTTAGGTATACATAATTTGTATGAAGAAGCTACGAGTATCTATCCCAATCCAATTAATAATCACGTGATGGTAGACCCTACTAGAATAGAATTAATTGCATTTATCAATAGTCAGGGACAAGAAGTGAAACGTGTTAATACTTTAGAACGCAATAGAATAGATTGCTCAGATTTAAAGTCAGGAGTTTATCAAGTTATGCTCATTGGTTACAATGGAAATAAGTACTACGAAAAGATGATTAAGTTATGAGCAGAAGATCATTTTTGGGTGTTTGCTTAGTCATACTGTTTTTGAATTCTTTCAGTCAGAACTATACTAACTATTCCGAATTAACATCTGCTTCTCCAAAGGAGGGAGATTGGTTTGGTAAAAGCTTTGATTTTAGTGAGATTGAACTGGCAGTAGGTTCGCGAAGTGGTGTTGAAATTTTTCAACGCGATTCATTTTATAATTGGAACTCTAAACAAAAAATAGACACCTTCAATCCAGATAGAGTTTACCTGTTAGATGATTTATTGTTGCTATGCAGTCCTGAATCATTTGGCAATAGGTCAGTAGTAATCTATAAGAAAGATTCGAATGGGTTTTTTAGCAAGAAGCAGATCTTAAAGAGATCCGTTTTTAGTTTTAGATCTACAGGTTTCGGAACTACTATCGCAAAAAAAGGGGATTTTTTAGCGATAGGTGCTCCGGGGATGGAACTTACGAATAGCCCTTATTTAGGTGCCGGCTTAGTTTATATCTATAAACTAGATTCTATTTTAGATAGTTGGAATGAATATGCCGTGCTAAGCAATACCAATGCATACAATGAGGAGTATTTTGGGCACAAGGTTACTATAATAGAGGATAAGCTTTACGTGGGTTGTCTTAGCTGTATTTATACAGAAAACAAGGATACGACGTTATCAGTAGGGGCACTTTTTATATACGAACAAGATAACCTTGGTAACTGGGTGGAGAAGCAAAAAGTTCTCCCAAAAGATAAAAAGAAATATAGATATTTCACTTTTGATATGGCGATTTCTAATTCTACGCTCGCATCTTTTAATCCGGGACCGACTCAAAGAAGTTTTAATATTGAATTCTTTAAATTTGGAAAAAATGGTTTTCAGCATGCACAGACTGTCTTAGTTGACGAATGGGAGGGTAGATTTAGGTCTTTGGCTTTTGAGTCAGACAAGCTTTATATGTCTGTGCGGCCAAGTACTAGTGTTAATTCTGTGTTTGAATATAGCAAAAATGGGGCTTCTCAGTGGTATCAATCTTTAACAACGGATTACGACGTAAAAGAGGGTAGGTATGACTTAGGAGAAGGACTATTAGTAGACGGAGAAACACTAATGTTCGGGAACTCTAGTTCTACTTTTGTTACTGACGATTCTCGAAACTTAGAGTATTCTGGATCAATTGTTATTGCTGGACCCTGCAGATATACCACGCGTATCGATTCAGGTTTTTGCGATAATTTTAATTGGAACGGTAATGAAATCAAGGAAACAGGGACTTATTTAAAAAAGTTTAAATCACAAACAGGTTGTGACAGTTTTGTCTATCTCACCGCTACTGGCAACACCTTTAGTACTATCTCTGATACTATTTGTGGTTCGTATTATGAAGCTCCTAGCGGGAAGACCATATCTCAGACAGGTATTTATTCTGATACTTTATCCAGTCTAGTAGGCTGTGATAGCGTAATTGCACTAGATATTTTGGTAGATGATGGGATTACATACATTGAAGATTTTATTTCTTCCTGTGAGCCTATTACAGTTAATAGTAATAGATATACGGAATCTGGACGGTATGTGGATACGATTTTTTCCAACACAAAAGTGTGTGATACAGTTAGGGTTACTTACTTGACCTTAGATAACGTAAATACTAACTTTTATAGAGACGGTAGTTTCCTAAAAGCTCAAGCAAAAGGCACTGCATACCAATGGCTTGATTGTGATAACAATTATGCCATTATCCCAAATAAAACTGGTAGAGAAATTGAAGTTGACCAATACAATGAAGTCGCAGTAGAAGTCACCGAAAATGGCTGTACGGACACTTCAGACTGTTTTGACTTAAGAACACTAGCTATTGGTGATCAGTTTGCTCAGAATGCTAGCCTAGAGCTCTACCCAAACCCTGCTAGCAGTAGACTATTTTTAAAATCACACGGAGCTGTCATTAAGCGAATAGTACTTATGAATTCTATTGGGAAACAAGTACAGAAATTTGAACTTGATAGCTCTGTTGCATCACTGGATATAGCAGCTGTGAATACGGGGATTTATACCTGTAAAATAGAGCTTAGCAATGGTAAACATATCGAACGCAGAGTTGTATTTTATCGATAATAAGAGTTTTTTCTACTGCCCTGTATATAGCAAACCAGCGGTTTCTCCATAGGTAACAGAAGACTGAGCATTTTCAGCTACTTTTTCATCATCTACCCATATCTCTAGATTTACAGATACATTGGCATTTGCAGAATCTAAAAATAGGGGTTCTACACTAAAATCTAAGGTAAATGGATGTTCTACAATCTCATCTATATCTACCTCATATTGATTTGCTGTCGAAGTAGAAGTACTTGCCAGCTGCATAATGAGATTATCATTGTTATAAATATTGTAAGATGATATGTTGTGATTTTCTGAAGAAGTGAAGTAGAGTTTAGCGGTATGAGCCGGGGTGTGAGCATTGTTCTCAGATGTATTTTTACAAGATGCTAATCCTAGGATTAATAGCAATAATAGAGCAGCGTTTTTTTTCATACGTTAAAAATAGCCTACATCCGAAATATTACCAAAATCCTGAAGGTTTATATTCTCCTTCTGCATCTCCTGAATTTGGTATACCGAACTTATATCTTAATCCAAATTGTATTCCATATCTCCGATTTCTAATTGTTGTCTTTGTTGTTGAAAATCGGTTTAGTAGGTAATCTTGATTATATTCAACGTGAAAATTCCAGTTACAATCAATATTCATTTTTATACCAAATGTGGCACCTAATCCGGTCTCAAAAGTGGAAGCCGTAATTCGATCTGAGTAAGTGTGTTTGCCTTTTTCGTAACTTTGACCTGAATTCAAAATAACAGAATCAGGAATCTGGTTGTATATATTGTGTTGAATAGGTAAATAAAGGTATCCATCTCCAGCTATATAGGCTTTTAGATAATCTGCAAAGGTGGGAGAACTTACAACAAATCGCGGATTATAACCAAGTTGAAAAGACCTTAAGCCTACGTAGCCTTCATATTTTTGAAAACCAACATAACTAAAATCGTGATGGTTGTAATTTATTTCTATATTCTGTACAATTTCTATCTGTCTTAGATATCTATAATCTGATACGTGGAAGGGTTTAAAAACAAAACCGGCAGATAGACTACTCATTAAGGAAATTACTTCTGATTCACTGTATCCGATGCTGTTTTCGAAGAAGGACAAGTATTCTGTGTTTGGATAATCAGCATTCCGTACTATTTGGTCAAAATATAAGGGGCCATAGATTCGAGGTTTTATCCTAAAATCATAACCATGCAAGTACCAACTTTTACCTGGGAAATTCACCTCTTTTATCTGGCCCAAAGCCAGTATTGGTGTCACTAGTAAAATAAGAATTAGCTCTCACATACATCATTAGTACGAAAAGCGACGAAGAAATATTATGAGAAGTAAAATTATGCTTCAGCTAAAACTGGAACCTCTCTTGGTTTCTCCTGCTCTACTCGTTCAATGATCGCTTTAAGATGTTCAGGTGTAGTACCACAGCAACCTCCTACGATATTTAGGAATCCACTACTCGCAAATTCACCTACAACAGCACTCATACTTTCTGGAGTTTCGTCATATTCGCCAAACTCATTTGGCAAACCAGCATTTGGATGAGCAGAAACTCTGCACCAGGCTTTATCACTTAATTCTTTGATAAATGGACGCATTTGATCTGCACCTAGAGCACAGTTTAAACCAATAGATATAGGATTAGCGTGGCTTACACTATACCAAAAAGCCTCAACGGTCTGACCGCTCAGCGTTCGACCACTAGCATCTGTAATAGTCCCACTTATCATTATTGGTGTTTCTAATTGAAGTTCATCCTTGACTTCTAAAATTGCATAAATCGCAGCTTTGCAATTGAGTGTATCAAAAACCGTTTCAATCAAAAAAATATCCACTCCGCCTTTTGCTAAAGCAGAAGCTTGTTCTTTATATGAGGCTACTAACTCATCAAAATCTACGGCTCGGTAACCTGGATTATTTACATCTGGAGACAATGACGCTGTTCTATTTGTTGGACCTAAACTGCCTGCCACAAATCGTGGTTTATTGGGATTTGACGCTGTGAATTCATCAGCTGCAGATCTAGCTAATTTAGCAGCTTCAATATTTAATTCGGTCACCAATTCTTCCATATGGTAATCAGCCATACTGATAGAAGTGCTATTGAAGGTATTGGTTTCTATGATGTCAGCTCCAGCTGCTAAAAAATCCTTATGAATCTGAGTAATAATATCAGGTTGAGTGATGCTCAATAAATCGTTGTTGCCTTTTAATGGATGCTCATAAGTTGAGAATCTATCACCTCTATAATCCTCTTCAGATAATTTATGCTTTTGAATCATCGTACCCATGGCTCCGTCCAAAAACAGGATTCTATCTTGTAATAACTCTTCGATTTTATGCATAATGCGAATTTATTCCTATTAAACGAATTGGAGCTTAAAACTGACGTGCAGATTGAGTTAGAAGTTGAAAAATGTGATTACATTGACTTGGTCTCTCTTGCCGCGATTAAACTGTTGATTCATATAGCCAAGTTCAAATTTCAGTTTTGGACTGAATCGATAGCCTAATCCACTATATAGTCTGTTTCGGTCAAAAAATTGATTAGTGCTAGCACTATTGATAAATATTTCATTGTAGGCCGAGAGATAGATCGTTTTGTCTTCAAGAGTATTTTTATTTAAAGGCACATTCAAGGATAAAAAGTAGCGAAATCTCATCCTGAAATTTTGATTCTCAACCCATCTTTGTTCGAATCTGTAACGATGTTGAAGAGATACTCGACCAGCATTATGTCTAGTAATGTATTGCTGATAGATTCGGTGTTCAGGTAAACCTACCTTTTCGTTTAATGCATTGTAATTCTCACTCTGGATAAAACCATATCCGAGAAGAACATTATTATTTTTAGGTGTAAGATTGTATCCTAAACCTGTACGGAGTAAGAGCTGTTCCATATCTCCAACAGTATTATAATTTCTATACTGAACCTCATGGTGTAAATTCCATTTATCATTTATTTTTTTATTGCCAAAGTAGATTAACCAGTTTCCTAGATCACTCTCTTGTGCAAGTGCGAGAAAAGGCATCAATACGAGTATTACACAGAGTTTAGTTTTCATCATTGGTTAATTATTATTGCCATCAACTTATTACAAAAATTTTGTCCTCGATTTATATTCATTGCTTAGCTATTTGTGGTTAACTTGACCGCCTGTAGATAATAATGAAAGCTACAATAAAGACAATGTTTTTAAATATGTACTGACCAACCAAGGTCCATCGAAATGGAGCAGAAGCAAAAGAAAAGTCGGGGAATAGGAATAAGGGGGTAAACGTCCCAACCATATGAACCAAACCAACAATACTCGCTAGTTTTGGTTTGAATCCCATTATTAGTGCAATACCTAAGGCAGATTCCCAAATAGCCAACATATTATAGGTAATATTTGATGGGATATATCCCAATGCTAGATTTCCAATTGTATTAATAGCTAGGTCTTCAGCTGGGCTCAATCCCGGGAAGAATTTCATTACACCAAACCAAAGGTATACTAATCCAATGCTGAAGGAAAGCATGCGAACATCTGAAAAATAGTGTTTAGTTTTCATTAATTAGTTAATACGCTGCAAGAATACTACATATACAAAAGGTAGGAAAATTATTGATTTGAAAGTAGGGATGCTTTGCTTATCTAGAATCGTTTTTACCTTTTTTCTTCTGACTAAAGTGGGAGTTCTAGATGAATTACAATTCAACTACTTCTTTCGTAAAAATATACAATAGCATATGGGTTTTTTTCTTGGTGTTTAGTTCATTTGGCCCAGTGTATATGTAGTTTACTTTTAGTTCAGGGTGATTCTTTTTGAAAGCCTTTACTGTATTTTCTAGGGTATACTTATCACCAAGAAATGGAAAATCAAACTTATACAGATTCTCTGAGATCTTTTCTGCTGAAACTGGCGTTAATTTCTGAGACCAAGTATCTTCAGAAAATCGAAGTATACTGACAGAAGTAATAATGGTGATAGTAATACCTGCTAGGATAGCAGTCCGAAGTGATTTACTACCTGAGACTTTAATTACCTTACTCTTCGCTGTACCATAATATAGAAAGACGATCCAAGATATGAGTAATATACACCAAAAAATACCGTGTTCTAAAAGTGTAAACCGATCACCAAAGACTTGATCTCCGATAGAGAAAAGACTAAACAATAAAAGTGATAGTAGAATTCCTCTTGAAAACCATCGATCAGCAGATTTATTCTTTTGTTTGATTAGCAGTACTGCGGCAAACAAATAGCAAACAAAACCTACAACTTCGATTATAGACACCCCAGCAAGTGCAGTAGTTGCAAAAATGGGATCCTTTATGCCTAGCGAAGCAAATAACTTGACAAATAAAGTGTAAAAGTCTGCTCCCACCCACAATGGGTATACATCGGGTATCAACTTGTCTAAGACCGTGGTCCCTGCAAAAAACACCCAATGTATTAGAATGAAAAATCGAATAAGTTTACTTTCTTTCATTGTTTTACAGCGGTTTGTCTGTAGATAATAAGGCCATCAGATTTACCTAGACGAAGTGAGTTTGGTGCGGTGTAAATATTGTCTACTTGCAGTCTGGGGTGTTCTCCTAAGAATTTTTCCAATGACTTCTCAAAGGCTGTGCTTCCGGCCAAGAATGGGAATTGTATCTTATAAGTGTTTTCTGTGATTTGTGTTGCGGAGACAGCTTGATTTCTTTCAACGAACGAAGTATGATTATGATAATAAATAGAGGCTGAGGTGGCAAATACTAGAAGTGAGGTGAAAGAAAGAAATGCGTTTCGGTACTTTGCCCCTACTCGTGATAGAATTGGGAATGAGATATGATCTAAATGAGCAAATGTCATCCAAGACAATAAAGCAATAAACCAAAATAATCCGTGTTCTAGCAGTTCAAAATGATCTCCAAATACTTGATCCCCTATCGAGAAAAAGGTAAAAGTTGTAAGTGTAAATCCAATTCCATAAAGAAACCACGATCGAGCTAATTCACGACTCTTAGTTATGAATAAATAAAGAGCTCCAAGGAAAAATACCAATGCAAAAGTTTCTAAGCCAGCCGTGAGTATCAAAGCAAGGTTGGCGTATATCGGTTCGTCTAATCCTATGGAATCAAAAAAACGTTCAACTTGTGCAAATCGATCTCTTCCTACGAATAAAAGGTGGGCTCCTCCTATGATCTTATCTATCACATTTAGCAACCAAAACAAAGTCCAATAGATTAGGATAAATAAACGTACAGTATCGCGTACTTTGATATTAGTTCTGTCAGTCATAAGATTCTCGATATATAATATAATGGTGAATACTTTTACCCACACCCAGGGTTACCTTTACTGCCTTTCTTAGGTTTCATATACTTCTCCATTCCTTGATTGTTAGGGTTGCCGTGCTTTTTAATGAATTTATTGGCCTTGCCTTTGTACCTCTTTTTACTTTTTGGTTTGCTCAAAAGCTTATCCACCAAATGAGCTTGTTTGGTGCCGTGCAGCTTATCTTTAATCCACTGTCTATTCTCTGGTTTGTACCAAAAGAAGAATTTATGCTGGTCCTTTTTTTCATGTTTTGATTTAGGAACATAGTATTCCTGAAGCTTGTATGGATGATAACCGGAATAATAGATGACCGTAGCTACCGTCATCGGAGTAGGAGTGAAATCCTGGACCTGCTCCAGTTGGAATCCCATATCCTTAGTTTCTGCTGCAAGATTAGCCATATCTTCTTCTTTGCAAGCTGGATGGCTAGATATAAAATAAGGTACTAATTTTTGATTCAGATTGAGTTTTTTGTCAATCTTATCATACATTTTTTTGAAGCTATGAAAGTGTTCAAACTTAGGTTTACGCATTACCTTCAGCGTATCATCTGAAGTGTGTTCTGGTGCAACTTTTAGCCGGCCACTTACATGGCGGGTTTGAAGTTGTTCCATGTACTCTAGCATTTCACCTTCATCTCCTTTTTTGTTGTATGATTCGGTGAGGAGGTCATATCGAATTCCTGAACCCACAAATGCCTTCTTGATTTTTGGGTTTGAATCTATCTTTCGATACAACTCAGTCATTGCCTTATGACTGGTGTCGAGATTATCACAAACTACAGGATGTATACAGCTGGGGGTATTGCATCTATCACAAATGGATTGAACCTTACCTTTCATCTTATACATGTTTGCACTAGGTCCTGCGATGTCACTCAGATAACCCTTGAAATCTGGCATATTTGTTACCGCTTCTACCTCTTTCAAGATAGACTCTTCAGATCTACTTGCAATGAATTTACCTTGATGAGCAGATATGGTACAAAAACTACAACCACCAAAACAACCTCTATGAGTATTGATGCTAAACTTAATCATATCATAAGCAGGAATAGGTCCTTTCTTCGCATACTTTGGGTGCGGTAATCTGGTATATGGTAAATCAAATGAACCGTCAATTTCCTTTTCTTTCATTGTAGGAAATGGCGGGTTAATAATCAGATTTTTATCGTATGTATTTTGTATGATTCGTTTGGCCTGAACACTATTGGACTCTTGCTCAACAAACTTAAAATTAGCTGCAAAAGCTTTTTTATCCTTTAAGCAAACTTCGTGTGCGTTGAGCTCAATATCGTTCCAATTTTTATTTTTTGGCACTCCAAAATCAACCGGTCTTTGGTACGCAGTTTGTTTTACCATAGTCAACTGATGAAACGGAACTCCTTTTTTGAGTAGTTGTAATATTTCTCTCAGTGGTTGTTCCCCCATTCCATAAACTAGCAAGTCAGCTTCACTTGTTTCTAGAATATTGGGCATCAATTTATCTTTCCAATAGTCGTAGTGTGTTACTCTTCGCAGAGAAGCTTCTATGCCACCAGCCAGAATTGGAATCTCAGGATATAGTTTTTTAAGAATGGTACAATACTCTGTAAGTGCGTAATCAGGTCTTAAATTTGGATTCCCGCCTGGCGAATAGGCATCTGTAGATCTACGTCTTTTGCCTGCTGTATAGTGATTGACCATAGAGTCCATGTTCCCAGAAGTTACTCCAAAGAAATATCTTGGGGCTCCTAGTTTTTTAAAGTCTCTAAGATCGTCTTGCCAGTTAGGCTGTGGAATCACCGCTACTTTAAACCCTTCACTTTCAATGATCCTACCGATAACCGCTGCTCCAAAAGCTGGATGATCTATGTAAGCATCACCAGTTATGATGATTACGTCTAGTTGCTCCCACCCCCGAGCTTCTACCTCTTTTTTGGTAATAGGTAGCCATTTAGATATCGGTCTTTGTGGTTGCACTAAGATGCAAAAGTAAAGGTATTCATGGTTACAATTTGGTAATATTCTAAAGTGTGAAGATTCAAAGACCAAGCGTTTTAGTGATAAGGCAAAAGGAAGTACCTTCGTAGCTTACTTATGCAGGTAGACATAGCCATAGTAGGAGGTGGTATAGTGGGATTAGCAACAGCGTACCATCTGACCGAGAAATATCCCAATAAAAGTTTAGCTGTGATAGAAAAAGAACCTTCTATTGCAAAACACCAGACTGGTAATAATAGTGGAGTGATTCACTCTGGTCTATATTACAAACCTGGGAGTCTGAAAGCTAAGAATTGCATCGATGGCTATCACATGCTTTTAGCTTTTTGTGATGAGCACAGTATCCCGTATGAACTCTGCGGTAAGGTTGTCGTAGCTACAGATAAGTCTGAATTAAGCAGACTTAGAGATTTGTATGATCGTGGCCGTGAAAATGGTCTAGAAGGTTTACAGATGTTGAATCAAGAAGAGTTACGTGAAATTGAGCCTTATTTGGCAGGAATACAAGGTATTAGAGTACCCCAGACTGGAATTATAAACTATACTAGGGTTTGCGAAAAATTAGCTGAAGTCATTGAATCTCGTGGAGGCAAAATACTACTTCATACTAAGGTAAAAGCGATAGAAGAAAAGGGTGATGAAGTTCAGATTGTGACCAACAAAAGCTTCATAGAATGTAAGTTAATGGTGAACTGTGCTGGACTATATTCTGATGATGTAGCGAAAGAACATTTAGGTAAAATAGATACCAAGATTATACCTTTTAGGGGGGAGTATTATGAACTTACCGCCGAAGCAGAACATCTAGTAAAACACTTAATATATCCTGTTCCGGATCCAGCTTTTCCATTTCTAGGAGTCCACTTTACACGAATGTCAGAAGGTGGGATAGAGGCCGGGCCGAATGCTGTTTTTGCGTTTAAGAAGGAAGGCTACAAGAAAACAGATTTTAAGGCTAGCGAATTTTTTGGCAGTCTTTTATGGCCAGGATTTCAAAAAGTCATGATGAAATATTGGAAGACGGGTTTAGGTGAAATGCACCGTTCATTCAGTAAAAAAGCATTTACTAAAGCACTTCAAAGACTTATTCCCGAAATAAAGGAAGAGCATTTGGTAGCGGCACCTGCGGGAGTGAGAGCCCAAGCTTGCGATAGAACGGGAGGTTTATTAGACGACTTTAAACTAGTAACAAAAAAACGAGCTATTCACGTGATAAATGCTCCTAGCCCTGCCGCAACATCAAGTCTTAGCATTGGTAAGACTATAAGTGAGATGGTGGAGCTGGATTAAATCAACAAACTTGCAAAGTAAATTGCAATAGCTATGACCATAGTAACCTCCATAAAGGTTCCTGCCATGAATCCTAGAAATGAACCTTTAGCACTGCGAAGAGCAACTTCTTTCGTTTGACCTGCATTTTTCTCACCTAGATAAGCACCTACAAATGGACCTGCTAGTATTAATAAAGCACCAAGTCCACTAGTGATAAAAGTCAGAACTACTGCTACGATTAATCCTATTGTACTTCCTCTAGTTCCAGCTTTTGTGCCTCCAAATTTCTTTGTTCCCCAAATTGGCATTAAATAGTCCAAGACTGTTATAAGCACTGTGACAACTCCAAGTATTATTAACCATGTAAAGTTATTATTTGCCATCTCTACTTGAGAGGACTCTTTTAATAGAAGGAGTAAAACACCTCCATAAGCTAACGGAGGACCAGGAAGAGCAGGGAGAATACTACCTACAAACCCGACTATAATGAAGATTATACCAAATACGATTATAGCTATTTCCATATACAAATATAAACAGCGAAGGAAACCTTATTAAAAGGTTAGAACGATGAAATTCAGGAATTATCTGCTAGAATAAGGAACTGAGACTTAGCTCCAGAAAGGCCAGAAGAAAGTAGATACGAAGTATAGAGTGACAATAAGTATAAAGATCACTTGAAAATTAGAGCTAGCTAAAAGTTGATCTCTACTGCTAGAGTTACTCCCTGCAGTTGCTACTCTTTTCTCAGCTAAGTATGACATTACACCTACTACAACTAGGAGTATTGGAACAATGAAAAATAAACTCATCATGTTTTCTCTAGCGTGAGAATTAAACATAGCAAGCACTAAGGCCCCCAAAGAAAGAATAGCACCTGGTAGTTTATCTAGCTGCGTACCTCCCATTGCTGAACCTAAAATTAGTATGCCTAAAACGATTAAAATATTTTCCATTATTGTTAACTATTAGTACTGCAAAAATCAAACATTCACTGAATATCGCAAGGGCGAAAACCATGAATTTTCATAAACGTAAGTAGCAAAGTATAAATGATGTTTTAACTAATTGAAAGTCTGAACTTTACGTTAATATTATATACTGTCTAAATAAACAATTGGGTATTTTATTAGGTTAAAATGGGTGGTTTTGTCGTAAAATTGGAGATGACTAAAGTGATGTTTGTCTGTCTTGGGAATATATGTCGTTCTCCTATGGCTGAGGCAATTTTAAATGATAAGTGCACAAAACTTGGGATAGAACTTAAAGCAGACAGTAGTGGTACAGCCGCTTATCATATAGGTAATCCTCCAGACCCAAGAACAATAAGCGTCTGTCACTCTAAAGAGATTTCTGTAAAGCACAAAGCACAGCAGCTAGAGAAAAGACACCTAGAAGAATTTGACCACATTTTGGTGATGGATAAATCAAATTATAAAAATGCAATCATTCTCGCACCAGAATTTAAATCTAAAGTAAAGCTGATGAGAGATTATGATTTGATTGACACCGGAAGTGATGTTGAAGATCCGTGGTATGGAGATGAGGATGGGTTTGAAGTCTGCTTTGAGGTTTTAGATAGAAGTCTGGACGTTTTTCTTAAGAGTCATTTTCAGCACTTTTTTTAATGGACTATGACAGTTTAGTGGCTTGACTATTATGTATTTTTGCCAGACATGAGAAAATCTTTTCTAATAGGTTTCCTTCTTCCATTATTTGTTTTTAGTCAAACTACAGATACTATCGGTTTTATGCACTATAATGTATTGAATTATAGGAATATAACCAGTTTCTGTACCGTGTCTAATAACAGCCCTGCAACTAAGGAAGGACATATGAATACCATAGTTGGGTACTTACTTCCAGATATCATCACAGTGAATGAACTTGCAGGAGATGGTGGTGTTGCTGCTAAAAGACTATTAGACAATGCCTTGAATAAAGACGGAAGGCAATACTATAAGCAGTGTGCTTACAGTGCTAATTCTAACTTGGCGAATATGTTATACTACAACCAAAACAAGTTTGCTTTATTAGATCAAGACAAGATTATAAGGGCACTAAATAATAGTTTTTTGGTTCGTCAGATAGATGTGTATACACTGTACTATCTAGATGCCCAGAAGTTAGCTGCTGGAGATACGACTAAACTAACGGTTTATGTCACCCACTTAAAAGCAGGGAGTACCTCGGCAGATAGAGCGGAACGAGAAGACATGACCTTAGCTATTATGAAATATCATGAAGATAATTATCAAAGGCAGAATTACATTATTGCCGGAGATCTCAATATCCAATCGGCTTCTGAAGATAGTTATGAAGTGCTGACAGAAAACAGCAACTCGGCTATCCGATTTCAGGATCCTATACAGCGAAAAGCATCGTGGAACGGGAGCTCACTCTATTCTTTTACTCATACCCAAAGTACACGCAGCTCTAGCAATGGATGTGCGAGCGGTGGAGGTTTAGATGATAGATTTGATTTTATCCTGTGTGGGCAAGAAGTACTTGATGGTTTTTATGGAATGACTTATGTGCCTGATAGTTATGAGGCTGTAGGAAATGACGGTAAAAAATTAGATGAAAGTATCATCAATGGGGCTAATAATTCAGTTCCAGGAAACGTCCTTTCGGCCCTCTACAATATGAGTGACCACTTACCAGTTTATATGAAATTGAGCGTGGGTAGATCAGTGAATAATGTAAGTGATATAGTAGTTCAAAATCATTTAGTCATTGCCAATCCAGTCTCTCAAGTGCTAAATTGGAAACTTATAAGTCCACAAGCAGGTACTTTTACTTTGACTGACATGCATGGTAAAGAAGTAATGCAAGAAAAAGAGACGCAGAGCCGAGGGTGGAGAAGGTACGATGTTTCTAGTCTCCCAGGAGGAATGTACTATGCTATTTTTACTACTAGTTCAAATAAAGTAATTCGAAGAAAGCTATTGAAACTCTAATAAGGTTGAAAAATGAGATTAGGAAGTAAATCTTCTAATAAATGCCAATGCATTTTCTTTTTCTTGAAATAATACAGCAGCACTACAAACAAAAACAACTAAAGCTAGAGCAAACAAGTAACCTCCGTCTCCTTGTACTTCTATGCCCAATATTGTAAGGTGAGATATAATGGCTCCGCTGATGACTCCAAGAGATAGCAATGCTCCCATCCAGGTAGTTTTAGGTATAAGTAGTAGAACAGTTGCTATGAGTTCTGCAATGCCACTACCTATTCTACCATAAGGTTCTATTCCAAGAGTAGAAAATATATATACACTTTCTGGTGCTCCGCTAAATTCGAAGTAGAGCGTTTGTAAGAGAATTATAGCAGGAATGATTCGAAGGAGTTTAAGTAAAATTGTTTTCATTAGAGAGTAAACGTAATAGAATACAAATACTTAAATAGTCAAATCACTCTTGAGCTGACTTGTTTTCATTATTGAATCATTAGCGGGAATCAATACATCCCCGGCCAAAATGCATCCTCAAGATGCGTGATTTCTTTTTTGTAAGAGTTTAGAATAATGGAGATGATGTCGTACCGCACTTGGGCTTCGAGATCTTTTTCGAGCATATAGCTTTCTATCCCTTGAGCCAGCATCTTCATTTTACCCGTGCCTACACTTTTTTCAGGATTTCCGTATGCATCGGTTTCTCTCGTTTTTACTTCTACTACAATGATCCACTTGTCTTTTTCCGCTATGATATCGAGTTCAGCTCTTCCGCTCCGGTAGTTTCTCTTTAAAATTTTATACCCTTTGGTCTTGAGATGAGCAGCAGCTAAATCTTCACCTTTTTTTCCAAGTTCTTGTTTGTGTTGAGACACGGAACCTAATCAGTAATTGACAATTAATCCTTATCCATTAACTCTCGCACAGCAAGAAACGCCACCAACCCAGCTCCTATTTTTAGAGCAGACTCATCTACGTCAAAGGTAGGAGTATGAAGCATGGAAGTAATTCCTTCAGCAGTATTCCTAGTGCCAAGTCGATAGAAACACGCAGGTATTTCTTGTGAGTAGTAGGCAAAATCTTCTCCAGCGGGCCATATTTCTAAATCCTCCACATTTTCTTCTCCCATATATTCTACTGCCCAAGCTCTTGACTTCGTGGCAAGGTCATCATCATTTTTTAGAAATGGATACCCTTTTCTTACCTCAGCATCACAAGTAGCTCCGTGCATCTCCGCAGTATCAGTGGCGATTTTTTCGATGAGTTTATGAGCTCTCATTCTCCATTCCTCATCAAATGTGCGGAAAGTACCTTCCATATATACTTCATTGGGTATCACATTGGTAGCACCGTTGGCGACTACTTTACCTATGCTGACTACGCTTGGAGTTGCTGGTTTAGCGTGTCTGCTTACCACTGTCTGTAGTTGAGTGATGATTTGTGCAGCTATAGCTACAGGATCTATATTTTGATGCGGGTGAGCACCGTGTCCTCCTTTTCCATTTACCGTGATATAGATTTCATCGGCACTGGCCATATACATTCCTGATTTAAAACCAACTTTACCGGCTTCTATAAGAGGCATCACGTGCTGACCGATTATCTTTTCTACCCTAGGATTTTCTAGTACTCCATTCTTTATCATAATGCTTGCACCTCCAGGAAGCTTTTCTTCCCCAGGTTGGAAGATACAACGAATCGTACCTTCAAACTCATCTTTGATCTCATCTAGAATATAGATAGCACCTAGTAAACTGGTCGTGTGCACATCATGACCACAAGCGTGCATCACTCCCTTATTTTGAGAAGTATAGACTTTATCGTTTTGTTCTAAAATGGGTAAAGCGTCTATATCTCCACGAAGGGCAATTATTTTGCTACTAGGATTTTTACCTTTTATATCAATATACCCTCCAGTTTCTGTAATTGGCTCTAGATCATACCCTTTCGTTTTTAACTTTTCAGCAATGAATTTAGTTGTTTCAAATTCTTGAAAACTCAATTCAGGATGACTGTGTAAGTGCCTTCTTGTAGCTAACAATTCATCAAAATATCTCTCAGAGAGTTGTTTTATCCTTTCAGACAAGTTCATTAAGTTCAAAGGTAATTAGATTTTGCGTTAGCTCACGGTTGCAACCGTGGGCGAGAATATCGTTTATTTGTAATTGCAAATGATTCCACAGGCGATCATAGATAAGATTTTTGATGTTGCACCTATAGAAGAGGTGGTGGGAGAGTATGTTACGCTGAAACGAGCTGGAGCTAATTATAAAGGATTGTGCCCTTTTCACGATGACAAAAGTCCGAGTATGAGTGTGTCTCCTTCCAAGGGGATTTTTAAGTGTTTCAGCTGTGGGCAAGGAGGGAATATCTTTCAGTTTATAATGGAGCACGAGGGGTTATCTTATCCGTTGGCTATTAAACATCTAGCAGATCGATATAACATACCCATAGAAGAGGACGACATCGATGTAGATGAACTCAAGGCGGAGGCTAAATTAAAAGAAGGAGTTTATGCTTGCTTAGAATTTGCTAAGAATTATTTCTACTCTAGATTAAATCAGGGAGAGCAAGGAAAACTAATTTTTAGACCCTACTTGTTGGAAAGAGGGATTGGGCAACAGACCATAGATAAATTTCAAATAGGACTAAGTGGTTTATCTAAAACTGAATTACTAGATCACGCTGTTGAGAATGGATATACCGTGCAGCAACTTTATGATGCTGGTTTAGCAAAACTCATTGATGAAGATGCTGGAGTTATTGCATCTAACTTAAGAGATACGTTCATTGAAAGGATAGTATTCCCTATTTATAATGTAAGTGGAAAGGTGTTAGGTTTTGGAGGAAGAATCATTAAAAAAGACACCAAAGCACCGAAGTATTTGAATAGTCCAGAGACTATCGTTTACAAAAAGCGTAAAGAGTTGTATGGACTTCATATTGGAAAGAACGAGATTAGAATTACTGATCAAGCCTTTCTCGTAGAAGGATATATGGACGTGGTTAGCTTAAATCAAAGTGGAGTAGAGAATGTTGTTGCCGCCAGTGGTACCGCTTTTACTCCAGAGCAGGCCCGATTATTAAAACGTTTTTCGCATAATGTAACCTTACTTTTCGATGGTGATACAGCTGGCGTCAATGCGACACTGAAGCACATAGGGACTTTGCTATCAGCTGGACTGAATGTAAAAGTCGCTTTATTCCCAGACGGGGAAGATCCAGATAGTTTTATCCAAGATAAAGGAACCTCTGCTTTCAAATCTTATGTAACTGATAATGCCAAGAATTTTGTAGAGCTAGTAGCGGAGATAAAATTAGGAAATGATCGTGGAGATCCGATCAAAAAGGCAGAAGCGGCAAGGGAAATAGCTAAAAATATAGCGGCCATTTCAGACCCTTTGGCTAGAGCAACTTATGTAGGATTAACCACTGAATTACTGCAGATTCCGGAGCAGATTTTAATCAATGAAGTCAATAAAGCCAAGCAAGAAGCTACAAAAATAAAGGAGCGTGAACTTAGGGTGCAGCAGCGTCAAGATGCAGCTGAAAATAGTATAGATGGGCGACCTGAAGACTTTAGTTATGTGCCAGATTATTCTGAATTTCAAAGTCCAGAAGTAATAGAGAAAAGCAAGAAAAATCATCAAGAAGAGGAGCTACTGAAAACGCTAATTTTATTTGCTGATAGAGAGTTTGATGAAGAGAAGAATGTTGCCGATTTTATTTTTGATGAGCTAGAGGAGGATGAAATCTGGCCTGTTTCAGAAGAGTTAGAATCGGTATTTAGGGATGCCTATGAACACTACCAAGAGCATAAGGTGCTGAATGAATTGTATTTCATCAGAAATGTAAAAACAAGTAAACTTGCAGCTGAGATTCTAAGTGCTAGACATAGCCTAAGTCCAGGTTGGGAAAAGAACTACGAGAAATTTGTGAAAACAGATGACGATAACTACAAACGTCAGGTGGTCAGCAATTTAAATTACCTAAAACTAAATCACATAGAACTGTTGATGAACGAAAATCAGGAAAACCTAAAAGAAGCTCAAACGGAAGAGGATATAGAAATGTATCAACATATACATGCAAACTTGCAGGAGATAAGAATGAAAATTACAAATAAACTAGGAACCGTAATACTCAAATGAAGGAATGGATATTTCATTTTTGTAGAAATGCATTGAGACTCCCAATGGGGATTTTTCTAAGAAAAGCACATTTTGATGGTCTTCATAATTTTAATAAGGATGTGCCTGTACTTCTGGCTTGCAACCATCCTAATTCATTTTTGGACGGAGTAATATTTGAACACCTCTCCGGGAGAACTATCTATACACTGGCAAGGGGAGATGCATTTAAAAAGCCTGTCGCAAACTATATTTTGAGAGGTATGAGACTTCTTCCTATTTTTAGAGCAACTGATGCTTCTGCAACTGTGGCTCGCAAGGGGAACGCTGAAACCAAGGAAGAAATCTATGAACTTTTTACCAAACGATATGGTGTGCTTATTTTCTCAGAAGGCATAGGTTATCCTGAGAAAGCTCTCCGTAGATTGAAGAAAGGAACTGGGCAGATAGCAGCGGACTGTGTGAAGAAGAGCGATTTTAATTTGGACTTACACGTGGTACCTACTGCCTTAAACTATAGTAAATTTTGGACCCTACAACAAACGGTACACGTAACGTATGGAGAGCCAATCAGAGTGTTGGATTACATAGAGTTGATCAAGCAAGATGAGAAGGCTTTTGTAGAATTGGTAACGAATAAGGTCAAAGAAAGTCTTGAAAAGAATGTGGTTCTAACCAAGGGTGAGCATACTGAAGAAAAAGAATTTGCTCAGGAAATGCTCATCAACAAGAATTATCAACCGCTTGCTTTTAAGATAAAAGACCAATGGGAGTATTCAATTGAAAAACTCAATACCATGTCCCAAGAGGTTGCAGATAAAGTTGCTAAATATCAACGAGCTTTAAACGAAACAAAAGTGCTAGATGCATCCGTAGGGAACAGATCATTTGATTTTCTATCAGCGTTTATAGCAATTTTTACTGCTGGAGTTAGCTTCCCTATTTTTACTGTATGGTGGATTCTTTGGTATGGGGTAGATACCTTGATAAGGAAAAAGATACGAAATATTGTCTTTTGGGATTCTGTAAAAGTAGGTTCAATGATGATCTTATCTTTGATTTTAGCCATATTAGCTTTTGTGGTGTTAGACAACATGCTTTCATCGTGGTGGCCGTGGATTTTCGGTGTACTAGGAATCTATGGAGCTATATGCTGGTTTAGATTTGTTGATAGTTTTCCTTACATATGGAAAGAACTGCGTTGGGCAGGATTAAAAAAGGACGTAAGAACCTCTCTACAAAATCAACGAAGTGCCATATTAGAAGAACTGAAGTAGGGGATTTCTCTAGTGAGTAATAACCACTTTTGTAACTGAGCTATTCTTGTTATTCCATATTTGTAGAAAGTAGGTGCCTTGAGCTAAATCAGACGTATTAAGTTTTTTACCTGTTGAGCTCCTTACAAGATTCCCAGTATAATCATATAGTTCTAAGTTAGTAAAGTCACTTTCTATATGTAACCAATTATTTGCGGGATTTGGATATACTTTTACTTGATCTGGTGTTAAAATAGTCTCTACAGAAGTTACAGGATCTTCTAATAGATCCGCAGTCCATATACCCCTTCCGTGAGTATAGATATATAGTTTTCTATCACTTGGTCTTAATTTGATTTGGTCAATTGGAACGTTGGGGAGTATCTCGTTTTTAGCCCAATTATAACCACCATCTAGTGAACTGTATAATCCATAATCAGTACCTATAATTATGTGTTCCCCATTTTGTGGATCCACTTCTATCCAATTAACTGGCAGACTTTCTGGTAAATCGTATCCGATATCTTCCCATTCTGGTGTATCGGTATTCGCATTGGTTATTCTCCAGATTCTGCTATCTGAATCTACATTGGTCATTCCACAGTATATAGTTCCAGCGTCATTTGGATCTACTTCTATGCACCCTATAGTCGCTCCCAAAAATCCTACTGGGGGTCTATTCTGCCCATCCCATAAATATACTTCAGATCCAGACTCTGCAGTCGCAGCACTATCTATTCTATAAATCCATGAACCAGTACCTGAAATGTAGGCTGTTGGATTTTCATCGTTACTTAGACCTATTGAATAGCTATCTCCAGGTAAATTGGTAGTAAGTTCAGTCCACGTGTTTCCTCCATCAATCGACCTGAAGTTTTGCAGTCTTGTGGGAACATATATCTGGTCCCCGTCCAACATATTAACCTCAAATGGACTAATGAACCAAACCCCTTGATCTCCACCTACTTGACCTCGAATAAAGCTGCTGATATTTCTATTACTTTGCCCATCTTGCTGTCTAAACATTTGTAGATTTTGATATGAAACATAGCGTATAGTTTCGTCTTGCTGGTTTACGGCACAAAATGAGCCATCGCCTCCAAAGATTCTGCTAAATGTTTGATTCTCTTCAATAGATAATCGTGTCCCATTATCCTGAGTTCCACCAATAATGCTATTGCCTGTAGGATAATATGAACCAGTGTAAAACTGAGTGATATTCAGTCCATTATTTAGGGAGGTAGAGATAGACATGAAGTTTTTATTGTATCTATGAACTCCTCCATCATTTCCGATCAGAAATTTTGTATTGTCATACCAAGTGACTTCGTGATAATCAGCATGTGGATGTGACATCGAGGTCCATGATTGACCTCCGTTTGATGTGTACCTTGGTTCTGTCGTACATAGGGTAATTACAAAGTTTGTATCCTGCGGAGCAACAGATAGCTTAAAGCAATACCAGGAAAAGCGATAGTCCCCATCTGAGAATGCTTTTTCTTCCCAAGTCTTCCCTCCATCTGAGCTTTTGTATATGCCCTGCAAGGCATTGTTTGCTGATGTAGCGAGTTGTGCATACATTACGCTTGGGAATGAGTCTGCGTAGTCAAAACTTATTCTTCCAAAACCATTTGACGGCCACTGTCCTCCGTTTAATCTGGTAGTAGTCAGGTCATTTTCATTGATTCTAACTAGGCCATAACCGTGTACAGACACTACTAGAGTACTGTCTTTAAACGCTGCTATCTCGTGTACTCGCGAACCATCATTAAAGATTTGTTCAAACGTGTTACCTGCATCTTCGCTTCTCCACACACCGGCAGAATGCGTTGCTACATAAATAGTACTATCTAACGTAAGAGAGTGCTGAACATCCCAAATTCCACGAAGAGAAGCAACATCGGTATGTTCCAAATATTCGAAGGATTTAGCTCCATCATTTGATCGAAATAGACCTAGACCTCCGAGGTCCGCAGAGTTACCTAACGGCTCTCCTGTTCCATAATAGAAAAGGTCTTTGTCAAACGGACTTTGTGTTATACTGGTCGCAGACAATGTAGGAGCATATTCATCTACGATATTCCAAGATTCACCGTCATCTTCGCTTACCCAGATACCACCAGAGACTCCTGCACAAATGAGACGTTTAGGATTTGAGTAGTCTATCACTATACTTCGTGTTCTCCCACCTACATTGAAGGGTCCGACCTCCTTTAGATTTTCAAGATTTTCAAATCCATTCTTATGAAATACTCTTTTCTCTTTATCAGCCTTCATCCATTTAGATACTAGTCCAGAAGGTATATTTCCATTCTTATCTCCTTTTAGTTCTAAGTAGTGATCGAACCAGCCTGGATGATCTTCAACTTGAGGTTCCTGTATCGTTGAATTTTGGGTTAACAGTGTAAGCCCTCCGAGTAGTAAGGCAGATAGAGCTAGTGTGAAGGCTATTTTTTTCATTTATTAATTTAAATAACTCAAAGCATAAATTAAATATCACTCTACGAAGTTTGTCTTGTAGAACAATAGTAAAGTATGATACCTCGAGATTGCAAAAGTCTTCAAAAACTGCACTTGCGTATAGCAAAGCAAGTCAATGTTTTGTCGTTTTCTTGGCTCAGGAAGTTCCACCCTTCTGAATAAACAGAGAAAGGTAGCTATAAGTTGTCCCTAATAAATATCTTAAGTCTTACTGATCCGTAATAATGATTTTCTTTATAGAGTAGATTCCTTCATTTTTTACTCTTAAGAAATAAATCCCAGGAGTCAGGTCTTCAACTGAAATTTGATTTTCAGATGAAGTAGATATTGTATTACCTGAATAATCAAACAGTTCGTGGGAATCAAAATCTCCTTTAATATGTAGTTTCTTATTGACAGGATTTGGATAGACACTGACATTTTTTAAATGTGGTTGTATTTCTTCAGTAGAAGTAACAGGATTTTCAAGTAAATCGGCTGTCCAAATACCTCTTCCGTGAGTAAAGATAAAGAGTTTTCGATCTGAATCTCTAAGTTTAACCTGATGAACAGGTACGTTTGGGATTCCTTCTTCCTTGATCCAAGATGCTCCTCCATTTAATGAGGAGTATAATCCAAAATCAGTACCGATGATGATATGATCGTTTATTTGAGGATCTAGTTCTATCCAGTTGACGGGTAAACTTTCAGGAAGCCCTTGGCCAAGTGGATCATAGATAGGGTTCTCTGTATCTGCATTTCTGACCCTCCAAACTCTACTTCTATTGTTAATATTAGTCATCCCAATGTAGATTGTCCCTTTATCATTCGGGTCTACTTCAATACAGCCAATAGTGCTACCTAAAAACTCTGTAGGAGGTAAAACTACTCCAGGCTCCCACAGTCTTACTTCATCTCCTGCTTCAGATGTGACGGCATTATCTACCCGGTATAGACTAGAGCCTGTACCACCTATATAGGCTGTCGGCTCTATTTCATTACTCAACCCAATACTGTATCCTTCTCCAAATGTGTTTTCAGTAAGGTTTGTCCAAGTAAAACCACCGTCTAGAGATCTAAACGCTCTAGAACGTGTAGGAATATAAACCTGGTTTCCATCAAGTAAGTTTATTTCGAATGGACTTATGAACCACACGCCGGCATCTCCGCCAACCTGAGCTCTCACATTATTACTAATTCTTCTATTGTTTTGACCAACTTCCTGTCTTGTGATATTTAAATATTGTGAAGATACATAACGCACATTATCATCTTGCTGGTCAACAGCACAAAATGAACCATCTCCACCATTGATACGTGGGAAAAATGGATTTGATTCAAAACTTAAATGTGTACCATTATCTTGTGTTCCGCCTATAAAACTTAGGCCATCAGGATAATAACTTCCAGCATAATACTGTGTTATGTTTAGACCTCTATTTAGATCTACAAAGCTGGACATAGACTGTTTGTTCATGCGGTATACTCCTCCGTCATTCCCTATCAGAAACTGATTGTCATCTTCCCAGGTGATTTCGTGATAATCAGAGTGGGAGTTTGCCATCTCTAACCAGGTTTGTCCTCCATTATTTGAATATGTTGGAGTAACAGCTGTGCTAATTACAAAGTTGGAATCGGTAGGCGAAACGGATAGCTTAAAATCATACCACGCCTGATTATACCTTGCACCTGGATACGTCAATTCCGTCCATGTTTTACCTCGATCACTGGATTTGTAAACTCCAAGAAGATTTATTCTATCACTCGTGGCTACTTGAGCGTATAGGATATCTCTAAAATCGCGACAGTAATGAAAGCTAATTCTCCCAGAACCACTTTTTGGCCAATCTCCACCGTTTAGAGCAGTCGTTTCAAGGGTGTTTTCGTTAAGAGTAAAAATACCAACTCCTCGTCGTGAAAACATTAGGGTAGTGTCGTCATAAGTAATGATTTCGTGGATGGCTTGAGAGCTGCTATATATCCTATTAAACGAGTCTCCACCATCAGTACTCCTCCATATTCCTCCATTATTTGTGCCTACATAAATGGTGCTGTCAAATACTTTGGAGTGTTCTACATCCCAAGTCCCGCTAAATGCATCTGTCATAGTATGCTCTAAATGTTGAAATGACTTAGCCCCATCAGTCGATCTAAACAGGCCAATCCCTCCAAGAGTTGCTGAGTTCCCAGCGGCCTCTCCAGTGGTATAGTAAAATCTATCTTTATCAAAAGGGCTCTGTATAATTGATGTAGATGATAGTGTTGGTCCAAAATCATCTATGTTAGACCAAGAATTCCCTCTATCTAACGATTCCCAAATACCTCCGCTTACACCAGCACAAAGATACCGTTGTGGATTCGAATGGTCTATAATAATAGACCTTGTTCGTCCTCCTACATTCGTGGGGCCAATTTCTTCGATATTTTCAAAGCTGGATTCTGTCTTTTTTTGAAGTACTCTTAAGTATTGATCTTCTTTCACCCACTTGGCAAGCGTACCTTTCGGTATTTCTCCAGTTTGATTTCCTTTTAACTCTAACCAATGTTTGAACCACCCTGGAGCTTGATCAAGATAAGTTTTGTCTTCTTCAGACTGTAGGAGATAAAAAAAAGTGATTATACTAAATAGTGCAAGTGCACCAATGACTTTAAGCGTTTTATTCATACTGACTATTTTTTTCTACTTAACCCTAGGCTTTTAAGCATCCATTTAGGTAGAGGTTTAAGCGGATCTCGTTTTCTTAAGTCAAGATACCATCCGATTTTTTTTACGATTGGAATTTTATGTGTTTCTACAAACTCAATAAGTGCCCCATCGGGATCTTCTATATAGGAAAAGTGACCTGCTGCTTCACCCATATCAAAAGAATTTGCACTGTCCACAGTAAATGGACTACCATAGGCCTCACATTCAGCTTTTAGTGCATCCATCCCAACCACGTCAAAACAAAGGTGAATGAAACCCAAGTCTCCCCAGTATCTATCCTGGTAAATATTCTGTCCTTTTTTGTCAAGGTTTTGAACTAGCTCTATTTGTGTATCCCCAAGCAGTGGGCTAAACCCTCCTTTCCTAGCTTTACTATGACTTAGTATAGCCCTTTTGAAATTACTTTTTCCGCTAGGCAATTGATCTAGGTCTGAAAATTTTCCTTCACCTTCCCATAGTACGGTATCGTATCCAAGAATAGATTTATAAAAGTCTTTAGACTTTTCTATATCTGAAACCCCAATTATTGCCCCATATACTCCGCCGGTATCATCTTTTCTATTGCTAAACCAGTTATCTGATTCTATAATTTGGAATAAATTACCATAGGGATCTTTCACAAAAAAGTGCTGTAAACCATTCGGTGTTTTTTCAATATTCTTTGATACAAGGTAGGTCTTATCAAAATTGGCAAATGCGTCTTGAACATTTGGCGTTTTAATTTTGCAGATATTGATACCTAGATCTCCGATTTTCATTTCAAACGAAGAGGCTTCAGGTGTTCTGCTCGTATATTGCCATATTTCAAATCCACCACCACCTTGCATATTCAAGGCGAGGATTGCGTGTCTGTCGTGTGGCTTACCTCCTGTGTAGGGTAGCATGAGTTCTGCAGTAGCTGCCTCTTCAAATACTGGCACATCCATACTGAAGTTTTTTCTATACCAATCCCAGGCCTCGTGTACGTTGGGAATTCCTATTCCCATCTGTTGTATTCCGCTGATTTCCTTTTTCAAAGCACGGCGAAGATAGAAGAATGATTATCGTTTAACAATACAAAAAGCCTCCTTCATAAAACGGATTAGCTTAGAAGTGTTTAATTGCTTGATAATTAGTAGATAATCCTATTTCGGATCATTTCTTAGGTAACTGAAAGAAGTCCTTCAATCGACCAGGATTTTCCACGATACCTCTTTCTGAGATTACAGTAAAATGAATGTTTTTTTCTCTAGATTTTATTGCGAAATTGTCCAGGATTTCAATAATGTCATGATCCAAGTAAGTAGTTTTTCTGATATCTAGTTCTAAATGAGCATTTTCGGGTATGTTATTTAACTCTTTGAGAATCGCCCCTTTATTGAAAAAAGTTACTTCCTCCGCTAACCTCATTTTGATATGATTTTTTCCCTCCGCTTCTGTTCTGTGAAGGAAATGAGAGTTTTGATAGCTTTTGAGTAAAATAATGACAATACCAACTGCTAAACCTAAGCTTATACCATAAAGTAAGTCTATAAAAACGATGCCTATTATGGTGACAATAAACGGAATGAACTGATGCCAACCCAATCGATACATTTCTAAAAAGAGTTTAGGCTTTGCCAGCTTATATCCTACTATCAATAGAATTGCGGCTAGTACAGAATATGGAATAAGATTTAATAGGTTTGGAATAAGTAGTACAGAAACAAGAAGAAACAATCCGTGTAAAATAGCTGATAGTTTAGTCTTCCCTCCTGACTGAATATTCGCGGAGCTTCTTACAATTACTTGAGTAATGGGTAACCCACCTACCAATCCTGAAACAATATTTCCAGTACCTTGAGCGAGAAGTTCTTTATTGGTTGGAGTGATATTCTTGTCTGGATCTAGCTTGTCAGTTGCTTCTACACAAAGTAATGTTTCTAAACTAGCAACTAAAGCAATTGTAAACCCTATCACCCATACTTCACCATTTAAAACAGCTTTGAAATCAGGAAAAGTAAACTGTCCTAGAAAAGAAGAAAAGTCTTTAGGGACTGGTACTTGGACCAAGTGCGATGATGCTATTCCTAAAACGCTATGGTCCTTTGTAAGTTGATAGAATAGAATACCCAATATAACAGCGACTATAGGCCCTTGAATGATAGTGAAGATTTTATTTGTTTTTGCTAAAACGGTATCCCAAAATAAAATAAGAGCTAATGATACTATGCCAATAAGAGCAGAACCAGGTAAGATTGAGTTTATAGCGTGTATTATTTCACTAAATGGGTTTTCGCCATCAATTTGAAGAAATGCAAAATCACCTTCTGGGTCTGCATCATAGCCCACAAAATGAGGTATCTGTTTTAGAATGATTATTATTCCTATACCTGATAGCATTCCTTTTATAACAGATGATGGGAAGTAATACCCAATTACCCCAGCTTTGAGAAGTCCTAAGATGATTTGAAGGAATCCACCAATTACTACAGCTACAAGAAAAACTTCATATGAGCCTAGACTATCTATTGCTGTAAGTACTATGGCAGCTAATCCTGCTGCTGGGCCACTGACCCCGATTTTTGAACCACTCAAGGCACCTACTAGAATTCCACCTATGATTCCTGCAATCAAGCCAGAAAAGGCTGGTGCTCCACTAGCTAGTGCTATACCAAGGCATAGAGGTAGTGCAACGAAAAATACGACTACACTAGCAGGAATATCGTTTTTAAAACTTGAAAAAAATCCGTTCTTCACTTTGTTAATTAGTTAGACAAATATACTATAGATGTTAGTATATTATTCGTGATGAACATCTTAGAAAAATCTGTCAGGAAATTGA
Organism: Bacteroidia bacterium; assembly: GCA_965655315.1. Taxonomy (GTDB): domain Bacteria; phylum Bacteroidota; class Bacteroidia; order NS11-12g; family UBA9320; genus UBA9320. The sequence continues at coordinate 56,960 of CBFHGJ010000001.1, forward strand.
ATTTTGTGTAGGTAGAAATTGGAAAGTTGTTTTCTAGTTTTTAGTAGGCTTTACTTTCTTTTTTCTCAATCTAAACTTGTCAAACTGATACCGGTAAAAAAGGCCTACTCCAGTTGTATTTACATTGGTTAAGTTACCTAGAGTTGGATCAGTTGCCTGCTTCTGAAAACCTCTAACTTTTAGACTTCCGTCTACATTCATATCATATTGCAGACTCAAGTCATAAGGGCGAAATCCAGTTTGTGATGCAGCATCTATTGCGGACTCAAAGGTTAAACGATCGTTTAACCATTTCCTTCTAAGTGATAGAATCAATTCGGTATTATTCTCAGTCGTGTTTTGATCGAGCAATCCGGACTGTTGATAGTCAATACCTACTTGCCATCGTGTATCCAATTGACTCAGCCAATTATTAAGTTGACTACTTGCGAAATCACTTAGACTATTTATGCCTGCTACAGCAGCACCTTGATTCAATCCAGCGGATGAAGTGCCTGTTGCAAATGTTGGAGCGACAAATGATCCAAGAACTAATAAAGCAAAAACTTGTCTATTAAGTTCTTCCTCGTCTAATTTGACTCGCTCTATAGCAGCAGTCAGATTACTAGAAGCTGATCCGGATAAACTAGTCTGATTTGGGAACTTCAGATCAAAAGCAACCTCTGGTTCAAATAGTAACCCCTCCAATTGAAGGTAACAGTCAACAGGTATGTTGTCCTGATATTGGTCCAAATCAGATTCTGAGGCTAAACCTCTCATCAGTGGAGCTGGTGCTGAGTATTCTCTTTTTATAGCTTCTAAATCAATTTTTGCATTATACGGATCCCCATCCCAGAAAAGTGTTCCACCAGGCTCTATGGTGAAGTATTTATTTATTAGGTTTAACGCGGTGAAAAGATAACTTCCTCGGTCTACTGTAAGCCCGCCGTACATTGAAAAGTCACCAAAGGTGTTTATTTCCATCCTAAGATTGCCATGACCCGCAGCATCTATCTTGTCCCCTAATAACTCATCAAAAATTAGGCTAATCTCAGCATCATTTGTGATTTCAAAATTGAAATCCATTTTCACGCCTGAAATACTATTTATCATAGCTTCTTTTATGGACGTATCTTCTTTGAAATTCACAAATTCCACATAAGAGAGCTTGCTACTTGTTTCAGCATTATCTAGGGGAATCGAGATTTTTGTTCCTGTTCTACTTTTAGCATAAATTCTCAGAAGTATATCATCTAATGGACCCGTTACGGTCATATTACCATCTACGAATGCGGTGCCAAAAAACAGCTCATTATCTTCTCTTGAGGTATTCATGATTTCAAAATTGTTCAATTCTGAAATTGCAATGTCAAATTCAAAGTCTTGGAAATTTTTATGATATACGCCGCCCTTAACAGTTCCTTCGCTACCCAGTTTATCATATAAAGTGGCACTTTTTAGTTTAAACGAGTTGTAGTCTATTTCAACATTTGCATTTCCAGTATATATGGTACGTAAATAGTCTACCATAAAAGCTAAACTATCAAGTTGCATCTCACCTTTGAGTTTTGGACTTGAAAGAGGGCCTGTTATTCGTACTTCTGAAGTAGAATAACCGCTTACTTCTGAAGCCAATCCTGTCAAGTATTTTTCAAAAGGTTTTATATTACTTTTATCTGAAGTGAAAGTAAGGTTTAGTGGAGACTTTTGGTTTTTAAAATCGATGTCTCCAAGGATTTTCATTTCGTTTAGTAATCCTCCTACAACCTCACCATCTATTGCTACTGCCAAGAGGCCAGACTTATTGGTGCTCAGCAGGTTCAATGTGCCAAGAGTATCTTTGTCTAACTGAAGATTTTCAATATTTAAGTCTGCTTCTATAATTGGAAAACCTTCACGGTCAGATATATCTACATATCCATTTGTTAGACCATTTAACTGTAAATCAAATCCAGCCAAAAAAGGGGACAAGTTTTCCAACTTAAAATCAATCAATGTAGCATTTACCTTATTCGCATTCGTTCCTAAAGATGCGTCTAGGAACAAAATTTCTTCAGCATTTTGAAAGAAAAAGTACCTAAATTCTGTTACATCATTTGTATATACTACGTTAGCAAAATCTGCCTTCTTTAATTGCCAAGGTTTGTTGTATATTTCTACAGTTGAATTTTCCAGAAAGACTTCTATACTATCATTTCTATAAGTTAAGTAGCCTCCCAACTCTATGTTGACTATTGTATCTCGCCTACTTGTAGTTTCAAAATTGACGATCCCATTTTTGATAAAGCCATTCATATTTAGCTTGTCAAAAAGAATACTATCATTTTGGTACAGTCCCCCAGTGTTGATTCCGAAATTTATAGGAGTAAGATTCCCTCCATTTTTAAGATTTAGCTCAACAAATGGAGTGCCTACTACATTATATTTCAATCTTGACAACTCAGATTTGCCTTGAATTTTACCCGTTCTGTGATTGTAGGCTAAGCTTGCATTTGCACTATCAAAAAAGATATTGCCAAAGAATGCAGCGTAAAGAGGATTGTATTTTCCTATGTCAGCTTGAATATAGATTTCATTTGTATTTAGAGAATCTATTGGCTTCTCGTACTGTGTAGGATAAATAGAGTGCTTTATATAATCTACGATTAGTCCTAATTCACTGGGTAGAAAATCGCCATTAATTCTCCCATTTATTAAATCAGAAGCAAGATTAAATTCTCTGTCATTCGATCTTATCTCACTGTTTAATTTGACATTTTTAAGTTTGTATTGACTGCCAGCTTTATTAAGCTCAAAACTATCTAATATGACTTCACCTTCTATATCATCTAAATCTAGTCCTTTTAAATTTATATCTCCATTGAACATAACATAGCTATCGACAGTGTCTAGACCAAGTGATTTAAGATTTAGCTTATTGATTTTGGTGTGAGCTGTTAATGAAGGTTTTTCAGACTTCAGGTTTAATTTGCCAAGAAAATCAAGGTCATAGTTAGGGTCAGAGAGACCAAAGTTCCCATTAAAAATTTTGTCTGATATATTCCCATTTACAGCTAAATTTTGATAATTATATCCATTGTATTCAAGTGAAGGAATCGTGCCTGAGATCTTGGTCATTAAGGTTTCTAGGGTCAGACCTTCTCCTTCAATGTTTAAATCAAATGAAGTAGCTCCCATATTTAGATCTTTTAATATATGGTCTACAGCAAAACTATCTGACGAAAAACTACCTGTATATGTGGGGATGCTATTTGGACCTTGGGTAAAGGATAATTCTGATCTAACTGTTCCTGCATTTGTTCGTAGGTCTGCATCTACTTTGAAATCATTTATTGTTCCTTCAAATTTACCAGTATAAGAAATGTTCCCGAGATTAATGAACTCTTCAGGGGAAGTGGATAGGCCAATAATTTTCGCCAAATCAGTTGTATTACTAGTTAGTCTTTTAGCTTGAACGGTTACGTACATGCTAGTAATATTTGGTATTCCTTTTATGGTTGCTTCCCCAGAGAATTTTGTATGCCCCCCTATGGAGAGATTTAAAGCATCGCTTTTCAAATTGCTTATAGTCCCAGTTATACTACCTGATGCCGATATAAGTTCTTTATATCTAGACAAGTTAGTGTTAAATAAAGCCAAGTCATTGGTGTGTATTTTACTACTGGTAAGTCTAGTGCTAATGTCAACAACATCTATAAATTCAGAAAAATCTGCATAACTCTTATAGTCAAACCTTAGATAATAACCCAAAAATGAAAGAGGGGTTTCTAATTGAAGATCTGAAAATTCCATAGTGCTTGAACTTATAATAGACGACGCACTGAGGTTTACTATTTCTAGACCAGATGATTCTTTACCTGAAAAGTCATCTATCACGAAATTGAGGGAGTCATTTATGATTTGAAAATTATGCAGGTGTCCATTAATTGCAGAAAACCGCATGTCATTTTCATTGAATTGTCTTGCAATCGGTTTTTCAAGATTTTCATTGTAGTACCTAAAGCGAGTATTTACTAAAGTCGCTTTTTCTAATATAATAGCCGGAGAGGAAGGTGTATTGGAGGATTTAGGCGGTGTGAAATATTGAATAAGAAAATTAAGATTTAAACTAGTTTCCTCTTTTGGGATTCCTACCTGAACAAATCCATTTTCAAGCACGACCCCGTTCAGTGTTATTTCTTTATCAGTAAATGAAAATATGTCGTAATTGGCTTCTAGTTTCTTTACGTATATAAGCGTATCATTTCTTTGATCGCCAAGGTAGACATCGGTCGCTGTCAATCTATCAAAATAATCTAAAGTTATTTCCCCTATAGATACTGTAGTTCCAAGTTCTTTGCTTAAATATGAAGTGGCTTTTTTAGCAGTATAGTTTTTAAACCAATGTGTTTGAAAAACAGCAAGGAGTACCAACGCTAATGCTATTAGCGAGACCAAAATGAAAAGCGGTATTTTAATTACTTTTGGCAAGTCCTAAAAAACAGGAACAATTAGTCTGCAAACATACTTTGGAACAAGCAAAGAACAATTCACATCTAGTTATACTTGGGATAGAATCATCCTGTGATGATACTTCTGCTGCTATTTGGAAGAATGGCAAAATTTATTCCAACTTGATAGCTTCTCAAAAGATTCATGAAGAGTTTGGCGGGGTAGTGCCAGAATGGGCCAGCAGGAAACATCAAAGAAATATAGTACCTACTGTTTCCTTAGCTATTAAAAAAGCTGGAGTACAAATAGCTGATATTGATGCAGTAGCTTGCACACAGGGTCCAGGGCTTATGGGCTCTTTATTAGTTGGTCATTCATTCGCTAAAGGATTATCGATGTCACTTGATGTGCCCTATGTTAATGTGGATCACGTGGACGCTCATATTCTCTCTCATTTCATAGACGGTGAGATACCAAAGCTACCTTTTTTGTGTCTTTTGGTATCTGGTGGACATACCCAGATAGTGAGAGTCGATAATGATTATAAACTTACTATTCTCGGTAAAACCTTAGATGATGCAGCCGGAGAGGCATTTGACAAAGCTGGTAAAATGCTTGGTTTAGCTTATCCTTCTGGTCCTATTATAGATAAAAATGCAACTTTGGGAAATCCAAATGCGTTTGAATTCAATACTCCGAAGGTAGCTGAGCTCGATTTTAGTTTTTCTGGCTTGAAAACTTCAATTCTTTATTTCTTGCAGAAAGAAACTAGAAAAGACAGTCAGTTTATAAAGGAAAATATAAATGATCTCTGTGCATCCATTCAGCATACTATTGTGTCTTATTTAATGAGCAAGCTAAATCAAGCTATAGTTGAAACAGGAATCAAGGAAATAGGAGTGGCCGGTGGAGTTGCGGCAAACTCACTTTTGAGAGATGAGTTGTCATCATTAGCCAAGAGGGTAGACGGAAGGGCATATGTGCCTAAGTTTGAATACTGTACTGATAATGCCGCTATGATTGCTTTTGCAGGAGCGGTTAAAGTAGAATCAGGAACTTATGGCACACTTAGTGATGTCTGTTACGCGAGAAAGAAATGAAATACATTGGAATAATTCTTTTAATTATTATCAGCCTTAGTACATTAGGACAAAATAATGATGAGCTTTTGCTATCAAAAAATAAAGTAAAGGAAGTAAAAAAAGTGCAGAAAATTCATGCCTTTGAACTCGAAGCTAAACTCTGTGAAATAGAAAGTAAAATGCTGAATGAAGACGGGCAGATTGTCTATTCTAAAATGGATCTCAATTGCATTGGATGGACGTCCAAAGAAGAACGATTTCTCACTTATAAGAAAGGAAAAGTTTTGACCTCTAAAATCAAAAGAGACGGGGAAGATTTTCAAATTTCTACATTTAGATACGGCAAGGGAAAAGAACCTGTAGAGATTCGGACCTTTTTTTACCAGACAAACGATAGTATGCTAGTCAGTAACAAGTATTTTAGGAAAAAGGGTAAAATAGACAGCACATATATTACCACCGTATTGCAAGATGGAAGTATATATAAGACTAAGTCGATTGCTAGGTACAATGGAGATAATAAGTTGGTTCAGCTCTATTCTGTAAATGAAAGTGGGGAAGCTACTGAAATGCTAAGCAATGAAATAGATGAAAACGGTGTATTGAAAAGTGTTGCTTTTACTACATACGGAGAACGTGAATCATTTACTCAAACGTTTTTTGAATACAATCGAGATGGTGCGATAGATAATACCATAAATACGGTAAATCAACGACAGGAATATTTTTACCTTGACAATGGCCTTATTAAAAATGTGCTTTCGTATAATCCTAAAGGCGAGTTAGAGATTGAGTATATCTTTGAATACAGTTATTACGAATGAACGTTGTTTTGGTATTTCTAGGAGGAGGAGTTGGTGCAGCATTACGATGGTGGATGTCAAGTAGTATACAGTCAGATTTTTTTCCATATGGAACTCTATCTGTTAACTTATTGGGTTGTTTTTTGATTGGGATATTGAGTGTTTCCCTTTTTGAGAACCCCAAACTAGGCCTGCTTTTGATTACAGGATTTTTAGGCGGTTTTACAACCTTTAGTAGTTTTGGATTAGATGTCTTTGAACTTCTACAGGGAAAGGCGTATAAGACTTTTTTTACCTATGTGCTTTCGAGCAATGTTTTAGGTATTTTACTCATTATGGTAGGACATAAGTTAGGCAGTGTTTTTGCTTGATATATAAAAAATTGAAATGAGAATATACATAGTAGTTTTTACTTTACTGTTTAGTTTTTTTTCACGAGCAGATAAGTTGATTATTCCTATGGATGGTTCACAAAAGAATCATCTAAAGGCATATGGTTTAGCTTATTGGGTACTTGAAAAAGAGCAAGAAGTGGAATGGCTTCTCAATTATAAGGGAGGTAGTTTTATGATGGATCACTATGAAAACATTGAGAAAGAATGCTTGATACGAGGGGTTTCATTTACCTCAGTAAGTGAAAGTAGAGCAAATCGAATTAAAAATGATTTGGCTAGTCCCGCGATTAATGCAGACGTAGTGAAACTACTAAAAGTGCCAAAGATTGCGGTGTATTCTCCCAAAACGGCACAGCCTTGGGATGATGCTGTTACTATGGTTCTTACCTATGCAGAAATCCCATATGATGTCGTTTTTGATGATGAGGTATTGGATGGTAAACTTCCTACTTATGATTGGCTACACCTTCACCACGAAGACTTCACAGGACAATATGGTAAGTTTTTTGCCAGCTTCAGAAATGCCTCTTGGTACAAAGAGCAGGTCGCAGAGGCAGAAGCTATGGCAGAAAAGCATGGATTTGCTAAAGTGTCTGAATTGAAGCTTGCAGTGACTAAGAAGATAAGGGATTTTACAATGGGCGGCGGATTTTTATTTGCTATGTGCAGTGCTACAGATAGTTACGACATAGCGATGGCTGCAGATGGATTAGATATATGTGAGCACATGTTTGATAGAGACCCTATGGATAGATCTGCACAAGGTAAGTTGGATTTCTCTAAGTCATTTGCCTTTGAAGGCTTCATCATTGAAACTAACCCTATGCGATATGAGGTAAGTAGTATAGATGTAAACCCTAGACTAAGAGGCGTCAGAGAACCAAATGACTTATTTGCACTAAATGAGTTTAGTGCAAAATGGGATGTGATACCTACCATATTAACTCAAAATCACGAACGAGTGATCAAAGCATTTATGGGTCAGACTACGGCTTTTAATAAAGATTATGTAAAGAGTACGGTCATAATTATGGGGGAAAATAAGAGCCTCAATGAGGCCAGATATATACATGGGACTATGGGGAAAGGACAATTCACATTCTATGGAGGGCACGATCCTGAAGACTACCAACATATGGTAGGGGAGCCTCCTACGGATCTGGCACTGCATCCCAACTCACCAGGTTATAGGTTAATCTTGAATAATATTCTTTTCCCTAGTGTGAAGAAGAAAAAGCAGAAAACTTAAGATTATTTCGCACTTATTCGTTTAGCTATAAACCTGAATAACCAAGGTGCATATCGCTTAAAGTAAATCATCAATACTTCACCGCCACCAATATAAATCTCTGCTTTCTTTCTCTGAATTCCTAGTTGGATAGCTCTAGCACATTTCTCTACCGGGACTCCATTTCTCTGACCAGGGTCCATTGCATTATGTGCTGCCCCTGTTCCAGTTAGAGCATTTTTACTAATATCGGTTTGTATTCTGCCTGGACATACAACCATAACATGTATGTCAGTATCTTTCAATTCTAGACTCAGTGATTCGTACCAGCCGTGTATAGCGTGTTTAGAAGCAGAATAATAGGATCTAAGTGGGAAACCAAATTTTCCAGCAGCACTGCTCATACCAACTATGCTCCCAGATTTCTTTTTCATAAATAGCGGCAAGGCGGCCTTTGTAAGATGCACACTTCCAAAGAAATTGACTTCCATCAGTTTACGTCCTACCTCATTTGATGTTTCACTTGCCAGTGCCCGTTGACTTACACCTGCATTGTTAACGAGTATATCTATAGATCCAAATTCTGAAGTTACTTTCTCTACGGCATTAGTTATTGCGTCTTCATCGGTTACATCTAGTTTAAGTATGTATGGGTTTGTAATTAATGCCGCTACTTCTTCAAGTGCAGATTCCTTCCTTCCTGAAAGAATAATAGTATTTGCTTCAGTATTGTATGCCAACGCCAAGGCTTTCCCTATGCCACTTCCTGCTCCAGTTATCCAAATGATTTTCTTCATTATGTAGTATGTACGAGTAAATAATCATCAAAAAAAGAGTATTTCATTTCTATCTCTTCCCAGTACTCATTTTTATGAATACTTCCTCTAAATATGCCATCAGTTGATAGTCTTTCTGAATGCAGTTTCATGTGCTCTTTAAAGTCTAAAGCTTTTAGACCATAGTGCTTATACATAGCTTCCTTAGCACACCAAACAGCATACATTCCTTTAAGCTCTTGATCCAAGTAGTGTTTTTCATCTTCTCTTATAAACTTATGAGCTATTCTACGAATTCGGTCGGTAATGTGCTCCATATCAATACCACAGTCTCGTTTTTTTGTAAACATAAAACCAGCATATTCTCCTGCATGAGTAATGCTTATTTTGTGGTCCTCACTATCAAAATAGGGCTTACCATATTCGTCTTTTTCCAAAATGTCGAAGTCAGGGCATACCGTTTTTGCCAGTACTCTAGCAGCAAGATTATGTTCACTTACTTTTTCTAAATTGAGATTCGCTCTCCAACTCTTTGGTAAAAGTTCAATTAGTTCATTCTTGGATTCTTCTATTCTCCAAAGTGCAACTACTCCGTCTATTATGTTTTTTTTAGAATGTATCGGCACGTGAGACTTTTAGATAAAGCTATACAAAGGTATCAGATAATAAGATTACTTATGACACTAAGTCTTTCTCATCAGATTCTCCATCTCCGAATTTCTTTCTACTTCGCTCAAATATTCTTCTTTTGGTAAAATAGTTAAAGAAGAATTTGGAGCCTACCACTATGATTTTTGCTAGAAGAATATATTTAGCTAGCAATGGAATTTGTACCAAGTAGGTCATTAGGTAGCTTCCTAATAACAGTGCAATTAGCGAACTAGCTAGGGATAACGCAAAAGCTATATAAGCATTTCTACGAAGAGTAAAAACATATCTCTTTTGTAAGAAAAAATTGATCAACATGCCGGCTAAACCAGAGAAAAACTCTGCCCAAAATATGGGTAGAATGGGTGAAAGTACAAACAGAAAAAGTACAAAATCTACTAGGGTAGCTATGGCTGAAGAAGTAGCGAATTTTGCTACTGATATAGTGAATTTCTTAAAGGCAGATTGAAGTCTCATAGGGAAACTACTCGTTGAGCAAAAGTAGGCATATCTTTGTGCCTCGGCTATGTCTAACCAGCGTAATCTCATTATACTTATTATCCTGCTAACTATAGCAGCCTTATTCACAGGAGTAGATAAGCTTGCCTTACGTGCGGAGGAACCACGAAGAGCAGTAGTTGCGATGGAGATGGTGATTTCTGGGGACTACATAGTTCCGAGAATAAATGGTTGGGAATACTACAACAAGCCACCGGTATTCAATTGGATACTGGCAGGCTTTTATAAACTAACAGGTAGTTTTTCAGAATGGAACTCAAGGTTTCCTGGTTTATTTTTTTTCTTAGTTTGGGTATTATTTCACTTTAAGATATCGAAGAATTATGTTGGGAAGGAAATCGCTTTAATTAGTTCATTTTTCTTTTTGACTGCCGCAGACCTATTGTTTTATGGACTCGTCAACGCTGGTGAAATTGATATATTTTTCTCATTTCTAACTTATGTTCAGGTGGTATTGATTTTTCATTTTTATGAAAAAAAGAAGCTGCTTAGCCTGTTTTTGGTATCCTATATTTTATGTGCTATTGGAGTTCTGACAAAAGGACCTCCATCACTTCTTTTTCAAGCGTTGACTCTGCTGGTTTATATCGGCCTGTATAAAAGACGAATGCTGCTACTGTTTGGTTGGCAACATATTCTAGGCATTCTCACTCTTTTTGGTCTAGTAGGTGGTTACTACTATGTTTATGATTTGCAGACAGGTCAAGGTATCCCGTACGCGGTAAGATTATTGAAAGAAGCTACACAAAAATCAGCTCTTGAGACGAACATCTGGGATACACTTCTGGGAGCTATTGTCTATCCATTTAATCTGGTTAAGCTCCTATTGCCGTGGTCATTGTTGATTTACCTATTATTTAAAAAAGGTAGTGCAAAGGTAGTAAAGAGGAATCCATTCATTTGGTTTTCAGTACTTTTCATTTTAGTTAATTTGCCTATTTACTGGTTTACTGGGAAGGCCGTAAATCGTTATATCTACATGTTTTTCCCTTTTATCCTTGGTGTATTTGCCTACCTGGCTTTCTCATTGAAAAATAGTGACAGATACCTAAAAAGATTCAGTCTAAGGACAGTTATGATAGCTACGATAGTTTTACTTGGTCTTCGTATAGTGATGAATTTTACTTATTTGCCTTACATTCAGTACAAGGGTAACAAGCAATATGAGATACACATAGATGCTATGTTGGAGATTGTAGGGGACAACCCTATCTCTTTCTATGGTCAGCCTTACACTTTTAACTCATATGTGTCAATACCGCTTGGGGATACTATCAAAGCGACTTTAAGAACAGCCCCACTTATAGCTTACCAGATACCTTATTATTACACTTCAAAAACCCATCGTATTTTAACATTCACTGAAAAAGAGCCTATTAATGATACATATAATCTGGTATTAAGTCCAGCATTAGATACTTCCACCATGGATGTCCTATATAGCTTTGATGAAGGCTGGCAGCCGAATACAGTTGTTTACTTGGTGGAATCAAAAATGGATGAGGATAAGAAATAGGCGATGATTAGACCCAATATAAAAGTGAAGCTTGTCAGCCAAATGAAAGGACATAAGGATGCTATTTATGATTTTGTATATGATAAGAAGTGCAACCTAGTCTATTCAGTAGGAGCGGATGGATACATTGTTTCTTGGGATATGGATAATCCTGAACAAGGAAAACTAATATTAACAGCGAGTGAAGCACTCTACTCTGTTAATCTCGAAGATAATCTGTTGCAGGCGGGTTCCAGGTCCGGTATGGTTTACAGGGTGGATCTTGAAAATAAAAAACTTGTGGCTCAGTCTTCAAGGCACAAAGGCGGAGTATTTTTTATACGAGGAGAGAGCTCTGGCGGTGAAGATGGAATGTTATTTTCAAAAGATGCTGACAGCAAAAAGGTTACATCAGATAGTTTAAGATGCTATGCTGAGGATAGGAGTTACTTTTACATCGGTTCATCTAATAATAATATTTACCAGTTGCGTAAAGAGACTTTAGAAACGGCACAAATATTCTCAGGGCATACAAATTCTGTTTTTTCTCTAGAACTATTGGATGAGAACACACTAGTAAGTACGGGACGTGATGCTAAGATACGAGCTTGGGATTTGACGATTGGTAAAGAAGTTCACGCAGTTCCAGCTCATGAATATCAAGCTAAAAGCCTAAGCTGGAATGGAGAGCTTTTACTTAGTTCTAGTATGGATAAGACCATTAAGGTTTGGAATGACCAACTAGATCTGCTGAAGGTTATAGATTTTGAGCGATACAAAGGCCATACAAACTGCATAAACAAAGTACTCTGGATAGACGAAAATTTGTTCGTAAGTTGTAGCGATGACCGCACCTTATGCCTTTGGAAAGTAGAAATAATGCCCTAAAATTGACCCAATCAACCAGCCATGATACTTAGCGATACAAGAATCTTAGAAGAGATAGATAAAGGGACAATTTTAATTGAGCCTTTTAACAGAGATGATTTAGGAACAAATAGTTATGACGTTCATTTAGGTAAACATTTGGCGTGCTACACAAACCGAGTGTTAGACGCTCGGGAGCATAACAAAATTGAGCATTTTGAAATTCCTCTAGATGGTCTTGTGCTTCAACCAGGAGTGCTATATCTTGGTGTAACTGAAGAATATACAGAGACACACGCTCATATCCCATTTCTAGAAGGTAAGAGTAGTACAGGTCGATTGGGAATAGACATACACGCAACTGCAGGAAAGGGCGATGTAGGTTTTTGTAATACGTGGACACTTGAAATTAGCTGCACGCAACCCGTAAGAGTATACCGTGGAATGCCAATTGGTCAATTAATCTATTTCGTAGTAGAAGGTGATGTCGAAATCATGTATAACAAGAAGAAAAATGCCAAGTACAATAAACGTACTATCAAGCCAGTGGAAAGTATGATGTGGAAGAATAAGTTTTAGTCGAGATACTACAAACTATTCTTGTTCAATTTCACACTTCCTTAGGTAGGCGGTTATGCCGAATGGCCTCCCATATAGTCAATATCATAATAAATGGTAAAATCCAAAATATCCGGGTATTGAGTCTGTCTGCTACATTAGCAAATTGTGCGACTGTCCAACCATTTAAAACTATCGCAATGAGACAGAAAACAAGTCTCTCTAGTCGTTTCTGAGTTAATCTATTCATATACCAGAAGTATAGACTGCAAACAGTCAATGTCACAAGTACAACTAAATGCCAAATCGTGAAAAACTGAAAGGGAATGGTAAGGATTGTTTGTTTATTCCATTGAGCAGCTGGCGAGTCATTGGAATAGTATTTTTTTATGGATTGCTGAATGTTACTGCTAGTTTCATACCTAAATATTCCATCACCTACTTCTAGTTGAAAGCACGTGGTCAAACCACGGATAACTGAACTTGTGACAAGTGCTGACCAATACTTTGGAGTCCCATACGCGATTCTTAAAATCTTTTTATGCTCTTTTTCCATAGCTCCCCAGCCACCAAGTTTAGCCACTGGACTATTCCCATTCGAAACATATTTCCATCCACGATTTGGAAGCGAATCTTTGTATTTACATAGGGCTAAATCAGCATCTTCACATTCGTCATTTAGGATTGTTTGTAAAATCCCACTTTCAGCCATTTGACCCACCATAAATACTTCACTAGATCGTCCTAATTGCCATTCCCCATGGTCTATACAATTAGCAAGACTTACTAATGAATAACTTGCTATACTGCAACCTAAAAGTGCTAGTAGCCTAAGCCTAGAGTAGTTGGGCAATCGTATATTGAGGAGTAATCCAATCACTGCTAAAAGGGCAAAAAGCACAAAATGTGAATTGTGGAAAGTCCCCAAGAGTATTACAGCTATAAGGTAGAACCAAGAATAGATTGATTTAGATTCCAAGAACAGTAGGATGAGAAGTACCGACAAACCGGCAAATACATCAGGGAGAAGTTTATTGGCTTCCCACCCTAAATGAGTGAGCAGAAGAGTCAATACCGTTGCCAGAAAAATTGCTTTATAATCCTTTACTTGGCTAAATTTTTCTATTGACTTTTTTACTACAATGAAGCAGATAAGACACTGAGATAGAATACTGATCCATAGTGAATATCCAAGTGAGGTTATCTTGAGAAACCAACCATAAAAAACGGGACGTTCGAATGGAACAGTATCTTCCCAAGCAGCATTTATATAAGAGCTTGTATCTCCATTGATAAATGGGAAACCGTTGTAGAAAGAATAGCTAGCAACGGTAATTATTCCAATTAAATAGAATAAGACTTTTGCTAGAATGCTTTTATTCAAAATGAGGGATTAGCTAACCAAGGTGCCTACTTGATTTCCTTTGACTACACTGAGTAAATTCCCTTCTTTGTTCATATCAAATACGATAATCGGGAGGTTGTTTTCTTGACAAAGAGTAAAAGCAGTCATATCCATCACTTTCAGATTTCGTTGAATTGCTTCGGTAAAGCTTAAAGAATCAAATTTAGTTGCCGAGGTATCTTTTTCTGGATCTGCTGAGTATATACCATCTACACGAGTACCTTTTAGAATGACATCAGCTTCTATTTCCACTGCTCTTAAACTTGCCGCAGTATCAGTTGTAAAGTACGGATTACCGGTTCCGGCTCCAAAAATCACAACTCTGCCTTTTTCCAGGTGTCTAGTAGCTTTTCTCCTGATGAAAGGTTCAGCTATTTGTTCCATTTTTATAGCACTAAGTAGCCGAGTGTGCAAGCCTTCGTTTTCAAGAGCTCCTTGCAATGCCATAGCATTTATCATAGTCGCCAGCATTCCCATATAATCAGCATTGGCCCTATCCTTCATACCTCCTTCTACACCGCTTACTCCTCTAAAAATGTTTCCACCTCCGATGACTATGGCTACTTCTATACCCATTTGAACTGCACCTTTTATTTCCTTGGCATACATAGCTAGCACTTTGCTGTCTATTCCAAATTCATTTTCGCCGAGCAAGGCTTCGCCACTTAGTTTTAGTAATATTCGTTTATAAGACATGGGTTTTGTTGGTATTGGTACGAGTTAGAATGAAAAAAGAGAATACTTCAAAAGTTAGATTGATAGGCTGAGAAACGACATTTTGAATATTTTCCATTCAAAGTTCAAAGCAACACATTTTTTCCGATAATTAGAATGATTAGATTTAATTAATAAGCAAACTGAGCAGTGTATTGTCAGTAGTCCAATTGATATTGAGCATTTATTTTTGTTGAAGATCATTTAAACTTTGTACCATGATAGGTAGGAATGTATATGTCATCTATTTCGCGTTGGCACTGTTCTTAGTAGTTTCTTGTGATCAAGACAGTGAGAGTTATTCTCCTGTTAAAATGGATATTACATACGCCGTTTCTATTACTTTGTTATTAGTAGCGGGGTTTGGCAAATACAATATTCTGAATATGCTGATTTATGAAAAAATGAATGATATAGCGATATTAAAGGCTATGGGGTTTTCAGGAGATGATGTAAAGTGGGTATTTATGTACCAAGCAATAATGATAGGGCTAATTGGGGAAACTCTGGGACTTATTATAGGTTACGGCATATCTGTGGCTATAGATTATGCACCTTTTGAAACAGATGCACTTCCAACTATGAAAACATATCCTGTAAATCACAATCCTCTTTACTACGTCATAGGAGTAGTTTTTGCTTTGTCGGCGACAGTTTTTGCAGGATATCTGCCAGCTAAAAAGGCGAGAAATATAGATCCCGTAGATATTATTAGAGGTCAATAATGGAAGTACTAAGAGCAAAAAACGTCAACAAGTATTTTTATACGCCAGAGCCATTTTATGTACTAAAGGACGTGAGTTTTGCTATTGATAAAGGGGAGTTTGTATCTATAATGGGTAAGTCAGGCTGCGGAAAATCTACGTTACTCTATATTTTGAGTACGATGGATACAAGTTACGACGGTGAGTTATATATCAATGAGAACATCATTACTGGTCAATCGGCTGATAATTTAGCGACTTTAAGAAACAAACACATTGGATTTATTTTCCAATTTCACTACTTATTGCCCGAGTTCTCTGTGCTTCAAAATGTCTCACTTCCAGCTAAAAAGCTTGGATTGAAGTCTTCTGAAGAAATAGAACATGATGCCATGCAAATTTTAACCAAACTTGGTGTTGCTGATCAGGCTATGAAGCTCTCTAGTAAGGTCTCCGGTGGTCAAAAGCAACGAATAGCTATCGCCAGAGCTTTAATTAATAACCCTGATATCATAATGGGCGATGAACCAACAGGGAATCTGGACACCAAAAACTCAGAAAATGTTTTTTCTATTTTAAGGGAATTAAGTGATGAATTTGATTTGTCACTTTTAGTAGTTACTCACGACACAGATTTTGCTGCGAAAACAGATCGAATCATAACCATGGAAAATGGAAGAGTTATAGATGAAGGGCGTCAAAATTAGGAATAAAAAAAGCCCCAACCGTAAGGCTGAGGCTCGTATTTTTCTAAAACTTGCTGCTTAAGCTCCTAGTTGGAATCTGGTGAAAGATTTCACTGCTAATCCAGCATCTACAGTTTTTAAGAAAGCTGCTACATTCATAGAGCTATCCATTACAAATACTTGGTTCATTAGCGTATTATCTTTGTAGAATTTCTTAAGCTTACCTTGTGCTATTTTATCAAGCATAGCTTCTGGTTTACCTTCTTGCTCAGCAATCTCTCTACCAATTTTTAGTTCCTTTGCTTTTACTTCTTCAGAAACTGAATCTTCGTCTACTGCGATAGGATTCATTGCTGCTATTTGCATTGCTAATGACTTTCCTGCTGCCATAGCTGCGTCTTCATTGGAGTTTAGAGCTACTAAAACACCTATACGGTTTGCACCGTGGTTGTAAGCTGCTACCCCTTCAGACTCTAGTAAAGCATAGTTAGATATTTCTACCTTCTCACCAATCACTGCAGTTTTATCTATGCATATTTCTCCAAGTGTTTTTCCTTCCCATGGAGAAGCTAGTAGTGCATCTTTATCAGCAACTTTGTTTTCTAATGCGTAATCTGCTATGCCGTGAGCAAAAGCTGAGAAATCCTCATTTTTTGCTACGAAATCAGTTTCGCAATTTACTTCTACTACTATACCATAGCTATTGTCAGCTACAGACTTTGCAATAGACAAACCTTCTGCTGCTTCTCTGTCAGCTCTTTTTGCGGCTTTTGCAGCTCCTTTTTTTCTAAGGATATCTACTGCCCCATCCAAATCTCCGTTTGATTCTTGCAAAGCTTTTTTGCAATCCATCATACCGGCACCTGTCATTTGTCTTAGTTTATTTACTAAAGACGCTGTAATAGTTGTCATTTTTCTATTAGATATGAAATGTGTTATATTCTACTTAAATACAAGGATTAAGCTTCGCTAGCAGTTTCTGGTTCTTCAGTTTTTTCTGCTTTTGCTTCTTTCTCTTCCTTGTCTTTTTTAGCCTGTTCTTTGGCTCTCGCTCTTTCTTGTAATCCTCCTGCTATTGCATCAGTCACTTCATTTATAAGTATGTGAAGAGATTTTGCAGAGTCATCATTTCCTGGGATTGGGAAATCAACTTTCGTAGGATCAGAGTTTGTATCTACTATAGCAAATATCGGAATATTCAATTTTTGAGCTTCCTTCACTGCTATATGCTCTCTTTTGATATCAACGATGAAAAGAGCAGCTGGAAGTCTGTTAAGTTCTTCAATACCACCTAACACTCTCATTAGCTTTTCTTGCTCACGAGTCTTCATTAGACGCTCTTTTTTGTTCATGTTTTCGAACGTACCATCGGTTTTCATTTTCTCGATAGCCTGCATCTTTTTGATAGACTTACGAACTGTAGAAAAGTTGGTAAGCATACCACCTAACCATCTCTGGCTAACGAAAGGCATATTTACACGTTTAGCATTCTCTTCTAAAAGCTCTTTTGCTTGTTTCTTGGTTGCTACATACATTACTTTACGTCCAGTACGAGCTATGTTTGCTATAGCATGTCTAGCTTCTTCTAGTTTAGATGTAGTTTTATTAAGATCTATGATGTGAATTCCATTTTGCTCCATAAAAATGTATGGTGCCATTTTTGGATTCCACTTGCTTGTCAGGTGACCGAAGTGTACACCTGCTTCTAATAATTGTTCTGTACTTACTGCCATGGTATTAACGCTTACTGAATTGAGTTTTCTTTCTTGCTTTTGGTTGACCTGGTTTCTTACGCTCTACAGCCCGTGAATCTCTAGTCATTAATCCTTTTGCTCTAAGTGCTGGTTTGTTTTCTGCATCAGCTTCTACTAGTGCTCTTGCAATAGCAAGTTTGATAGCATCTGCCTGACCAGTAGTACCACCACCGTCTACGTTTACTTTAATGTCATACTTACCTTCAGCCTCGCAAATAGCAAGTGGTAGGTTGACATAATACCTTGACTCTTGAGAAGCAAAGTACTTTTCTAACGGTCTGTCATTTACCGTTATAGCACCTTTACCTTCACTCATGTATACACGAGCTACTGATGATTTTCTTCTCCCTATTGTATTTATGATATCCATATATAAATTAAATGTCTAATTTGGTTGGCTTTTGAGCCTCATGTGGATGTTCGCTACCTACGTATACGTTTAGGTTAGTAAACAGCTTTCTACCAAGTCTATTTTTAGGTAGCATACCTCTAACACCTCTTTCGATAAGGTCCTTAGGCTTTTTAGCAAGTAAATCTTTTGCTAGAGTAACTCTTCTACCACCTGGATAACCACTGAATGTTTCGTACTCTTTAGCTTCCATTTTATTACCTGTCATGGTAATTTTCTCAGCGTTGATAACGATAACATTGTCTCCACAGTCTACGTGTGGGGTGTAATTTGTCTTGTTTTTGCCTCTTAAAACTTTTGCAATTTCAGAGCAAAAACGACCTAGCTTCTTACCTTCTGCATCAGCCACAACCCACTGTTTTTCTACAGTCTTGCTGTTTGCTGAGATGGTTTTGTATGATAATGTATCCACAATAAAGTTTTTATGTTCTTAAAAATCGGGGTGCAAATGTAGCCTTTTACACTTTATATTCAAACATATATTTAGTGTGTACAAAAATATTATGAGATGAATGACAGCTTGCATCTAAGCGTCATCTTTCCTGAGCAAAAATGAGTATATTTTCAGACTTCCTTTTGCCAATATTCCACGTCTAGCCATTCATCAAATTTGTAAGCAACTTTTTCAAAGTGTGCTACCTTTCTGAATCCTAGCTTTTCGTGTATTGCAACGCTGGCTGCATTACCTGAGGTTATCCCGCCAATAGCTACTTTGATATCATATAAAGGAAGGCTAGATAATAAAGCATGATACAACCTTGTGCCGAAACCTTTGCCTTGAGCCCGGGTATCGAGATATATTGTTGTCCCAGCGGTTGTATTATAACCTGCTTTGTTGTTGTAGCAGTAGCCATGTGCAAAGCCCAATAAACCTTTATTGTCTTCTGCTACAATAAATGGATATGATTTAGTTACTTCTTTGATCTTTGATATGGTAGAATCTTCAGATATAAGCTCTAAATCTAAGAGATAGTTCGTATGCTTTATGTAGTGGTTTATAATGGTTGTGATTTCAGAAACATCACTAAGTTTAACCTCTCGTATCTTCATTATTCTCCAGTCAACTCGCCCATTTCAATGGCTAAACCATCTATTGCCTCAGTTACTGGTATTTGACACATTAACCTGCTCCCCTCAATGTCTAACACAAATGCTTCATCCAGCATATCCTCTTCATCCTCACTCATATCAGGAAGTTCATGGTCGCTTTTCACTATACAATTACAAGTAGCACACATAGCCATACCACCGCATGTAGCTTTGATAGGTAATTCATTTGCTCGTATGGCTTCCATAACACTAAACCCCATATCAGTAGGAGCCAGAATGTCGTGTGTGGTGCCTTCTAAGTCAGTGACGTGTATGGTTATCATTTCTTCCACAACTGCAAAAGTAGTTGAAGAAAAGCAATCCTTGGAGTAATATCTATCAATGATATAATTGGATTCGAAAGATCTTCAATATATCCATTTACCTTTTTATCTCATATGGTATCAAGCAGTATGATTAGATTATTGCTAGGTGGATTGGGAGTTTTATTTCTTTTTTTAGTGAATGTAGATGCAAAAGAGTACATCGTGAAAGACAAAATTGAGAGTGTTACTGTTTTCATGCAAAACGCTCAGATTTTTAAACAAGCTAAGGTTTCTATTCCAAAAGGTACTTCAGTTCTTGTGTTCAATGATGTCTCTCCTTATATCAGTAGACCAAGTATTCAAGCTTCAGGGATTGGTAATTTTACAATTACGCATACTCAATACCGTTATCATATGGAAGTTTCACCCAGTAAAAAAAATGTAACTTCCCCAAAAGCACTGCGTAGGGTGAAAGTGCTAAAAGACTCCATCCAGTTTAGCCAATTGAGGATAAATAAAAATACAGAATTACTGCAGGCAGTAGATAAAGAAAGTCGACTAGTTTTAACTCATCCACTAACGAATGGAAATTCAAAATCAGATTCACTCGAGCTATTGAAAGGAACTGCTGCGTTTCTAAGAGAGGAGTATAAAGAACTTGCTGAGATGAAGTATTTTTTATCATTGAAAGCGAAGAAGCTACGGGATCATCACAGTTCCTTACAAAACGAGCTTAACGAATTAAATGCTTTAATACAGAACCAAAGTATTCAACCTGCTAATAAGTATCATCACCAGGTCATTGTTACGGTTTATAGTAATGCAGCTACCTCCGGATTTGTAAAGTTAAACTACTTGACTGGTCAAGCTGGCTGGAGTCCTCAATATGACCTCAAGGCAACCAATCATCAATCTGATATAACTTTGGTTTATAAGGCACAGATTTATCAGAATACTGGAACAGACTGGAAGCAAGTGAAGATCAAAGTATCTAATGCTAATCCGAATCAAGGGAATACTAAGCCAACTCTTCCGACTTGGTTTGTAAACTTTCAACGTTTCTTGAAACAAAAAAGGACGACGAAGGCATTGTATCTTGAGAAAGCATCAACTTCGAATATTGCTGAAGATGCAGCAGAAGATATTGATTTTGATGAAGCAGATTTGATTGATAAGTATACCACCAAGGTTCAAAATTTCAGTTCAGTAGAATTTGATATTTCTATGCGTATGAATATAGAAACAGGAGGGAAGATGCATTATATGGGCTTGAGAAAAGAAAAAGTAGCAACCCAGTTTCAGCTATATCTCGTACCAAAATTGGAAAAAGATGCTTTCGTAGTAGCACGACTTACTGGGTGGGAATCTCTAGATTTACTCACAGGGCCAGCAAATATTTATTATGGGAATACGTATATCGGAAAGACAGTTGTAGATCCTTCCATTTTAGAAGACACATTAGAGGTCTCCATGGGGAGGGATAGAAGTATTTACGTAGAAAGAAAAAGAGTATCTAGTGAGACAAAGAAAAAGTTACTAGAAAATAGTAAGGAGTATAGTGCGGAGTACACTATATCTATTAAAAACAAGAATTCTGGAGAAATTGATCTAATAATAGAGGATCATATTCCAGTCAGCCAAAATGAGAAGATTGAAGTATCATCTACCCACGGAAGTGGAAAACTGAACAAAACCAGAGGACTATTATCTTGGGATATAAAACTTTCAGCTCACGAAAAACACAACATCAATTATGGGTATACCATAAAGTATCCAAAAGAGGAGAAAATTAGTTTCTAATTGAAGTGCTGCAGTAGCGACTACCAATTTGCGGCGTGCTCTACCGCGGCTCTCACGCTGCCATGTTTGAGCAGTAAGTCTTTGGCAGTGTATTCGTCCAGTCCGGTCTGTTCCATAATCATTCGAGTACCACGTATGACCAATTTCTTATTGCTCAATTGCATATCAATCATACTGCTACCTTGAACGTGCCCTAGTTTTATCATGAGACTCGTACTTATCATATTTAGTATGAGTTTTTGAGCTGTACCGCTCTTCATTCTGGTGCTTCCGGTCACAAACTCAGGACCTACGACTGCCTCTACTGCATGATCTGCTGTTTTACCGATTTGACTATTCTTGTTACAAGCTAGTGCTCCACAAGTAATGCCATTTTTATTACACTGTTCTAAAGCACCATTTACATATGGAGCAGTGCCACTGGCACTTATGCCGATTACAAAGTCACGTTTACCGATACTATACTCCTGCAAGTCATACCAACCTTGAAGTGGGTCATCCTCAGCATTTTCTACTGCTTTTCGAATAGCAGGGTCACCTCCTGCAATAATTCCTACCACAAGTCCGTGAGGCACACCATAAGTAGGCGGGCATTCACTAGCGTCCACTATGCCTAGTCTTCCACTGGTCCCACTTCCGATGTAAAATAGTCTTCCTCCATTTGACATTTTCACGTATGCTGCTTCTACAAGTTTTTCGATACTTCCTAGCTCTTTTTGAATTGCTAATGGTACGGTTTGATCTTCTTGATTTATACCTTGAAGTAGTTCAAGCGTAGACTTTAGTTCTAAGTCTTGGTGGTTTGAAGACGATTCTGTGATTAGCATTATTGGTAAGTCTGTCTATTGATTTTTAGTTAAAAGTTTCCTTGCACACTAAACGCAATTTTTTGCTTAGTTGTTTCTCCATCCAGGTTATAGCTCTCTAGCAGCAAGATATAATTCCCAACAGGAATTTTTGTTCCGTTTTCTAGGAATCCATTCCATGTGATTATTCCTTCGGTAGCAAGCGTTTCTTGATTGTGGATATGTGAAACGAGTTTTCCCGAAAGGTTAAAAACGTAACCATTTAGGGTTACTCCATTTCCTACATTATAGTTTAACGCTAATAAATCCTGATATCCATCTCCATCTGGGGATATGGTATTTGCAGCTAAACTAAATGCTGATTTAGTCAATCTACCGACTACGAATTGAGAATTTTGAAATCCAGGAGTCCCAAAGTCTTCGCTTGAAGAAGCAGAGTGCCAAAGATTTTTATTCCAGCTATTTCCTTCAAAGTTTATCCTTTCAAGACTAATGCCATCTACATCTGATAATAATTTAAAATGTTGATCTTCCGAGTAGCAAAGTGAATCTAAAGGATTTAGGTCTGAATCTAAAAGTAAAAGAGTCCCTTCATCATTATTCATAGGAGGCAACTTATCTACTAGTTCAAGGTTTTGGGCATTTTCATACTGAGTCTTAGTACTGTTTGTATCAGTAGTAAGTAAAGCATAAGTCTCAGGGGAAAGAATAACTTTTGAATCAGTAATAGCAGTTATGTTTTCACGTTCGGTGTTATATCTAGCAAGTTTTAGTTCGCTCAAGTCAATGAATTTCTCACTTTTATTGTAAAGCTCAATATAATCTACTCCGTCTTCCAAGGGATTAAAGAGGATTTCATTAAATACTAAATCTCCCCTTGTAGGAGACTCGGTAGTAATAATCTCATTTAGTAAGTTAAGCTGACTGTTGCCAATACAATCTCCAATTCTGTTTATTTTAAGTTGGTATGAATAATTTTTCTTCAGATCATTAAGTAAAGTTAAAACTACTGAGTTTTCTACTTGTGAGATGCTAAGAACTAAATTGTCGTTATTTGGGAATGTAAAGTTATTTAGGCCTAAGAGTTCATCTGATATGTTTTCAGACAGTAAGATATTCAATGTGGAAGGAAAAATCGCTTCAATTTGCAGAATTTCAGGGGCAACTGTGTCTGCAGAATTAAATAACACAGAGCTTTCATCTCCAGGTGTTCCGCCACCTTTATTTATGCTGGCACGCCAATTGGTTAAAAGGTCACATTCGTTTTTGAAGTAGACACGTTCTATTGTGTAGCCCCCAAACTCTCTAGACTCGTCTTGATAAAAATTGTCATTGTAATTTAGATCTTCAATAAGAACTCCTTCTGAGTTATACAATTTAAGATGATCACCGTCATTATTTAAAGTTGGGAAGTTACTTAAACCTATAACCTTTCCATATTGCTCAAATAACTCGACGTTTGAGGTTTTCGTCAAGATGACATATTCGTAAGGCAGCAAGTCTATGTTTGGGAAAAAGGCAGGGTTACCTCCATCACTTAGATAGCAATCTTTAAGACTTAGCGTTTTATCATTCCTATTATCGTTATAAATCTCTATAAACTCAGCTTCAGGCAAACCAACGGATGGAGTGGGGTCAGGGAAGATTTCGGTAAAAATAATATCTCCGACGGCAGGTGTTTCAGGAAAATTGACTAGCACCTCTAATACAGTATCAGCTTGATTACCTGCAACATCTTTTATACGATCTATTGTTAAGTTGTAAGTGCCGGTAACTAGAGCATTGTTATAAGTCAAATTGATGGTATTGCCATTTGTAGCAATAGCGTCTGGTTGGCCGTACCCTTTATCCAATAAAAAACTAGCATCAGAATAATCAATAGGCTCATTGAATTGCAATTCTATCGTGTTCCTATTAGGCAAAACGTAAGAAGTAATTACAGGAGATTCTGTGTCTACAATTTTTTTACCTACGTAAACATCGTCAAAAAAGTGTTTCCCTTGGAAACTAGCCGTACTCTGTTTTATTAAAATGCCAAAGTACTCAGATGTAGTAATACTGTTATCTACATTAGATCCCTCCAGAGCAAAATTTTCACCCCCATCAAAATCCGTATAGATTTCCCATTCTCCGATAGCTGAACGCAGTACTTTTAAGTTAATGTCCTTATTCTGAGTTCGATTATCTGTTCCGTCTGTTAATTGAGAAGTGCTTCCATTCTCAATTTTATATAGAGAAATTTCATCTTTGGTATTTCCTATTCTCACAAAATAGCCATTTGAAACTTGGGTCAAATCTTCACTATCCGAGATTAGAAAAATATCTGTGTAGTTCGCACTTGAAGTACTGAACCTCATATTGACATTAATTTGCCACTCTTCTAGTACAATGGAACTGTTCTTTGTACTCAGGTAAAACTGATCAGAAACTATTGTACTGTTGCTTTTTAAGCTTCCATTTTCGATAACAAACTTTGAAATATCTCCTCCCCAAATAGGTGTAGTAAGAAAACTACCATCTTCGAAGTCATCTACCAACTGCCCAAAAGAGAAGAGGTGTAAGAATAGGAGAATGAAAGCAAAAAATCTCATTTATTTATGTTGGATATTTACAATTGTATACTTCGATTGGTCTAGCTGAGATTGGAAGGAATAGCGTTGTCGCTAACAAATCTAAACGATAAATTTAAGGCTCACATATATGTTATACATTTTTTCGAGTTTCAATTTCTACATTTGTCAGAACCAAATCAATTATTAAAAATGAAAAACACACTTCAACTAATTGCACTGCTATTCATCACACTGCTATTCTCATCATGTGGATACAATGAGATGGTAAATCAGCAAGAAGGAGTAGATAAAGCTTGGGCTAACGTTCAATCCTCTTATCAACGTAGAGCCGATCTTATTCCAAATTTGGTCAATACCGTTAAAGGGTATGCTGATTTTGAGCAGGAGACCTTAACCAAGGTGATAGAGGCAAGAGCAAAAGCTACTCAAACTACCATAGATCCTAGTAATCTTACGCCAGAGAAACTTCAACAATTTCAACAAGCACAAGGTCAATTAAGTGGGGCACTTTCTAGACTACTAGTTACGGTAGAGAGATATCCAGATCTAAAGGCAAATCAAAATTTTCTTGAGCTACAAGCCCAACTAGAAGGAACTGAAAACAGAATAAATGTAGAGCGAAATAAGTACAACACTGCAGCTCAGCAATACAACACCTATATCCGCCAGTTCCCACGGGTAATCTATGCGGGTTGGTTTGACTTTACTAAAAAACCATATTTCAAATCAGACCCTGGTTCAGAGACTGCACCTACTGTAGAGTTTTAGATAAAGCAGATGGCGTGGTTTAAGTGGGAGCCATTTACCCCAGAAGAAGAGCACAGAGTATTACACGCGATCTCAGAAGCAGAGTTGAATACCTCTGGAGAGATTCGTGTACACATAGATAAGTGGTGCAAAACGGATCCTGTATTCAAGGCTTGTAATGTGTTTGACGAATTAGAAATGGGAAAAACTGATGGGAGGAATGCAGTACTATTCTACGTAGCCAAAAAGGAAAAGAAGTTTGCTGTCATTGGAGATGTTGGAATTGACCAAGTGGTTCCTGATGATTTTTGGAACTCTACCAAGAACATTATGACAAGATCATTTGCAAAAGGTGACATAGTAGGTGGGGTATGTGAAGGTATTCACGAAGTAGGAGCTCAGTTGAAAAAGTATTTCCCATATGAATCTGATGATACAAATGAGCTTCCAGATGAAATCAGTTATGGTTAGAAGTTTATTCCTCATACTAGTATCTATAAGCCTATCTAGCTTTGCTAAGAAGGTGCCAGAGCCACCTGAAGACAGACGCTGGGTTCAGGATTATGCAAGTGTTTTAGATGCAGATCAGGAGCTGTTTTTGTTAAAGAAGTTAAAAGCGTATTATGACTCTACATCTACTGAATTGGTTATTGTCACTGAGAGTTCTCTTGAAGGTGATGACATTTTTGATTATACCTTTAGGTTGGCTGAAAAGTGGGGCATCGGTCAAAAAGGAAAAGATAACGGTGTTCTGTTCTACGCTGCAATAAATGACCGGAAAGTATTTATTCAAGTAGGTTATGGTGCAGAAGGTGCTATTCCAGATATATACGCCAAACGTATTATCGAAAATCAGATTAAACCAAATTTTCGTAAAAAACAGTATGGAAGAGGTTTTAATGAAGCAACAGATGTGGCAATCAAGCATCTGCAAGGAGAATTTGTCGCTGAGAAGTCTAAAAAGAAAGGAAAAGGAATCCCATTTTGGGTAATTATATTAATCTTTTTTATTGTCCTAATGATTTTTGGCGGTGGTGGAAATGATGGCAAAACACATAAATATGATAATCCAGAACACAGAGGAAGAGGAATGAGACCTCCAATTTGGATTGGTGGACGTGGCAGAAGCGGTGGAGGCTTTGGCGGCGGTGGATTCGGTGGCGGATTTGGAGGAGGAAGTTTTGGCGGCGGTGGTGCAGGAGGTAGCTGGTAAATGATATGGAAGAGAATATACTTTTTATCGATATAGAAACTGTACCTCAAGCTGATAGTTATGAAGCACTTGATATCAAATGGAAGAAGCTTTGGGACAAAAAAGCAGCTAGACTAGCTCAAAACGATGAGACTCCAGAACAACTGTATGCAAGAGCTGGGATTTACGCTGAGTTTGGCAAGATAGTTTGCATTTCTGTTGGCTTCATTGCACAACAAAATGAGGGGAAAGGACTTCGTATAAAGAGTTTTTATGGAGACGATGAAAAGTCAATTCTAAAGGATTTTTGCGAGCTGTTAGATCAGAACTATTATGCAAAAAGCCATTTTTTATGTGCTCATAATGGTAAAGAATT
Source organism: Bacteroidia bacterium (assembly GCA_965655315.1). Classification (GTDB taxonomy): domain Bacteria; phylum Bacteroidota; class Bacteroidia; order NS11-12g; family UBA9320; genus UBA9320. The sequence goes on from CBFHGJ010000001.1 coordinate 84,262, forward strand.
TGATTTCCCGTACTTGTGTAGGCGTATACTTGTTAATAGAATTGACATGCCTGATGTTCTTGATTTAGCAGGCAAAAAGCCTTGGGATGTAAAGCATTTGGATACTATGCAACTATGGAAGTTTGGTGATTTTAAGAACTATACCTCTTTGGAATTGCTCGCAGCGTGTTTTGACCTTCCATCCCCAAAGGATGAGATAGACGGGAGTATGATTTTTGATATGTATTCGAAAGGGGAGTTAGAAAAAATAAAGCAATACTGTGAGTTTGATGTAGTCACATTGGCGAATGTATTTCTTAGGATTACTGGAGAATCAGAACTTTCGGATAAAGAAATAATTGTAGTATGATAGAAGCGATTTATCCAGAAAACTGGAACGGGGAATATGAACTGATAGACTCAGGTAATGGGATGAAACTTGAGAAGTTTGGCTATCATATTTTGGAGAGACCAGAGCCACAAGCGATCTGGAGTCCGAGACTAAGTCGAAAAGAGTGGGAAGCTATGATGACCGGAAGTTTTAGTCAGCAAGGCAGCCATAAAGGAGAGTGGAGATTGAAGGGTAAAAGTAAACCTTGGTTTATCAAGTACCAATGTGAGAATGAAGGGATAAAGATGAAGCTAAACTTTACTCAGTTCAAACACGTAGGGATATTTCCAGAGCAAGCGGCAAATTGGGATTATATTCATGATAAAAGCAAGGCTATAAAAGGAAAGGCTAGTGTATTAAACCTATTTGCTTATACTGGGGGAGCGTCACTGGCTGCTAAAGCCGCAGGAGTAGATGTGGTACACGTAGACTCTATAAAGCAAGTAGTAGGTTGGGCAAATGAGAATCAACAACAGAGTAAACTGAAAGATATAAGATGGGTAGTGGAAGATGCCTTAAAATTTGTAAGCAGAGAGGTGAAACGCGGGAGAAAGTATCAAGGTATTATTCTAGATCCTCCAGCATATGGCATAGGAGCCAAGGGTGAAAGATGGAAACTTGAGGAGAAGTTAGGGATACTCCTTCAGCAGGTTTCTCAATTATTAAGTGATGATGGATTTTTAGTACTCAATGTATATTCTCTTGGATTATCTCCATATATCATCCAAAATTTGATGACAGATTATTTCCCAAATAGAGAAGTTAGCATATCGGAGCTTTGTTTGAGATCAAGGACAGATCAAGTGCTGCCCTTAGGAATCGTTGCTAGAATATAGTAATAGGTCATTAAAGTTTTGAGGTTCACATTATCTAAACGGTTATTGAGAATCTAGGAGTGATGAGAATTTCATCTAGGAATCAGTAGCATTTTTTTTTAACAACTCGATATATCAATATTCTCACTCCTATTATCCGATTGATAAGAAAATGACAGGAACCAACGCTTTTTTAGCTCTTTGAAAGGTTGATTTTCCTTATCTTTGACAGTTCCAAATTGAAGAAGAATTTTTTCATATCTACTGTTTTACTGTTGCTCGGAGTGGTCGTAAAGGCACAAGAACCTACCAGCCATGCAAGTAATTTGGTGATATCTGATACTTTTTGTTCATCTGTAACCTTAAGATGGACCAATGGAAATGGAGCCTCTAGGATAGTAATAGCCTCAGAGGGAACCGCTGTATCTTCCTTGCCTACTGACAACATATTCTATTTTGGGGGAGACTATGGCTCTGGAACTAGATTGGGCAACGGGCAATACGCTGTTTATAGTGGAACAGGTTCATTTGCAGTTATAGAAAACCTCAAAAAAAACACAACCTACTACTTTTCGGTATTTGAATTTAGTAATAACAGCGGAGGTAATCCTAATTATTTAACTTCTACTGGATACCCTGAATCTTCTGTAACTACCAAAGATATCTCAGTAAGTTTTACAATTGACGATCCATACCAATGTGAGAATGTGAATCAATATAACTTTACCTCAGTGGCTTCCCAAGACCCAACTGGCCCTATTAATTACCTATGGAGGTTTGGAGATGGCAATACCGCAACGACTCCAAATGCGAGTCATAGCTATGCGAGCTACGGTTTATACGAAGTTTCTCTTATTGCGAGCTCTCTTAAATGTGCTGATACCATGGTCAGAAATGATACAGTAGCACCAATACCTGAATTTATTTTTGACTTATTGCAAGATTCTGTCGATGCAGGATATACACAAGATCAATGCTTTGTTCGTCCAGATGGGAGAACGAACGCTTTTTTCTTTTATACCAGTACTTCTTTTAAACCACTTGGTAGAGATTTTATTGATGAAACTGTTTTTTATTGGAAATTTGGAGACGGAAATGTTAGTGACGAAACAGTTTTTGAAAAGGATCATTCATATGCGGAACCAGGTACCTATATCGCGAGATTGATACAAACCACTACCAATAATAGAATTGAGTATTGTATTGATTCTTTAGATTTTGTAGTAACGGTTTTTCCATCACCCATAGATAGTTCGCTGATCAGATTTGACTCAGTTCTGTGCTTAGATAATAATCTTTTCTCCTTCGAGCATAATAATGTAAATCCTAGTATCTCAAATAGATGGAGTTTTGGTGACGGAAATGTTTCTGCTGGTAGTCAAGTCACACACTCTTATGCTAGTGCAGGTGTTTATGGATTTGAACTTGATGCGGAAGATCAAAACGGTTGTACAGGTAACTATAAAGACACAATAGAAGTAGTACCTCAACCTAACAACACTATATCTGGTTTAGATGCAAGGTATTGTTTAGGGGATGATCCTGTTCAATTAAGTGTTACTATATCAACTGGAGAGTGGATAGCACCAAATTTAAATACGACTTCTCTCCAGTTTAACCCAGTGACTCTCGGTGAAAACACATTGCGATACGCGGTAGATGTGGACGGATGTAAAGATACTGCTGAGGTTGTTACAGAGGTATTCCCTGTTCCAGAATTTGAGCTAGGAAGAGATACCAGCTTTTGTTTAGGTGAGAGTTTACTTTTATCAATTGGAAAAGACTCGTCACAAGTTTCGTGGAGCAACGGTTCAAATGATTCATTTACTACGGTAACTTCTGGCGGATTACTTTGGGCAAAAAAAATAAGCGGAGGCTGTCCTTACAGCGATTCTATAATTGTATCTCAAATAACTGCACCAAGTGTAGACTTAGGAGTGGACTCCACATTATGTGGTGATGGTGTAAGAAGAGTAGACGTACAAGCTGCTGAAGCGGAGTATACCTGGAACGATGGATATTCCGGAGGTGGTCAAAGAGATATTACGGCGTCAGGAGAATATATACTTACTGTGACTAATAAATGTGGCACTGATAGTGATGACGTTTTACTTGAATTCTTACCTTATGTATGCGATATTTTTGTACCAAGTGCCTTTACTCCTAATGGTGATGGTCAAAATGATGTTTTCAGACCGAGAGGAAATGTGGAAGTAACATCGATGGAAATTTATAACAGATGGGGAGAGTTGCTATATACAGATAACGACGAATCGGATGGATTTTCCTGGGATGGATTTTACGAAGGGAATTTGGTACAACAAGGTCATTATTATTTCATCATAGGGTACTTATTCCCAGTGAATGACGGTCAGCTCAAAGAAGTAATATCTGGAGAGGTATACGTTTTACATTAGTTTATAGAAAGTGGCGGAAGCCAACTCTCAATCCGGGAGTGAAAACAGTAAGTGTGGGCTCTGAGATAGACGTAGAAGTAAGCGGGATTCCTAGTTTCAAGCCAGCTAGTAGAATGATATTAGGGGTTAGTTTGTAATTTAAATCAGCTGTTCCGATTAAGTTAACTAGATAATTTCGAGATTCAACACCTGTGCTATCACTAAATGTATGAATATACTGACCGTTTATTGCAAATGCTTCTGTTCTAATCTTCACATCACTTTTCATCAAATAATATCCTGCTAGTCCTCCACCTATTTCTAGACTGAACTTGGCGTCCGGCAGCTTTGCTTTTAATCTATTTGCATACAGTATTTGAATGCCAACATACTGCTGTCTATATCTAAGGAAAGCTTTCTTTTCGGCTGCTTGGCTAAAGTCTCTTATCTCAGGCAGTAATGGGTGAACTACATCTAAGAACTGCAAATTTTGTCTTTCTAGTAATACGTTAGTTTGGAGAAAACTTGGGATTACAGTTATTGCGTTATACCTATCAATTTGATTTCGGATATTTATACCAAGTCCAATTGTATAATCATGTGATTTTAGATTTCTTATTGAATCTCCAGATGATTTTGGCTCATCTCCAACCGCTGTTAGATTTAGCGTAGGCTCGCCAATTATTCCAATAGAAACCTGTCCCACTGATGACAATATATAAGACGTGAAAAGGATTAACGCTAGTAATCTCATGACCTACGAATTAACAGATAAAATCGGTAACTCAATGTTATAGCCGATAGTGTTAGTCCAATTGTTAAACCTACCCAAATACCATTGACTCCATGATAAAAAAAGTCAGGGTTGGTTTTATTGGCTACCCAATAGCCAATAGGCATCGCTATAATCCAATAAGCGACGAACACAATAATACTAGGAATTTGCACATCTGAAATTCCACGAAGGATACCAACCGATACTGCTTGTATTCCGTCTCCTAGTTGAAAAATAGCTGCAAGTATCAATAGCTGAGCTCCTAGTTTAATTACCTCCCGGTCCTCGGAAAAAAGAGCAGCGAGTTCAGTATTTATTGAAAAGAACATGATGGCGAAAACGGACATGACGATTAACCCAAGTAGGTGACCATTCAGACCATACTTGTAGACGTTATTCAAGTTTTTATTACCATCAGCTTTGGCTACACAAATACTGGCACCTGCTGAAATACCACCTGCAAACATATACGTAACAGAGGCTAGAGTTATGGCTAGATTATGTGCGGCTAATTCTTTTGCACCTAACCACCCAGCCATTATTGCTGCTCCAGCAAATGCTGCAATTTCAAAAAAGTATTGAAGTCCAGTGGGTAGACCAAGCGTAATGATTTTTTTGTAGAAATAGACTCTTGACTTTACAACAAACCCTCGCAAAAATGCTTCTAATGATATGGGTATTTTATTTGACCAGAATAATAAAGCCATCATACCAAAAGCCAGGTATATACGCGATATGATAGTTGCATATCCGGCACCGTTCAAACCATATGCATCAAATCCAAGTTTACCAAAGATGAGCACCCAGTTTAGGAATACATTTAATATAAGGGCGGTTATAGTGACTATCATACCTCCTAATGTGAAACTAAAACCGTCGCAAATATTCTTTGCAAAGAAGAATACTAACATAGGAGTGAGTGACCACATCAGTAGTTTTAAATAGGGTTTTGTGAGAAGAGTTACTTCCTCCGTTTGTTCAAATAGATAAAAATGATGTATGAATAATACAATGACCAAGCTAGCAAGGACTGATAACACCAAGGTGACTATAAAGCTGTCTCTAGCTAATAAATGATAGGATGAGGTCTTATTTTTACCTTGCAATATCCCAATTATTGTTGCGAATGCCATAGTTACTCCTAGGGGAAAAATGGCTACAAAAAAGAAAATGCTATTGCTTATGCCAGCGGCAGCAAGTTCCACTGTACCTAGTTGTCCGACCATTAGTGTGTCAAAAAAGCCAGTAAAGACCATGCCTAGTTGTCCTATGATAATAGGCCAGCTAATTTTGATTATATCTTTGAGATATTGGTTCACCAGGTCTGATTTAAAAAAGGCCTGCAAAAGACGATTAAATTATGGTTAAAAAGAAATTGGTAGTTCTTACTGGAGCTGGAATTAGTGCAGAGAGTGGAGTAGCTACATTCTGGGGAAGTGGAGGTCTTTGGGAAGGTTACGATATCATGGAAGTAGCATCTCCGGAGGGATGGAGAAAGGACTTCAGACTCGTATTAGAGTTTTACAATGCACGACGAAAGAATATAGCTAGTGTGGAACCAAATAATGCTCACACAAGTCTTGTAGAGTTGGAAGAGGATTACGATGTATTCGTTATAACACAGAATATTGACAATCTACACGAACAGGCTGGCAGTTCAAATGTGTTACATCTTCACGGAGAAATTACAAAAGCATGCAGCTCGAAAAACAAAAATGCAGTTACAGAAATTGGATTTAAGGATATAAAGGAAGGAGACGTTTGTCCTGAAGGGTTTCAAATGAGACCTTATATAGTTTGGTTTGGTGAGGATGTACCTTTGATTCCAACTGCAGCAGAACTAGTTAGTCAAGCGGATATATTACTAATAATTGGAACAAGTCTGGAGGTATATCCTGCTGCTGGATTAATCAATTTTAGTAAACCCAATGTTCCTATATATGTCATTGATCCTTCACCATTGAACGGAAAATTAAATGTTCCTAACGAAGTAATGCACTTGCGTCAGAATGCTCAAGAAGGAATGGAAAAACTAAAGGGGCTTCTAAGTTAGATTATCGTTCTAAAGACCATTCTCCTTTGATAGATCCGCTTGCATTTGACCAAGTGCCTGAGGCGGTGGAATCTGCAAATTGACCAATAAATGTAGTCTTTAGATTAGACTCTGCACCATCAAGGTATCCATCCGTATTGAGATTTCCACTAAAGGTGAAATATTGCTTTATGTTGGTAGAATATCCTCTGCCGGTCATACTATTATCGGCAGAAACCGTCATTTCTAGTAACCCTTCATCTCCACCAGAAAAATTACCAGACCATACACCAGAATAGTCTAATGGTTCAGAAGGAGTAGGGGTTGAGGAACCAGTACCATCATCATCGCAAGCAACAAACGTAAAAATGCTAATTACGAGAAAGCTCAGTAAAAATCTATTCATAATGCTCAAATATATCACTTCTTATCCAATAGGCCGATTTCAATTAATCGCTCTTCTAAGAACTCTCCTGCTGATATATCTTCATAATTTCTTGGGTTCTCCTTATCTATACAGTTTGGGAGGCAATCAAGTCTCATATCAGATTCAGGATGAAGGAAAAAGGGAATTGAATAACGGGTCGTTCCCCATTCTTCTTTTGGTGGATTTACCACTCGATGCGTCGTACTTCTGAGTTTATTATTTGTTAAACGTTCTAGCATATCTCCCACGTTTACCACAAGTTGATTTGGGAGAGCAGTTATTGGCACCCAATTATTCTGCTTGTCTAAAACCTCTAGTCCAGCGGCACTTGCTCCCATTAGCAAAGTAATGAGGTTAATATCTTCGTGCTGTCCCGCTCGAACGGCATTTTTTGGAGCATCCTTTATTGGTCCGTAATGAATTGGTCTTAAGATGCTGTTTCCGTATTTAATGAACTCATCGAAGTAAAATTCATCTAATTCAAGGTACAGTGCAATGGCTCTTAGCATGTACTTTCCAGTTTCCTGTAATTGGGAATAGGCTCTCAACGCATAAGTGTTGAAATCAGGCACCTCTTTTACCAAAATATTCTTGTGATAATCGTATTTACTCTCAAGTTCTTCAGGTATTTCCTGTCCAAAATGATAAAACTCTTTCAGGTCACCAACTACACTATCTTTACTATGTTCAGTTCCCCAAGAGGTAAAACCTCGTTGTCCTGCAATACCTTCTTTATGATATTGCATTTTCACTTCTAAAGGCAAAGAGTAAAATTCTTCGGTATATCTATACAGATTTTCACTCGTATCATCAGAAAGTTGGTGATTGTATACTGCTACAAATCCTATTCTCTCATAGGCGTTACCTAAATCATTGACGAATTGTCGCTTTTCTTCTGGTGTGCCGTTTTTAAAATCTTCTAGGTTTAAAGATATTATTGTGCCCATATCTGTTCAGTTTTTTTAGTGTACAAGCAAAGTTACAAAATGCAGACTATTACCCTTAATGGTTTATCATTCTCTTTGATAAATAGTTACATTTGTTTTCGACAGAAGTGCGACACTACACATTATATTTTCTAAGAATCCATCTAAGGAATAAGATCAAAAAATCACATTTATTTCATTTGATGATTTTGGTTCTTTTGTTTGTTTCGATATTTACATAAAAACTCAAAGCCCAAGAAAAAGGGCTTCCTGTGGATCAATTGATATTTATAGAGAAACAGGAGCTTATTGATTTACCAGATAAGGAAAAGCCGCACCAAAGATTAGTTTTAGCTTCATTGTGTAAAGATCAGCATAGACTGGACGAAGCAAGAGAGTTTACTGTAGCAAATAACCCGGATGTTACCTCTGTTAGTTCAATAATCATCCGCTTTGGGTATTCGAGTTAATAATTTGTATGCAGAAAACTATATACAAAAAGGAGAGTATGACTATGCAAAGCTATTTATTGCCAAGGCATTTTCTATCTCTCATCGCTCAAGAAATAAAGAGAGTTTATATAGTTCATTATTGAATCAGCTGGAATTGAGTGCAGCTTTGAATCAACCGGAAATCTATTTTGAGAATCTGAATTCTCTCAGAGAAATCATAGAATCCTCAGATAATGCACAATCAAAAATTGTATTTGGGCTTTATGAAGCGGCGTATTTTTTGATGACGAATCAGGTTGAAAAAGGCAATAGAGTTACAGATAGTATCCTAACAAAAGAAACATACTTACTTCCTAATCATGTCTATAGAAAAGCTGCGGTCATGCAAGTATCCTCGTATTATGATTTAGGTCAGTACGAGCAAGCTTTTGACTTCAATGGAAAGTACCGAACAAGTCTGGAAAATTCCAATAAACAGATAACAGCGAAATCTTTTGAAATGGAGGCATTCGAAATTGGACAAGATTTTAAGAATAGGCCCAATAGCGGAACTGGATACATTGAAAACCCTAAAGAACTGACATCACTAATTATTAATGCTCTAATAGCTATTAGTTTATTGGTAATAGGAATCCTCATTTATAGAAATACGCAGATTTCAAGGAAGGACACTGAGCGTTTGGAAAAAAAGAACGAGTCTTTATTTGATCTGAACCAAGAACTAAGAAGAATAAATGATTCACTCAATGATTCTAAAACCAAACTGGAGAACAGGTTGGAGTCTTTAAGAAACGTACTATTCGCAGGGAGAAAAGAATTGAGCAGCCAGTTAAAAAGAAATGATGTTATTGTACAAAATCTAAGTAAAATAACTCTAGATTCAAAACAAAGCAGTACGCTAGACGAACTCAACCGCAGTACAAAAAGTATTAGATCGGTAGTTGAGGATATTGTCGAAAATACTTCTAATTTAGATTCTTCTCCAAGATACTGTTTCTATTTTCGATCATCGGGTAAAAGATAGAAAGGTTGAAATTAAATTTGAGATTATATCTCCAATGGAGGAGATGTTCAAAGGAGATATACTCAGAATTCGACAAGTATTAATAAACTTAGTCGATATATGTTTAGTTGAAACAAGAAATGGGATAATCAAAGTTGTGGTTCAAAGAGAGCCATTACTGAAAGCTAAAACAGATAGTGCAAGAATTGCGAGGGTGAATTTTTCAGTATTGAGTAAGCAATTGAGCTTAAATAGTCAAGATTTAAACACATTACTTAATACAGAATATGGTTCTGATAGTACTCATTTAGAGAGACTTGAGCAAACTAAGCGAATGATTAATACGATGGGTGGTGAGCTGAGAGTAGTGGACTCTTTAATACAAGGGAACGGGTTTGATTTTCAGCTAGTAGTAGAGGTACCTTCAAACCTTATTGTTCAAGATAGTTCTGTTCCCAAGTATATTGAAAGTGAAGTTCAGACTTTTCCGAATACTCGGCTAGCCGAACGTTTCCCATTCAGAATTTGTGTTTCAAATAACACTTCGTTTGATAGTTTACACCTAGTAAAGGTGCTAGCTACATTGGGATATAATGATGTAGTCCGATCTAAACTGAATGACGGAATAATCAATGATGTTCAAGAAGGGGATATAGACCTTGTTTTCAAGGATGAAGGCATTCCAATTTCAATCTCATTACTCAAAGATAGTACTGAGAATGGTAACTTAGATCAACTGTTTGTAGTTCTTTGTCTTCAACAAATAGAAGAGATTAAACAGCATTTAGACTTGCCTGATAACATAGATGCAGTGATAACTAAACCGGTCCAAATTGAAGAACTTGAAGCAGTCTTGAAAAATCTTGGGAAGATTAGATTTGCCAATAAAACTATAAGTCTAGAACCTCACGAATAGCTTTCGTTTTAAGCTGAACTTCCTTCCATTCAGTTTCAGGATCGGAGTCTATAGTAATCGCTCCACCTGCATTGTAATTAAGCACCATCTGATCTGTATCACAGACTAAAGATCTTATTACGACATTGGAGTCAAAATCACCACTAGGGGAGATGTATCCAACACTTCCGCTGTACCACCCTCGTTTAAAATCTTCTAATTCTTCAATAAGCTTCATCGCCGCCACTTTAGGTGCTCCAGTCATACTACCCATCGGAAATATAGATCTCATTATATCCTTCCAAGAAGTCTTTTCTGTTAAGTTGCTTTCTATTGTGGAAATCATTTGATGAACTTGAAGGTAGCTATAGATACCAAAGAGTTCAGAAACTTCTACACTCCCAGGTTCAGATATCCGTGCTAGATCATTTCTTACCAAGTCTACAATCATCACATTCTCAGCACGATCTTTTTCTGAATGGTAAAGTTCAGAAATTAGAGCTTGATCTTCTATATTGTCTTTTCCCTTTCTTATAGTGCCCTTAATAGGTTGCGAAGTTAATTTTCCTGCTTTGAGAGTTAAAAACCTTTCCATGCTTGCACCACATAAATACAACTGATTGCATTTTAAAAATGATGCCATTGGGACTGGAGATTTTTCAAGTAAGTTTACATGAAAATGGACAGGTGAAAATGACGAATACTTATGTTTAAATGGAACACAATAGTTTAGTTCATAAACTTCACCTTTACGTATTATCTCGTGAATATCTTTAACTTTATTTAGGTATTTTTCTTTTGAAATAGGTGAAAACGCAGCACCAATACTAAAATTCTTATGTGAGATTGCTGGCCTCCAAAAGGAATCTTGAATCTTTCCTTTTACCAGACTTATTGTTCCATTCTTGTCAATAGTCAATAGTGTCTCTGGCTCAAAATATAATAATTCTGGAGTAACAATTATCTTATTGTTCTGACTACTTAAATCTTCAAAATGATTTTTTAAATCATAAGCAGAGATACCGAACAACCAGGAGTTTTTTTGCTGTATTTGATCGTTTAACTTATCCAAGTCTCTAAAAACTTTCGTTGCACCAAATGCAGCTAGCACCTCATATTTGCTAATAGAAACTCCGGTGTTTAATTCACAGCTATCTAAGATGCAACTGTATTCGAAGGCATCAGCATAGCTATAAAGCAGTTTTTTGAAACTACTAAGTCCTTCAGTCTTTATGTAACTTTCAATTTTATGTATCACCAAAGTATTTCTTAATCAACATAGCTTTACTTGGGCCTATCACTTTTGCTAAGTCCTCGTGTGAAGTTTTCTTAACCCTTGATACGGATTTGAATATTCGAAGCAACTCTGAAGCAGTTTCTTCACCGATTCCTTTTATTTCTGTAAGTTTACTAACGATGGTCCCTTTACTTCTTCTATTCCGATGATGGGTAATACCAAAACGGTGAGCCTCATCTCTCATATGTTGTATCACTTTCAGAGATTCTGATTTTTTGTCAATGTATAAAGGTAGGCTGTCTCCTGGATAGTAGATTTCCTCAAGTCGTTTTGCTATCCCAACAATCGCAATTTTACCATATAGATTGAGGTCTTTTAATGCTTGTACCGAGCTTGATAGTTGACCTTTACCTCCATCTATTATGATGAGTTGAGGCAGAGGTGATTCCTCATTCAGTAGACGAGAGTAACGCCTAGTCAGAGCTTCGTACATGCTTGCAAAGTCATTAGGGCCCTCTACCGTTTTTATATTGAAATGGCGATAGTCTCTTTTACTAGGTTTGCCATTTTTGAAAACTACACAGGCACTCACAGGAAAAGCACCTTGTATATTGGAATTATCAAAACACTCCATATGGTAAGGGAGCTCCTTTAGCCTTAAGTCCTTCTGAATGGTTTTTAGGAGTCGTTCTACTTTTAGATCTGGATCAAGTTTCTCATATTGATTTGTCTTTTCTTTCATGAAAAGCAGAGCATTCTTTTTGCTGAGATCTAGTAGTTTCTTTTTGTCACCTGCTTTTGGTACTCTAAAGTTGGCGGATAAATCTAACTTTATTGGAACGATTATTTCTTCAGTAGAAGGGTTTAGAGTGGATATTTCTCCAAAGGCGATTTCAAGCAGCTCTTCTGTAGTTTCTCCAATCTTCTTCTTTAGTTCTAGGTTTCTAGATTGAATAATTATTCCGCCAGATATTCTCAAATAGTTGATATAGCCATATCGATCATTCTCCGCTATATTCAGTACGTCTACATCTGTTATTCTAGGATTTACTACCGTGCTTCTACTTTGGTATTTAGCCAGAAGATCTAGTTTGTATTTGTACTTACTCGCTTCTTCGAACTTCCAATCAGCAGCAGCACGTTCCATGTTATGTTGCAAGTGGGTTTTGACTTCTTTTAAGTTCCCACGGAGTATGTGTTTTATGTGCTGAATACTTTCATTGTATTCTTCTTCTTTTTCTAGCCCTTCACAGGCTCCTCGGCAATTGCCGATCTGATATTCTAAGCATACTTTAAACTTACCAGCCTGTATATTCTTTTCAGATAAGTTATAGTTACAGTTTCTAGTTGGATAAATTTTCTTACACAACTCCAAAACCACTTTCATAAGTCTTACATTGGCATAAGGACCATAGTATAAACTGCCATCTTTCACAGGATTTCTTGTGGGATATATCTTTGGGAATCTTTCCTCGGTAATCTTTATGAGCGGAAAAGTTTTATCATCTTTTAAAGCGATATTATACTTAGGCTGGAACTCCTTAATTAAACTATTCTCTAGCAGCAGTGCGTCTATTTCCGTAGGTACCACTGTGGTGTTTACATCCCAGATTTTACTTACCAAAAGCTTGGTTTTCAAGTTTTCATAACGCTGTTTGCTAAAGTAAGAACGCACTCTATTCTTAAGATTTTTAGCTTTTCCGATATAGATGATTTTACCCGTCTTGTCAAAGTACTTGTATACTCCAGGAGCATCAGGGAGTAGTTTCAATTTTTTGGTAACTGGAGCTATATCTGGCGGCTTAGGCAATGTATAGCGAAGGTAAGAAATCAGTAGCTATTTCTTCTTCCAAGTTGGCTTATAATGTTCATCCAAGAAAATGGCTTTTTGGATGAGTTGATCTAATAACTCAAAATCAATATCGTCAGAAGTTCGATAGGTAATTCCAGCCATACGTTGTCGCCATTTTAATTCTAGAAGGGAAAAATCTTTTTGTAATTCTGTTCCATTCCAAAAAACTAATTCAGCCCCACCACTTTTTTTGGGGTTAGCGTAACAGATTGTTTTCTTTATTGTCCAAAAAGGTAGTGACCATTTTATAGAACTAGAAATATTTTCATATTCAGAGATGAATGAATGCAACATTCTAAACAACTCTTGTTGTGATCCTTTCTGTTTATATATAAAGTCAATTATCGTTGTCATTATTCAAGCAGGCACTAAAAAACTTTACCAACACCTAAACCAAATGCCCCAATAGTTGCAAACCTTAGTCTTTCTCTACCAAGTTCAAAAAGCTCATAATCTAGCCTTTCCTCTACTGTTTCTTGGTCATATAAGTCTGGTGTGATACGTAAGGGAATACCTCCAAATACGGATAGGTCAAAATAAAGATTTTCAGATATCATAGATCTATAGGTATATCCTAAATCAATTGAAACGAATAGTATAGTTTGTTCTTTTTGTTCAAGTGAAAAATCAGTAGTGCCTCCTTGTATAGCCGGCAAAGTGATACCATTAAAGCGGTTTCTGTATGAGTTGAATCGAAATCCATACTTGATATGATTGCCAATTGGTGCTAGGTTACCCCTTTTAGCAAAATGTTTGTTGAAATGAAAACCAAAAGAATTTTTATTGTAGACTATATTGCCGCTAGCTCCTCTCCAAACCTGCGATCTATCTTCATTCCGCTGTGTCAAAACTTCATTAAATCCGTGAAGTCTAGCTCTGCTGTAAGAGAGTTGGATGCTTGTATTATTATTTGTGGCTCTTGAGAAACTAAACTCCGGAGAACTGATAAAGCTTAAGTATAATTCAGGATCTTCGGGTGACCTCTCTTCGCTAAATCTGGTAGGGTAGGTGGTCGGGTAGAAGTGACATGTAACCCCAACAGCGTTTCTTTTACCTAGGTAATAAGAGCTTACATCCTTGACCTTTTGAAGCTGTGCAAAAGTGCTCAGTTGACTAGCTAGTAGTAGGACTATTAAGGTGTTTTTTGCTAATAAAGTCTTCATTTAGACGAGTTATTTATTTGGTTAAAAACGTGATAAATTTGAGCATTCTCCAAGTAATCATTCAGCGGAGTGTCCGAGGTCTTTACATATCTAAAAGACACGTTATGCGTGGTTAAATCATAGACCCCAACCACTAGGATTGTGTATTGCTGAGGTTGTAATTGCCATCTCAAATACGACGGGAACCCAACTAATGACAATGCTGAGAATATAGCGGCATTAGCATAGATTCTTTTACGGTAAGCAATAGACTGAAATGATATAAGCCCTATGCCAGTTACGTCTTTTAATAAATCTAGGTCTTTGATGTAACGGCTAGAAAAGGGTAAAAAGTCATGACCTCTGTGTTTTACATTCTCCTGTAAATAGTTATAAATAGAGGCCATTTGATTGTACTTAGCCGTAGTGAAATTATCTGCTGTAGTAGTTCCTATGTATTGGATTTTGGTATTGCTGAAATCAGCACTTTTTGATAGTTCAAGCAGTTTATCTGATTTATTTTGATTGGAGACCAAAACATCACTCACATTTTTTCGTAGGTCTAGTTTGGAATATAAAGGACGAGTCATTAAAATATTCCTATTGTCAAAATTTGAGGCAACAATGTTTGATGTCTCTGCATAGATTTCATAATCATTTTTTCTTGCAACATTTGCTGCCTGAGCTCGATTTAAATCAGTTATGAATTCAGGTTTGTCTAAAAGAATAACCAGTGAGGCTTCAAAGTCATCAGATACTTTGCGTCTTTCTCGTTTTAACTTTGCGACTTGTTCAGCTGTGTAAAAGTTCGATAATCCATTTTCGGGATGCTCGACTAGTTCTACAAGTACTTTAGCTCTTAGTTCTTGCATAAAACTGCTAGAAGGTATTTTGAAAAAGGTTTTCCAAACTTCACGAGTTGCCATCAAAGCTAATTTCTGTGCATCGAGATTGTGAAAAATGTAATAAAACCGTTGTAGTTCGCCGCTGGTTAATCTGAAGTCGTATGAATACCTTATGCCTCCTTCAATATTTTTTTCAGCACTTAATCCATACCACATCATAGCATATGCTTCCAGTAAAAATTGATCTTTTGGGCTATCTTTTAAAAGAATTAAACAATGGTATAGACCATCTACATAATTACCATCGGTGATATAGGTCTCTATTAAGTCTCTTCTAGCTAAGTTTTGAGACTCTTGAAAGTCTGAAGTTAATTCGATTTTTGTTGAAGTTGATTTGTACAATGGGAGTAAAGATTCATACCTATTTTTAGCATTTGGATGCACCGAATTTTCAGCATTTCTATCCCAAAAGTTTTTAACTACCCGTGGTGCAGTTAACCTGTAGATACTGGAGAGTTTAAAAAAATTATCTTCAAATAGACTGTAATCCACTTTCATTTCTTCTACAGGTCGATGTGAAATAGCAAGCATTTTCATTGCTTTAGCCATCAAAGAGTCAGAGTACCCAGCCTTCTGAGCTAGTAAGAAGCCTTCTTTGTCGGATTCCAACTCTAAGCCTTTAGCATACTTGTATTGCTTGCTAAGTTCATCTTTAGTCATTTGACCAAATGAAATTTGATCAAGGGATTTTTCTAGTTTATCTAACGAGTGCTGATGAGTGATATGGTTCATCTCGTGACCTAAGATAAAAGCAAGTTGATGTTCGTTTTCAAGTCTAGCCCATAGTCCAGTAGTTATGACAATAAAACCTTGGTGTATAGCAAATGCGTTTACTTCAGAGGAACGAATGGTATATACTTTTATATGGTCAACTTTTTCTTCGGATACCGCTTTTAGCTTATCTAAGACTTGGTTTGCTCTCTTGGTCAACGGGTCACCGTAGAGTAGTTTTCCAGATTGAATGTACTTCTGGATACCATAATTAGTAACAGCTAAGAAATTTTGAACATCTTCTTTTTTTAATTTTTTTCCTTGTTGCTCAAGCTGTGCTTCATCTTTATTTATATTTTCAGAAAGTAGTTTGGTGAAATGATCAGGTATTGGGCCTTTACATTTTAGCCTAGACTGGGCGTTCAGGGTAGAAGTTATAACTAATGAGATTACTATGATAGCAAGATAGTTGATTTTCATAAAACTATTTTTTCTGTACCCAGATTCTATCTCCATCAAATTTTGGAGCTTGAACTGAAACTACTTTAAGAGGTTTTTTAGAGATGGTTTCTACTGAATGGATTGTCGTTGCTGGAATTAGAACAGCATCTCCTTTTTTGATTTTAAAAGTAGAATCAGCTAGTGTCATTAAACCTGATCCAGAAATAACACGTATATACTCAGTGTGGTATTCGTGATAATGAGGAAGCACCTTGTTCTTGACCCAGATTAAAAATGTACTCTGAAAAGTGTCACTTTTCACTTTTTTAACATAGACATTTTCAAAAGTGCTTGAGTCTGGGGTGATATCTTTTGGATTAAACTGTTGAGCAGAGCAGAACAAGGTAAACGCTGCAATGAAATAAGTTAGGCCTAATCTTTGCATAAGATATTACAATTATAAGGTAACTATTCGTTTGCTTTGTACATTGTAATAAAAGATTCGTCTTGAGAAAAGTATTGCTCTATATCACAGTATTGTTGACTAGCTACAGTTATGCTCAAAAAGATATTTTCAGGGCTACATTTAAGTCTCTTCAAAATGGAGAGCCTGTGCTTTATGCTAAAGTGACTACAGAAGGTAGCGAAGCGAAACTAACCAACGTGGATGGCTATATTGAGATAGCTCACACTCCAGGAGCTCAAATTATTATTTCTCATTTAGTCTATGATACACTTGTTGTCAATACAGCCAGTTGGTCTGGTAGACAGGATCTTGAGTTTTATTTACAACCTAGGGTTTATGAACTTAGAGAAGTAACGTTCAGTATTTTAGGTAAAAGAGGGCTATTTGATAACAAGTTTGTAAAAAATGATTTAGGTAAAAGTGATGCGGAGAAAGTTCTAGAGAAATTACAGATTCTTGGACTTCGCAATGAACTTATTGCCTTGGATCAAGCTGCTCAAGATGGGTACGTGCTGGGTTCTCCGATTACGTATCTGTATGATCGATTTAGCAAAGCTGGAAAAGAGCGAAGGCTTTATGCAAAGCTTGTGGAGCAAGATCGGCAAAGAAAAATAGTCCGTAAGCAGTTTGATGATCTTACGGTAACTACCCTTACAAATTATACAGATGAAGAGTTGGCTAATTTTAAGAAGTTTTGCTCATTCCATCCTTCTTTTCTTGAACAAGTAGATGCACTTACGCTGTATTATGAAATTGTAAGATGTAGAGATGAATATGTCGAAAAAGACCTGAAGTTAAAGCAAGAATAGTCCCTACTTTGCTTTTATATCGTCAATGCACTGACTTTTGAACAATTCTATTTCGCCCCCTAGAATAAATGGTCGTATAAACTCCGATATCTCACCTCCTCCATTTTGCCAATACATAACACAATCTTCATTTGTGCAGTGAGCTCCATTTTCTTCATCGTGATGTGCCGAAGTCGCCGCTACACCATTATTTACTAATCCTAAAGCATGACCAATCTCATGTACGACTGTAGTTTGTTCTACCAGTGTCCGTGCTGCTGATCCATTGCCAGCTGATTCTACTACGGGTTTAAAGATAGCCAAAGTGCTTGTTTCGTTCAGGTTTATACCCAACACACGATTGTTTGGTTGACCGTCTTTTATGAATAATCCATCAAGAAATAGAATTGTAATTCCTTGAATACTACCCTCATTATTGTACTGCTGTAGAGATACAGAAAGATCTATAATATTTTGTCTGGTATAATTGATTTGATCTAAAATACCTAGATTTTGCATGTCGGCTAATGATATGGGTGTCGTTACTTCAATTTCTTTGCTAGAGAGCAAAGAGGTAATGTTATCCTGAGTTATTTCCCAAGCATTTTGAGTATTGAAAGTCGTGTATGGTTGTGCACCTTCTTCAAAACCGACTTGAATGTCTAGCTGATCTGCGGTGCCGTAAAAATTAGATACAAAGGTTTCTTTTGGTGTCACTTTATCATCGGCATTATTACAGCTAAATAGTAAAGTAGCAAGCCCTGAATATAGTAGTACTCTGGATATCATCAGAAGATGCAAAATTAAGAAAATGGATAGCTCATTGATTGGGGACAAAAAATTACAAATTACATAACACTTGGGTCATCTCTTAATGCTTGAGTATGCTATTTTTGCAATCTGATTTTGAGATTAGCAAACCTTATTATACTCGTGCTTTTCACGGCAATTGTGAACGCACAGTTGTTGCCAAATTTTGGTGGGCAGCGTGCCGGCCTTTCAGCACTGAGTTTTCTCAAAAATGATCTCAATCCGGTTTCTTACGGTATGGGGGGAGCAAGTGTAGCTAGCCCAAGTAGTCTATTTAGTTCTGAGACCAATCCTGCAGCTTTAGCCCTTCTAGATCATTCAGTAATTGCGCTAAGTAATATGGCTATAGGAGCAGGGATTCATCAAAGTTTTGCAGGTGGAGCTATTAAGACAGATGGCAGTGGTGTATGGGGTTTCAATGTAAATAGTTTTAATACTGGAGCTATGGAGGTTCGTACAGAGTTTGAGCCAAACGGTACAGGTCAGTTGTTTTATGCAAATAATACCGCTGTGGGATTAAACTACGGAAGACGTCTATCTGATAGATTCAGTATAGGAGTCGGGATGAAGTACGTTTATGAAGGAATTGCCACCTATCAAAATCACACTGTGACTGCTGACGTAGGATTTTTGTACAACACGGATTTCAAGGATTTGACTTTCGCTGTTGTGGTTAAAAATTTTGGTGGGAATTCACAAATGCAAGGTTCTGACCTGGAGGTTGGTTATAATAGAACAGAAGTATCTCTTGCAAGCTATACTACACCGGCCATTTTTAAAATGGGATTCTCATTAGTGCCGTATGAAACGGAGACTAAGAGACTGTTAGTAGCAGCAGAGCTCAACCACCCTAGTGATAACGCAGAGAATATCCGGTTTGGAGGTGAATTGTCATTAAGAGAACTACTCTTTGTTAGATTGGGATATAAGTTGAGCGTGAAAGGGCAAAATTTACCAACAGCAGGGTTAGGTGTTAAAACCAGAATTGGGCAGCATCCTCTATTTTTAGACTACGGTATAAACCCAACTAACGTGATGGGAGTACAACATATATTTGGACTCAACATTCCTTTCAATAATGATCAGCGATAGAGAAAAATCCATAGCTTTTATTGCACTAGCAGCCGTGCTATTATTGTCTGCATGTGAAGGGTATTTTGGGAATAAGACAGATATTGATTTTATAGAAGTGCCAGAATATTCGCCACGAGAAGTAGCTTATGTTCCTGTTCAGCCCGTGCTCAATGATTTTGTGAAACCTGTAGATGTAATTGCTGGATTTGATGAGCTTATTTATGTAGTGGATGAAGCAACGGAGGAGATTATATCATTAGACGAGAGTGGGAGAGAGTTAGGACGATTTAGTGTTCGAGGTGTTCGTGCTGTGGCCCAAAATAGAAAACTAGATTTACTAGCTATCGGAACTACAGAAGTAGAACGAGATGGTCAAACACTTGAATTTACGTGCATCTATACTATAGATATGCACGGTGATGGTACCAATTTTGGAATAAGATATGCTCAACTGACGGATACTATTATCCATCCTTTTTATTTCAAATCAACTTACTCGAGTAGTGATGTTTTCGTAGAGTTCAATAAGATTACGATTCTTCAAGACAATAGGTTCTATGTGACTAGAACTGGACAGGACAACAATCCACAAAAATTTGGTGGTCCAGACGATGCTATCTTGCTTTTTGCAGCAGACGGTACCTACATTACTCCGGTTAGTGTAAATACACCAAACGGACTGTTTAGAGACTATTTTAAGAAGCCAGTGGGTATAAGTAGTTTTGTGCAGCCGCCACAAATTTCAGCGTTTGGTCCAGATCACTTTGTGTTTACATCTATTTCTGAGGCTACATCCATAAAGGTCCAAGTTATAGACTACATAGAAACTGATTTTGGAGCAAATTACGAACCTCGTATTTTATTCGAGTCAGATACCACAGTTTCAGATGGGAATTTGACTACACCAAATAAGTTTGGTGAGCCAGTTTCAGTTTTAGTTACAGGTGACGGTACCAATTTTATCTTTGTAGTGGATCAAGCGAAAGATTCCTTTTACCAATTCACTGTTACAGGTCTGGAAGGAGTAAAACCTCCACCTGGAGCTGCAGTTTCCAAATATCAATTAGCTAGTTTCGGCGGGACAGGCGAAGGCCTTACCCAGTTTAATGCACCTTGTGCAGTAGCCTACAAAAACAGAATTGTCTGGGTGTGTGATACAGGAAATAGCAGAGTACTTCGCTTCAAGTTGACTACTGATTTCCAGTAGAAGGAATTACTCTTCTCTAAGAATAAATTTTACCAAATCGTCTTCTAAATCCTCTTCCTGAATTTGAGTACCTAACAGCTCTGCATTCTTCTTATAAGATTTGTTGTTGCATAAATCGGCCACTTTATCAGAAAGTTTACTTGAGGATATTTTACTGATATCCATTCCTAGTGGTCCTGCATTCAATTCAGCTATACGAGAGTTCCAAACATATTGATCCATAATGTGAGGGAGAATAAGGTTAGCACAACCATACTTTAAGGCGGTATGTGTAGTTCCTGAGCCTCCGTGATGAATGACCCCATAAACTTTAGGGAATACCCAATCGTATGGAATGCGATCGACAAACAATAGACTCTCAGAAGTGTAGTCTTCTGGCTACAAAGTGATTGTGTATGGTTAGTTGCGTGTTTCAGCAACTAATTTAATAAACAAAAACGAACGTGAGAAAATTCCGAAGGAATTTTCCAAGTAAGCAATTGCCCAAGCAATTAATTATACATGGTGTTATATGCAGGCTTTTTATACCGTATTAAATCAGATATAGCATTCCAAAGTCCAATTCGTTTTTCTAATGATTGTTTCGCTACAGTTAGTGTTTCATTCCATTTCTGCTCATCATCTTTACATAATTCAGAAATCATCTCAAGAGATAGAGGACCGTGTTCATCTCCGTCAAGTTCAATATGTCGTTCGAGATAGTAATTTATTTTGCTGTATAATTTGTTTTCAGAATCTGAATTTTTAAGAATTTCTATAAACATATCTGGAATAACGTCTTCTCGCCCAAACGTAAATGCAGAAGCTACAAGGTGTGGCTTATTTGTTTCAATAATCGAAAATGTGAACCTAACAAAATCAGCTACTCTGTTATCGACATTAACTTGACTAAAACAATAGTCAACTGAATTTCCCAATTCAATAAGCTTAATAAAATCATTAATTTCATTCGTATTTCCATTTACTTGGAGCATTGCATCTAAATACATCTCAAAATGACTCTTTGGTTCTCCCAATTCATTAATGTCACTTTCTTCTCCATGAACAATTTCATTTATAAATCTTGATAGTTTTGGGTTTTTTGGTGGTGTCCAAGGTGTTTGAACGTTAGTGAGGTTTATTTGAATATTTTTTAAAAGAGACATAAAATCCCATACTGCAAATACGTGATTTTCCATAAAAATTTTCACATCATTAATGTCATGTAAGTTTTCATAAAGTTTATGATTTTTCAATTCATTTCTCAATTCAGAAATCTCATTTTCTATGTACTCTATTTTATTCATTTTTTAATTTGTCTATCAATTATAAGAGGTGTATATCGCAAATTTAATGCTATAACATGAAAATGTATTTCATCGGCAAGAAATATAATAGATAATTAAATAGCTAAAAATTCTTTCGTGGAAAGCTCAATAAAGTGTCTTGTTCCGTCGCTTGTAAGAATTACTACCACAAGCATCTCAGATAGGCCAGTTTTCAAGCAGCTATTCGAATCAATGGGTACCTTAAACGAAACCATGGGATTCTCCTAGAGCAATTGGGCAAAAACAAGACACAAGTGAAGATGTATCGTAATGTCCTAGAGGACAAGAAGTTTAGATACAAATACCATACGCATACGTTGCTAAACAGTAAGGGCAAAACCTTCCACTACGTCTATGACCTTGCTTGGATGGAATTTTCAGATGATGAAGTGTTGATAGTACGAAAGAGATAAGGCTCTGTTACTCTTTTAGTAAATCCTTATACTTCAACCTAAACTTAGCGATCTTTGGTGCTATCACTGCACTGCAGTACCCGTTGGTACTTTTGTTTTCGTTGTAGTAGTTCTGGTGGTAATCCTCCGCAGTACTATAGTTATTTATAGGTTCTATTGCCGTCACTATAGGTTCTTCCCATAGGTCCGTAGCGTCTATCTTTTTTAATACTCGCTCTGCAATAGCTTTTTGCTCATCTGAGTGATAGAAGATAACCGAACGATATTGTGTTCCCCTATCTGCACCTTGCTGATTTAGCGTGGTAGGGTTGTGTACGTGAAAGAGAATATCAACTAGTTTCTCATAAGATATAATCTCAGGATCATATACCAGCTGTGCTACTTCTACACTTCCTGTATTTCCTTGGCATACCATTTTATAGGTTGGGTTTTTTAGCTTTCCAGCGGCGTATCCACTTTCTACGTGATGCACGCCTTTTAGTTTTTCAAATAATACTTCCACACACCAGAAGCAGCCCGCTCCAAAGGTGGCAGTATCCATGTTGCTCAAATCTGGTTCTTGTTCACGAATAACTTCTGGTATCGGTTCTCCTCCATTTACGAAGTTCGTGGATATCCCATTGACGCAGTGTCTTGTGTTTTTTGTCGTAAATCCTTCTCCTAAGAACACATGACCTAAATGACCCTTACAATTTGAACATACGATTTCTGTACGTCGTCCATCAGCATCAGGTACGCGATCTACAGCACCATCTATCTCATCATCAAAACTTGGCCATCCACAGTGACTATTAAACTTAGTCTCTGACGTATAGAGTGGCTGGTTACATTGTTTACATACATAAGTTCCTTTTTCCTCACTATCTGTAAACTCACTAGTGCCTGGATATTCCGTTCCTTTGTTTAGGATTACTCTTTTTTCTTCTTCGGTCAGCGTATTATAATTCATTTGGCTTGTTGTGCTTATGGTAACGTTATTAGTGTCTTCTTGTTTTTTCTCAGATTGTGCCTCACAGGCCACGACTAAAAATAGAAAGCTTAAATAGCATAGGTACTTCATACTATATAATACGAATGAAATTCCATTTTTGATTTTTTGGCCTTCTTTTTTACGTCCAGACCAAAAACGACTCCTACTAAATGTATGCTAGTTTTCTGTGGGTTGAGTTGTCTCTAATATATATACGGCATCATCCGGTATGATGCTGAGTGCTTCTAGTTGGCGTTAATCAGTAGCAACTGCTTTATATATCCAAAAGCCAACAAGGCCTAAAAGAAATATACCTCTCACCATAACGACTTTTTTCATTAGGGTTGTAAAAATAAAAAAGTCCTAAGCTGAGAAGAACTTAGGACCGAGATATTTTCATTTTAGGATATTAATACTTTTCTAAGATTGACTTCACTTGTTATTGTTTTACTCTGTGTTCTTCTATTGACTTACTCATTTTGCCTTGTTTATTTCTTCAACGGGTTGAATTTGAGCTTGGCTAGAGAGGGTAATTAGACCTAAAAGGGCGATGAGTATTGTGTTTTTCATTGTTGTTATCGGATATGATTAATATCATTTGGACGGCACAAAGGGATTTAAGTCACTGTCCTATCTTTGCATTACCATTAAAAGGGTGTAACATGAAATTGCATAATACTATTAATGGGGAAGAGCTAAAGGAAAATATAAAAAAGAGTACGGAGAAACGTACGACTATTTCCTTTTATAAATACGTCCAAATAGGCAATCCCCAACTGTTTAGAGATCATCTGTTTTACTATTGGAATCCAATAGGGGTACTTGGCCGTATATATTTGGCCAATGAAGGAATTAATGCACAGCTTAGTGTTCCTTCTTCGCAATTAGACGAGTTTAAAGAAGAGCTAGAAAATGTAGTTTTCCTGAGAAATGTACGTCTCAATTATGCAGTCGAGGATGACGGAAAATCCTTTTTTAAATTAGCTATCAAGGTGCGGAAGAAGATTGTTGCTGATGGGCTTAATGATGATTTATTTGATGTTTCTAAACCAGGTCAATATCTGAAAGTAGATGAGTTCAATGAGCTAACAGATCAGGAAGACACGGTATTAATTGATATGCGAAATCACTATGAAAGTGAGGTTGGTCATTTTGAAGGAGCTTGGTGTCCAGATGTAGACACCTTCCGAGATCAGCTTCCACTGGTAGTTGATGAATTAGAGGATCAAAAGAATAAACCTATCGTGATGTATTGTACAGGAGGAATTCGATGTGAAAAAGCGAGTGCTTATCTCAAACACAAAGGTTTCAAAGATGTCTATCACCTCGAAGGGGGTATTATCAAATATGCTAGGGATGCTAAAGAAAAGGGCCTAAGAAATAAATTTATAGGGAAGAACTTTGTATTCGACGAGCGGCTAAACGAACGAATATCAGACGATATTTTAGCGAATTGTCATCAATGTGGCGAGCCATTTGATGATCATACCAATTGTAAGAACAAAGCGTGTAATCTATTGTTTATTCAATGTCCGAAATGTGCAGAAAAGTACACTGGGACTTGTTCCGAAGAATGTCAAACCATAGCAGCTTTGCCAGAAGAGGAGCAACGTGAGCTCCGCAAGGGCAAAGACAACGGAGTACGCATATTCAGTAAAGGAAGATTTAGTAAATAAGTCAGTTCTATTGAACTACGGATTGTATCCAAGTTTTATTTTGGGATACAAGGCTATATACACTTATGTCTCCATAGTTACCATCTTGGTAGTCAGGAAGGGGCTCACCAAGTCCACCGGACAGCACGCCAGCAACTTTCTATTCCTCCTGCAAATCCTAATATAGGATTCCCGATCAGTTTAAATCGTTCTTCATTAACATGCAGAAATGCACTCTCCACCTCGTACAACTTTTTTAGTATTGGTTTTCGACTGAGAGACTCTGGGTTTGAATCAAAAAGGAGATTGTCTTTTCTTAGAAAGTTTTTGTTAAAAACGTCGGTTTGTTGATAGAAATTTAGCTTTTGGGTAAATGCAGATACCGATTTTCTGCTGTAAGGTTTTACTCCTGTAAAAAATCAGTGGTCACACTATTTTGTATGATTTCATACCTGTCTGTGAAGTGATAGTCAAAAGCCCCAGAAGTCAACGGGCTCTCTGCATACCCCCTAAGGAATAAACTCAAAAAACTTACGCTAACCATGATTCTCATGATGTGCAGATGTAGGGAGTAAATGTACATAGATAGATTTTCATGATAGGCTTATATTCGCCTCAGTGAGTACCGAAGAAAAAATAAATGAACTTACGCAAGAGCTAAAGAAGCACAATTACAATTATTATGTGCTAGCTGAGCCCTCAATATCAGACAGAGAGTTTGACATGAAACTCAAGGAGCTGGAGAAGCTGGAGCAGGCGTTCCCTCAGTTTGCTGACCCCAATAGTCCTACAAAGCAGGTGGGAGGCGATATTACCAAAAACTTTGAAACTGTGTCACATAGCACGCGAATGCTAAGTCTAGGGAATACTTACAATAAAGCGGAGCTACTGGAATTTGACCAGCGTGTAACTAAACTAATTGGTGGAAATGCTTATTCCTATACCGCTGAATTGAAGTTTGATGGATTTGCTATTGCTCTTCGTTACGAAGATGGGAAATTGACAAGAGCCATTACTCGTGGTGATGGGACAAAAGGAGATGATGTGACGGCAAATGTGAAAACTATTCGAACGATACCGCATCACTTATTAGGGGATTTCCCTCCAAGCGTAGAGGTTCGGGGTGAAATATTTATGCATAAAGCCGCTTTTTCCCGGCTAAATGAAGAGCGGTCAAAAAGAGGTGAGGAATTGTATAAAAATCCTCGAAATACAGCAGCGGGAACCATTAAACAACAAGATAGTGCAGAAGTAGCCAAACGTCCTCTCGATGCATTTATTTATCAACTAGCAGAACACGGAAGAGAAGAGCTAGATCATTGGGATAGTTTGCAGCGGATGAAAAGCTACGGACTACCTGTAAATGATGCAACGCGACTATGTGATAACATGGAGGAAGTTTGGGATTTTATTGAGCATTGGGATATAGAACGTAGAAATCTAGGTTTTGAAATAGATGGTGTAGTGATCAAGGTAAATAGTAGATTACAACAGCAAGAGATGGGCTTTACTAGCAAATTCCCAAGGTGGGCAATGAGCTACAAATTTGAGACTGAAAGAGCTGAAACTACTTTACACAAAATTACCTATCAAGTGGGTAGAACTGGAGCGGTAACTCCAGTTGCCAATCTGGAACCAGTGCAACTGTTGGGCACCACGGTAAAACGAGCGAGTCTGCATAACGCTGATTTTATAGCGGATATGGATATACGAGAAGGAGATACTGTTTTCGTAGAAAAGGGAGGTGAAATTATTCCTAAAATTGTGGATGTAGATGTATCCAATAGATCCGATAATTCGCAACCGCATGTGTTTGCAGAGCATTGCCCAGAGTGCCAAACTGCTCTTGAAAGGCTAGAAGGCGAAGCTGCCTACCGTTGTCCATATGTCTTGGCTTGTCCTCCTCAGATAAAAGGGCGAATTGAACACTTTATAGGTAGGAAGACCATGGATGTAGATAGCTTGGGAGAAGGTAAAATTGACGTCTTATATCAAGCAGAATTAGTCACAAAGCCTTCTGACTTGTACACTTTGACAAATGAGAATCTTCTAGGTTTGAGTAAGAATATTATTAGTGAAGATACTGGAGACGTAAGAGTAGTTAGTTTTCAGGAAAAAACAGTAGAGAATATTCTGAATGGTATTGATGCTTCAAAGACTATCCCATTTGAACGAGTTTTATTCGCATTAGGGATACGTTTTGTGGGAGAAACAGTAGCTAAAAAATTAGCCTTTGAACTCAAAAACATAGATGCAATTATCGCAGCTGATTTCGAACAGCTGAGTGCAATTAATGAGATTGGACCTAGAATAGCTCAAAGTGTGGTCGGTTTCTTTGAAGAAGAATCAAATTTAGAAGAAATTGAGGTGTTGAAATTCGCAGGCTTACAAATGCAAGTTATTGAAAAAGGGCTTTCAAGTAATGCTCTAGATGGTGCTAGAATAGCAGTGAGCGGAGTATTTACCTTATTCAGCAGAAATGAGTTGAAGAAACTAATAGAAGATAACGGGGGTAAAAATATAAGCTCTATCTCTAAGAATACAGATTTTCTTATTGCTGGCGATAATATGGGTCCTGCAAAAAAAGAAAAGGCAGAAAAGTTAGGCGTAAAGCAAATTTCAGAGGCCGATTTTGCTGAGTTGATTTCACTGTAAACTACTACCTTTGCCTCACTTGGCAAACGTCAGAGAAAATATTGGGAAATGGCTGTTGATGAGGTCATCTCAGAATGAGAAATCTGAAATGCTCAAGAGCATGAAACAGACTAAGAACATTGGAATAGTCTATAATGCAACTGATTTTTCAGCTAAAGAGTTGACTAAGGTTGTTCATTTTTTTGAAGCCGAAGGAAAGCAAGTCAAGACACTGGGCTACGTGGATGCTAAAGAAAAAAGAGATGAACATTTGTCTCACGGGTCTGACGTATTTTTCAGTAGAAAGGAACTTAGCTTCTGGCTAATACCAAAGGGGGAAGAGGTAGAACGATTTCTTAAAGAAGAATTTGATTTTCTGATCAATCTGGATTGTAAAGGACTCTTTCCGCTTCAAGCTATTTCGGCAAAATCTAATGCTAAGATTAAAATGGCGAAATACTTGAATCAGTACGAGTTTGCTCATGATTTTATGGCTAGTTCAAACACTATGGATGAACTGGAATTATTTAACGATTTGAAAAAATACATATTAAACGATGAATAAATTTAAAGGGCTAGGTGTTGCAATGGTTACGCCATTTAATAATGATGGTAGCATTGACTTTGTTGGTTTAGAGAACCTAACAAATCATCTAGTAGAGGGGGGCGTAGATTACTTGGTCGTAATGGGGACTACCGGAGAAAACCCGACGATATCCAATGAAGAACAACAGCAAATCCTTCAAAAAGTAAAGGAGGTAAATGCCGGGAGGTTGCCCGTCGTATTCGGAATAGGAGGGAATAGCACTGAAGCTGTTGTTAATCGGATTAAGACTGAGGATTTGTCCGGAGTTGATGGAATATTAAGTGTAAGTCCGTATTACAATAAACCAAGTCAAGAAGGTATTTTTCAGCACTTTAAAGCGATAGATGAAGCTACTTCACTTCCTGTAATTATGTATAACGTACCTGGTAGAACAGGATCTATTGTAAGTGCGGCCACTACACTTCGCATAGCTCAATTACCTAACATAGTTGCCACAAAAGAAGCTACAGGTAGTTTTGATATCTGTATGGATATTGTACAAGACAAACCTGAGGATTTCGGTGTAATTAGCGGAGAAGACGGCTATACTCTTCCGTTTATTTCTGCTGGAATGCAAGGAGTAATTTCAGTTATCGCAAATGCTTATCCTAAAGAGTTTAGTCAAATGGTAAATTATGCCTTAGATGGAGACTTTAAAAATGCAAAACACCTTCACTACAAGCTGTGGCCGGCTATGAAAGCCATCTTCATGGACGGAAATCCTGGTGGAGTAAAGTATATCTTGGCAAAGATGGGAATCTGTGGGAATCACTTTAGGTTACCAGTAGTGCCCGTGGATGCTACAACTGAGAAGGCCTTAGATGTGGCTATGATTTAAATCGTAGCTATTACCTTAAGCTCTATTCCGATAGGAGTAGGTAGGCAGTTTATTTCTAGAGTTGTTCTGCACGGTTGGTTGTCTTTGAAATACTCTGCATAGAGCTTGTTATAGATTTTAAAATCGTCTTTCATATTGGTTAGAAAAACGGTAACGTCTACTACATTATCCCAGCTACTTCCTGAGTCTTCTAAGATGGTTTTCACGTTGTTAAATACCGAATGGCACTGTTTCGCTATATCATAGCTAGCGATGGTGCCATCTTCATTCAATTCTACTCCAGGTATTTTTTTTGTCCCACGCTCTCTAGGACCTACGCCACTCAAGAAAAGAAGGTTCCCAACTCTTCTGGCATGTGGATATGCACCTACTGGTTCTGGTGCTTTATTACTATTCAATAATTCTTTACTCATCGTCTTCTATTGTCACTTGTACTTGTTCGGTTTTTTCAAGTAGCTTTTTCTTATTTATTCTATTTTTTCTTTTGGAGCCAGCATCTGAACTAGTTTCATCCTCCATTGCTTCTTGTCTATCTTGCTCCCTCAGTGCTTTGTCCCACTCTTTTTGTAACTCCCGTTCAGCATTTTTAGTTTTTAGTTCGGCAATATCTACAGACTTTGGTAGCACAATTTTTCTTTTTTTAAGTCCTGTAGGTAATACAAAATATCCCGACGGATTAGTAACTCCATCTGGGTGTGCTGCTGCAGCTATAGATGCGTTGTCCGGTGACCACGATACTGCATTTATTTTATAGCCATCTAAATGAAATGAATCTAATAGCTCTTTAGACTTGATGTCATAAAAATTAACCACTCCATCTAGCCCTGCAGAAACTAGAAATTGGCCAAAAGGATCACTATCTATATCCGTAACGAACCAAGTATGATTTGCCCAGAGATGTACTTCCTTACCAGTTAAAATGTTCCAAATTCTGACAGTTTTGTCTTTAGAACTAGAGATTAGGAACTTTCTATCTAGTGTTACCAAGAGATCTGTTATATCATTCTGATGACCTATGTATTCCTTTTTTACTTTACCGAATAAATCATACTGTCTTATGACAGCATCAGATTCATTGGCTATGAAATAAGTCATTCGGTCTACTGCTACTGCCACAGCGGTGATAGGCCTGTTGGTTTTGATAGTTCTGGGTTTTAGCTTCACTAAGTCAAAGGCAATTAGCTCTCCGTCATCTTTAGCACAGAATAGCATACGCATACCTGGACCGTATATGAGTTTATTGATTTGAGATCCAATGCTCAATGTAGTATCAGAATTGACTGCATCAAAATATGCACTGTCGAAAGTATAGACTTGTAGATTTCCATCTTGGCCTCCAGATATTAATTGTTTGCCATCTCTACTAAAGGTTAAGGTATTAATGGCTCCTCTATGGTTTCGAACAGTTTGTACCAACTCGCGGGTAGAATCCGCTCGATGTACGAGTATTTTAGAGTCCCATCCTCCAGAAACAACATATGCGGCATCCGGACTAAATGCTATAGTCTTTATTTCATCTGAGTGATGAGCTACGTAAGGATATCTCTCCTGAGCGGAACAATAAATGGTAATGAAAAAACTGATAAAGAAAGCAAATCGCATAGGTTCCGCTAAGATACTTAATTTTTGTAGAACAACCATTTAGCTAGCTCCTTGTACGTTGGTTTTTTGCCATACATCAATATACCAGTACGATAAATTCTACCGGCTAACCAAATGACGCCTAGAATAGAAAGAATCATAACTCCCATGGAAAGAAGGATTTGCCAAGTAGGCGGGTCAAAAGGCATTCTCACCATCATCACTATTGGTGATGATATAGGTACAATACTCATCCAAGTAGCCAATGTCCCATTCGGATCACCTACCACGATTGAAAACGATATAGCAAATGAAAATACTAGAGGCAAGGTAATAGGCAACATAAACTGTTGAGTGTCAGTTTCACTATCAACAGCACTTCCTATGGCAGCAAATAATGCCCCATAGAAAAGATAGCCAGCTAGGAAAAAGAATAGAAACACAGCGAATATTTTAGCTAGAGGGAGGTTTAGTAATGCGGTGACATTTTCTAGCACGTCTGCATTCAGATTCTGCAAAGCTGGGTCATTTGAAGCGGTTTGCAGTGCATCCATATCTGTCATATTTAGTCCCACTATCGCACCGATCACTCCAGTTAAAACGGAGGTTAGCAGTACCCAAATCAATAGTTGAGTAAGTCCTACTAACGCTATACCTATTACTTTCCCCATCATCAGTTGAAAAGGTTTCACAGTACTAATAATTAGCTCGACAATTCTATTTGTCTTTTCTTCTATCACACCTTTCATCACCTGAACCCCATATAGAAAAATGAACATGTATATCATAAAGGCAAACGCCATGCCTAGCAGTGTGTTTATACCGATATTACTCTTCTTAGTAGTCCCATCTTCCTCTACTTTAAATTGATTGATAGAAACAGAAGTATAAAGGCTATCTATAGTTGACTGTGAGACACCAACTTGTTTTAGTTTCTTCTCTCGAAGCACCTCTTTAAAAGCCCTTTCTATTCTACTCTTATTGTTGACACTTAGACTGCCCTCACTCTCATATTTTATGTCTAATTTATCTGCTATTTCAAAATTGCTTGGAACAGTAATAAGTCCGTCTAAGGAATCATTCTGAGCTAGATCTAAGGTTGTGAATTGTGTTTCAAACAAGAAATTAATATCATCAGGTTCCTCAATCTCGGCTTCAAAAATGTTCGTCAGATCTACAATGACTAAATTGAGTTCTTCTGTACTGGTACTTTGACTCATACTTACCCAAATAATCACTCCATAAAAAGCTGCAATAAGTAAAGGAGTGAGTAGAGTCATAAGAATAAAACTCTTTTTCTTAACTCTGGTGAGATATTCTCTTTTGGTAATGGTCCAAGTATTATTCATCTGATGATTCTGTTAGGGTTAAGAATACTTCTTGCATACTAGGAATTACCTCTTTATATGCCTCTATTTTTAAA
Source organism: Bacteroidia bacterium (assembly GCA_965655315.1). Lineage (GTDB taxonomy): Bacteria > Bacteroidota > Bacteroidia > NS11-12g > UBA9320 > UBA9320. The sequence continues at coordinate 116,393 of CBFHGJ010000001.1, forward strand.
TCAAAATTGCTAAAACGATGCACATCGTCTAATCCATCTACGTATTTAAACGTCATATCTCGTTGGCCATCTGAAACGGATTCATTTTGAACCTTTATAAAATCACAATTATCGGGTTTGAATGATCCAGTGTAGCTGATTTTATAAGTATTGTTTTTCAAACTATTTCTAACATCAGAGATAGAGCCTTGAGTTACTACTTTTGAGTTATTTATCAGCACAACTTCATCGCAGATCTCTTCTACATTTTCCATTCTATGGGTGGAGAGCATAATACTAGTACCCTTCTCTTTTAGGTGTTGAATTTCGTCTTTAATAAGTTGAGTGTTTTTAGGATCAAATCCAGTGAACGGCTCATCTAGTATAATAAAGTCTGGCTGATGCATAACCGTTACTATAAATTGAATTTTTTGCTGCATGCCCTTACTCAATTCCTCAATTTTTTTCTTTTTCCAGCTGGTAGCTTCAAACTTATGAAGCCATTCATTTATTGTCTTTGAAGCATCTACGGCGTTCATTCCTCTTAATTTGGCAAAGTACAGCAGCTGGTCAAATACGCTCATTTTTTTGTAAAGTCCTCGCTCTTCTGGAAGGTAGCCTATCTGTTTTATGTGATGTGGTTGTAGTTCCTCTCCTTGAAACAACACCTTGCCTTCGTCTGGAGCCGTTATTTGGTTTATAATCCGTATCAATGATGTTTTCCCAGCACCATTTGGTCCAAGTAAACCAAATATTTTTCCTTTAGGCACGGAGAAGCTCACTTGATCGAGAGCGGTATGATTGGCATACCGTTTAGTAACACCTTGTATTTCGACTATACTCATAGAATATGAGCAAATTTAGAAAGATTGAGGTCTAGAAGGAGACTTGGTGGATTAAAGAAGAATAAAATATGAGGAATAATTGCACTAGGAACTTATTTAAATAATTTCTAAGCAAGGCTCCTCCTATCTTTGTTTAATTAACAGAAGAAATCAGGGATATGTTAGCTAAAAATCTACAGGAAAAACTACAAAATCAAGTGAAAATGGAAGCTTCGTCTTCTCAAGCTTATTTAGCTATGGCTTGTTGGGCAGAAGTAAATGGCTATGAAGGTGCAGCCAGTTTTTTATATACACACTCGGATGAGGAGCGAATGCACATGCTCAAACTTGTTAAGTTTATTAATGAAAGAGGTGCACAAACTGTGATTCCAGCTTTGGATTCTCCTAAAGGGGATTATAAGTCCTTACAGCATATTTTTCAATCGGTACTAGATCACGAGATCAAAGTAACAGAAAGTATAAATGAGATTATAGATATCTGCATCACAGAAAAAGATCACATTACAAATAACTTTATGCAATGGTATGTATCTGAGCAACTAGAAGAAGAAACGTTAGCTCGCACGTTATTGGATAAATTAAATATTATAGGATCTGACTCTACAGGGCTTTATATTTTTGACAATGAGCTAAGCACTATGACTACAGAGTAGTCTAGATCGCACTATTTGTCCCCATATTTTTCATCTAGAAACGAACAAATCTCTTCTAGTTTTTCTTTGCTAATAGGTTTAGCAATAAACTCTTGGACGAGATCATTAGACTCTGCACGCTCTATTTCAGCTGGATCTATGGTACTCGAAGAAACATAAATTACCGGTACGGTATCTAAGTTTTCCTGAGCTATTTCATCTAAAAATTCCCATCCATCCAGTGCCGGCATATCTATGTCTAGAAAAATAATATCTGGGAAAGTACCATTGACAGCATCATTCTTAAGTGCTTCTAGTGCATCAATACCATCTCCATAAACTTGAACTTCGTGCTTGCATACTCCTCGCTGAAGTACTTTTTTCGTGGTATAGGTATAGATTTCGTCGTCATCTATCAGATATATCGTTCTATTACTTTGCATTTTGAAGTGTTACTATAAATACTGTTTTTTTATTGACTTCGCTCTGAACAGTTACCCTACCACCTAAAGATTCGATTTGATTTTTTGTTATAAATAATCCAATACCTTTAGATTCTGGATGATTGTGAAAGGTTTTATACATCCCAAAAATTTTCTTACCGTATTTATTTAAATCGATACCTAGACCGTTATCTTCTATCTGAAGAGTGACCATATTCGTCTGCTTATCTTCTGAAGCTGATATTTTGATATAGCTATCTGCCGCTGCTCGGAAGTATCTTATACTGTTTGATATTAGATTATGCACGATACTTTCTAAATAGGCTTCTACACCCATCACATTTAAGCTTTCGTCAACATCTATTTGAACCGTTATCTGATGTTGATCTAGCGTTTCACTAAAAATGAGTAAGACTTTATCCACCACTTCAAACAGATTTACAGGAGCCAAATAAAGGTCTGCTTTCTTTTGGACATTAATTATATCTGCAAGATGATCAATACTTTCATTCAATTGAGTAGAGCTTTTTGTAAGCATCTTTAGTATATCGTCATCTTTCAATTCTGGATTTTCAATGATAAAGGCTTCTAAAAGCATTTTCATGTTTATAGAATTTGACTTGAGATTATGTGAGACGATGTAAGCGAAATTTTTTAACCGCTCTATACGCTCATTTTCCATCAATAAAGAATCATTTAGTGCAGCTTCTTTACTTTTTAATTCGGTAATATCCGTATGAGCACCTAGCATTCTTACGGCTTTGCCTGTTTCATCACGGATAGCTATGCCTCTGCATCGAATCCAGACCGTTGACCCATTGCTGTGCTTATACCTTACAATCTGTTCATAGGGATGACTGCTATCTGCAACATGTTTTTAAAAATTATCAATTGCTATATCCAGATCTTTTTGGTTTATCATGTTCTGCCATGCAGAAGCCTTGTGTGGCATATCTTTCGGATTGTACCCTAGAGTCATCCAAAATTTTTCATTCATCCATTCTTCCTCCGGATTTTCTAAGTCCCAGTACCATAAATCGTCTAATGCAGAATTTTGTAAGAAAGTGAAGATCTCTTCCTTTTCCTTGAGAAGAGAATACAGTTCATTTTTCAGATAGTGTTGAGACTGAGTGTTCATCTAGGTGGGTAAGTAGTAGATGCAGTGCAAGATATTACCTTTTTAAGGATATTATTAACATTCCAATTACAAAACTAGAATCTCACTACTCTGTTTCAGTAGTAAATAATGACCTTTGCACAAAATGCTAGACACGGTAGAAAAATTTCAAAATGCAATTAAGACTGGAGTTCCAAGCGAGCTACCAGATGCTGTAGAATATGCTGACTTACCTGGTGGGGGAAATACTCCTGCACCCAAAAGAAAAGAGATACTGTCTCAAGAAGAGAAAAAATTAGCATTAAAGAATGCTCTACGTTATTTCCCAAAAGAGTGGCATGGCACCTTGGCTCCAGAGTTTGCTCAAGAATTAAAAGACTATGGTAGAATATACATGTTTAGGTTTAAACCTAAGTACGAACTCTTTGCTCGACCTATAGATCATTACCCAGCAAAAACTAAGCAGGCAGCGGCTATTATGCTTATGATTCAAAATAATCTGGATCCCGCTGTAGCACAACACCCCAATGAATTAATCACCTACGGTGGTAATGGGGCAGTTTTTCAAAACTGGGCTCAGTATCTACTTACGATGCAATACTTGTCCGAAATGACAGATGATCAAACCCTGCATATGTATAGCGGTCACCCTATGGGTCTATTCCCAAGTAGCGAAGATGCACCTCGAGTAGTGGTGACCAATGGTATGATGATACCAAACTACAGCAAACCAGATGATTGGGAAAAGTACAATGCACTAGGTGTTACTCAATATGGTCAAATGACAGCAGGAAGCTACATGTACATAGGACCACAAGGTATTGTTCACGGGACTACCATTACGGTGATGAATGCATTTCGTATGATTTTAGAGAAAGACGAGACTCCAGCCGGTAAAATATTCTTAACAGCAGGACTAGGAGGGATGAGCGGAGCTCAGCCAAAAGCGGGTAACATAGCAGGTTGTATAACTATCTGTGCAGAGGTAAATGCCGCTGCAGCACACAAAAGACATGAGCAAGGTTGGGTAGATGAATTAATCAGTGATATTGATGAACTTGTTGTGCGTATCAGAGAAGCTAAGTCAAACGCAGAGGTAGTGAGCGTAGCATATGTAGGTAATGTGATAGATGTGTGGGAGAGGTTTGCAGAAGAAGACCTATTTATTCACGTAGGTAGTGATCAAACCTCATTGCATAATCCATTTGCAGGAGGCTATTATCCTGCGGATTATAGTTTTGAAGAAAGTAATGAAATGATGGCCAATGAACCGGATCGTTTTAAAGAGGAGGTATACAAATCATTGCGAAGACACGCTGCTGCAGTAGATGCTAATACTGCGAAAGGAACCTACTTTTTTGATTATGGAAATGCATTTTTGTTAGAAAGTAGTAGAGCAGGTGCAGATATCATGGCACCGAATGGTATCGATTTTAAATACCCGAGTTATGTCCAAGACATATTGGGCCCAATGTGCTTTGATTATGGGTTTGGTCCTTTTAGATGGGTATGTGCAAGCGGTAAACCTGAAGACTTGAAGAAGAGTGACGAAATCACGGCACGTGTACTTCGTGAGATTCAAGCGAACTCACCTGAGGAAATACAACAACAGATGGCTGACAATATTAAATGGATAGAAGAAGCAGAAGAAAATCAAATGGTAGTTGGTTCCCAAGCTAGGATATTATACGCTGATAGTGAAGGAAGAATCAAGATTGCAGAAGCCTTTAATAAGGCAGTTGCATCTGGAGAAATCAGCGAAGGAATAATACTAGGCCGTGATCATCACGATGTAAGCGGTACCGACTCTCCGTATAGAGAAACGAGTAATATTTACGATGGAAGTAAGTTTACCGCTGATATGGCTATACATAATGTAATTGGCGATAGTTTCCGTGGAGCTACGTGGGTGAGCATACACAATGGTGGTGGAGTAGGATGGGGAGAGGTGATGAACGGCGGATTTGGAATGTTATTAGATGGTTCAGACGAAGCTGACAATCGCTTAAAAAACATGCTGCACTATGATGTTAATAATGGCATAGCTCGTCGAAGTTGGGCAAGAAATGAGCACGCTCAATTTACTATCAAACGAGAGATGGAACGCAACAACAAACTGAAGGTGACACTAGCAAATAATGTAGAGGAGGAAGTGCTTTCATCTTTAAATATTTAATGGACCAAAAAAAGCCAACACAAGGTTGGCTTTCTAGTTTCATTTATACTGAGATTCTAATTAAAAAAATCCTTCATCTTATCGAAGAATCCTTTCTCTTTTGTAGGATCTGGTGTAAAGTTTTCTGCGTTTAACAGTTTTTTCATCATATCTTTTTCCTCACTGTTTAGCTTTTTTGGAGTAAAGACATTTACATAAACCAGTTGGTCTCCAGTTCTATATCCTCCATTTACATCAGGGATTCCTTTTCCTCTTAGTCTTAATACTTTGCCGCTCTGGGTGCCAGACTCTATTTTGATTCTAACCTTCCCAGATACAGTAGGTACTTCTACTTCATCTCCAAGGGCTGCTTGAGGGAAGCTAACATGAAGGTTGTAAATGATATTATTCCCGTCACGTTCTAACTGCTCATGCTTAAGTTCTTCTATGAGTACCACTAGGTCACCTGCGGCACCTCCAGGCATCTCATTTCCTCTTCCTCGCACGTTGAGTTGCATTCCATCTGCAACACCTGCAGGGATATCGATAGAGGTAGTGACTTCTTTTGTCACTAGTCCCATACCATCAGCTCCACTTGGAATGTTTTTTATCTTTTTACCATTCCCTTTGCACGTTGGACAGGGAGAACTAGTTTGCATTTGACCAAGGAATGTACTTTGAACTCTAGTAACTTGTCCTCTTCCTCCACAAGTAGCACAATTCTCAAAAGTGACTCCGTCAGCCACTACTTTTTTCTTGTACTTTATCTTTTTTTCTACACCGTTGGTGATGTCTTCTAAGCTAAGCTTTAGCTTGATTCTTATGTTAGAACCAACTGGTTGTCTGCTTCTGCTTCCGCCTCTTCCTCCACCAAAAAAGCTTTCGAAAGGACTACCGCCACCTCCAAAGATATCTCCAAATTGGCTGAATATGTCATCCATATTCATACCGCCACCGCTGAAACCACCTTGGCCGCCCATGCCAGCATGCCCAAATTGATCGTAGCGTTGTTTTTTCTCTTGATTGCTTAATACTTCGTAAGCTTCAGCAGCTTCTTTAAACTTGTCTTCTGCTGTTTTATCATCAGGATTTTTATCCGGATGATACTTAATGGCCATCTTTCGATAAGCCTTCTTTATTTCTTCGGCAGATGCACTTTTATCAACCCCAAGAATTTCATAAAAATCTCGTTTGCTCATGCTTTATTCTCCTACTACTACCTTGGAAAAGCGAATCACCTTATCATTCAGCTTGTAGCCTTTTTCAATTTCGTCTACTACTTTACCTTTCAACTTTTTGCTCGGTGCAGGTATTTTAGTAATGGCATCGTGTATTTCTGGATCAAATTCAGTTTCAATAGATTTGAAATGCTTCAAGCCTTTGTTCTCAAGCGTCGTCTTAAACTTATTGTAGACAAGGTCTACTCCTTTACGAATAGTTTTTACATCACCTTTTTTATCCATGTTACTCAATGCTCTTTCAAAATCATCTAATACAGGCAAAAGATCTACTAATATGTCTTGGCCAGCTGTTTTGAATAATTCAAGTCTCTCTTTAGATGTACGTTTTCTGTAGTTGTCAAATTCAGAATAAAGCCTCAAGTATTTGTCGTTGAGTTCTTCTATTTTTTCTTCTGCTGTAGGCTCAGATTTGGTTTCCTCCGCTTTGGCTTCAGTATCTTGAACAGTCTCATCTGTTACGTTTTCCTCTTCCTGATTTTCTATATTTTCATTAGACATGGTCTTACGTTTTTGCTATTTCTCTTTATCCAGAGGTGCAAAAGTATTGCCAATAAAATTTATGTCAATTTGACACAGTTTTAATTTTGAGATAATGCTTCTAGCATTTTATCCAAATCATCACCGAAAAGACCCTTAGCTAGTATATTACCCTTACTATCTATAAGGAGATTATGGGGAAGTGATCTGAATTCATATTTATTGACTGCTTCACCTCCAGATTTTTTGAAATCGGAAACGTGATTCTTCCAATATAACCTATCATCTCTGATGGCTTTTGTCCAACGCAATGAGTCTGTATCTAAACTAATACTAAAAATGGTAAAGCCATCTGCTGCTTGAAACTGACTATCTTTAAATTTCAAATAAGCCTGTCTGAGGTAATGATTTTCTATTCTACAAGGTCTGCACCAACTTGCCCAAAAATCTACAAGTACCAACTTGCCCCGTAAATCAGAAAGTTTCAAAGAATCCCCTTCAGGCGTTAGCATCGCTATTTCTGGAGCAGATTCGCCAACTTTTGGACCGATGTGCGTTGATGAACTGAAAAGTACAAATACAGCTAGGCATAAACCGAGCAGAATTATACTTCTCTGGAATGTAAACATGTTACAATCTAGTGATACGAGCTCCTATAGCGTTTAGCCTGTGCTCTATATCTTGGTAACCGCGATCTATTTGTTCTATGTTGTGTATAGTACTAGTGCCTTCTGCACTTAGTGCAGCAATCAGAAGCGAAACCCCTGCTCGTATATCAGGAGAAGCCATAGTTGATGCCTTTAGAGGTACTCCTCTATCTAATCCCATAACTGTGGCTCTGTGAGGATCACAAAGAATAATTTGTGCACCCATATCTATCAGGTTATCGACAAAGAATAGTCTACTCTCAAACATCTTTTGGTGAATTAGCACATTTCCTTTTGCCTGTGTACACATCACTAAAATGACGCTCAACAAGTCAGGAGATAATCCCGGCCATGGAGCATCTGATATGGTCATCATACTCCCGTCTATGAAATTTTCAATTTCATAATGACGATTTTCAGGAATGATGATATCATCATCTTTTATCACGAATTGTACACCTAGTTTTTTAAAAACCTTAGGTATCAGCCCTAACTGATCTACTCTACAATTTTCAATGGTAATTTCAGACTGGGTAAGGGCCGCCAAACTGATGAAAGATCCGATTTCTATCATATCTGGTAATATGGTGTGCGTACATCCTCCGAGTTCGCCTACTCCTTCTATGGTCAGCATATTACTACCAACTCCAGAAATCTTAGCCCCCATACTATTTAGCATTTTGCTCAACTGCTGCAGATATGGCTCGCAAGCAGCATTGTAAATGGTAGTAGTACCTTTAGCCATAACCGCCGCCATAAGAATATTGGCGGTACCAGTCACAGATGCCTCTTCTAGAAGCATGTAAGTCCCTTTGAGATTTTTCCCTTCTACTTTATAAAAACCTGTGTCTTTATTGTAGATGAATTCTGCTCCAAGGTTTTCGAATCCTATAAAGTGGGTGTCTAGTCTTCTTCTACCAATTTTGTCACCCCCAGGGCTAGGAATATAACCGATCCCAAATCTTGCCAGCAAAGGTCCGATTATCATTATTGACCCTCTTATTGCCGCACCTTTTGTTTTAAACTCTTCACTATGGAAGTAGTCTAGGTCTATTTCATCTGACTCAAAAGTCCAATTTCCTTTTGCTTTATGTTCTACTTTTACACCAAGACCTTTGAGAAGTTCAATCATACGGAGTATGTCTCTGATCTCAGGGATATTGTGTAATTCTACTTTTTCACCTGTAAGTAATACGGCTGCGAGTATTTGTAGTGCTTCGTTTTTAGCTCCTTGTGGGGTAAGTGTACCCTTTAGTTTGTGCCCTCCTTCTATAGTAAATGTACCCATTATCTCTTTTTGTAGTTTTTGCTATGCGTTCTTTTTTTCTTGCCCTTGTTTCTGTTGTTATTTCCTCTATTATTAGGTCTTCGAGTTATTTTTTCAATGTGAATATCAAGTGAATCAGGATTCACTTGAAGTTTACCTTGAGATAAATCAGCCAGATGGCTTACAACTTGCTCTGGAGTGAGATCTTCATCATTCCAGTTTCTAGAAGAATTGACCATAAAGGAGGCTATGTAGTTGATGTACATGGTTTTTAATTCGCCGTCTTCCATCTCTTGAGCACCTGCTATCATATCAATCAGGTTCCGGCCGTAGTATCGGTATTTACTCAATACTTTTATATACCCAAGGTGTTCGGGACTTTCCGCTTTTTCTTTGGGCTCTGGAGCAGGATATTCTATATCTACATCTAAATCATAATTTGCAATCTCGTGCATGTGGTCCCAGACTGTTTGTTCAAATCCATCCTGATTCTTGATTTCAGGATTCAGATTGATCATCACTCTGTGAACTGTATGAGCTAAAATATTTCGTTTTTCTCTGTCCTTTTCTAGCTTAAGGTGTTCTACCATCTCTTGAACACCTCTGCCATATTCATAGAGATTTATTTTTTCCTTTTGCGTATTGTACTTCAATTCCATATACAGAAAGCAAAGATATGTGCTACGACCATAGTCTGAAGTCTTGGAGATACTACTTTTCCACGTTTGATAGAGGTTTGGGTATATTTTTATTCAATTGGTAAAAATTCAGTAGTAGTAGTCTTTTTGTATTAAAATTAGTTAATTGTTTCTAGGTATTCTTAGCAGTTACGGTAGCAGTTTAATCTGGATGTGAATAATCGATAAAGCCTCAGTGCTTAAGATTAAGTATCTTGCTAGAACTAATTTTAAAATAAAAGAACTATGAAAAAATCAATCTTGACACTTTTAATTCTAGCATTTGCAACGTTTACATTTGCTCAGAAGCCTATTGCTAAGGACCTTGCTATAGAAGCCGGTTTCAATTTATCAAGTATGAATTCTAATTTTACTCTTCCATCACTGAGGTTTAGATACTTTATTATGGATGACCTAGTAGGCAGACTAGATTTAGGGGTTACTAGTAATTCGAATACAAGATATGTAGCAGAGAATATGGATGGTACTGGTGAAGAAGGTGAGGCTGTAAATTCAAATTCCAATATTTCCATTGGTCTAGGTGTTGAAAAGCACCTTGGAGGAAATGGTAAATTTTCACCATACTATGGTGGACAGTTTAACTACTCTATGGGGAGTTCAAGTTCAGAAAATACCAACTTGGATAGAAACAGGTATAGAGCAGATTATTCAATGGTTTCGGAATCTAGTATTTCTAGTTTGGGGATCATGGCAATAACAGGGGCAGATTATTGGATAGCAAATTCATTCTACTTAGGTGCAGAGTTAATGTTTGGTTATACTTCTACGACAAATGGTGAAACCACAGAAACCGTTACCACCGGTGGGGTAGAACAAAAAACTGTGGTTCCGGGTAGAGATCGATCTACTTTAGGCCAATCAATAAACCCATCGTTTAGAATTGGATTCCTTTTAAAATAAGCAGATATGAAGAAGTTAATATTAACTTTCGTATCGATACTCTTTATTTTCAGTGCTTTAGCACAAAAACCTAAAAAAGCAGATTTAATTACTGAATTTCAAATGAATCTGAGGAATAATGGGTTTTTCTTTCCAGTAGGTCCAGCTGAAAACCTAATTCTTCCTACGCTAAGATTTAGGTACTTCTTACAAGATGACTTGGCTATTCGAGCTGATGTGAATGTTGCTATTCAGAGCACCGAGGTGAACGCGATAGATGATCTTTTTGAATCAGGAAATATTGGATCAAGAACTCAGAACATGAATACTACCGGTTTAGGTGTAGGTGTAGAAAAGCATTTAGTAGGCAATAACAAATTCTCACCTTTTGTAGGTTTAGGGGGTAGTTTTGCCTTAGGAACGGCTACTTCTGAATACACGGATTTTGACCCAACAACGAATCGGTTTCTAGACGGAAATACAGGTAGTACGGAAAACAAGGGTGTTACATTCTCAGGAGGTTTTTTTGCAGGTGCAGATTATTGGGTCACCAGCTCATTTTACCTTGGAGCTCAAGTTGGAGCACAATATGTCGCTACAAACAGTAAAGATGGATTTTCTATAGAAAATGGAGTAGAGGAAGTGAATAAAGGAGGAACTAATAGGGCTATTAATTTTTATGCTATCCCTAACTTTAGAGTTGGGTATAATTTTAATTGGCAACGATAATTCTGACTTAAATAGAAGAACGATAGAATAGAAATCTTAGATTAGAAAGATAGAGCTAGTGCTCATTATTTAAAGATTATCTGTTAAAAATTAAAAGGCTCCTTGAAGTTTCAAGGAGCCTTTCTTATTGGCGGTATATCTAGTACTTGATACACACGTTTTTTGGTTCTGTAAAGAAATGCAGGGCTTCCCAGCCTCCCTCTCTACCGACACCACTGTTTTTCACCCCACCAAACGGAGTTCTAAGATCTCTAAGCAACCAGCAGTTTATCCAGACAATTCCACTATGAATATGGTCCGCCATACGATGTGCTTTGTGAAGATCATTCGTCCAGACCGTGGAGGCTAGTCCATATCCAGTGGCATTGGCCATTTGTGTAGCTTCCTCCTCAGTGTCAAAAGGTTGTATGGTAACGACTGGGCCGAATATTTCCTCTTGGTTTGTTCTACAAGATTGGTTTAAACCTTCTATAACCGTTGGTCTAATGTACCATCCATCTTTCAAATCTCCGTCCATTTGAACGGCATTCCCTCCGGTCAGAACTTTACCTCCTTCAGATTTTGCTATTTCTATATAGGAAAGTATTTTTTCATAGTGTGGTTTGCTTACAATCGCTCCCATAATTGAATCCTCATCATTTGGATTCCCTACTTTAATTTTTTCGACTTTTTCTACAAATGCTTTTTTAAATTTTTCATAAATGCCCCTTTGCACAAGTATGCGAGAACCACATAGACAGATTTGCCCTTGATTGGCAAATGAGCTCTTTAAAGTGGTACTTAGCATTTTATCAAAATCACAATCATCAAAAATGATATTTGGGTTTTTACCTCCAAGTTCTAAGCTCATTTTTTTAAACTTTGGAGCTACAACACTAGCAATGTGTGCACCTGTAGCTGTACCCCCCGTAAAGGATACCATATCAATTTTGTCGCTGTTCACTAATGCATTTCCAGTGCTGCCTCCTAGTCCATGCACGATATTCAATACACCTTTTGGAAGGCCTACTTCAATACAAATTTTTGAGAGCAGAAAAGCAGTCATTGGAGTTACTTCAGATGGCTTAGCTACTACGGTATTGCCGGCTGCTAAGGCAGGAGCAATTTTCCACGAGAATAAATAGAGCGGTAGGTTCCAAGGAGAAATACATGCAGCTACTCCTACAGGCTTACGCAACGTGTAGTTTATTACTCCTTCTGCTGTGTGATGACTTTCAGAGGCGTAGTGTCTTATTGCGGTGGAGTAAAATTTGAAATTGTCTCGAGCCCTGGGAATATCTACGGATTTAGCTAACCAAAGTGGCTTTCCATTATCAGTAGATTCGGCAAGTGCCAGCTCTTCTAGTTTTTCATTTATCGCATTTGCTATTTTCTCTAGCCAATCTGCTCTTTTATTGTGAGATAGAGAAGACCATCTTGGGAAAGCTGCTTGAGCAGCATCGAGTGCCATATCAACGTCTTCTGAGGATGAGTCTGGTAATTGAGCATACACTATTCCTCTAGCAGGATTGTAGTTGTCGATATAGTTGCCAAGTTTTGGAGTTTTTAGTTCTCCATTTATATAATTTAAAAGCTTAATCATTGGGTCTTGAGAAAATAAAAATTGTTTGTTCGCACATCTATTATTTTAGAAGTAATACTTTTGCTTGGTGGGGCGAAAGTTAGGTACTAATTTACGCTTTAACAATTACGACTATACTAGACTTTTTAACTCATGAACTTATTCGTTTCTAATATTCACTACGAGGTAACTGAAGAAGAACTCAGAGCTTTGTTCGAGCAATACGGTGAAGTTAAATCTCTAATTATTCTAAAAGATATGAAAACTCAAAAGCCTAAAGGTTACGGTTTCGTATTGATGGGATCAAGCTATGGAGGGCAAAAGGCCATATTGAGGTTGAACAAGCGAAAAGTAAATGAAAGACCTCTCTCGGTACAAGAAGCTCGACCGAAACCCGGAGAAGAGCCGCCAAAGCCTGAGCGAAAGCTTAGACCTAGGAAGAAAAAGGTTGTTTCTGAAGACTAAACCTAGTGATTATATTAAGGTAAGATTTTACCTAAACACTCACCAAACCCTACACGTATTCCGTCTTTTTCGCACCAAGCTCTTATAGTGATGGTGTCATTATCTTCAATAAATGTTCGTGTCTTTCCATTATTGAGTTCTACGGTCTCTTTACCACCCCAACTAAGTTCTAGCATACTACCGTAGCTTCCTTTCTCTTTGCCAGATATAGTGCCGCTTGCCATCATATCACCTACGTTTAGATTGCAGCCATTCACTGTATGATGTGTAAGTTGCTGAGCCATGTTCCAGTACATATACTTGAAGTTACTCTCAGCTATTGTTGTTTCCTCATCGCCCTCTGGAGTTAAACCTACCTCTAGATTGATATCAAAGTTTTTATCTCCAGTATACTGCAGATAAGGCAGTACTTCAGGATCTTGGGGCACACTTTCGCATCTGAAAGGTTCGAGTGCTTCCATAGTTACTATCCAAGGTGAAATAGAACTACCAAAGTTTTTACCGAGGAACGGACCAAGTGGTACGTACTCCCATTTCTGAATATCTCTAGCACTCCAATCATTAAAAATCACCTTTCCGAATATATGATCCTCAGCATTTTCTATTTCCACAGGCTCACCTAGTGATGAGGGCTGACCGATTATATATCCCATCTCCAGTTCGAGATCCATTCGTTTGCTTTTCCCATATACGGGCTTATCTGCATTTGGAGGCATCATTTGACCACTTGGTCTTTTTAAGGGTGTGCCGCTTATTACAATACTACTCGCTCGTCCGTGATATCCTACAGGTATATGTTTCCAGTTAGGAAGAAGTGGATTGTCTGGTCTGAACATTTTACCTACGTTGGTAGCATGCTCTATACTGCTATAAAAATCAGTATAATCTCCAACTCTTACTGGCATTACCATTTTGGCAGATAGTCTATCTACAATAACCTTATCTCTGAACTGAAATAACTCACCTTCAGAGGTCAGTTCTCTAATAATTAATTTCCTAAAAGATGACCAAATTTCTTTACCACAAGAAATAAAATCATTTAATACATCTGACTCAAATACGGTATAATCAAAATCTAAATCTGCAAAGATTCCAACTTTTGCCGCTGCGTTTAGATCTATTATGGAGTCGCCAATTGCGATTCCAGGAGTAGGCTTTTCATCCCTTAGGAATACGCCATATGGAAGATTATGTATACTGAAATCAGAATTTGTAGGGATTTCAATCCAAGTGCTCATATCAATTATAATTTAGGCCTCGAAGGTAAGAAAAGCTTAGGAGAAATAAGACCTGTAAAATCTGTTAAGGAAGTTTCAATTATTGGACAAGTTCATTTTTATCCTGTTTTGGAGTAAAGAGTGGTTTGCCTTGTACGGCTTGAATAAGTGTGGAAAGTGCTAGCAGTCCATAGAGAATAGAGACTGCAATTGTAGCTCGTGTGTTTTTTAGAAAATAAAATGATAGAACGGGTAATACTTGCAAGGCGTGCATACCTATGAAGTGTGAGACGCGTAAATCACCAGCCGTTTTGCTCCAACCTACTATGAACCAATTTGAATTATCATTGATAGCCCCAACGGTATGATTTAGTCGAGAGGCCATAGCAAAACCTTCAAAGGAGAATATGACAAATATTATAATGCCTAATCGTATGGCCTAGAGGTAATAATTGGGCAATTCTGGAAATGAATCTTTACAAAACAGAAAGCCAACATATGCAGTATATAACGTAACCGCACTAGCTGCTATACCCATCAGGCTGTACATCACAGAGTAAAATGACGTCGATAAATTGTAATGCGAAAGCTCACCTCTACTGGCCATAATAGCGATGTAGATAATTTCAAATCCTAGTAAGATAATTACTGACCAAACTTGTCAGATTTCTCGGAAATAGAGTCTAGATGATGAAAAAAGTTTTGTCACGCTTTTAATTAAGAGAGTAACCTTCAAATGAAGGTCCTAAGGGTAAATTTGCCGTGAACAACTTACTAATCATAATATCAAGTTGAACTAAATCCCCAATAGGATCAAAACGCTGGAGGAGAACAATTCACGAAATTCAATTTCTTTTGATTCGCTAAACTCTGCAAAGTGAAATTTCCCTAATATCTTGTCGTCATTCTCTTGATTTGTGGTAAAACCAGTAGCTAATGAGTTAAATTCAATTGTCTTTGGTGAAGTATGAAAAAGTTTATAATCATACCAATACTTTATTTCTTTAGTTGTTATGATAATGTTTTCTTGACCATATAAGTTCCAAAGCACATATCTACAAGGGAAGTAAATTAATAAAGTGAGAATCAAGGTAATGGGAATAACAAGAGACTTAACATCTTCGTGACCTACTCCATTAATTAGTATAAATGGTAGTATAAATCCACACATTGTTAGTGCACTAGCTACTATTATTCCTATTGGATTTGACTTCACAATTCATATGGCATGCACTTCTGTTTCGCTTTTTGTGATGCGAGCATAATTGTCCATCACATCACCACATTCACAATCCTACCCGGCACTACGATTACTTTTTTAGGTGCTTTGCCATCTAGCCATTTGAGTACGATTTCGTTTTGCAAGACTTGCTTCTCGATTTCATCTTTAGACAAATCTAGCGGAAATTCTATGTTAGTTCTTGTTTTTCCATTGATAGAAATAGGGTAGACTTTACTACTTTCTACTAGGTGTTTCTCATCAAAGACTGGCCAAGTGGCATCAATAATACTTTCTTTGTTCTCAATTGCCGACCAAAGCTCTTCCGTGATATGCGGAGCAAATGGACTGAGTAGGATAAGTACTTGTTCTAGCACAGGTTTACTAGTGCATTTCTGGCTAGAAAGTTCGTTTACACAAATCATAAATTGAGCTACAGAAGTGTTTAGAGACATATTGTTTATGTCCTCCGTAATTTTCTTTATGGTTTGATGTAATGTTTTTAGTGATTCTTTTTTTGGCTCATTCGAAGTCCAAAGGGCATTCCCATCTCGATCATAGAATAAATTCCAGAGTTTTTTCAGAAAACGGTGGGTCCCATCTATACCTTTTGTACTCCAAGGTTTACTGTCTTCAAGTGGCCCGAGAAACATTTCGTATAGACGCAATGTGTCTGCTCCATATTGCTCTGCTATATGGTCTGGGTTTACCACATTAAACTTGGACTTGGACATTTTTTCGACTTGCGTTCGCAGTTGAATGGTGTCTCCTTCTTTTACAAGATCAGAAAACTCTAAAGAGTCAAATCTATTGTCTAGATTCTTAAGCTCAGAGAATTGTTCGGCACTTAAAGTTGCGTCCTTACTCGCTATACTGACAGGGACGTGGATCTCTCTATTCTGGACGTCTAGAAGCATGCTTTCCCCCTGAATCATCCCTTGATTTACCAGTTTTTTGAAGGGTTCGTCAAAGTGTATATGTCCTCTATCAAATAAGAATTTTGTCCAGAACCTACTGTATAACAAGTGACCTGTAGCGTGCTCAGTTCCTCCAATATATAAATCTACTTGATTCCAGTATTTTAGTGATTCTTCGCTTGCGAATACCTCGTCGTTGTTTGGGTCCATATACCTGAGAAAATACCAGCTAGAACCGGCGTATCCAGGCATAGTATCTGTTTCTCTTCTTCCTTCAGGTGTATTTATCCATTCACTGTTACTAGCCAAGGGACTTTCACCAGTACCTGTAGGTTCATAGCTATCTACCTTTGGAAGAGTAAGTGGTAGATCATAGTCTACCGTAGGTATTCCTCCTTTATGAATGATAGGGAAGGGTTCACCCCAATAACGCTGTCTGCTGTATCCTGCATCTCTAAGTTTATAGTTGGTCTTTCGTGTGCCGAAACCTCTTTCCTCAGCCAATTGAATAATTGCAGAAGAAGCCTCTTTCACAGAAAGCCTATCGAAGTTTTCACTATTCATTAGCTTACCGTGCTTAGCATCATAGCTTTCTTCTTGGATATCTATCTCTTGTTTTGAACTTATTACTTGGATGATTTCAAGTCCGAACTTTTTTGCAAATGCGTGGTCTCGCTCATCGTGAGCAGGTACTGCCATTATAGCTCCAGTTCCATATCCACTCAGCACATATTCGGATATATAGATGGGTAGTTTTGCCTTACTAAACGGATGAAGAGCATGAGCTCCAGTAAAAACGCCACTTACTGTTTTATCTTTTTTTCGCTCAAGTTCAGTCTTGTTTGAAGCTATTTTAGCGTATGCTTCCACTTCATCTTTGTATTCAGCTGTGGTGATTTGATTAACGAGCTCATGATCAGGTGCCAATACCATGAATGTAGAACCCAAAATGGTATCTGGCCTTGTTGTGAAAACTTCAATTTGAGCATTCGAGTTTTCTACTTGAAAATTAAGACTTGCACCTACACTTTTTCCTATCCAGTTTCGCTGCGTTTCTTTGATACTATCACTCCATTCAATCCGGTTTAGGCCTTCGAGTAATCGGTCTGCATACGCAGTAATTCTTAGATACCATTGCTTCATGAGTTTTTGGGTCACAGGGTATCCTCCACGCTCACTAAATCCGTCTTTTACCTCATCATTTGCCAGAACGGTTCCAAGTTCTTCACACCAGTTCACAGTAGTCTCTTTTTGAAATGCGAGTCTATAGCACTGCAATACAGCTTCTTTCTCTTGAGTAGATTTTTGCTCCCATTCCTCAGAAGTGAATGATTCTACTTCATCGCCATTATGTGTTACGGAAACATTCCCTTCAAGTTCAAAGATGGAAATTAACGTATCTATAGATTCAGCCTTTTTAGATTTTGCGTTGTACCAAGATTCAAAGAGTTGGATAAAAATCCACTGAGTCCATTTGTAGTAATTTGGATTCGTCGTTCTGATTTCTCGGTCCCAATCGTAGCTAAAACCAATTCTATTGAGTTGAGCTTTGTATCGTGTTAAATTTGCTTCGGTTGTAACGGCAGGATGTTGCCCAGTTTGTATGGCAAATTGTTCTGCGGGTAATCCAAATGCATCAAACCCCATAGGATGCAGGACATTAAATCCATTTAGTCTTTTAAATCTAGAGACAATATCACTGGCTATATATCCTAAGGGATGTCCTACGTGCAAACCTGCACCACTAGGATATGGGAACATATCAAGTGCATAATACTTAGGTTTGTTATGATCAATGGTGGTTTTGTAGGTCTTGTTCTCTGCCCAGGCATCTTGCCACTTGGCTTCGATAGATTTGAAATCGTATGAACTCATTACTTTTTTGAGAAAGCGTCAAAGGTAGCAGAACGCTTAGTTTTTCGTGGAAATCTTCTTTGTTTTTCGCCTATTGGTATGCCTATTTTTGAGCAGGTTTGAAAGGTAAAAGTTATAGAAGTTCAGGTTTGATTCTTATTCTATCGCTTATTGTGATGATACTAGGTCTTTTTGGGTTGTTTAGCTTAGGAATGGAAAAAGCCAACGACTATCTTCTCGATAATGTATCTATTACTGTTTTCTATGAACCTCAACTATCTGAGCAAGAAAGTATTAGTTTGCATGGAGAGTTGAAGAATAAAGAATATACAAAGTCGAGTTCCTATGTCAGTAGCCAAAAAGCATTGCTGGATTATAGATCAGATATAGGAGAGGACATAGTAGCTCTACTCGGGGAAAATCCACTACCTTCTAGTTCCACATTTGTTATCGAGCCTGAGTATCTAAGAGATTCATTAATGGACCAATTGGTCTTGGAGCTTAAAGTACTAGATGGTGTTTTGGATGTTCAGTATATCGATAACTTATCTGCCTTCTATTTTGCTAAGCTGGGTCGTTTCAAATTAGTTATTTGGATTTTATTAATAGTATTGACTTCATTAGCTTTATATGTACTAACTGGAATTATTGCTTTACGTTTATCCTTAGATAAAAAAATAATTAGCACTCAGTTTTTAATTGGAGCAAAACCTAGTTTTATTATTAGGCTCTATCTATTACGATCTTTCGTTTGGTCTTTGCAAGGATTCTTCTTAGGTCTTTCTATGATGTTACTGCTCCTAGTTTTTCTGTATGAGTGGCTTAAGTCAGAAGGTTTTATTTCCAGTCAAGAGGTTGTTTCCTACTTTTTGGAAAATTGGCAAGAGTACACTCTTCTTACAGTTTTACTTTTGTTAGGTACATCGGTAGTGATATATTTGTCAACCTATATAGTCGTAAGAAGAAACATTAAGAAACTGACTTATGATTTTCATTAAAAAATACCATGGCAAAGAAAAAAAATAACAATACTGAAGCTACTAATGCTGCTAAGCCACATTTTGTCTTTAGCTCAGAAAACTATAAACTGATGATTATTGGATTAGTAGTTATTGTTTTAGGTTTTGTATTGATGTATGGTAAGGAGGATATCTATGATTTTAGAAAGACTACTCTAGCCCCAATAATTGTGATAGCAGGTTTTATAATTGAAATCTTCGCTATTATGAGAAAACCCAAGAATTAGGCATGAGTCTAATTGAATCTATCATTCTTGGTATTGTTCAAGGATTGACGGAGTTTCTTCCTGTAAGCAGCAGCGGACACATTGAGCTAGGAAAAGCAATTTTTGGTATTCAAGAAAAAGAAGCTGGACTACTATTCACTGTAGTGCTACATTTTGCGACTGCATTAAGCACCATATTCGTATTTTGGAAAGATATTCTAAGTATTTTCAGAGGGTTATTTCAGATGAAATGG
Source organism: Bacteroidia bacterium (assembly GCA_965655315.1). Taxonomy (GTDB): domain Bacteria; phylum Bacteroidota; class Bacteroidia; order NS11-12g; family UBA9320; genus UBA9320. Next base: position 136,214 of record CBFHGJ010000001.1, read on the forward strand.
AATGAAGAGACAAAATTTTCTCTGTTTATTATTATATCTATGATACCTGCTGTATTAGTTGGTCTGTTTATGAAAGATCAAATAGATAAGTTTTACAGTGGGAACGTGATGTTAGTGAGTATTATGCTGCTTCTGACGGGAGCTGTTTTGTTTTATTCAGATAGAGCTAAACAGAAAGTTGGACAAGTGAATGCAGGAAATTCCCTTATACTTGGGATTGTTCAGGCTATAGCAATAATGCCAGGGATAAGTAGGAGTGGGAGTACTATCGCAACTGCAGTGATGTTAGGCATTGATAGAGAGAAAGCCGCTAGGTTTAGTTTTTTAATGGTCCTACCGCTGATATTTGGAGCTATGGCTAAAGAATTAAAAGACTACTCTGATTTGTCGGTAGAAGCACAATCACAAGCTCTGATTTTTGACAGCACTGTTATATTGGGATTTGTAGCTGCATTGGTGGCAGGATACTTTGCGTGTAAGTGGATGATTGCTATAGTAAAACGTAGCAAATTGTCTTATTTCGCTTATTACTGTTGGATAGTCGGTGCCATTGGCATCATCTATACCTTAGTTTAAAACAAACTCAGGTAACAAGACAAAAGGCGGGATATCGACGTGAAAATCTTCTTTGGTCTCTAGATTTTCGAAAGTAAAAAAACCTTGCATAGAGCCATACTCTGATGCTACTGGACACCAAGATTCATATTCAAATCTGCTACCAGGAACTATGATAGGCATCTGACCTATGACACCTTGGCCTTCTACTTCTCTCTCTCCAAAAACTCCATCTGAAATATACCAATGTCTTCTTTTTAACTGGATAGGAAAACTGGATAGATTTTCAATGATGATATGATAACTAAAGACATAGTTAGCACCTTGCACACTTTGATTCTTCTCGTGCCGAGGGTCGGCAGAGATGTGAATCTGGTGTGTTATGTCCGGATGGTTTTTCACGTTGTCTGGTACAAGTTAAACGTAACCAATTGGAAAAACGTTGTATGTTTAGTGTCAACTTTTACCTTTGTTTTAAACATCAAGTGAGTACATCATCTAACTTAATAAATAAGGCAGTTGAGGAATTATCTAAATTCCCAGGTATTGGAAAGAAGAGTGCTCTTAGAATGGCTTTGCATCTACTAAAACGACCGGAAGTAGAAACACTGGATTTAAGTCAGGCGTTGATAAATCTAAGAACGGAGATTAAATTTTGTAAGCAATGTTATAATTTAAGTGATGGAGAACTTTGTAATGTTTGCACGTCACCTTCTAAAGATGAGACAATAGTTTGCATTGTAAAAGATTTTCAAGACGTACTAGCAATAGAAAACACTGGTCAGTACAATGGTCACTATCATGTACTAGGAGGCTTGATTTCTCCAGTTGATGGTATTGGTCCGTCCGATGTGCGTATCCCCGAATTACTTTCTCGTGTATCAAATAGTTCTATCAAGGAAGCCATCATAGCGTTAAGTTCTACGCTAGAAGGCGACACAACAGAATACTATATAGCCAAGAAATTAAGGGAGCAAGGGGTAGTGGTATCTACGCTTTCTAAGGGTATAGCTGTTGGAGGAGAGCTGGAATATGCTGATGAAATTACTTTAGCTAGATCAATTAGAAATAGGGTTCACCTAGAAGAGTAATTGCTACTTATTAGCTCTTACAACATAGTAAGATGCGGTTATCAAAAAGTTTCTAATGAAGGGAATCGCAGATATTATTCCTAATTGTTTTCTTGGCTTTAAACCAAACTTGGTTTCATAGTTCGGGTTAATGAACCAGTCTGTTTTCTTCAATACAGAATAGTTATTATCTCGCAGTATGCGATCTAATCTATCTATGGTTATTCTAGTATCATAGATTTCTAGCATACTTTTTATTTTCCCTTCTGTTTCTCCTATTAGCTTCAAGAAACCAGAATACCATGATCTAGGCATAATGTGAAAATAAGGAAGTTTTGAAAATATGCTGTGGTCCAATATTTGTTGGTGACCACCAAATGGGTTATACCAAGGTGGGAATCCTATGAAATAGATTCCGTCTGGTTTCATAAAATCACGACAGCGAGCCATAAATGCTTCCTGATTTGGTATATGCTCAATTACATCTCTGCTGATTATTATATCAAATTGCTCGGGTGAATTAGTGTCATAGATATCTTCAACAATAAGTTCAAGATTATCTCTATTTGGGTGATTGGCATAAAACTTTTTACCATTTTCGATTTTCCCTTCAAGTATATCTATTCCAACACATCTGCAACCCTTATCAAGGAAAGGCTTAAGATTTCCCGCTTCTCCACATCCAATTTCAAGAACAGTGGTATTCTCATCTATATCAATTAGAGAATCAATGTACGGAATAACGTATTTAGAAGTAGTAACTCCTTGTTCATCAAAGTACTGCTTTCGGTTAGAATGTCGTTGCTGCATTATTATTACCTAGCCTAATTATCTTGTTTTGGTGGATTATTACGTCGATTAGGATTTTTTTTCTTTCCAGTGCTCGGTCTATTTCTATTGTTCCCTCTAGGATTATTCCCTTTTTGAGGATTATTATCTTTTCGTCCACCTTGTGAACCTTTGGACCTGTTTTTCCCTCTTTGTCTATTGTTAGGACGTTTATTAGAACCTTGTCTCTTTTGTTTTCTTTTCTTATCCTTATCGTCCATTCGGTTCAGATCGGTACCAGTCAACAGATCTTCTTTAAACTCCAATGTTTTTGATGAAATTTCTACTCCTAAAGCAGTATCGCTTAATGTCATCGGAGTCTCTCCTTTTTTGTTTAGAGCTAAGATTTCATTTACTCGTTTTATGTTTACTGGAATCCAATCAAAACTCTTCTCATAGCAGTACCACGCGGTACCTTTTAGTATATCTATCTTTCTAAGACTCGCAAGTCCAGATTGTGTTTTAAGTTTTACTTTCTCAGATGGGAATTGTTTTAATTTCTCACTGTACAGTTCAAGTTCGTAGTTTAAACAACATTTTAACCTTCCACATTGACCGCTCAGTTTTAACATGTTGATCGATAGATTTTGAGTCTTAGCAGCCCCCATGCTTACGACTTTATAGTCAGTGAGCCAAGTGCTACAACATAATTCTCTTCCGCAAGAACCAATACCTCCAAGCCGACTTGCTTCTTCTCTGTAACTCACCTGAAGCATTTGTATTCGACATTTAAATGCAGAAGCATATCTGCGGATAAGTTCTCTAAAGTCAACTCTTCCTTCTGAGGTATAATAAAAAGTGACCTTTTTACCATCTCCTTGGTATTCAATGTCACTTATTTTCATTTTTAGTTTAAGCTGCAGAGCAATTGTTCTCGCTTCCTCTAGATCTTTCTTCTCTTTAGCCTTATACTCGTTATATTTTTCTACTTGGGATTCATTTGCTATCCCTCGAATGGATCTCATTTCTGAGTTATTCTCCTCTACCCCGTATTTTTTAAGCTGGAGTTTTACTAGTTCGCCACTCAAAGAAACTTCACCTATGTCATAACCAATATCAGATTCGACTACCACCTTATCGCCGGTGAATAGCTCTAGACCATTCACATTTTTATAAAACTGTTTTTTACTCCCTTTGAATCTGATTTCGACAATATTAAATGGTTCATAGTCTTCAGGTAAGACCATATCCGTCAACCAGTTGTATACATTTAGCTTATTACAGCTGCCTGTACTACAACTGCCATTATTCCCACATCCAGGGCTATGACTTCCATTATTATTTCCGCAACTTCCGCATCCCATATTCCTAATCTATCTATATTAAAGCATTAATTACCATTAACGCCAATCACTTTATTATTTACTAGATAGGATAATTTCCCATCCGAATGCCAAAGATATTTAAAAATGTAAACTTAGTGTTCGAAATAGAGCTCCGAATAGTATCTAATAAACTTAGTTCCCCACTTAATATCAATACCTGACTGCTTCAAAGTGCTGAAATCTTGAAAGCAAAGGGCTGGAATATTAACTCCTGCTCCAATGCAAGCTACTGTGGTGCCCTGAATTCGCGGATTAATCTCAACTAACAGCGGCTCGTTATTGGAACTATATTTAACCTGAATCCCAATAGGTCCGTGTAGATCAATAGCGGCTAAGATTTTCTTACAGTACGATATAACTTTACTGTTATTTTCTATCGTTCCGGAAACGCTAATCCCGTTATTCATTTTTTCTCTCTTACGAGGAACGATAAGTTTTGCATCTCCCTGATGCACTAAGCAATCTACAGTATACTCATCACCTGGAAGGTACTCTGATACAACAATCTCAGGAAATTTATTTTGCTGCAATAGGGAGTCTAATTCGTTTTCTTGTATAAATGTGCTATTTGGCTTATGATTAAAAAGTAAATCAAACCGGTCTGTTGTGGAATCAATAATGCGAAACCCTCGACTCCCATTTCCAACGCACGGTTTGATAATAAATCTATCATTGTTCTTTTGTACGTGCTTTTTTGCCTCGAGGTACTCATCATAATTTTGTGCTGTTTTGAATCTGGGGACTTGAATTCCACAATTAGTTAAATGAGAATATAGTGTGCCTTTATTGTTTGCAATATCTAATGGTTTCTGATCGCTTACTAGAACGTGTATTCCTTTACTTTTAAACTTATCCTTAGCTTGAGATAGCGGTGTCAATTCTCTGGTAGTAATTGGTAAAACTATTTCAATATCGTTTTCTGTACATAGTTGAAGTAATGTTTCCGAATAGTTAGCGTCAGATCCCAATGGCACTGTGAAGTAATAATCTGCTAGGAATTTCCCAGCAGTAACATCTTGAAAATCACAAGAGAAAATGGTTAAGTCCGGATATTCACTTTTCACTGAATTGATTATCCCAGGAGCACCAGGAGCTCCTCCTCCCGTGATTAAAATATTTTTCATATTAACCAACGAACTACTTCAAAGACCTCAGCGAATTCAGCACTAATTTGCACCCCTCTATTTATGGCAAGACCTCTAATGAAATCTGGATTGCTGTACGGTCTATGAGCTTGAGATTTGTATGCTCTCAAAGCCTCAATTTTCTTTTCTACGTGAGATTGATCTATAATATTGAAACAAGTGGTATTGAATACCAAGTTATTCCATGGCATCTCATAACATAGGATACTAAAAAATTTAAATGCTCGAAGTCCTTCTTCAGCAATAGTTTTGTGATCTTGGTGTATGTCATTTAATGATGGCATTAGCACTAAGTCTGGCTTTATAGATTCTCTAAGCTTAATTAAGTCATCCAGAATTTCTTGTCTGCGATAATTGAATGTACGTACCTCATAGTCGTGTAGAATGAGGTTGTTTTCTGGAATGCCTAGTATGGAAGTAGCATTTTTAACCTCAGTGATTAGTATATCCTCTGGGAATTCAGGAAGCACAGACTGCTTACATGCAGAGAACGTTGCATAAAATACCTCTTTTCCTTCTTTTACCCACTTATCTATACTGGCACCACAACCAAATTCTCCATCGTCTGTATGAGGAGCTAGAATGAGTATTCTATTTTTATCTTTTAGCATTATCTCTTTCGTACAAAGTTATATCGCATCTGCATTGAGAGGTTAAATAGTGCAATTTTTGCATTAGCGTTTCGCTTAATGTGATAACTTACCTCATTTATCTGTTGATAGCTTTTCTCAATTAGTGCACTGTTGAGCGTAGCCGAAAACTTCATTACAAAGTCTTTCTGATCCTGCTCAGCTCGAACATTATAGTTTTCGATATTCTTATAAAGTAGACTCTCTCTAAGTATGGCCAAACCATTGGTCAGAAAAAGTTGAAGTTGAACTCTTCCAAGTTTATGAAGATCATCACACAACGAGCTTACTTTTTGTAAATCGTTGGAGTAGCAAGCTAGCATCCAGTTCCTAAATATCTCGGAGTAGTTATCTTCTACACTTTCTACCAGACTCTCTGCTTTTCTTATATTTCCCTCAGACAGGTAAGCTATTTGATTGGCTTTTTTGGCTTCAAGTGAGTATTTATTTTGTAAGTATTCTTTGGTTTCTTCTTCAGTATAAGAAGGTATTTTTAATAACTGTGTTCTACTTGTAATAGTTGCTAGTAGTGCATCTGGATTTTCAGTAACTAGTATGAAATAGGTCTTCTGAGGAGGCTCTTCTAATATTTTGAGCAATGCATTACTTTCTCCAGCTAGATATTCTGGCATCCAAATTATTAATGTTTTTGCCTCACCTTCATATGGTTTTAGACTAAGTTTATTGATAATACTTCTCGTTTCATCTCGAGTAATATTTGGAGCTTTATTCTCGTCTTTTGCTATAGTCTTAATCCAATCCTCAGTATTGAAAAATGGGCCTGACTCATTTATTTTCCTCCAAGAGTCAAGAAAATCATTGCTTATAGAAGGCTTGCTAGAGCCGGTAGATACAGTAGGGAATGAATAATGAACATCTGGATGAGTAAATGAACTAATTTTTCTACAAGAACTACAGATTCCACAAGAATCAGATTCTTTCTTATCTGTGCAGTAGAGATACTGAGTTATTCCATAAGCAAGAGCCAGTTTTGCAGAGCCCTCAGAACCAGCATAAAGTTGTGCATGAGGCAGTTTATTAGTGTTTATACTTTTTAAAAGCCTAGCCTTAAGAGCTTCTAAACCTTTGATTTTAGCTAGTTGCAAACTATGCTGATTTGGCTTTATTGAAAAATTCGTTCTTAACCCAAAAGAAAAGAGATGCTCCAATCAAAAGGTATATAATAGCACCAAAACCCATGCTTAGAGTTTTTCCCGTTTCGTAGGTTTTTGGTTCAAATTTGAAAGTGATCTTATGATTACCTGAAGGTACTTTTAGGCCTCTTATGATATAGTTTAACCTAAAGTGATTTACAAGCTCACCATCTATATATGCATTCCATCCCTTATCATAATAGACCTCGGAAAACGCTACATTGCTTTCCTCTGTGGAATTGTATTCATATTCTAGTTTCTCAGGGTGATAGGATAGGATCTTAATTGTAGCAGAGCTATCAAATGATGAATTATTACTTATTCTATCCTTGTGTTCTTTTTCTACAAAACCAGTTGTTTGAGTATTGATACGACCCAAGCTTAGAATCGCACTGTCGGCATTTTCTACTACAAATGTATTTTGAAGCACCCAAGCATTTCCAAGATGATTGTTGTTTATACCGTATTGTGGAGTTCCTCCTTGTTGCTGTTGATTTGGGTAGATAAAGTACTTCATGTTTAACATATTAAGTATCCCGTTGTCTACGATCTTGCCACTGCCCAAATCCTCTAATAAGTGCCAATCCCATAAGTCTTGGTATCTTCTTATTTTAGCGGCACTATAGCCCCCTATAGACTTATGAAAGTATGCACATCTGTTACTATTCAGAGTACTCTGAGTTAAGTCCAAAACTCTATAATAAGACTGATCTTTTTTGATCTCTAAATCTGCTTGGTAGGGTTGAAAAGGTTGTGATACTACGCGTTCTTTTTTGAAGTCCTTGTCATTCAGATATCTTTTACCAACTGACCAAAGATCAATAGTTATGAGTAGTCCCAATATCGCTATGGCGTATGGTGTTTTTAGCTTTTTCTTATAGGCGAGGAATAATACTAAAAGAACTAAAATAATCAGAAATAGGCTTCTATTTCCATCTTTCTTCATTTCTTCTAGCCTTCTATCTACAAGCTGAGCCTTAACACTTTCTACCGCTTGTGGACTAGGGTTTTGGCCTTGTCTCTGAATTATTGCTTGTGCATATCTCGTATCACTATCATATACTACTTGTCCTGTAGTTTCATCGTATTTTGGTGTGGAGCTAAAGTCATTAAACGTAGTTCCTGTGTAAGCTAGTAGGAGTATAATAGCAACTCCGCTTCCTGCAGCGTAAGTTAAGTGCTTGAAGTTTACATTTTTCGAATCTGAAAAAAGACGTTCTAATCCTAGAATGCCAAGTAGCCCAGCACTTATTTGGACCAAAACCATCATCATACTTGGAGCTCTAAATTTATTGTAAAGCGGGAAGTGCTCATACATAAAAGTATTGATTCCTGTAAAATGATTTCCTCCCATAGAAAGGATTATTGTAATGAGAATTGTGGTAACTAGCCACCATTTAATTGGACCTTTGACCAAGACTAAACCTAAAATAAATAAGATAAATATGGTAGCACCTATATATTTTGGTCCTGATGTAGATCCTATTTGTCCATAGTAAAGTCCCAATTTATCTGAGTCGCCACCACTATAATTGGGGATTATCGTAGCTCCTATATCTGACCATCCGTTGCTGTAAGAAAAAGTGTAGTCTTTTGTAAGTCCATCTTTAACGTTTGAATTCTCTTTATCCTTAGATATGGTTAATTCAGACTTTCCCCTAATTGAATATGCTGCATATTCATTTAGCATGAGAAGATTAAGGCTGTTAGCTCCTAAGCCTATGCCAGCTCCAAGAAGAGCCAAGGAAGACATAACTACAAAGTCTTTTATTCGTGATTCTGAAATATGCTTGACTAATTGAAACAAAAAAAACAACACAACAATAAAGCCAGCATAGTAAGTGATTTGCAGGTGATTAACAGCTATTTGTAAGGCCATTCCAACAGAAAGCACAGAAATTCCGAGTAGATATTTTTTTCGTGACAACCAAATGCAACCAGCTAGGATAAGGGGTAAATATGCTGTAGCAGCCGCTTTTGTTCTATGCCCAACTTCTAGAATAGTGAAGTTTTCAGTTGCGAAACCAATTCCTATTGCACCTATAAGTGCTAACCAAGGTCTAACTCCAAGAGCCAAAAGCATAATAAATGCACAAAAAACATATTTGAAAATTGTAGCCCACAGTGCCGGAGTTTTAGGGAATCCAATACCACTTACAAAGAATGAGCTTGGTAAGGTTGTTATCACATAAGTAGGCATCCCAGCAAATAAGGAGTTTGTCCAAAGTATCCTGACTTCATCAATTTTATCATAGTCTTTGATCTCTTTTGAAGCTCCTTTGTACTGAACAATGTCTGATTGTTGGGGAGACTTTCCTGAAAACGTACTTGGGACAAAAGCTGCTGTAAGAATAATAATAAGACCTATTATTAAAAAATGAACTTTATAAGTTTTAAATATTTGTCGCATTTCGGCTCAAAGATACTTATTACCTATAAATAATTCAGGCATTTGCATTGACTAAGAGGAAGATTAGGTTTTACTCTAAGACTAGAGAAGTATGGATAGGGTAGAATACAATAGATAAGAGTTCAATTGTGCAAAAAACTGCTAATATTATTTAGAAACCTGATTTAGGAAATTGGCAAGTTTTTTAGTGATTTCCCTATTGGATAGTTTTACTACGCTAGGATCAATGATAGTATTTTCCTTTTTGTCCATGTATTCTTGATATGCTGTTTCGATGATGTGTTTTAGTTTCTTTACATTATCATATTCTATTGTTCCGGGTCTCTTAATATCTTGAAGCAAATCATTTATGTCAGACTGAAGTGGTCCAAGTGCTAGGATCTTGTTCCCGGTTCTGATGTATTCAAATATTTTAGCTGGTATTCTGGCACTTGCATTATACGCTTTGTTAATCAGTAACAGGAGAACAGAGCTCTCTGAAATAGACTCTATCACTTTTTTCCTAGACACAGAGCCTGTAAGGTTAGTGTATGTATACAGATTTTGTTCTTTAATTGACTCTATTACGGAGTAATCCACATTTCCCATCAGACGAATTTCTAAATCATTTTTGAGTGTAGGAATACTATTGCAAAGTTCATTTAGTACTTTGAATAGATTTTGGGGCTTTCTATCCTCACCCAATAAACCGGCATGAGTAATAATAAATTTTGATTTTGGCTTTATTGAAATGTCTGTAAAGTCTGCTTCATCATATCCATAATAAAGTGTGGAAACATCTTTCGCACCAATTGATTCTAATTGAGCCGTAAAACCAGGGCTTGCAGATGTTATCTTACTAGCACTTTTAAAAACCTGCTGCTCCATTTTTCGGTGAATATACCATGCCAGTTTAGTTAACTTATATTTAGGAAGGTAATCAACTTGTGACCACGGATCTTGGAAATCAGCCAGCCAAGGTATTCCAGTCTTTTTTGCAATCAAATATCCAATTCTTGTATTTGTATGTGGTGGTCCATCCGTAAGTATAGCGTCTACTTGATTCTCATCAATATACTTGAGAGCAGTTTTCACAGCCGGCCTTATCCACAAAGACCGTGCGTCGGGTATGAAAAAGTTACCTCGTACCCATATCCCAAATTTGTCAATAATATTTTGCTTTTTCCCTTTTACATCCACTGGGTTGCTTAAAGCGTAGTCCTTTTTCTTACCACTTACAAGTTTGAAAAGACTGAATGGTTCGAGAATTGGACAAGTTAAAGTTGTAATACCTTTAGGTACATCTTCCCAGTTGTTTTCATCAAGATAAGGATAATCTGCTTTTGTTGGAATCAGTACAATAGGTTCCCAACCAAAATCTCGCAGATATTTTGCAAATTTTAGGTTGCGTAAAACGCCAATACCTCCACAAGGAGGCCACTTGTAAGATATAATTAGTACCTTTTTCATTTTTGAATTTGATGATAAAGTTTTCCTAAATCACTGAATCTAGGATACCTGTTTAAGAATATTTTGGTAAGTTTAATCCAATTTTTAAGATAAGGTAAGTACTCAAATGTTTTGATTAGCAAAAGAGAGTTCCATTTTTTTATTTTTTCATCCTTGTAAGAAACATCATTGTTATTTCTGAATTCTAAATCTCTAAAGCGTGTTCCAAACTTTGACATAAAATAAGCATACCTGTAAGTATTTTGCCTTGGTTTAGAATTTAATTCCTTTTCCTTTATCAGTCTGAATAGCTCTTCAAAAGATTTTGGATTGTATGTAGCGTTTTCATCTTCATAAAAAGTTCTACCGAACATAATGGAGGGCTTCTGTAAATAAGTGGCTTCGATACCAATAGTGGATCCAAAACTAATTACTAAGTCTGAGTTTTCTATAAGAGCATATGAGTCCACTTTATCAAACGGTTTTATTATAGATAGATTCTTAAAGTTAAACATTGAAATCTCTCTACTTTGCTCGTTATCCACTGAGCCAAGATTAGGGTGAACCCTTAACGTAAAATGGATTTCTTCTTGATCTAAGAAATTTGAACATATCTTCTTAATTGCTTGATTTTGAGATTTGTAATAATCATGCTTCCATTCATCAATAACTTTCATTTCATCTTCTGACGAATTAAAAATAGTCACATTTGTTTTGGATGTGTCCCATTTTTTAGGAAGAGTATTAAGTTGTTGATTTTGAGTATGTCTATAGGTCTCTTGGAAAGTACCTTTCCTTTTATTTGTGTAGAAAGAAACAGCTACTTCCTCGCGGTGTTTTTCATTCTCTTTTTCCCATATTTCTTTCATTAGATCTTTTCTATATCTAATTGAATGAGGGAGTGAATTTTTGAATACTAAATAATTCCCTGTGGACGCAGCCTCATGTGTGTAATATGTAATGTTGTTTTTTTTACATAATTGGATTAAAACATGAGATTCTGCAAACCTTCCGTTGAAAAGGTAGACCTCGTTTGGCTTGTAGTTACTTAGAGCCTTTGCAAACATGTCATAAGCTGTCACAGCTTGACTATAAAGTGATTGAATTTTAAGAAAGTGTCTTGGATCTTCTACAGAGAAATCTCTTGATATTGAAATAAAAGAAGAAGCAACTCCTCTGCCAACATTTATCCCATTATACTCTAAAGATTCTAGATGCTCTAAGTTTTCGATCATAGGCATTCCTTGATGTTCATTTATTGAATTTTCTAAAGTCTTGCTATTTATTCCTTGCTTCTTGAAGAGGGTCTGACTTCGAGATTCACATAAAGCACAAGCTATAGGGCTCTTAGTTGGGTTATAAAAGCATCCTTCCAACTTTGCGTTACAACTCAAGACTGTTATTTCGTGATTCTCATCCTCTCTTAAGGTGTTTAGAATTTCTAATTCTATAGCTAAATGAAATGGGCTTAAACCCTGATTTGAAAAAAATAGAATTTTACTCACTTTTGTTTAAAAGACGTAATAGTATCTTTCAAAGGTAGCTTTTAACCTGAGTTTGAATAAGATTTCTAAGAGTTATGTACTGGGTCTAACTTGAGACTATATCTATTTGATTCTAGCAGCTTAAGTAAGTTAGTGATGTTAGTTTCATTATCTTTAATTACAGAATTATCAAAATAGTATTGAGAACTGACGGCTAAAGTAGAAATGGTATTTAGTTGTTCAAAAAACATTTCCTTACTGATTCCTGGATAAATAGTCCCATCTAAAAGCAGGTTTATAGCTTCTACAATATCCAAGTCTTTTGATATACGATAAACTCCTTCAATTGGAGAAAAAGAAGCATAGCCAAAAGCGATTACAGGCTTATTTGCGAATATCGCCTCCCAACCTGCAGTCCCGGTCACAGTAACTACTCCAATAGATGCCTTGATTAACTCACTAGAATTTACATTGGTACCAAGGATTTTTACTTTATCGTTCTGCTTTAGGGTCTTATAGAAATTATAACTCCTACAAATCCAAGTTTGTTTGGGGTTCTCTTTTACGGCTAGAAATATGTTTGGTGGTAGGAGTGTACTTATTTTTTTAATGATTTCTAGCTGATTGTAAAACTTACCTCCTTGAGGACAGGTTGTCATCTCTGGTTGTAGATGAAGAGGGAAATATAGATACTTTTGACTTGGAATACTATTCAAGGCGGCATCATTGTAGGTTCTAGATAATAGTGCCTGATAGACTTTCATACCTCTTTTATACAGATGCTCATTAAATGTATACTGATAGTTTATGGGATTGCCAAGTCGTTTGTAAAGCGGAATTTTCTTCTGTAAATTTTTCTTTTTATCCCTATTGTTCTGTTCGCGAGATATAACTTTAGGGTCCATATAAAAAGGAGGTACATAGTCTTCATTGGTCAGTTTATTTAGATTGTGTATGAAAAGTTCAATACCCTCGCAATTTTGCTTTGCATTACTAGAGCCTGTACCTTCTACTAGATTTTTAATTTGACTGATTTTATCTACTAAAACCATGCAGTTTTGGAAAACTTGGTAATAGTATAGAGTAGGAATACTTCGTAATATGCAGAGTCTATTTATCACATAATCATGGATCTCATGAGGTAGATTGGAACCTATGAATAAATCTATTTTATTGTTAGTAAGCACGTCATCCCAATAAGAAATTTGTCTATTTAGTATTATACGCTTCTCCCATTTTGGGATATACCCAAGATATGGATAAAGTCTATTTAGTAAATAGAAATATTCCTCTTCATATTGTTTGAACGCTTGGAGATGAATAGATTTTTTCTTTTTAGGAGGTAGTGGTCCTATATGAAGGTTATTAATTTGCTGTACATTAGGATTTTTTAAATATCTAGTTTTATTCGTGATCCAATAAACGTTATAATTGTCTTGAAAAGACTGGGGCAATTTTTCAGAGCAGTTGGAGTCAAAGCCATTGAATAGAATGTTATTGAAACTGGTTTTTAACATTTCAGATTAGACATTACGTTCCCCTCTATTTATTGACTTAGTTATACTATTTGAGTTGATCAAATCGCAGACGTGTACCTTTAGATTGGTCCGAGCTAAAGGTTTTTCCTAAAATCTCTTTAAAATGCTTAGGGTGGAGACCATACCCAGGTCTAACTGATCTTACATTCTTTTCGGTAATCACCTCACCTTTTTTTACATTTTCAGATATATATAAACTTCTAGAAAACTGTTTGCCTGCCTTTTGTTTTTCAGTTAGTTCATAGCTAATCTCTCCCAATGCGGCCTCTGTTTCTCGCACAGCTTTTACCATTTCAGTAAATTCTTTCTCATCTAAGCTAAAGCTAGCATCTGGTCCGCCTATGCTCTTGTCTAGTATGAAGTGTTTTTCTATCACAGTAGCTCCTAATGCCGTAGCTACTACTGGGACTCTAGTGCCTAAAGTGTGATCACTTAATCCTATCTTAACATCAAAATCTTCTTCAAATTTCTTCATCATTACAAGATTGGCTTCATCGATAGGTGCAGGATAAGACGAGGTGCACTTCAATAAGGTTATATCATTATTGCCTGCTAATCTACACGTATCCACAGCAAGTTTTATATCGTCGTAACTCGCAATACCCGTAGAGAGTATAATAGGTTTACCCTTACTAGCCACATAGCTAATGAGCGGGATATCGGTGATTTCGAAAGATGCTATCTTGTATTTTGGTACATTCAAAGTCTCCAAGAAATCGACTGCAGTTTTATCAAATGGTGAAGAGAAACAGTCTAAGCCTTCTTGCGTTGCAATTTCAATTAATTCTCCATGCCACTCCCAAGGTGTGTAAGCCTCCTGATATAGATCATAAAATCGTTTGCCTTCCCAAATAGTGTCTTGTATGATAAAATCACTTGAGTTGCAGTCAAGGGTAATAGTGTCTGCGGTATAGGTCTGAAGTTTAATGGCATCAGCTCCTGCTCTTTTTGCAGCATATATGGTATCGATAGCATTCTGCTTACTCCCATTGTGATTTGCTGATAGTTCTGCTATGATGTACGTTTGTCTTTTCATTATTCTAGTATTTCCCCTTTTGTGAATTTAAAAGATGTTCTTAGCTTAGAAAGTTTAAGTGCTCCGTTTGGAGTTTTTACGTGAGGCATTCCCGTGTGGTCAATTTTGAGTATAGTCCCGTTTTTTAGATCAGCATCATACCCAACCTCACTAAAAAGTACCTCATCGACTACAATCTTTTCACCACTGTAAAAACAGAATGCCCCTGGATATGGATTGGATTGGGCACGTACCCAATTGTATATTCTATTCTTTTGCCAGTTCCAGTTAATTTGGCCATCTTGTGGTGTTCGTTTACCATAATATGTAGCCTTTTGAGAATCTTGTGATTTGATTTCTAGCGTACCTTTTTCTATTTGATTTAGAACTTTTTCATAAATTGGGATATACTCTTCCAAAAAAATATTTAGGATGTCATTTCCAGTATATTTTTTATGTATTTTGATTTTTTTCTGAAATAAAATGTCTCCTGTGTCACAGGATTTGTCTATCAAATGTGCAGTGATTCCTGTATGAGACTCCCCATTAATGATTGCCCAAACGTGTGGAGTACGACCTCTATACTTAGGCAAAAGTGAGCCGTGTATATTAAATGCAGCCTTCTTTGCTCTACTTATGATATCGTCTTCTATTAAAAACAAGTAATTTATGGAAGCAATAACATCTACCTTTTTCTCTTTTAGAAAGTCGGTACAATTTCCATTTCTTGGGTTGCCAATGAAAAAAGGGATCAGTGCATTCTCGCAAAAAGAAATTATATCTGATGATGCTTTATTCGTTAGTACAAAACCGACCTTATGTTTTTGGATTGAAGCCTCAAGAGCTTTTAGACCGAGTTTGCCACTAATAAGTAAACCTATTTTCATTTAACAGCTATTTTTGAGTGTATAACAACATCAGTGTATTTACCTTCTATGATTAAATGATCTCTTAGCCTAGCATCATTTATATACCCCGCTTGTTCTAGTGCTTTATATAAGTGAGGTCTGAGGTCGAAAGCATACACATAAATTTTGTGTAAACCCAACAAAGAAAAAGCGAGTTCTTCGATTAAAGATAAATAGGCTCTCCAATGAAAATTAAAAGACTCTGGCTCGAGTTCTGTTTTCATTATGAAAGATATTTCAGCATTCCCATCATCCCAATTGATGTGTACAAGTCCTCCATATCCGATGCAGATGTCATTTTTCAAATATGAAAAGAGCAGTTGAGACGGTTTAGATTCATTGAAAAGTTCAGCCACAACGGTATCAAAATAAATATCTTGAGACTCTTCGGTGAGAGGTTTGTCTTGTCGGAGATGATACATCTGTTCGTTTCTCCATTTCATAATCTCATGTCGGTCCCCATAGCGAATCGGAACAAGCTTGTAGTCCCCTTGAGCAAAAACATTCTGCCCTAATATTTTATACTTATCAGGAAACTTCATTAATGAGTTTATATTTAAGTTCTGCGAGATTCCAATCTGCCATAGTATCAATATCTTGGACCTCTAAATCACTGAGTTCCAAGAAGCCTGAATTTTGTGTAATGAGACTCTTCTGTTTTAATAAAATTTTGGTCTTAGACCAATAAAACTGTCCAGCATCGTGATAATGCTTTTCTAAATCTTGAGATCTTGTTTTCTCATATTCAGGGTGATTATATGACACCAAACTGCCGTTAACCTTAAATGAACGTTGTGGAGGATAACTGAAAGGGACAATTGGAATCACAGAATCTTTATTTTGAGAAACCAAATTGTGATATGCCTCCTTTAGTCTATTTCGGGAAGTCAAAGGTGCAGTAGGATAAAGACAACAAGTCATCTCAAAAGAGATTCCTTCGCGTCTATAATTTTCTAAGACCTCTTCCAAAACATCAAAAGTAGACGCAAAATCATCTGCGTTTTTGGCATTTCTCATAAATGGAACTTTAGCACCATATGATTTGGCGATTTCTGCTATTTCATCATCATCCGTACTCACCATTACTTCATCAAACAGCTCACTTTCTAAAGCTACCTGAATACTGTAGGCAATAATCGGTTTACCACAAAACTCTTTAATGTTTTTTCTAGGAATCCGTTTACTTCCACCTCTGGCTGGGATAATACAAATAGACTTATTTGGCATATTCTAGAACCTTTTGAATTACATATTCTTGTTCTTCATCAAGCAGGGTAGGATACATAGGTAAACTAATGCAACGTTCATAGTACTTTTCTGCATTTATTAAATCGGCACCTTGATAGCCTATCTTTTCGTAATATGGCAATGTATGAACAGGTATATAATGTATCTGTGCAAGAATGTTGTGCTCCCTAAGCTTTTCGTATAGCTCTTTTCTGTTTTTTACCTCTATAACAAATAAGTGGTGAGCATTTAGCATTCCATCAGGAAGAGATTGAAACTTTATCTTCGTTTTAAAGCTTGCTTTATATTTTTGAGCTATTGTATTTCTGCGTTGAACACTTTCGTTATTGCGAGATAATTGACTTGTACCTAAAGCAGCTTGAAAATCTGTTAATCTGTAATTAAAGCCTAGCGTTTGCATTTCATAATACCAATTGCCGTGATTTTGACTCATGTGATCTTTTGTGATACCGTGTGTTCTCAACATTAAAAGCTTCTGATAAAGCTCATATGAGTTTGTTGTTACCATGCCTCCTTCGCCGCAGGCAATGTGTTTTACAGGGTGAAAAGAGAAAATGCCAACATCTGCATAACTGCCATTCCCGCAATATTGCTTGTTTTCTTTACTGTCTAAAAAGTAACCTCCAGGTGCATGACATGCATCTTCTATGATCCAAAGATTGTGCTCATTCGCCAGATTTTTGAATTCTTCTAAGTTTACAGGGAGTCCTGCAAAATCAACAGGAATTATTCCGCTGAAAAAACCCTTAGGTTTACTATTGATTAGTGCTTCGACAGAATCTAAAGATAGTAGGTAAGTATCAGGATCAATGTCTGCAAACCACACTTCTGCATTCTGATATCGAACACAATTTGCAGAAGCAGCAAATGTTATGGGAGTTGTAATCACACGCTGCCCAGATTTTAATCCCAATGCCATCACGGAAATATGAAGACCAGCTGTTGCATTACTCACAGCAACAGCATGACTAGCACCTACATATTGAGCAAACGCTGATTCGAATTCGGCAACCTTTGGGCCTTGAGTTAGAAAATCAGATTGTAGTGTCTCGATAACAGCTTCTATATCCTTGTCATTAATATCTTGTCTGCCGTATGGTATTTTTTTCATGTAGGTTCAAAATTGGCATCAACATGAGTCTTTATTAAACTGCGTAACGATTCGATTGACTCCCAATCAGCGTTATTCCCTGAATTGTAATTAAAACCTTCAGGGACTTTTTTAGCATTATGTGCATCAAGAAAACTTTGCAGATTCCAATTTACTGTTGAAGGTAAAATGACGTAATACTTTCCAAGATCATAGGTGTAAAAGGAATCTGATGGAGTTATCATCTCTTCGTGAATTTTCTCGCCAGGGCGAATTCCAATAACTTTTTGTTCAATATTAGGAGCTATCGCACTTGCAACATCAGTAATTTTGTATGAAGGAATTTTAGGTATAAAAATCTCGCCACCCCAAGCATTTGCCATAGCGTGTAATACCATGTCTACACCGCCGTCAAGTGAAATATTAAATCTAGTCATATTGGGATCTGTGATTGGAAGACTGCCGTCCATTCTTTTTTTCAAAAAGAATGGAATTACAGATCCATTTGAACCCATTACGTTTCCATACCTGACAACTGAAAACTTAACATTATTCTTTCCTTTTATATTATTAGCTGCAACAAAAAGCTTATCTGAAGTTAATTTAGTAGCACCATATAAGTTGATTGGAGCACAAGCCTTATCTGTACTTAAAGCAACCACATTTGTGACATTGGACTCAAGAGCAGCGTGAATTACGTTTTCAGCACCATTTACATTTGTTTTAATACATTCAGAAGGGTTATATTCAGCTAAATGAACGTGTTTCATTGCTGCGGCGTGTATGACGTAATCAATTCCATTAAACGCTCGTAAGAGTCTCTCTTTGTCACGTACATCACCTATAAAGAAACGAATAGACTTGTAGATTTCATTTGGGTATTCTTGAGCCATTTGAAATTGCTTTTGTTCATCTCTAGAGAATATTACAAGACGCTCTATGTTCGGGAATTCAGCATAAATTCTTTTTGTCAAAGCTTTCCCTAAAGACCCTGTACCTCCCGTTATCAGTACGTTCTTTCCATTTAAGTCGAGGTTCTTCATTCTTACTATTTACTTCGTGCGAATATAAATTTTATACACGAGAACTTTCATCGTTAATTTAACTAGATAATGTTTTTAACAATTCAGTCTGGTTTTATCACTTCTTGTAGACCTAAAATGTCTTTCTTTGAATTATAATATGAAAAAATGGGTCTAATTGCTCGGCAGTCTTTTAAGTCAGCTACTGTTACATATCTAGGTGTTGTACTGGGTGTCATTAACACCATGTTTGTTTACACCAAAATGCTTAGTGTGGAGCAATTTGGTGAGATAACATTTTTACACACTTCTGCGGCAATTTTCGCTTCTTTATTACTCTTTGGACTAGGTGGAGTATTGGTTAGGTTTTATCCTAAATTTAGAACAAGTGAAGAGAAAAGTAGATCTCTTTTGAAACTAGTTTTTGGAGTGCTTTTCCTGAATTCTTTGTTGTTTATTTCAGCTGCACTTTTATTCAAAGAAGAGTTATTTGGACTTCTAACAGCAGAAGAAGGTGTCTACTTAGGCACTTCTTATGCCATTATTGCAATGGCAGTAGCACAAGGTTTTATAAAACTATTTACTAGTTTAGCTAGTATTCACGGCAGAATAGCCATTCCTTCTTTATTAACTCAACTTATTAAAGTAACGCAGCCTTTATTAGTACTGTTATTATTTTTTAAGTTTATTGATTTTGAGGAAGTGATCCTTGGCATAATGTTTTATTACATTTTACTAGCCCTAGTGTATTTTTTCTATGTTAACAGGCTCGAAAAGATACCGTTAACTCTTAAAGTCAATAACTATCCTTTTCGTACTAGGCCTCTATTCTATTTTGCCTTGTTCAGTATTTTTACAAGTTTAGGTTCTATTCTCATGAATCAGATTGACGTTGTAATGATTACCAAAATTCTAGGTAAATATAGCACCGGCTTATATGGATGGAGTTTATTTATACCAAACTCAATTGCAATACCATACTCCTTGCTAGGAGCTATAAGCACACCATTAATTGCTAAATATTGGAAGAATAATGATCTAAATTCTCTTGATAAGTTATATAAGCAGTCCTCGTCTACACTTCTTGGTATCTCGTTAGGTTTATTCTCTTGTGTAATCGTAGGATTGGATGATTTGTATATGTTAATGCCAAAGGGAGAAGAGTACTCACTTGGGAAGAACTTGGTTATTTATTTAGCAATAGCTAAAATAGTTGATATGGCATCAGGATTGAATAATGCCATCTTATCAATGTCTTCTAGTTTTAAGATCTTACTAATATTTTTGCTGATTGCCGTAATCTCAAATGTGGGTTTTAATCTGTTGTTTATACCTAGATACGGAGTAGAGGGTAGTGCTTTTGCAACACTAATTACTATATTATTGTATAACTTAATCAAGTATAGTTACATCAAGATTAAGTATGATTTGTCTCCATTTACACAAAAGACAATCTACATTATACTCTTAGGCTTAACCGTGAACGCAATTGGAATTGCAATACCACGAACAAATCAACCTTTCTTGAATATAATCGCTTTCAGTGGTACTATTGGTTTGTCGTATTTTTTAATCCTTTATAGATTTAATCTTGCTCCAGAGCTTAACAGCTTCGCAAATAAGCAGTTAATTAGAATCGGGATCAAACCTTTTGATAGGAAGTAAATTCAATACTCTTGTTAAAAGTATTTACCTTTGCCCTCCAACAAAGAAGATAAATGTTAAACATCGTTCTATTTGGCCCTCCGGGGGCAGGAAAAGGCACTCAGAGTGCTAAATTAATTGAAGAATATAATCTTGTTCACCTATCTACTGGAGATGTATTTAGGTACAACATAAAGAATGAAACTGAGCTTGGTGTTCTCGCAAAAAGCTATATAGATAAAGGGGAACTAGTGCCAGATGAAGTTACCAACAATATGGTGAAAGATTTTGTAGCAAGAGAAATGAATGAAAACGGCTTCATTTTTGACGGGTACCCTCGAACTATAGCTCAAGGCGAAGCACTGGATCAGACTTTAACTTCATTAGGCACAGAAGTTACTATGATGATTGCACTTGAGGTTGATGAGGATGAGTTGGTCAAAAGGTTGCTAGAAAGAGGAAAAACAAGTGGGCGAATAGATGATCAAGATGAAAACACAATCAGAAATAGATTTAAAGTGTACGCCGAAGAAACCTCACCTCTTGCATCATTCTACTCCGAACAAGAAAAATATGTAGGAGTACATGGTATGGGTTCTATTGATGAAATATTCGACAGGTTAACGCACGCCATAGATTCTAAGACTCAAAAGGAGTCTGAGTAGTCTAGATACCCCATTCCAAAACAGCTTTATTCTACCAAAAAATGAGTAATCAAAATTTTATAGACTACGTTAAAATATGCGGTAGAAGCGGAAATGGTGGAGCTGGAAGTCATAGTTTTTTTCGGGATAACCTCAATGCAAAAGGCGGTCCTGATGGGGGAGACGGCGGTAAAGGTGGATCTATAATACTTAAGGGGAATTCTCAGCTATGGACTTTGATGCACTTGAAATTCAAACGTCATGTGTATTGTGAGGATGGTGCTCCTGGGAAAAAGAAGCATCAGACTGGGAAAAGTGGGAAAAATCAAATTGTAGAAGTTCCTTTAGGAACTGTTGCTAAAGACCCAGATACTTACGAAGTCCTTGGAGAAATTACGGAAGACGGGCAAGAGCTGGTTTTATTAAAGGGAGGGAAAGGCGGATTAGGGAATACGCACTTTAAAAGTGCTACCAATCAGGCCCCAAAGTATGCTCAGCCAGGACAGCCCGGATTGGAACGGTGGTTTATTTTAGAACTTAAGGTGCTTGCAGATGTAGGGTTAGTAGGATTACCAAATGCCGGGAAGTCCACTTTACTTTCGGTGGTATCCGCTGCGAAACCTGAAATTGCTGATTACGCATTTACAACTATCACTCCAAATCTAGGTATAGTAAAATACCGGGAGTATAAATCATTTGTGATGGCAGATATCCCTGGAATAATTGAAGGTGCAAGCGAAGGCAAGGGCTTGGGGCATAGATTTTTAAGACATATAGAGAGAAATGCAGTCTTACTCTTTATGATACCTGCAGATAGTGATGATATAAATGCAGAATACAAAACCTTGCTTCAGGAACTGGAGCAATTTAACAAAGAACTATTGTTTAAAGACCGGTTTCTAGCCATTACTAAAGGTGATATGATAGATGAAGAACTAGAGACTGAAATGAGAAATGAAATTGACGTAGACTGCGAATACCTGTTTATTTCTTCTGTTTCTGGTAAAAATATTCAAGAGCTCAAGGATAAGCTTTGGGTAATTATGAATAAGTAGATTCTTTGCATTATGAAGCTGCTAGACAAGATCCTTTTTTTGCTCCTGTTTGGCGTTCTGTTATTTGTTGGATTAAATAGGCACTCTCGGCACCCTAGATTTGACTACCATTCTCAGATATTTACTGATAAATCTGGATATCATGTTTACCTGCCAGCATTCTTCTATTACGACATGGATGCGTGCAAATTACCTGCTGATATTGTAGAGAAAACAGGTAGAGGGTTCAGACTTGTAGATAACAAGATTGTAACCAAGTATCCTATCGGAGTAGCGATAATGCATAGTCCTTTCTTTGGGATAGCAGCATTATTGGATCATTGGTCTAGTAAAGTTGAGGAATACGGTTATACTGAAAATCAGCATGTCGCTCTAAACTGGAGTACGTCGTTCTACACTACTTTAGGTCTTCTCTTTCTTTGGTTGACGGCAGTTTATTATTGGCAATTAGAAAAACGAAAGGCTTACCTCTTGTTATTTATGGTATTATTCGTTTCCAATCTTCTTTACTACAGCACTAGAGATGCAGGGATGTCTCATGCATTTTCATTTTTTGTATTTGCCGCACTACAATTTTTGATTTTTAAAATACTGAATAGGAAATCAATATCAGGATTAGATGGTTTGGGGATTATTCTTTTAGGAAGCTTAGTAGTTGCATTAAGACCACTCAATGCCTTATTTCTTGTATTCCCAATCTCTTTTATCTTAATAAGGAATTGGTCGTTATTGAAAGAAGTTAAATTCACAAATTACTGGGTAACATATCTACTGTCATTTGTGTTAGGAATAGCTCCTATCTTATTGCAATTGGCTTATAATTTCTATGCCTATGATGAATTATGGGCAAGAGGGTATGCTGCTGAGACCTTTTCGAATATTCAAAATTTAGAATTATTAACCTTTTGGTTTGCTCCAAATAATGGCGTTTTTCTGTATATCCCTTCATTACTCTTAGTCTTGGTGTGGTGCTATAATAGTTTTTTAAGGAAAAAGTATATACCACTTCTTTACCTAGGATATTTTTTAGTGATATCTTTAACTTATGCTGCGTGGTGGTCACCCACATTAGGATGTGGGTTTGGGCATAGAGGTTTTACGGAGCATCTAGCGTTTTTTGCTCTACCTATATCAGGTGTTTTAGGAACAACTTCTGATAGAAAGATTAAAATAGCTTGGGTTTTAAGTATAGTGTTTGCCATTTACCTCTTCATATGGCAATGGAATTTTGATGGATGTTGGTACGGAAGTAGTCCTTGGGACTGGTCAGAATTCATAGATATGTTAGACTTTTAGAAATGCTTCTTCAGCATTTCCAGTTCAGAAATTGGCACACATTTTTCGTGATTGAAAAGGGAGTGATCCTTTGCATACCAGTAAGCAGTCCATCCACTGCTGATACTTCCTTTTATATCTGCTTCTAAATTATCTCCGACGTAATGGCCGGTATCAGTGCCACTTTTTGCATTTTTTAATGCTGTTTCAAACACAAGTGGATGAGGTTTTTGAACACCTACTTCTTCTGATATTGTTAGCGTGTCAAAGTATTTTGCTAAATCTGAGTGTTGTAATTTCCTACGTTGTACTTCAGCAAACCCATTAGTAATGAGGTGAAGGTCATATTTGCCAGCAAGGTAGTCCAACGTTTCTATTGCTCCTGGGATCAGTATAGTCTTTGTAGGGCAAATCTCGAGGTATTTTTCCCAGATATTGTGAGGGATGTCTTCTTCATCTACCTCCATCTCTCTGAATGTATCAACAAACCGTTTACTTCGAAGAACTGCTTTGGTTATCTTGTTTTGACGATAGAGCTTCCACATCTCTTCATTATTTCTAACATAGATATTTAAGAAGTCTTGTTCGCTTTTATGGGAAAGGTATCTTACTTGGTAAATTTGATAGAGCTCTCTAAGCGTCTCTTCTGCATTGGCGTCAAAGTCCCAAAGGGTATGATCTAAATCGAAGAATATATGTTTCGTCATTCTAAACTCTTGTTACAACTTTTCTCCAAAACTTAAATCTCCTGCATCCCCCAACCCCGGAACGATATATCCATTTTGATCTAAGGTTTCGTCCACGACGCCTATCCATAAATCAGCATCTGGAATATTCTGAGTTACATAATCTACACCTTGTTGACTTCCTATTACTCCTACTAGATAGACTTTTTTAGGAGTCCCTTTTCTCATAAATGCCTCATAGGTTTGAACGAGACTCTGACCTGTAGCGAGCATAGGATCACATAAAATTAGAATTCGGTCGTTTATATCAGGAGTAGCAACATACTCGAGTTTTATTTCAAACTTGCTATGATCCTCTTCATCTATGTGCTTTCTGTATGCAGATATATAGGCAAGGTCAGCTTGATCAAACATATTGTTTAACCCTTGCTGGAGTGGCAGTCCGGCTCTGAGTATAGTTGCTAAAACCGGTTGTTCCTTTAATTTTTTAACTTTGGCAATACCCAATGGAGTGGTGGTAAAGTGTATGTCATGGTCCATCTTCTTACTAATTTCATAAGCCGCTATTTGACCTATTCTCTCTATATTTTTTCGAAATCTAGCCCTGTCTTGCTGTATGTCCTTGTCTCTCAATTCACGGAGAAACTCACTGACAAGCGAAAAGCCTTTTGATAGGATGTGTACCACAGAACGAAAATAACAATCAATTATCCTATAATTCAATAACTCAATCCTTAATTTTGGGCAATGAATTTTGAGGACCCATTTGTAAAACAACTTTTAGACTTAGCAATTGCAGAAGACATTGGAGATGGAGATCATAGCAGTCTAGGTTCTATCTCTCAGGGTACGGAAGGCCAAGCAAGGTTGCTCGTCAAAGATGAAGGAGTTTTGTGTGGTGTTCATTTAGCCAAGCACATCATGCACCGCATTGATGATTCTGTTGAATTTAATCTATTAATAGAAGAAGGAACTTGGGTACAGTATGGAGATATAGCGTTTACTGTAAAAGGAAGTGTACACAGCATACTTCAGGCTGAGCGATTGATGTTAAACTTCATGCAACGAATGAGTGGTATTGCAACAGTCACAAATAATCTAGTGAAGAAAATAGAAGGAACTAATGCCAAGTTGCTCGATACACGAAAAACCACTCCAGGTCTTCGAACATTTGAAAAATATGCTGTAAAAGTAGGAGGAGGGGTGAATCACCGCTTTGCACTATGGGATATGGTGATGCTTAAGGACAACCACAATGACTATGCAGGCGGAATAAGAGATGCAGTAATGAGGACAAGAAGGTATTTAGATGATAAAGGTAAAGACATCAAGATAGAGGTGGAAACTCGAAATCTTGAAGAAGTGCAAGAGGCATTGGACACAGCACTAGTAGACAGAATTATGTTTGATAACTTCTCGCCTGAGCTAATGGTGGAAGCTGTGAAGCTAGTAGACAGTAGAACAGAAACGGAGGCCAGTGGTGGAATTACAGGAGAGACGATAAGAAGTTATGCGGAAACAGGAGTAGATTATATTTCCGTAGGAGCCCTTACACATTCGGTGAAAAGCCTAGATCTTAGCTTAAAGGAGTTTTAGACAATAACTATTTGAAATTCAGCTGTAAGATTTAGTTCAGAATGTAAGTCACTGCTCATATCTTAATCCTAGGGTTTTAAAACTCTACTCACTTCTTCTACATTAACCTCGTGTATTCCATCAAAGTTGATCAGTTTCATATCTAGTTTGCTGCTTTCTACTGCTTCGTAAAATTCTTTTACCGATGCTTCTGTTCGGTAAGGGTCGTTTATCCCGCTGAAGTAAGTCATTTTTATAGGGTCAAATATTTCCTTCTTAATTTGTAAATCGACATCAGGTGGAACAAGACCACTACAGATTAAAAATTTACTAGGTTTAATGTCACTATGAGCTAGCCATCGAAAAGCCGTAGCTACTCCTTGACTAAATCCCAATACCACGATTTCTTCCCACTTCCTTTTTGCCGTAAGCTCAGTATGAATAGCGTCCAGATATGAAATATAGTTCGCAATATCTTGTTCTCTATTTTCCTTCGTCATCCAACTTGCACCAACTCTCCCACTAGTGCCATCAAGGTAGAAATAGTGCTGTCCTTCTGGAGCTATAACGGTATAGTTCAGGTCTGAAATTGATGCAAACTTCCTTATAAAAAACTTAGCAAGCTGTCCATATCCGTGCAATACATACAGCAATTTAGTGCCGTTCCCCTCTCGATAATAGCTTGCTTTTTGATGGTAAGATAAAGACTGTTTCATGGCTTGAGGATAAAGTTTTCTAGACTTTTGATATAGGTTTCATATCCCATAATTTTTGGCACATCACCGTGATTTGCTCCAGGTATCCGAAAGGCCTCCTTATATTGACCCTGATGATTTTGAAATACGATTTCTCCATGAGTGTCTAGTGCTAAGAAATCAT
Source organism: Bacteroidia bacterium (assembly GCA_965655315.1). Taxonomy (GTDB): domain Bacteria; phylum Bacteroidota; class Bacteroidia; order NS11-12g; family UBA9320; genus UBA9320. Next base: position 162,821 of record CBFHGJ010000001.1, read on the forward strand.
CATCAGTACCATGAATCCAATATAAGGGTTGATTAATTCTTTTGATTTCTTCTGCATTATCGATTTTTAAGTTTGTAAAAAAGGAGCCCGGTAAGGATAATCCACTTCCATCTTGTACCATTACTTCAGCACTTGCAAATGGACTTTCAATCATTAGTTTAAAGGGAGATAACTCTGCACCTTTTGCCGTAAGTTCTATAGCAGGGGCACTTCCGAGACTAAAGCCATACATCATAAATCGATCAGAGGATAGACCTTGCTCAGCTAACCAGCTAACAGCAGCTCTTGAATCTTCATACATATTATCCTCAGAAGGACTGCCTTCACTAAGGCCATAACCACGATAGTCAATAATCAGAACACCATAATTGTTTTGTCCATTCACGTTAGCAAGTAGTTTGGCTCTTGGCCAGTAATAGTCTATATGGCCAGCATTTCCGTGCAAGTACAGTATCACAGTATCGGTGGTAATACTATCCATATCTCCTACATATACTGCATATATTTTTTCTTTCCTTTCGCCTACTTCAACAGTGAATATGGTAGTTAAGCTATCCGCTACTTGATAAGCTTCTACTTCAATTTCTTGTTCACCTTCAAAATCGTCCAGTTTGTACTCCTCAATGTCTGTATTTGGATTGAATAGTAGAGGGTCTAGATCCAAGCAACTGCTTAAACCAATTATTAGCAAGATTATAAATGTGTTACTTTTCATATTTAAAATCTACGTGCTATTCCAAAATATAAACCAACAGCACCTAGAGGCTCACCTCCGAATGAATATGTCTTATAATCCACCACGCTATTCAATGAACTACGGGTAGGTGCAAGCCATTTACTCTCAACTGTATAACTCCATCTATCGGTGTTCCAAGTGTTTCCAAATTGGATGCCACTCAATATTCTTTTCTCCTGGCGTTCATCATGTGCTTTGATATTTCTGAGCTCAATCCAGTTGGTGCTACCGACATACATAAAGTGATTTTTACCATAGTCCCAATAGAGGTTGGCATCTAGTTGAGGGTAAAATCTTGAATTACGCTCTCTCATATCCGATAAGACATTGATAGAACCACTAATCGAAACTCCTGGCGTCCATCCTTTATTTTCTAGTAATCCATAGGTTGCACCTGCGTCTAATTGAAATGTGCGATACAGTAAAGAGGTAGTTTGCAATCCACCGTGCACGGTTAGTTTATCACTTATGCCGTTTGCATAGTTTATAGAGCTCAAAGGAATAGGAATGGTAAGTGAGCCAAAACCAATCAAAGGGCCACCTAGATTTACACTTATCTGTTGTTCGCTTTTTGCTAGTGGTTTTACTACTCTTTGTGCTGTGCAGGCACCCAAAGTACAAGCAACAAGAATCAGAAATTTAAAATACTCTTTTGACACGGTGCGAATGTAGAAATCCCAAAGGCAAATACTAGCCTTAAAATTAGTCTAAAATAGGTCTGAGACTTCTATATAGCTTAAATTTGTACCGATGATAATTTCCCTTATAGTTGCGAGAGCAACAGATAATGCCATAGGCAAGGATAATGACCTATTGTGGAAAATAAAGGATGATCTACGTTTGTTTAAAAGAACAACTGCTGGTCATGTAGTCATTCATGGAAGGAAGAGTTTTGAAAGTATAGGAAGGCCGTTACCAAATAGGACTAACATCATTGTTACTCGAAATACAGACTATAAAGCGAATGGAGCTTTTGTCACTAATTCGCTAGAAGAAGCTATAGCTTTGGGTAAGAAGCTAGAAATGAAAGATGAAATATTTATCCTTGGTGGTGCAGAAATATATCGGCAGTCTTTAGACTTAGTTGACAGAATGTATTTAAGCGAGGTAAAAGCCAAATACCCAGAAGCAGATGCATATTTCCCTGAAATTGATTTAAATGGTTGGAATCAAACTCGCTGTGAAAGATACAGTCAAAGCGAGGTGAATCAATTTGCTTTTGAATTTTGTGTTTGGGAGAGAAGCTAGTTATAACCCAAGTTCTTTCTTTTTAGCTTTTAATATCTTAGCGACGTCTAGAACATCCCCTTCTTGGATTGATTCATCTACTGTCAAAAGTACATATCTGCGTCCTTTAGCCTTGAACAGTATTTCTTGTCCTATTCTTAAATCTACTCCACTATTGGACATTGGAGAAAGGTTGGGGTTCATTACTGTTGGGATAATCAGTGGGATTGATTTAGCACTCGTATTTCTAAGCGTAAAACTAATAGATTGATTTTGTTCTGCACTAGGTTTTTCAGCAAGTGTAATATGAATATCTATAGAAATAGCTTTGTCGCTTGCATTGGATAAGACTAGTTTATTTTCTGCTTCTACAAATACGGCTACTTCTCCTAAGCCTAGACCAAAGCCTTTGATTTGCCTATTCTCCTTTTTTGATATTACTGCTACATCTATCTCTCCCGATCCTTTTTTCTTTAGAGTGGCTTTGTAGTAGTCATAATTTGGATAGTCGAGTTCTACAACTTCGCTTGGTGGAATTTGTAAGGTTGATTTTTGAGCGAAGCTATATGAGATGGTGAAAAGTGCGATTAATGTTATGTAGAACTTCATAGCAGAATAACAATCGACAGTACGAGGAGTTTAAATTTCAGTTTGCTGCATGATCATCCAAGGATCTGATTTGTTAAGAATTTAATCAAACTCTTCAATCAGAATACCCATTTTCCCGATTTGTGCATCTCTAACTGCTTGCATGATTTGAGTTTGGTCACTCATCACAAACGGCCCATATTGTGCCACGGGCTCATTTATCGGTTCTCCGCTTAAAACTATAAAACGAGAATCTGCAGTAGCTTCAATTTGTATAGAATCTCCGTCATGATTGAAGACGGCCATGTCTTTTGTCAATACTGTTTTTCCATCTATTTTAAGTCCACCTTCAAGGACATAAACAAGTGTGTTGTAACTGTCAGGTACAGAAATTTCAGTCCTGCTATTTATTTTCATTTCGCCTCTTAGCAAAGTTTGAGGAGTATAGGTTGGAGCCACACCTTTTACACCTTTATGTTCTCCAGCAACCACCCATATTTTAGTGTCGTTTTCTTCTACCAAAGGTGTTTCTTCTGCAGAAATTGGTTTGTAAAATGGAGCTTCCATTTTATGTTTCCCTGGGACGTTGACCCAAAACTGTATGAATTCTAACTCGCCTCCAGTTTTAACTAGTTTTTTTGGGAAACGCTCACTGTGGGTGATACCTCTTCCTGCAAACATCCATTGCGTCCCTCCTGCTTCTACGGTAGCTTGTTGATTGAGTGAATCGCGGTGCTCCACTGCACCTTTAAAAATAAAAGTTACAGGGGAAAACCCTCTATGAGGATGTGGTCCTACTCCAACTTCTTGTGGTCTTTGTCTTCCTGGAAGGTGATTGTGCCAATGATGTATGAGTAAAAAAGGATCAAGATTATCAAGATTACCCGCAGGCAGCGGTTGATCAAGTAAATGACCTCCCATATTTACTTTTTGTGCCGGTACTATTTGCCGTATAGTTTTGAGTGCCATGATATACAATAGTAAGGATATAGAGATGATTTTGTTTGGTTTCTCCGATACCCTGTTTCTATTGATTTTTAATAATTAAGAAGCTTGACAACTCAAAATTATTGTTATCAAATTATTTAGGCTAAAGAATCGTTGTAATGTTTGTATTGAGACGCGGTTTGTGCAAATAGCTTAATTATTCATTGAGAAAGGCAATGTTGTCAATGGTTGAATTGTTATTCGATTATGTACTCTGTGGCTTCATTTGCAATTTTGAAACAATAAAAACTTGAATTATGATTTTTAGAGATCACATAGTTGCAGGAATACTTCTGATTATTTCGGGAATGTTCAGTAACTCAACATTTGCAAGTGAGATTGATTCGTTAAGTAAGTCGGAACCATATACAGCAAAACTATATGCTGGACTTGGAGCTAATGTGGGTTTAGAAGCAGGTTGGTTGACTAGTTATCCTACTATTATTTATGAGCCTAGAAAATGGATTGAGTTTAACGCAGAAGGAGGTTGGCTCAACCGATCATTTGACAATTATCAAGGGTTTGAGTCATTTGACATTAAAGGAGGTTGGCTTGGTACCGGAGTCAAGTTTAAGTTGCCCATCTTAGATGAAGATGAAAAGTTCAAACTGTCTGTTTTCATAGGAGTTGATGCTGGTTATGGTTGGTCCAACTTAAAAACAAATGAAAAACATGTTGAGTATATTCCTAATAGTGCTGAATCTATTGTTTCTTATGAAGTTAGAAACCATGAGGATTATAAGTCGACTTATGTTTTGTTTAAGGTAGGGATAAGCTCTTATATAGGTGAAAAGGTTTTGTTAAATACAAGTTTATCTGGAAATGGTTTTTCGGGGAGTTATGCATATACCGAAAGAGAACAGTTTATATTCGGAGAATACAGTACAAGTCCTAATATCATCGATGATATTATATCTCTGAATGTAGCAGTAGTATACCGCTTAGGTGATAATTAGATATGAAATGAATGAGAGGTCTTTGATATTATGAATCGGCCTTAATAGGCTTTATTTTATCTCAAGGGATATTTCCTCATCTCCCTCCTGATAAGGCAACCAAGTGATAATGAACTGCAGCATTTCATCCGTAGTTCGCATACCTGCACCTCCAAACTCATACCGCTCACTTATTTGCTGAGGGGGATTATATGGATTGTTTGGATTTTGATCTGTATTGTCAAATTCAGCCTCTACATAGATGGTACTTCCTTTAGGGATTTTTAGCATTTTTGGAAAGGTGTAAAAATACTGCCACCTGAAGTCCCACCTCGGTATAGAAATGAGTCTAATGGTATCTTGTTCTGGTGTGAGAGCGTAAGATTTAAAACTCTTGCCTAGCAAATGCATATGAGGATTTATGGTCAGAATACTTATGTCCTCAGGTATAGTTAAAAATGAAGTATGCTTTGTTATCTTATTTGGTGGAATGACCAAAGGAGGAATAATCTTACTTGCACCATTCGTTCCGAGCATCACTTCATTTATTGGTCGCTCAGGAGGAGAGTCACTAAAAAATATATTGACTCGACTATAGTCCCACTTGCCTACGGGTATAGGTCCGAAATGAATATCATCTGCTATAAGTATAGACTTTTTATTCATCGTGAAACCCCCAATACCTTCAGGATAAAGCTGTGCTTGCACGCCGGGTAGATAGTTGACTGCAGAGTGTATCTGTTCAGGTCTGCTACCGTCATCATTGGCTAGTTTTAGTTCATTAAACTGACGTATGTACTCGGCTTCATCGACTTCTAGATTTAGAATTCGATTGCCATCTGTTATACTCTCTTTTTTACCTTGTTCATAGTTGAGCAGCCTACCATTCATGTGATGAACCAAATTGTTTTCATTAGGCAAGAATTCCATAGCTCTGACATACTTTTTTTCAGAAAGCTCTATGGGAAGTGTTGCTATAAAAAATCTATCACGACTAATTCCGTCCACATATATAGAGTCAAACCATACGGTGGTATCTGGTACTCCTATGCTGCTCACATCAGAATATACTGGGAACTCAGGTAAATCAGCACTGTCTCCTTCAATAGCCCCTTGGCTCACCCAGTCTTTTAAGAGTTGCTTTTGGGTTTCGGTTAAAAATCTTTCCCCTACGAAATGACTGTATTCTCGATCAGCTGGCCACGGGGGCATTAATCCACTTTGGGTGACATCGATGATGGTGTTTTTCTTGCGATTCACTTGCTGATAGTTTGTAAGTGAAAATGGAGCTGCCCCTCCGCTGCGATGACATGGAGTGCAATTCTCATAAATGATAGGAGCTACATTCTTGGAATAGGTATAAGAGGGTGTGTTTTTACAGGAAACTATCGCTGAATAACTAATAGCTAAGAGCATGATGATAACTGATAACTGTACTTTGCCCAAACTCAACATTTTCCATACAAAGCTATTTATCTATTCCGATTTGTAAAACCAATGGTCTGAATCAATTTAAGGTGTTCCATAGACTTGTTTTCTCCTTTTTCATATTATTCCATAAGTCATTTGAAAGCGTATTTTCGCACACTTATGGCTGAGAAGTTTATAGACGTAGAAAAAATAATTGCGGATAAGAATCCAAAATTGTTGAAGCGTTTACCAAAATTTCTTCTCAATTACCTGAAAAAAATACTGTGGCAAGATGAAGTCAATCGAATTATTGCAGATAACGAAGGAGTATCCGGTGTTCAGTTTTGCCATAATGTTATCAAGGAATTTAATATTACAGCTACTATTAGCGGAATAGAAAATGCTCCAAAAACTGGGGGTGTCACATTTGCTAGTAACCATCCGTTAGGAGGTATGGATGCCTTAGCATTTATAGATCAGTTTGCTCATTACCGCAGTGATATCAAGTTTATAGCAAATGATGTGTTGCTCAATCTGAAGCCGATGCAAGATATCTTCGTTGGAGTCAATAAGCTTGGAACTACAGCCGTACCCTCATTAAAAAATGTAGATGCGGTTCTAGGAAACGAGGAGTCCGTGGTCATCTTCCCTGCAGGACTTGTAAGTAGAAGAAAAAATGGTACGGTAAAAGATTTAGAATGGAAAAAGACGTTTGTCACCCGTGCTAGGAAACACAATGTGCCCATAGTTCCTGTTCATATAGAGGGTCGACTATCCAACTTTTTTTATAACCTGAGTAACATCAGGGAGAAGCTTGGGATAAAAGCAAATATTGAAATGCTTTATTTGGTTAATGAATTGTTTAAGCAGAAAAATACGACGATTAAAATTACCTTTGGGAAGCCAATAGATCCTACCAAACTAGATCAAAGTATACAGAGAGATAGAGCTTGGGCTCAAGAAATAAAAGAAAAGGTTTATCAGTTAAAACATTAAAATGGCAATCAACCTAGATTACATAGCGGAACCAGTTCCACTGGAGGTGATAAAGAGCGAGCTGACAAAAGACCGTTTCGTTCGTGTAACTAACAAAGGGGAGAATGAAATTTATATCATAAATCATTACAACAGTCCCAATGTAATGCGTGAAGTTGGCCGCCTTAGAGAAGTGACTTTTGCTAGTGCTGGAGGTGGTACAGGAAAGCCTTTGGATATTGATCAGTTTGATATTTCTGAAAATTGTTATGATCAATTAATTGTTTGGGCTCCTGAGGCTCAAGAGATAATTGGCGGGTATCGATTTATAGACTGTGCCAAGATTAAAGATACTTCACCCTTGGAGTTATCTACTAGGCATTATTTTGACTATTCAGATAAGTTTAGAAAAGACTATCTATCTACCACAGTAGAATTAGGACGCAGCTGGGTGCAACCCAATTTCCAACCAAGAGCAGGATCAAGACGAGGGATTTTTGCATTAGACAATTTATGGGATGGACTAGGTGCCATTGTGGTGGATACGCCTCATATAGAATATTATTCAGGGAAGGTGACTATGTACACTTCTTACCATACCCAAGCTAGAGATGCTTTGATGTATTTCATGGAATACTTCTTTGAAGACAGCGATGGACTGATATCACCCATTCATTCTCAAGAGATAACTACTGATATATCTGAATTTAAGGCAAGTATCGAGGGTTTAAACTACAAGGAAGCCCACAAGGTACTCAATGGATACGTACGGGAACGAGGAGAAAACATACCTCCACTCATCAATAGTTACATGAGCCTTTCGCCTACGATGAAGTGTTTCGGTACAGCTATCAATCCAGATTTTGGTGGGGTAGAAGAGACGATGATTCTAGTAAAAATTGATGATATCTATGATGAGAAAAAAGCTCGTCACGTAGATACCTACAAGAAATAATTCTTTACTTATTCGGACTGATCTTTCGGTCTATAGCGGATGTGCATTCCAATCAGCAACTTTCTGATTAATTGGTCCTTGCAGTACATATGCTGTCTATGGCCTGGTTTACGAAATAAGGCACTGAGTTCGTGTTTGCTAAATCGCATATCTCCCAGCATTAGCGTCTCCAGTATATCTTCATCTCTCCAGTTCATCGCTATTTTTAGCTTCCATAAGATGATATTATTAGTAAGTTCAGTTTCAGGAGCAGGTTGTGGTCCTTCTCTTTTGCCTCTTTTCAGATTGATCAGACCATTCAAGAAAGCAGCTAATTCTTCTTCTGTAGCTTCTTTAAATCCTTCATAGTGGTCCTTGAAAAGGATATGTTTTACAGTCTCTTTGTCCAAAGACATACCCCCGGATCCAAAGATTTCTTGCATTTGTGCATCTTTAAAATCAAATGCATACCGAAGTCGTCTTAGAATATCGTTTGGAGTCATTTATAGTTACGAAGATAGATGTTAAAACGTCAATTCTGCTCGTTGGCAAACCCAAATATTGCGTTGAAATTTTGATTTCCCTTTTTTTTCTACTGTACAAAAATCAGTGACTTTCATACTGAATTGTGTTATCACATTTTCTATATCTGCGAGGGAGACTATCACCAGTTTTTTTGCTAATCGAGATGCAGACTGGATGATATTAGCGGTAATAGCATCATCAGAATAAGAGTAGAAATTGTACGGTAAATCAAGAATAGCGGCTTCATATTGCTTATGGAGTTCCTTTATATCGCAATGATGAACTTGTGCGGAATAACCAAAGTGAGCAAGGTTTTGAGCAGCATATTGGGTAGAGTGTGAACTGATATCACACCCTTCTATCTGGAAGTCTGATATACAAGCTTCTAGCATCACGGTACCTACCCCACAGCATCCGTCTAGTAGTGAAACATCCTTGTTCCCCTCAGATGCAATACAGACTAGACTTTTTGCCAGTTCCATTCCTAGTGAATTGCTGAACGAATGTGGCTTGTCTTTATGCTTGTACCAGCTGGTATCATGTTTTGCTAAAGTACCAAAATACCAAATACCCATGTACTGGCAGATGGAATAAATACGAGTAGGCTGCAGATAGTTGGGAATCCCTTCAATTCTCATTCCTACGTCTCGCAGTTTATTTAGTCTTTCGGCATAGGAGGTGCTATCTTCTCCAAGGATGGTGTATTCCGCCTTAAAACCTTCTATTTCGATATTCTCTTGTTCCACTCGATCCAATAGTTGCTCATAGGTATTTACTGAAAAGTGGATGTCAAATCTTCTCTTAATAAATGGACTGATAGATGGATCAACTTCCTTATCGGAGAAAAGCATTTTGGAAGCGGCTGCTTTACCAAATATTTGTCTCGTTTCTAACTCAAATAAATCAGACAAATGTGAGTCGAAATTGAAAGTGTAGATGTGTTTCAATACAATTTATAAGCTGCCAAATGTACCCTATAAATGGAGTAACCGCAGAACAATTATTATCTATCAGTTTTTTACAAAGACTTATACAGACGCAATTCTAAAACTCTTTTTTAGCTAAAAATTAAACTTTCATAACCTTACCTTCGCAGACTATGTCTCGTGTAGCCATACATACTCTTGGGTGTAAGCTTAATTTTTCTGAAAGCAGTACGATAGTTCGGCAGCTTGAGGACAACGGATTTGATCGTGTAGATTTTTCGGATGAAGCCGATATCTATATCATCAATACATGCTCTGTAACGGATAATGCAGATAAAAAATGCAGAACTACTGTGAAGTCTGTATTGAAGCAGAACCCTGAAGCTTATGTAGTAGTGATAGGTTGCTATGCACAGCTTAAGCCAAAAGAAATTTCTGAAATTCCTGGAGTGGATATGGTTTTGGGTGCAGCAGAGAAATTTAATATGATTGAGCATCTTCATACGTTGAAGAAAGAGGAGGATGCAATAGTGTTCAATAAAAACATAAAGGAAACTCAGGATTTCGTGCCTGCATTTAGCTATGGAGACCGAACGCGTAGTTTCCTAAAAGTACAGGATGGATGTGATTATTTCTGTTCGTTTTGTACTATACCACTTGCTCGAGGAAAAAGCAGAAATGCGACTATAGCGGAAACAGTAGCTAAGGCAAAAGAAGTAGCAGCTACTGATATCAAAGAAGTTGTGCTAACAGGGGTAAATATCGGAGATTTTGGAGCAGATCAAGACTATCAAGAGACTTTCTACGACCTGATTGTAGAGCTGGATAAGATCGAAGGAATTTCACGGTACCGAATAAGTAGTATAGAGCCAAACTTATTGAGCAATGAGATTATAGATTTTGTGGCGGCAAGTGACAAGTTTGTACCTCATTTTCATATTCCACTACAAAGCGGAAATGATGAGATACTCACTAAAATGCGAAGAAAGTATCTCAGTGATTTATACGTGGATCGAATCACTCGAATCAAAAAGCAGATGCCAAACTGTTGTATTGGTGTAGACGTAATTGTTGGATTCCCAGGTGAAACAGAAGAACACTTTTTAACAACGTACAAGTTTATTAATGAATTGGATGTGAGTTATTTACACGTATTTCCATATTCTGAAAGAAACAATACTACGGCTAAGAAACTAGCCAATAAGGTAACTAAAAAGGAGAAGACTGATAGAGCTCAAAGACTGCGAATCCTCTCACACAAGAAAAAGCGTCATTTCTATGAAACACAATTGGGCCGATCGATGACCGTGCTCTGGGAAGAAGAAAGACAAGGCGAAATGATGCAAGGGTTTTCCGAAAACTATGTTCGATTTGAAGCTCCATATGAAGCTGAACGGGTAAATACACTGGAACAGCTAGACTTCTCAGAAATCAATGAAAATGGACTAGCAAAAGCAAGTCTGAAAGAGCATTTACAATAGGAGGGATGCGTTCAACAAAATCACCTTCACAACTTGTTGAACTACTAGTTATTCTATCTCTTGGTATTTTTCTATATGCAATTCATTTCTATGATTACTTCCCAAGCTTTGACTCTAGTATCTACTGTTTTGATGACCCAGACGATGCAAAAGTATATAGCTGGAATACGTGGCATTTTTCACATCAGGTAAGTCAACTAAAAAATCCATTTCATACCGATTACCTCTTTTCCCCAGAAGGTTCTGGCTTGTGGATGCACGCTTACACGGTCTGGTTCGGGGTGTTAAATCTACTCTTTGACAATGTATACCTGGCGATCAATGTGGGAATAATGATTCAGCTATTGGTAGCGTTTGCCGGGTTCTATTATCTAGCTAAACGGCTGATTGGAAATAAATATTTAGCTGCTGCAGTTGCTTGTTTTGCTGTGTTCAACTTTTACATTTTGTCTAAAGTTGGAGTACATTATAATCTCGTGCTGATTGGTGTATTACCCTTTTTACTGATTCAAATAATGAAACTATTTAATCTGGAAACCTTAAAGTTTAGGGGGAATAATAAATCAATTATTGGTCTTGTCCTACTGCTCATCTTAGGATTTTTTATGGAGTATTATGTGGTATTTTATGCATTAGCTTTTCTACTGATTTACGTGCTATGGGTAGGATTCTTTGCTCGGTGGTTTGGGAGTTGGAGTTGGCAAAAATCTGGAGTTTTAGCTCTGGTTTTAGGTCTCGGTCACGTGGTAGCAAGACTACTTCGTATAACCGGAGTAGATGAAAAAGGTGCTATTTGGGGAGCTCCTGATATTCAATTGCTGTGGTGGAAATCAGCCACTGCCCAAGAAGGAATTCACGCTATAAATACTCTAAATGATAACAAGGTCTATGTTGGAATTTCTGTGCTGGTACTATTTGCACTGGCATTGTATATGTATTTCTCATCCTATAGAAAGAATAAAACAGCACAGTTTCTATTGTTTGGGACTACACTCTTTTTTATGGTCACCTTTCCTGTTTTCAGGTGGGGAGAGCACGACATATTTTACAATCTTACCAGCATCATTCACTACATACCCGGAATACAAAACATAAGAGCTCCAGACCGATTTGTATTGATGTTCATTTTGTTTCTGGTTCTGTTTATTACCTATATCGTTTATAGTTACCTGAAGGATAACAAACGCCCCAACTATATGCCTCTAATGGCTTGGTTTATGGTATCACTTGTTGTTTCATCGTTTAGAACTGGAAAGATGCAGCCAGTAAATACAGTATCTCATTCTAAGCTCTTGGCTAAACTTGAGAACAAGCCTATATTAATCTTACCGTTTGGGATAAGAGATGGTTATCGAGAATATGGAGATTTTGATGAGGACCAATTATTACTTCAGCAGAAATATCATTTCCATATTCCAAATGGTTATCTAAGTAGAGTGTCAGATGAGCATTGGGCACAAGCTGCTTCTACTCCGTTGTTTTCCGCATTGGTAGCTTTGCAAGCAGACACACTAGTTGAAGAAGTAGAATGGAGAAAACTTATAAAACAGTCCGTCTATAAACAGGTATTTGTACCTCATAAATACAAACAAGAAAATCCTCAAATCAGTCGCATGATTGAACAGCTTCCTGTTCCAATTCAAGAAGATGAATATGGTGTTTTATATACTTTAGATTAATAGTATACGCTGATATTATAATTTCAACGAAAACTGTTTAGTCCGATTTGGTGCTCCATTCAATATTTCTTTCTTGTCCATCAACTGGACGTCATATATGAATCGATTTTCAAAGGGTACGACTTGTGAAATTTAGTAAGCCTAGATTTTTTGTTTCTTTTTCATCAATGGAAAAAGAATAGTCATTCACCTATTCACAATTTCCCGAATTGATTACTACAAATTGCGAGGATAAAGTATAGCAAAAGACTTCTGTTTGCAGACAAAGTAGAAACGTTAAACAAGTTCATGTAATAAAAAGGAATTTCATCGTTTAATTCGCACCAAAGTATAGCTTATGTACGCAACCTTATACCATGCCGTTTTAGACCTACTCGGTATAGAAATCCCATTCCTTAAGATAGTCATGATGTTCGGCTTTTTTGTGGCACTTGCCTTTTTAGGAGCCAGTTGGGTGATGACACTAGAGATGAAGCGGTATGAACAAGAAGGAGTGCTTAAAGCGTATCAACAACCTGTAAAGAAGCCAAATAAAATTTGGGAATATCTAACCAGTGCAATCATTGGATTCATTTTTGGATTTAAGTTAATCCATTTACTGTTCAACATTGGTGAGCTCGGAGATAACCCTCAAGGATTCCTGATGTCAGGAGAAGGATCGTGGTTATGGGGTATTGTTTTAGCTGTTGGATTTGTAGCAATGAAGTATTTTCAATTCCAAAAAAATCCTCCATTCGAAGAAGGAAAATCCATCACCTTTCATCCACATATGATGATGGGCAATATGACATTGGTAGCAGCTGCAGTAGGTTTTGCAGGAGCGAAGTTATTTCACCACCTAGAGCATTTCTCAGAATTGATATCAGATCCGATGGTTCTTTTCAGAGATCCATTTAGTGGTCTTACATTCTTTGGTGGACTCATAGCTGGTGGTGCTGCAGTACTGTGGTATTCTGGCAAACGTGGAGTGCCTTGGAAAACGATGCTTGACATAGGAGGTCCAGGAATGATGCTAGCCTACGGTATCGGTAGAATGGGCTGTCATATGAGTGGAGATGGAGACTGGGGAATAGAAAACCTAAGTCCAAAACCGGAATGGCTAAGCTGGTTACCCGATTGGGCGTGGGCATATAATTATGAAGGCAACGTACACGGTATGGTGCTAGAAAATCCAGTGTGGCCTACACCAATGTATGAGGTGATCATGGCATTGATTATCTTTGGTATACTGTGGTCTATCAGAAAGAAATTTTCACCAGGAGTGCTATTTAGCATCTACTTCATATTTGCAGGATTTGAACGATTTTTAATTGAAAAGATACGTGTAAATCCAAAGTTGTCTTTCTTAGGAATGGAACTCACTCAAGCCGAAATCATATCATTTACAATGATGCTTCTAGGGGTAATAGGGATTTTCTATTTCAATAAAATGAAAGATAAAAACAAACCACTTACGACATAATCGAAGGCCAATGAAACTTTTTGAGCAGCACAAAAATCTACTCGAGGAGGCAATGGAAGCCTTATACTCTCGTCAGTTTTTTTCTCCGTATCCAGAACATCCAAAGGCTTATGATCAGGAGCTTGATGCAAAAGGAAAAGATGCATTTGGCAGATTGCTAAATGAAGATTTTAACCAATTAAATCAGGAAGCTACGTCTTGGATAGGAGAGGAAGTATCTCCACTGTGGCAAACAGGTATAGGAGTCAGATATCCTAACGTCTCTGCTGATCAATATGTTACTCAAAGTCAAGCAGCAGCAATTTCTTGGAAAAAGCTAAACGTACTAGAACGAGTAGGAATTCTGATAGAAAGCCTAGAGCGAGTAAGAGCTCGATTTTTTGAGTTGGCATATGCCACAATGCACACCACTGGTCAGAGTTTTATGATGGCCTTTCAAGCTAGTGGTCCGCACGCAGCAGATAGAGCGTTAGAAGCCATAGCAGCAGGAGTTTTAGAACTTACCAAATACCCAGAGCAGCTTTCGTTTTCAAAACCAATAGGTAAGTTCAATCTAGAAGTTGAAAAGGCGTGGAAACCGATACCGAGAGGAGTAGGTCTAGTCATTGGCTGTTCTACTTTTCCTACGTGGAATACCGTCCCTGGAGTATATGCCAACCTCATATGTGGCAATACGGCAATTATAAAACCACATCCCAAAGCCGTACTTCCCATCGCTATCTTTACGGCAGAGCTGAGAAAGGTGCTGGAAGAAAATGGAGTAGATGCGAATGTGGTACAACTGGCCGTAGATACCGTAGCTGAACCTATTACTCCGCAACTAGCAGAACACGGAGATGTACAGCTGGTAGATTTCACAGGAAGCAGTGAATTTGGGAATTATGTAGAATCGTTAGACAAAACAGTCTTTACCGAAAAATCAGGAATTAATTCTGTGATCATAGATTCAGTGGAAGACATCAAAGCTGTAGCTCAGAATATTGCATTTTCGGTTTCGTTGTACAGCGGACAGATGTGTACAGCTCCACAGAATGTGTTTATAGCTGAAAAGGTGCAGTCGGCAAACGGAACACTCAGTTTTGACGAAGTATCCGGTGCGATAGTAGAAGCGATAAAAGGAGTAATTGATCATCCTAAAATGGGTGCAGGTACATTAGGTAGTATCCAGAATGATGGCATCCTAGAACGCATCAAGTCTAAAGAAGGAATGGTGCTTCTAGAACCAAAAGAAGTGGTAAATCCTGATGCCCCAAATGCTCGCATCCAAAGCCCTACTGTCATTGCTAATTCAGCCAATTCGGTAGCGTATAGAGAAGAATGTTTTGGTCCACTGGTACATCTGGTAAAAACAGAAAATACCATAGAATCGGTAGCTGTAGCTAGTCTGCTAGCCAAGAGTAAAGGTGCGATTACTTGTCTGGCTTTCTGCACGGATAGAGAAGCTCAAACCTTCATCACCGAAAAGATGAATGAAGCCTTCGTGCCGGTAAGTATGAATATGACTGGAGCTGGTTTTGTGAATCAGCATGCTGCATTTTCAGATTTTCATGTGACGGGAGGTAACCCAGCAGGTAACTCCACATTTGCTGATTCCTCGTTCATCAACCGCCGCTTTGTGTGGGTGGGGAACAGATGGATGGGGTAGGAGTTAATTTTTTTTACTTTATGCTTTGTTCGTGCTAGCTTTTTCCTTTAGATACAAATAGAGAGGGAATCCACCTGCTAGTCCAAGTAGTATAGTTAATACCCAGACCCAACCGATGTTTTTTACAACTGTTTTTTTGCTGTCTATATAGGTCCACACAAAGAATACCAGCACAGTAAATAGCAAGTCAATCATAAATATGGTAGAAATGCGATTGGCAAACATACCTTCTATGGTAGCTGCTGGATGAGTGTAAAGTAATAGATTTCTAGTTTCCAATGATTCCATGATTTCATAAAAATCTCTTTTTAGCTAGGTGACTTTCCTTAAAAATCTTCGGAGTATTTGCCTATCTCCTTATCCGTATTGGTAAATACACACTTCATATAAAATACCTGATTATCTTGTTTGCTCTTGATATACAGTGTCGTGTAAGGCTGTCCTTTCATAGGAGCCCATTCTGCTGGAAAGTAGTCGTGAAATACATTTCGCGTAACTTCTACGGTAGCGTCTAGGTTGATATACTTACTCGGCACCTCATCGAAAAGGGTGGTGCCGCCGGCATCAGTTACCAAAACCGTAACTGCCTCATTTCCTACTCTGGCATAGGTGATATCTCCTGTAGTTAGTTTCTGAGAGAGGAGTATAGAATCTGATTGAGCGTAGCTGAGCTCCGCGTCAGTGATTCCTTCTGTAGAGGAAATGGTCTGTGTGTAAGCATCTTTTTCCTGTGAGCAAGCTACAACAGATAATAGAACTAGTGCTAGGAGTATGGTTTTAATGTTTGATAGCATAGGCTCACGAAGGTAATCCTATTCCAATTCTTTTATCTCAATACTGATTTACTCGGACCTTTTTCTTTTTTAGGCGAGTGTTGTTTGTTTTTTGGATGGCTTGCTTGGCTTTTTCTTTTTTGACCGCTACGAAGGTGCAATCCAATTTTGCCTCGATAACCCCTACTTCAAACGGAGCGAGTCCACCTTGCTTGATGAGCAGCCCAGCCACATCACCCTTGGATATTTTATCTTTCTTTCCTCCAGATATGAATAAAGTGGTCCACTCAGAAGACTGAATCTTTCTATCTCCCTGAGGTTGTATTTCTTCCACTTCCGGAAGATATTCAGGCACTTCTTGTCCTTTCTCACCTAGAATATAAGCCGTTCCTTTGGCATCCATTCTAGCGGTACGACCATTACGGTGGATGTATTCTTCCTCTCGTTGAGGTAACTCGAAGTGTATGATAAAGCCTATTTCGGGGATGTCTATTCCTCTAGCTGCTAAATCGGTAGCGAGGAGCAATTGATGTGTGCCGTTCCTGAATTTTATCAAGGCTCCTTCTCGGTCTTTTTGTTCTAGCCCACCATAAAATACCCCGAAGGATATGTGTTGTTCTGATAGAAACTCTGCCACTCCACCGATGGTGTCTTTGAAGTTACAAAAAATCACTCCGGGTACTTGCCCTATGTGCTGAAGCAGTTTGCTTAGAGCGGTTAGTTTTTCACCTCTCGGTGCAACGACGAGCTGTTCTTTTAGCTTAGATGAGCCTGTAGCAAGGAAGTTGATGAGGATAGGATCGTTCAGTTGAGCGTAAGCTGGTATAGCAACTGCTTCAGTAGCGGAAGTAAGTATTTTTTTAGATACAGAAGTGAGTTGGTCTAGAATCGCTATCATTTCATTTTCAAAACCAATTTCAAGTGATTTATCAAATTCGTCTAGCACGAGCGTTTTGATGTTAGCAGTGGTGAAAGCTTCCCGTTCCAAGTGGTCCGCGATTCTGCCAGGTGTACCGACTAGAATGGCAGGTCTAGTTGCAATATCTCTTCGATCTTGAGATCCACTTCTGCCGCCATAGACTACATTGGTCTTGTAACCAGAGCCCATAGAGCGAGCTACTTGCTCTATTTGCATAGCTAGTTCTCGGGTAGGAGCTATGATGATGGCTTGTATTTCTTCTACGGTTGGATCTAGAGAGGCTACTAGTGGCAGCAAAAAGGCTAGTGTTTTTCCGCTACCCGTAGGTGAGAGCAAAATGATATCTTTTGACTTTTCAAAAGCACTCTGAGCCTGGAGCTGCATTTCGTTGAGCTCTGTAATATTAAGTTTTTTAAGTATTTGAGCAGTGCTTTTGTGCGTAGCAGACATGCCTGCGAAGGTATGCATTAATGAACGGGTAGAATCAACAGGTTCCTTGAAGAATCAGAATCAGTAGGTGCTCATTATTCGCTGCTTGAGCATTGTGATGATTCTTCTGTTGTATGCTGATGCATCGTTTTGGTAGGTAGTAAATTCCTCAGCAGTAAGTAATCCAAGAATTGCTCCTAAAGATTGATTTTTAAAGCCCAAGTTTTTTTGAAAATGCTCGTTTAGTTTCTCCTCTTTTTTCTCTGTAGACAGCTCGTCAAACGGAGTCTTGTGTTTAGTCAAGCTTGTGTGGAATAAAGCTAGAAGTAAATCGTGCTGAACCTTCAGAATTGGACGAAGCGTATCATTTTGGAACTGCTCTATCTCTAGGGTATCGAGATCTTGTTTTATCCTTTTTATTTTTGGTCTTAGTTTTAGGAACTCTTCCGTGCGGTTCATTACATTATCAACCACTGCAAGAATGAATAGTTCTATGTTGGTATTTGCTAGTTGCCAAAAAGGTCAAAACAAGGCATGATATAAAATGAAAAAGCCTGCTTCTAAAAAGAAGCAGGCTTTTTCATTTTATATTTTTCTGGTACTTATAACCAGTGACTAAATGTATCTCCACGTAGTCCAAGACGAAGCGTTTCCAACGGAATAACCTCGTGAGGTGCGATATTCCCTAAGTTTACATTGTGACCATAAAGCGTCATAAACCAGACTTGCTGTACTTTTTGAGGAGCCTCCCATAGAATGGTATCTAGAGGAATGTGCTGTAAAATTTCTTCGATAAGTCCAGAGCGAACTTCTCCGGAGTTTCTGAAAATACCAACCGTTCCACTTTCTCTAGCTTCTGCGATTACTTTCCAAGCACCAGCTTCTATTTCTGCCTTCATCATAGCAATCCATTTGTATGGAGGAATGATTTTTTCAGCATCCTTACTACCCACCTCACTTAGGACGGTGAAGTCTTTTGCTAAAGAGCGAATGTATCCGCACTTTTCTTCTTCGGAAATCTCAATACTACCATCAGATACCTCGGTATGAGTAATGCCGTAGTGGTCGAGCAATTTTCTATAATCATCGAACTGACCTCGAATCACATAGGCCTCAAATAGTGTACCTCCAAAGTAAATTGGGATGCCGGCATCTTTATATATCTGTATTTTTTCTTTCAGTTTTGGAGTTACCGTACTCGTACCGAAACCTAGCTTTACGATATCAGTTTTGTCAGCGGATACGTCTAAAAAGTCTTTTACCTGTCTGCAGCTCAGCCCTTTGTCCATGACCATTGTCAGGCCGCTTTCTCTTGGTTTCGCAGTACGTTCAGGAATATTCTTCAGTTTAAAATCTGGATTGATCATCTGGTTATTTGGTGTACAAATCTATGATATTTGATACATTTTCAACATTCTCTAAATACGGCGAAAATTCATAGAGCAGAATATACTCTTCAGGTTTCATGTTGAGTGCTGCGTGCAGGAAATTTTGACCTTTTTGAGAATAACCTAGATTATAGGCGTAGGATGCAATTCTGTAATACAGTCTATAGTCCTCATCGTGATTTTCTAGCTTTTCTAACAATAGATCAAGTCCATCTTGTTCATCACCTAGTTCTACCATAGAATGAGCGTAATCTAAGAGAATCTCTGCAGTATCTGGATCTAGCTCATAGGCGATCTCATAGTGCTGATAGCACTTTTCTTTCTTTTCTAAAATGAGATAGGTTTCAGCTATTTCAATATGATATAAGCTTTCATATTTATCAATTGCAATGGCTTTTTTGAGGCAACGAAGAGCGTCTTGAAACATAAGCTTCCGTTTATATACCGTGGCAAGCCCAAAATGTGCATCAGACAGATGTTGATTGGTATCTAATGATTTTTTGTAAAAACGCCTAGCACCTTCATCATCTTTCAAGCTTTCATAACACTCAGCTATGTTACAATACACTTCTGCATCTGTCTCATCATTATCTAAAGAGAGCTTATAAGAAGCTATGGCACCAGTGAAGTCTTTTAGCTCCATCAAACTATTGCCTTTGCCTAGGTGCCCCATTGTGTTGGATTCATCTATCGCTATGCAAAACTCGTATGCGTCTACAGCTTTCTCATAGGACTCTTTTCTTTGATAAATAAGTCCTTTGAAGTACCACGCACTGTAGTTGTATGGATTGAGTTCGATGATTTTGTCTAGAAAGATGATAGCCTCATCATATTCTCCATAATCCATAAACAGTCGAACGAACTCCTGAATACTTAGGTCGTCGTATTCGTAATTTTTTGGAACAGCATTGATGTAAGAAAGAGCCTTTTTATTGTTACCAATGGCAAAGTTTACTCTTGCTAATCTAAGCAGTAATTCTTCGTTTTTAGGTTCTTGGTTTAGAGCAAATAGGTAGCACTCAATAGCACGTTTAAACTGGAGTGTGATAGCATAACAATCTCCTAGCAGCTTTGCGATTTCGTCGTTTTGTGGCTCTATGCTGCGGTATTTCTCTAGCAATTTTACTGCACCAGAAATATTTCGCTCAGCGATATATACTTCAGCTTTTTTGATTTTATAGTAGGTCTCAAACGGATAAAGACTTTCTGCAAAAGCAATAGCTCTATTTGCCTTTGCTATTTCTTCGAAATCAATGTAGAAGTCTATAATTTGTCCCAGCTCGTCATTGTCATAAAAAAAAGTCTCCCCGCTTTCGAGCAAGCGTTCGAAGTTTTGGATTCGTTCATTCATCCCCTCATCCATATAATCTCTGTTCTCCATCATATTGGCTTATCCACTTTTATCAAAGCTAGTCATCTTCTCGTAGGAAATGACGTTTTATGTGCTGGTTATAAAGTTAATTTGCACACAAATTATCATCAGTAATGAAAAGTATTGTAGTACTAGTTCTCTCTTTATCAATCAATTTGTGTGCCATAGCACAAGTAAAGAATCAAGCCGATTGGCAACAACGAGTGGATTACAATATTAATGTTTCATTAGATGATGTTGCACATCAGTTAGATGGCGATATCACTATGAACTACACCAACAATAGTCCAGATGAACTCGGCTTGATCTATATACACCTATGGCCCAATGGGTATAAGAATAACAGTACTGCTTTTGCAAAACAAATGCGTCAGAATGGAGAGATGGATTTTCATTACTCAAAAGCAAAGGACAGAGGATATCTAGACAGTATCCAGTTTTCTGCGGATGGTAAAAACGTACAAATAGAAAATACAGATGATATCGACGTTATAAAGATTTTACTGCCACAGCCATTGAAAAGTGGACAATCCGTCACACTGAAAAGTCCTTTCAGAGTTAAGTTGCCAAAAGTGTTTTCTAGACTTGGACATCAAGATCAAGATTACTTTATCACACAGTGGTATCCCAAGCCAGCAGTGTATGATGTGAATGGATGGAACCCGATGCCTTATTTGAATATGGGAGAGTTTTATTCTGAGTTTGGATCATTTGAAGTAAACATAACATTGCCAGATAATTATACTTTGGTGGCCACTGGGGAGTGTCAAAATGAAGAAGAACTAAGTAATTTTAAACGTGCATTAGGAGATAGTGTTGGTAGTAGCCAGCAATTAAAAACAGTGAAGTTCACAGCCGATAGGGTCCACGACTTTGCTTGGTTTGCTTCCAAAAGATGGGGTTATGTGACAAAAAAAGTGAAGGTAGAAGAAAGAGAAATTACGGCAAGAGTAGTAGCCGCTGAGCCTAACGTAAGTGATTTGGAGCACATACAGACTGCTGTAGATTATTATTCAGAGCACGTAGGTCCATATCCATATAGCCATGTCACGGTAGTTCATGGAGAGTTGAAAGCAGGAGGAGGTATGGAATATCCGATGATTACACTTTGTGATTTTATGAATGAGGAAGTCATTGTGCATGAAGTAGGGCACAATTGGTTCTATGGAATTTTGGCAAATAACGAAAGACGCTATCCTTGGATGGATGAATCTATAAACAGTTATTATGAGGGTCAAGCGATGGCAAAAGGTGGTAGCAGTATGATGAGCAATGCGAATTCATTCATCATGAATGCATTAGTAAAAGACAACCTACTACAGAACAAACATCAAGCAATAGCAACTTCCTCTGAAGAATTGACTAACTCAAACTATGGAATGAGTGTATATGGAATAGGAGCTCAGGCGTTTGATTACCTGAAAGCATATTTAGGCGATGAGCTTTTCAAGAGCTGTATGACTAGTTACTATGAAGAATGGAAATTCAAACACCCACTTCCTAGCGATATGAAGAATTCTTGGGAATCTACCAGTGGCAAAGAGTTAGATTGGTTTTTTGACGATATGCTTGAAGCTGATTCCAAGCTGGATTTTTCAGTAAAGAAAAAGAGCAATCAATTTCAATTGACCAATAAATCTGAGTTCAAAGCTCCTATTCCGTTGGAAATTGAACGAAATGATGAGAAAAGCACATCTTGGCACTTACTAGCATCAGGCGAATCGATAGAAATCTCAATACAAGATAGTGTTAGAAAAGCAGTAATTGACCCAAATGGCCGTACACTGGATTTACATCTGGGGAATAATAGCAGTATAAACCAAATCAAGTTGAAGCCATTTACAGGGCGGAATAAACCTGATATCACAGAAGTTTATATGATGCCTGCTATAGGTTGGAATGCATATGATAAAACTATGCTTGGATTAGGAGTGCATAACTATTCTGTGAGTAACAAACCCTTTCAGTATCATCTGATGCCTATGTATGCGTTCGGAACTAAAACGCTCACGGGAGTAGCAAACTTCAACTATGTAGCACCAATGACTGGTCCAGCTAGTTACATTGAAGTAGGAGCGGATATTAGGAGATTTAGTATAAATAGCAGACTTCCTTCAGTCAATGAGAATTTGTATAGTTATAACAAGTTGGCACCATATGTAGAGTGCTATTTGCCAAAAAAATCACATCGAAGCTTAGTGTCTAGGAAGTTTAGATTCCAATATGATCACATTAATTTCTCTCCTCAGTTTGAAGTAGATAGAGGAGATACTCTTTCTGGTAGCAGCTTACTAGAAGGAGATAGACAGTTTTTTACGCTGAGCTACTTCAAGGAAAACAAACGAAAGATTAATGGTTATTCCTTGGAATTATTGGCAGAGTATGGGTCAGTAACGACAAATACGGTAGTAGCTGATTTTGAAAATCCAGGCTTTTACGACACAGATAGTATAAGACGTTTTTTCCCTTATCTACGTGACGAATCAAATACCCAGGATATGCTTAGGCTTAGTACGTTATTCAACTATGATTTGGATCTAGGCTTAAAAGAAAAACCATTGGAAATAAGAGTGTATGCCAGCTATCTGGTAAATGCGATTGGAAGCGGAATATATCAAAATACCATAGGAAGTACTGATAAAGCTGGATACTTCGATTACAGAATGGATGACTATCTCTTACACAGAAATGCCGAATATGGTTTGTTCCAACACCAAATCTCTAATCGAAGAGATTTCTCAAAATTCGTAGGGCCGATTTTACAAAATGAAACCTGGATGGCAACAGTAAATGTTACTGTACCTCTTCCCGGTAAGTTTCCAGTAAAGCCATACGTTGAGTTTTTATTAGCTGAAGATTTAGATCAAGCAAGTTGGAATACTACTGGTGCGGGGATGATTTACAACGGTGGTCTGGAGTTAGAGATTGTACCAGATCATTTCGAGATATTTTTCAATTTGTTCCAAAGCAGTGATATTACAGATTATCAAGAAGGTTTGGTCTATCCTGCCAATATATCATCATTTGGTGAGCGTATCACCTTTGTACTAGATCTTAATGGTCTTAGACCTGATCGAGTTAAGAAGCAGTTGAAACTGTTTTAGGCTTTTGCCGTATTACATCCTTCCTTCATCCGCAAAGGAGTAATATCCTTGGGAGGAAACGATAATGTGGTCCAACACTTTGATGTCTATATGTTTACCTGCTTCTATCAGTTTTTGAGTTAACGCGATGTCTGAAGAACTGGGATTTAAACTCCCGCTAGGATGGTTATGACAGAGAATTACTCCGGAAGCATCACATTCTAATGCTGCTTTAAATACTTTCTTGGGATCTACCACTGTGGCGGCTATTCCGCCTTCACTTATGCGGTATTTTTTTATTATGGCATTGTTCTGTTTGAGATATAATGCCCAGAATTCCTCGTATGCCTTGTCTTGTAGCATAGGTTGAAATAGCGAAGCAGCATCATCACTCTTACGAATGGTGTCAGTAGAATTAGTCGCTACTTTTCTTCTGCCTCCTAATTCAATAGCTGCTATAATGGTAATTGCTTTGGCTGGACCTACACCGCTTAGGGTACAGAGTTCTTTGATACCAAGCTTAGCCAGTTTGTTCAGGTCATTATCGGCTAGCTGGAGAATATCTCTAGCAAGGTCTACTGCAGACTTGCTCCGGGTTCCATTACCTAATAGGATTCCTAAAAGTTCTGCATTGCTCAGCGATTCTCTTCCTTTGACCGCCAGTTTCTCACGCGGCTTGTCATCGTCACTCCAATTTTTTATAGAAATATAATCAGCCAAAATTCAGATATTAAAAAAGCCCTCTCGATAGTCGAGAAGGCTTCAAAAATACTGTTTTATCTCAGGATTAACCTAGAGATGCTACGTGCTTAGCCAATTTGCTTTTGATATTGGCTGCTTTGTTCTTATGAATAATATTCTTCTTAACTAGCTTGTCTACTTTTGAGAAAGTCTCGCTAAGTATTGATTCTGCATCAGCTTTGTTTTCAGCAGTACGAACTCTTTTGATCAAAGTTCTAGTCGTTTTGTGCTGGTACTTGTTTCTAGCTGTTTTATCTTGGTTGCTTCTAATTCTCTTTAGCGTGCTTTTATGATTTGCCATTTCGTTCTTCTAAAAAAGGTCTGCAAAAGTAATGTTTATTTTTATATCTAATGAATTAGTATTTAAAATTATTGGAAGCAGTTGGAATTAAGCGAAATGTAGATGAACTTGAATAAGTTTGTCAATCAATTTTGGAAAAAGAAGATTCTAAAAAAGTTAAGGTATTACTCAGTCTAAAGGATTCAGTTTATTGGTTTTTAGGTGTTTTTGGGTTGCTTTTATTGAGGTGGGGATATGTGTATGGTTCTGGAGATCAAGTAGAGGTATTGCCTTATGCACTTAAGCTAAGAGACCCTAGCTTATTTACAAACGATCTGTTTGTTTCACATATAGCTGACCGTGTCATTAATCAACGCTGGGCAATGGCTACTGTACTAAGTTGGTTTGGTGATTATATGCCGCAGGTGAGTTTGATACTATTTGTTATCACTGCCTTCCTGCTGGTTCGAGGATTACAGTTTCTCTTTTTGCACTTCCTAGGTCAAGTTCGAAACGCTGCTTTATGGAGCTTCTGTTTTGTCGTGCTGACAGTATTGTTGACATCTGGATGGAGTCCAGGCGGGAATGAGCTGTATGCTGAAAGTCTGCTTCCAGATAGCATTTCCAGGGTTTTTGTAGTTTGGAGCCTATATTATTTTCTAATTTCTAGAACTAGCCTATCCTTTGTCCTTGTAGGACTTGCGACACTTTTTCAACCTTTGATGGGTTTTCAACTGTTTGTAATAAGTTCAGGAGTACTAGTTTTATCAAAACCAAAACTTGTCCCATTGCTGAGAGATGTGGTGATTTATATATTGGGTGGCGGTTGGTTGTTTTTAATCATGTCAGCAGTCTTATTTGAAGATTCATCCGGTATTGAAATGTCGGAGTATTACAATGTTTATTTTGAGTTCAGAGCACCACATCATTTTATTCCTTCTCACTTTTTAAACTGGAAATCGGCTTTATTTTTTCTAGGAGTAGGATATGCGTTGTTTTACTTTTTCAAAAAACAGCATCAGGTTTTTTTATTACTTGTACTTACGATACTAGGTTGTTTAATTTATGCAATTGGAGTGGAAGGATTTAGCTCAAGACTGATAGCAAGTACACAGTGGTTTAAGGTTACACAATGGATGAAAATATTCACCATATTAGCGGTTTTTGGAGGTCTCCATCCTCTGATTGAAAAGCTGGAATTGTATGGGGTTGCTTATTTCAAAAACCTCACTGTTGCAGTGGGTGGTGTAATCCTGATTTTACTTTTTTTATTTCCTGAAAATCATCCTTTACAAAAGCCACTGGATTTTCAAGTAGAGAATTCTAGAAAAGAGCTCTATGAATTTGTCAAGCACAATACAGAACTTCAAGATATTTTTATCATACCGTTAGGCAATACTGATTTCAAATATGGAGCTCAGAGATCTGTGTTTGTAGACTTCAAATCGGTCGACCCTTCGCCTTCCTTTCTATCCGAGTGGAAAAGGAGGATTGAGTTTGTATATGGTCCTATTGGATTGGCTAAGGGATTTGATTTTCGAATGTCTGCTGATAAATATTATCACAGACCAAGTGAGACTCGAATAAAAGAACTCAAGCAAAGTGGAGTAGACTATATGCTGGGAGATGCTTTGATAGTTTCTGAAAAGCTAAACCTTATCTATCAAGGAGAAGGATCATACCTCTATGAGATAAAATAATAAACAATACCTGCCAGTGATGATAGGAGTAAAAGTCTAGGCAAAATATAGCCGCCCACTAGTCTGAAAAAGTAATTCAACACTCCAAATCTTAGAATAATTCCAATGACACTGAACCATTGGAGAGCAACCAAACTATCATAACCTTGAACGTACGCCAAATACATGGCACCTGCTCCTCCTACCAAAAATAGAAAGTTGAAAATTAATTCTTGTTTCAGTCTCTGGTATACGTCAAATAGGCAAAAGAATGGGTTTGAAATAAACATGGCAGTGTAAAACAGGATAGTAGACTCAATATATGTGCCTGCTTCTCTCCAAGTTTCTCCTAGAAGTATTACAGCTAAGTCTTCGCCCCAGAAGAAAAGGAGTATGGTAGGAATTGCAGTTAATGCTAGGAGCAAATGAAGTAATTCACGAGATAGTGCATTTGCTTCTTTCAAATTTGACTTATTCCTGGATATCCTTTCAAAGAATACTTGGCCAAGTGCCATAGCCAGCATACTAAGGGGTAGGTAAGAAAGTTTATAGGCATAAGCGAAATGACCAGTTGCATCACCTCCGTCAAAATAGTTAAGAAGGAATACGGGTATGCTAGCAGCGGTCAAGTTAAGTACTGCTCCTGGCATACTGTACAGCGGAAAATTTTTGTATTGTGCTGCTATTGCTTTGAGACTGCTCTTAGTCGTATTTAATAGTTTAAAAGGAAGCTTATACAGTAAATGGAAAATAGCGGTAGCTAGTCCAAGCATATGTCCAAGAACCAGCCCATTTGCAGAAAAAATGGAATAGAAAGGATGAGTGACTTTGTAGCCGGCACTTACACTTGCAGAGGTGAGTCTGTTCGCAGATATTTTGTGGTATTTCTGCTGTCTATTGTACCAAACAATAAGTGTTTCTGTATTCCCGCCTAACCAAACAATAGAAGGAATAGCATAAAGGATTTCTGTATTTGATATATCCAAAAAGTCACCCAGTGCTTCTTGAAAAAAAGCTAGAACTAGAAAGCTTAACAGTGTTACGGTGGTATTTAGAAAAATGGATAATCGAGTTAGGTCATTCGCCTTTTCTTGATCGTCTTCTACTATGATGGCCATCTCATATCTGAAGCCAGCTAATACAACTAGAATAGCCGAAATTTTAAGCACGATTTCAAGTTCCCCGACTTGGGCGGGAGTGTACAATCGACTTAATATAAAAACAGCTCCAAACCCAATCGCCTGAGCGGCAAGTGAACCTGAAAAAAGGACACCTGCATTTTTAAGGAAATCTGTTTTTAATAGTTTCAGAACGGCAAATTAACGGAATAGTGTGGTATGATGTTGCCTAGAATCAAAAGCCTTAGGCTATTTGTTCCTACTAATTTCTGTATGTTCACCGAAAATAACTGTTGAAGCCATTCATCCCCATACTATTGCTCCTGTTTCTGACTTTTAATGTTTTTGCAGAAGCTTGAGATATCTCGAGAACTTCACGATAATATTGGCTCACAGCTAACCTATATCAATATGGGATTAGAGTTTGCTGGTCGATTAGAAGCAGATAATAAGAATAAGAAGATTGATGAAATAAAAGGTTTTGCAAAAGAGATCATTGGAGGTTTGAGAACTACTTTTTCGGGTCTTAATAGAGAGGTGACTTTAAATGAGTTCGAAACAAAAATTGCAAATGAGGTAGCTAGAGTAAAAAACGCTACCAACTTCCAAGTGCAGCTAACATCGAACCTTCAAGAGATCGAAATTCCTTCCACGCTTACAATTAATCTTTACAGAATTATTCAAGAGGCCCTTCAAAATGCTATTAAACATTCGGATGGCTCAAAGGTCAAAATTGACCTTGAGTATTCTTCAGAGAGTCAAGTCTTAAAAGCGTCTATATCGGATAATGGTAAAGGTCTATTGAATGAAGCAACAAATGGATTTGGATTAAAAAGTATGAATCAACGAGCTGATAAAATAGGGGCTAGTTTACATATAGTTTCGGAGAATGGAGTTCTCGTTAAATTGGAGAAACATATGGCAGATGACTTAAAGTAAAAGTGACGGATAATTGAGAACATTTGTAATATGACACGTATAGCCATAGAAGAGGACAATCCTTTCTTAGCAAAAAGTTTGACGGACAATCTTAGTACGTTAGATCACGTGCGATTGAAATACCATTCTTCGAATGGGCAGGAGTTGCTGGATATGCTAGCTGCAGATTCGATGGTAGACGTGGTTCTTACGGATATAGAAATGCCATTATTGGACGGTATTTCGGCTACAGCTCAAGTAAAAAGCTTTATCCTCAAATCAAGGTTATTATACTTACCGTCTTTGATGACGATTAGAATTTATTTAATGCCATTCAGTCCGGTGCGAACGGTTATCTTTTAAAAGATGAATCTCTCGATAAACGACTCAATTATTCAGCAAGTGTTAGATGGAGGAGCTCCTATGACGGGGTCTATTGCCTTAAAAACATTACAACTACTCAGAAGTAATCCATCTACGTTTTCCAAAACTGAAGAATATAATTTAACCAAAAGAGAGACTCAGATATTGGAACAGCTGTGAAGGGACTGACCTATACCGAGATCTCAGAGAATCTAGTTACTAGTCCGAAGACGGTAAGAAAGCATATTGAAAATGTATATCAAAAGCTAAATGTGCATTCTAAAGTAGAAGCTGCATCCGTGGCTAGACAAAATAGATTAGTGTAGTTCGGTTTAAGGAGATTAGAATTTTAGTTGAAAGTGCTTTAAGATAATTTATAAAAGATTTAGAGAAAGAGACAACTTTTAATTTTAGTTCCACATTGCCATTAGGCTATCAAGTTTACATAGATAAATTTGCAGCTATTAAATTTTAGCATGTCTGAAGAACATTTCAAAAACGTAATATCACACGCCAAAGAGTACGGATTTGTATTTCCTAGTAGTGAAATCTATGATGGACTAGCAGCAGTTTATGATTATGGGCAAAATGGAGTAGAGCTCAAGAAAAATATTCGGGAGTACTGGTGGAAAAGCATGATTCAACTTCACGAAAATATTGTTGGTGTAGATGCGTCTATATTTATGGCTCCAAAGGTCTGGAAAGCGAGTGGCCACGTAGATGGTTTTAGCGACCCGATGATAGACAATAAGGATAGCAAAAAACGTTACCGTGCAGATGTGCTTATCGAAGATTATCAAGAGAAATATAGAGTCAAAAATCAAAAAGAAATCACAAAGGCCAAAAAACGTTTTGGAGATGATTTTAACGAAGCTCAGTTTGTAGCGACTAATCCTAACATAAAGCGAAATAATGCTAAAATCGAGGAGATAGATGCTCGTCTAAAAGAAGGACTGGAAAGTGGTGAGCTTCACAAGGTAAAGGACTTAATTGACGAACTGGGAATAGCGGATCCAGTAAGCGGGAGTAAAAATTGGACGGATGTGCGTCAGTTTAATTTGATGTACAGCACTCAGATGAGTGCTACTGATGTGGAGAGCCAGATTTATTTAAGACCAGAAACTGCTCAAGGAATCTTTGTGAATTACCTTAACGTGCAAAAATCTGGCAGGATGAAAATACCTTTTGGTATAGCTCAAACTGGTAAGGCATTTAGAAATGAGATAGTAGCTCGTCAGTTCATTATGCGTATGAAGGAGTTCGAGCAAATGGAAATGCAGTTTTTTGTAGCCCCCGGAGAAGAGAAGAAATGGTATGACTACTGGAAGGAGCATCGAATGAAATGGCACACCAACTTAGGCACTTCTCCAGAAAAATATAGGTATCACGATCACGCGAAAATGGCTCATTACGCTAATGCAGCCGTAGATATTGAATACGATTTTCCTTTTGGATTCAAGGAAGTTGAAGGAATTCACTCGCGTACAGATTTTGACTTGAAACAGCATGAGGAGTTCACTGGAAAAAAACTTCAGTACTTTGACAATGAAAGAAATGAAAGCTATGTGCCATATGTAGTAGAAACATCTATCGGTTTAGACAGAATGTTCCTGGTGCTAATGAGCAATGCCTTGCAGAATGAGGAGCTAGAAGGTGGGCAAACTAGAATTGTACTTAAGCTGCCTGTAGCACTAGCACCTTATCAGTGTGCTGTGTTGCCTTTGACCAAAAAAGACGGATTACCAGATAAAGCAAGAGAGATAATCAGAAGTCTCAAGCTAAACTACAACTGTTACTATGAAGAGAAAGATAGTATAGGTAAGAGGTATCGTAGGCAAGATGCTATAGGTACGCCTATATGTATCACAGTAGACCATGATAGCTTAAAAGATGAATCTGTAACAGTTAGAATGAGGGATACTATGGAACAAAGCAGGGTAAAAATAGCTGAGCTTGTAACTATTATCTCTAAGGAAGTGAGTATGAGAGAATTATTGAAAGGTTTAGTTTAAGTCATTTGTGGTGTTGATTGTTATCAGTTTAAGTCAATCGCCTAAGATTTACTTTCGCTAGATGACTGCTGAACTCTTTGAAGTACGTTTAAGATTCAAGAAGCTAGTTCCTGAAACTCCTGAAGAAATAGGAGAGGAAATAAAGAAAATCCTGGTAGAGCACAAGTATCAAATAGTTGGTCGTATTGCTCACAACCACATTCGTTTTAGAATCATAGAAGAAAATCGTCACTTTTGGTCACCTCAGCTCTCTTTGAATTTGGAGGAAACGGGCAAGGGAACTGAGGTTAGAGGATTGTATGGCCCAAAACCTGATATTTGGTTGAGATATATGTTTGTCTATTTCTTTTTGGGATGTGTGACTTTAGGAATATCAGTGGTCGGTTTCTCTAAGTACAATATAGGTCTATCGTCTTTTATACTTTGGCTCATTCCATTTATTGTTGGGGTGTATTTGTATTGTGGTCCACAAGTAGAGCTGGAGAAAATTAGGGAGACCAGAGACTGAATTAATACACAGATTCATAAAGGATATAATACTTGACAGTGGAGTAGATTACTCGTGAAGGTTTATTCAATAATATCTGGTTCAAACTGTAGGAGAAAGTATAATCCGATTAGAATAATTACAAAAAGAGAAAATACGAAGACAATTAGATTCCAAATAGTTCGAATTCCCCCTGCAGAAAAGTATCTCTTACTTTTAGATGGATTTCCAATAATTCTATCGAATACTTTAAAAAATAAATACCTAAGAATCATTCCAAGATATCCAACTATGAGAACGATAAAAGGACTTCTTCGTTCATATAAATTGCCAAGCATCAAACAAATTTAAAAGTGTCTGGTAAATTTACTTGCTATTATGAAAAGAGTATTAGATTCAATTCTTGTAGAGATCAACGACTTTATCTTAAGCAAATCATTTAAATTCGAATGATGAAATTAAAGTGTTTCTTAAGTAGTTTCTTTATTCTATCAGTTATTCTTTCTTACGCTCAACTCAGTCTACAATCACCCAATATTCAGGAAATTCTTCACTCTCAGAAGGAAGAAATTTCGCTTTTGCTCAAAGTGGAGTCAGACATAAGTACGGAGCACTTAAATAAGGTGGGTAAAATTGGTTCACGGGTAGGAAATGTTTTAACCTATAGAGTTGAAAGAAATCAAATGGCAGAGCTGCTAATGATTCCGGGAATATTCCATGTAGAAATGGCAGGGAGCATTCTACCCAACTTAGAAAGAGTTATTCCAGATGTAAGAGCAGATAGTGTGTATGAAGGATATGGATTAGAAACTAGATATACAGGTAAAGATGTAATTATCGGAGTGACAGATTGGGGGTTTGATTATACTCATCCAATGTTCTACGATACAGCCTTAAAATATACCCGAATTCTGGCGGCCTGGGATCAATTCAAAACCAGTGGTCCACATCCAGTTGGATTTGATTATGGAACTGAATATGCAGGAGAGGATGAGCTACTTGCAGCAGAAAAGGATACCATCAACATCTATGGTTATGCTACTCATGGAACTCACGTAGCCGGTATTGCCGGTGGAGGAGGTGCAGGTACAGTACATCAAGGTGTTGCCTATGAGTCTGATTTTTTATTCGCAACATTCTTGGCAGATGAGGCGGCTGTGATTGACGCTTTTGTATGGATGAAAGAAAAGGCAGAAGAGTACAATAAAAGACTGGTTATTAATATGAGTTGGGGCTTGTACAACCTGGGGCCACTGGATGGTACATCACTTGTAAGCCAAGCTATAGATCAATTGAGTGAAGAAGGAGTACTCTTTGTTACTTCAGGTGGGAACAATGGGGATGTTGACTTTCATATAAAGAAAACATTTAATCAAGATACGCTGAGAACTAGAGTAGACTTTTATCCGTTTAATGCTCATCCAGATATGTGGGGTCAGAGTATCAGTTTATGGGGAGAGAAAGACGAGTCTTTTCAAGTTGGTTTTGATTTATATGATGCATCTGGTAATATACTTCAAGAGTTGCCTTTTTACAATACAGAGCCTGGGAGTAAGTATGTCGATAGCTTCGCAGTCATAGGATCTGACACTATTTTTTACAATGCTAAAATTGATAAGTCTCACCCCTTGAATGGAGTTCCTCACGTAAGATTTCTTATCCAAAATAAGACTAGTACTATTAAAGTCGCGTTAAAGGTATTGGCAGATCAGGGAACTGTTCACATATATAACGTAGTTGAACTCACCACAGATGTCGGAAACTGGGGAATGCCTCTAGTGGCTTGGAAACAAGATTGGACAAGTGGAGATAACGCATATAGCCTTGGTGAACCGGCGAGTACTAGAAGCGTGATTACAGTAGCTGCTCATCAAAGTGAGATTAGAATAGATGGCCAAGTAAGAGGAGGCGGTTTTATAGCACCGTTTTCCAGTTTAGGCCCTACAGTGGATGAAAGAATGAAGCCAGATGTAAGTGCTCCTGGAGTAAATGTGGCTTCTAGTGTGTCTTCATTTACTGATAGAAATTTCGAATTGCTAATGAACATAAACTTTCAAGGTAAAAACTATCCGTTTTCTCGATTTTCAGGAACAAGTATGAGTGGGCCAGCTGTTGCAGGCATAGTAGCATTAATGCTTCAAGCAGATCCACAGCTGTACTCCGAAGATGCTAAACGTATTCTGCACACTACCGCTAGAGAAGATATCCATACAGGAGACTTATCTGAGAATGGAGATGTCCTTTGGGGTTGGGGTAAAGTGAATGCTTATGCAGCCGTATCTGAAGCAGAGCAGAAGTTTCTAGGAACTCAAGCACTAGAAAAAAATCCATTAAGTTTTTATCCGAATCCTGCGAAAGATTTTATTGTACTTTATCTTTCTGCTAGAGAAAAAGTAGGCTTGTATAATTTGCAAGGCCAGCAAGTATTTGAAGGGTATACCGATTTACACGGTTTGGTGAGGCTTCCTACTTTGAAAAAAGGTCTTTATTTTTTGAAGTCTGAAGATGGTAGCTTTATGGCTCTTAAGGTTTTTATAGAATAAAAAAAGGCGTTCGGAAGAACGCCTTTCTCTATTAAGATGCGATTAGATTTCTTACTTTCTTACATTGAATCCAAAGGAGAATCCATATCGTATACTTTCCTTAGATGGGATTACAAAAACGTTTACAGGTATATTGAGTTTTCCGCTTTTTATAGAGTATCCAGCAGCTATCACAACATAAGTTTGTAGGCTTACGCTTCCTCTGCTATCCATCACATCTTTACTTTCAAACTCACTTAAAAGGTGGTCTTGGTCTGCAGGTAAATCTTCGTCGTGAATCCAAGCATTGTCGATGAAGTAAGCCTTGTCTTGTTTGGCGATGTTCAAAGATGGTCCAATGGCAAATTCAAGTCCGTTTTTATTATTTCGGATACCATTCATAGCTGTGAAGCTCGGTATGAATAGTCCTTGATCCAGTCCGCTGACCATTGGTATAAATTCGAAGAGTGCTTGCCATTTTCCTTCATTTAGGTATTGCTTCTCAAATTGGTAGCCCATCTGAAAGAATGCTGGGTATGCATCGTATCCACCTTCGTTTCTAGCTTTTCTTATGGATTTAGCCATTTCTCCAGTGAAAAATGTGTACCCCATTCGAGGTCCAGATAAGCTCAGTGTTTGATAGTAAGGGTTGTTCACTGCACTTTCATAGCTTTCTCTGTTGCTTAGACTTTGTACGATGAGCTTGTCATTCGGTTTCTCTACTAATTCATTCACGCATATGCTTATCATGGTATTGATTTTTTCTGGGATGTTCAAAAACTCTCTTACGATTTCTTTGTGAAGCACACCAGTTTTTAGATCAAACATACGAATGCGAACAAATAGTGCGTCTCCTAATAAGTCTGCACTACCGCTTGCTGCATATTCAACATCAAGAATTTTGCCTGCTTGTTTTAAGCAAGATTTACTAAAACAGCTTTTATAGTTGACTTCGGCTTCACCTAATGCTTCTCTAATTTCATAACGGTCTACTACTTCATATTTGTCGTGTTTACTTATTTCAATACGGAGCAATTCTGTTAGTTGGTCAGTGTCAAGAGTTGCACCAAGTGCATCGAAGCTTACAACTGCAATTTTTGGATTTTGTGCAGTTACAAAAAGAGTAATAATACTAAGGGCGATTGTTAAAATTGATTTTTTCATTGTTTTATCCTTTAAATTCTACTTCAAAGGTGCATTGTGATTTATGGCTATTTAAATCGAATATTGGCACAACTCTAGCGTAATACATAATTTATTACGCATTTAAGCAAAAGAGTGTGTTCCTAAGATATTTATTTAATTAATTTTTATTTACACTTTAAGTAATTTGTGATGAATAATTATTTATACGATTATTTTGGTATATATTTACAAAAATTAATAATAATTATGCAAATAGGGTTAATTGAGCAATGTAAAGAGCGATCTAAGAATAAAAATCTTGCTGTGGAATTGGCAGATCTATTGGGAGTCAATTTAGATGCTGCTTATCGCAGAATGCGTGGAGATACAGCACTTACTTTTGATGAGATTCAGAGGATTTGTATCCATTTCAATATTTCATTTGACTCGGTGATCAATTACCAAGGCAAACTTGTTCCGTTTCAGTTCAATGCGATGTTTGGACACAGGTTCAGTATTCTTAAATACCTCAAAGGAATAGAAATGGAGCTGAAAATGCTCTGTGAAAAGGGAGACGAATGTACCAAGATAGTTATGACAGCCATGGACCTTCCATATTTCAGACAGTTCGGTTTCAAGAGTCTGAGCAGATTCAAACTATTCTTTTGGCAACGAAGTGTACTCAGTCTCGATGAATTTGTTCAACGGAAATTTAATGCGGAAGAGCCTTTAGGAGATTATGAAGAGATAACTGATAATATTTACAAGAACTATCATGGGATTACGTCTACTGAGATTTGGGCACCTGAGACTTTAGATAGTACAATCAAGCAAGTGCAATACTATTTGGAGTCAGGATTGTTCGAGACAAAGAATAGTGCGATTCAGATTTGTGATGATTTAGAATCACTACTTTCCAAACTAGAAAATGAAGCACAGTTGGGTAAGAAAAGACTACTCACAGATGATGGAGAAGTAGAGGGTGCATTTTCAATGTATCAAAGTGATATATTTCTGAGCAATAATAGTATCCAAGCTTATAAAGATGATAAAACCTACACCTACGTAAGTTTCAACTCTTTCAATTCATTGATGTCTTTCAGTCCGCATTTCAGCGAAGAGTGTACACGCTGGATAGATCAAATTCGGTCCAAGTCTATTCTGTTGAGTGAGGTGTCAGAGAAACTGAGGTATCAGTTTTTTAAAGGCTTAAGAGATAAAGTAGAAGGACTGAGGGAGATGGTGTAGGGAAAGAACTTTGCAACTACAATACTTGCCAATCATTTTTAGCTTTTCTTAGAGCTTTCAAGATTTTTAGTCGCTTTGGTTCCTTCAGTAAGCCTGTAGGTAATCTTTCTTTCCAGCTTTGCCAATAATGTTCTAATCCGTTGTGTGTTTTTCTTGTAGACGGATGTGTTTTCACTGAGAAATAATTTATCATTTCATCGCGTTGGTCTAGTGGTCTAAATTGAAATGTGAAGGTGCATTCTTTCACAAAGTATACCCACTCTTGTTCAATCTTGTTCCTTCTCATTCCTGGCACCCCCACCTATTAATAATGTTCCTATCATATCCCAATAATACTATTTTGGAATGAATTTATAAAGGGATAATTGGATATTAATACCACTGAAAAAATTAACTTTGAGACCGCACTAAGAAATCTTCGCTATGTTAAATATCTCTCTCATTCAAATCCAATACCTTATCGCTCTTGACGAGCATCGTAACTTTGTAAAAGCAGCCGAGGCAAGTTTTGTGACCCAACCTACACTGAGTATGCAGATGAAGAAACTTGAGGAAGAACTCGGAGTAATCATCTTTGATAGAAGTAAGCAACCTATAGAGCCTACCAATATTGGAAAGAAAATCATACAGCAGGCAAGGGTGATTTTTAGTGAAACTGGTCAGATAGAGAATATCCTTCAAGATCACCTAGGAGCAGTAACCGGTACACTGAAAATTGGGGTAATACCTACCATAGCAAATTCACTTATGCCTACACTTATTAGCCAGGTAGCACGAAAATATCCAGAACTCAAACTAAATATAAAAGAAGGTCTGACGCACGAAATAGTAGATGACTTGGAGCACAATAGATTAGATGTAGGTGTGGTATCTATTCCGCTTAAGAATACGGGATTAGTAGAAAAGCAACTCTATGTAGAACGGTTTCGTATATACGCTCATCCTAATCATCCTAGCTATGGCAATAATAGTTGGTCTGCTGAAGACTTGTTGGAGGATAAACTATGGCTTTTGAGTGAGGGCAACTGCTTCCGTACTCAAAGCGTGAATTTATGCGGTCTTCCAGATGATAAGCTAAACCACCTAGCACTAAACTATGAAAGCGGGAGTCTACAAACGCTCAAAAAAGTGGTAGATATAGAAGGAGGAGCCACTGTCATTCCAGAATGGGAAGCGGGAGAGTTAGATGATGATTCTATAGATAATCTAAGAGCATTCAAGGATGATGGAGCAGGAAGAGCAGTAGGACTTATTTATACTAAGTTTTATGCCAAGGAGAATATGATATCTAAGCTCGAAGAGATGATTAAAAGTAGTTTACCTGCATATGTGGCAGAGAACAAAGGTTTAGAGATCATAGAATTCGCATAGGTGCGTTTGTTTAGCAAGTACACTGGTCTGTTCAAAAGAATCAAGGCGTTTTACTTGATTCATAATTTGCTGAATTATAATGTGCTAAAAAATAACCGAAGGCTCTACAAAAAATATGGTGTCAAGAGGTTTGTTTGGCAGTCTATCTCATCCAAGTATTTCCCGGTAGATGTAAGAAATTCCTCCTCAACGGTCAATGAAGAATGGGATAATAATGGTTTTGTCATTCTTCCTAAATTTATCTCTGAGGAGTTAGTGAATCAGATAAATGAAGGTATTGAGAATGCATTAAATCAAAAAGTAATTGACTTTAACTTCACGCAGAAAAAAATTCTTTTTGCTTACGAGAAGGTGCCCGTACTCAAAGAAGTCATCAATCATCCAAAGGTGACTTCGAAATTAGAAGAGCTCATAGGAGAGGAAGTTATCCCCTTTCAGAGTATCAATTTTCTAAAAGGAAGCGAGCAAGCAGCTCATAGTGATAGTGTACATATGGCAACATACCCACTTGGAGGCCTTATCGCCATCTGGGTAGCGTTGGAAGATATAGACGAACAAAACGGTGGATTATTCTACTATCCCGGAAGCCACAAATTACCCTATGCGACTAACGAGATGGTAGGGAATAAGACAGGAGCAATTCTATCTCCAAATCCAAATCAAAATTACGAGGACTATGTTCAAGGTCAAATAGAAAATAGAGATCTAGCGAAGCAGCATTTTATAGCCCAGAAGGGAGATGTACTCATTTGGCACGCCAATTTACTCCATGGTGGTTTACTGCATGTAGATTCATCCCGCTCGCGTAAAAGTATGGTGGTCCATTACTTCGTGAAAGATAGAATCTGCTACCATGAGCTAAGTCAACGACCAGCTATTGTAAATCAGATTTAGGGTATTGAAAAATTTCTAAACTACTATGCCCACACTGAATCCCAAACTCCCTCAACGTATCGTTTGCCTCACGGAAGAAACTACAGAAACATTGTACGCCTTAGGAGCAGATGAGCTCATTGTTGGCATCTCTGGATTCACCGTACGTCCAAAAGAAGCCCGCAAGACCAAACCTAAAGTATCCACCTACTTGGATGCGAATATTGATGAAATAGTCGCTCTTGAACCCGATGTGGTTCTAGCGTGGTCCGACTTACAAGCTGATATCTGTGCGAAGCTCATCAAAGAGGGAGTAGAAGTAATTTGTTTTAATCACCGTTCCATAGACGGTATATTGTCTATGATTCTCAGATTGGGAGCTCTAGTAGGAAAAGCAAAAGAAGCAGATGCCTATGTAAATAGTCTTGTCCTTGAATTGGAGAAAGCAAGAGAACACGGAAGCAAAAGAGCCATCCAACCAAGAGTATATTTTGAAGAATGGTACGATCCATTAATTACAGGTATCTGTTGGGTAAGTGAATTGATAACGCTGTGTGGAGGCATTGATGTTTTCGAAGAGAATAAACAGTACCAAGATGCTAAAAGACGGATTCTTGAAGATCCAAATGAGGTGCTAAGAAGAAAACCTGACGTGTTGATCGCGTCTTGGTGTGGCAAGATGTTCAAGCCCGATAAAGTGAAATCTCGTGAAGGGTGGGAGGAAGCTCCTTTCGTAAAAGAGAATCGTATGTATGAAATTCATTCAGCTATCATTTTACAACCAGGTCCTGCTGCACTCACAGATGGAGTCCGAGAAATAAATCGGATCTTGGATAAGGTGAGTGATGATCTTAGTACAAATCTAAATAAAGAATAACTAAACTCAGTGGTAGTGTTAGTCTTTATTGCTTGATTACGCGATGAGTATGTAGCTCGCCATTCACATCAAACCTCAAGACATATACTCCACATTCATAGCTGGATAGGTCTATTGTATTTTCGTTTTGAGATAAGTTGAAATTATCAAGTAGCTCACCTCGAATTGAGAATAAATCAACTGCATACTCGTGTTTCGTTAAGTTTATCCCGAAATGGAATTTCCCAGAAGTGGGGTTAGGATAGATCCGAATCGCATTCGGTTCAGAAATTTCAGGAATATTAGCAGTATTAGACCCAGTGTTGCAAGTATTGGTGTACGCATTACTTAGCTCTGTACTCTCTGTTAAAGTTGCATTAGAGTCTATACAGATGCATCTTCCGTCATTGAAATTATAGGTCATCTGCGATGCCCCGGTTTCAAATGATTTGAATGTACATTGCTCAAAGGTCAGTGAGTCACCCGTCAGGGCTTGATTTCTGTGGCTCCAGTTGGTGAACAAGGTATTACCTCCTTGCCATCTCTGAAATCCACTTACTTGTGTGAACTCGCAAGGCTTAAAGAA
The DNA here is from genome assembly GCA_965655315.1 of Bacteroidia bacterium. GTDB lineage: Bacteria > Bacteroidota > Bacteroidia > NS11-12g > UBA9320 > UBA9320. The sequence continues at coordinate 202,474 of CBFHGJ010000001.1, forward strand.
TAGCACATATAACGCACCAGTAGCTCCTTGAGCACCTTCTCCTCCAGCTCCGCCGCCATAATTCACTGCCACCGTCCCGTCACCTCTAAGGTCACCAAGAAAAGATATAGAACGCGAGAATCGCTCTGCTGGCGTAAACGAAAAGTCAAAACCGCCTTCATCTATAGTTAATCTAGTATAGGTCTTCACCGTTTTATCTTCATTCAGATATAGGATATATCCCCATCCTTCATTTTGTTGATTAGCACCAGTCATCAGGTCTGGGATGCCGTCTCCATTCAAGTCTCCTACTTTGCATAGTGCATGTCCGAAGCTAGCTCCATTGGTCCCATTGGGATTGCTACTTACAGTCAGTGTGTCTTCAAAACCATTGAGTCCTGCAGTTATTTTTAGTTTAGAGGCTACATTAAAAGTAGTGTTGTCTAACGAAAGTATCCAAATTGCACCTTTGCCATCGTCTGAACCAAAAGCACCCACAGCCAATTCTAGCGTACCGTCCTTGTCCAAGTCGCCTAGCATAGCCACTTCTCTACCGCCAAATTGGTCGCCTGCTGCCAATCCAGATCCAAAACCTCCACTTACTGAATTAATTAATACGGTTTCTGCGGGGATAATTTCAGAGTTACTATTCAGAAAAAGGATGCTTATAGCTCCTGTGCTTCTACCTCCTACTGCAGAAGTCGGATCACAGGCTACTAGATCTATTCTACCATCATTATTTATATCTCCAATGGCAGATAGTCCTTGAGCGATTATGCCTACATTTTTTACAAAATCTTTAACTGTTCCGTCTCTATTGAGATGGATGATGTATAATGCTCTATTGCTAGATGCTGGAGCAGATATCGCTACATCTGGTATATTGTCTCCATCATAATCTCCGATGCCTGCTACACCATATCCGAAGAAATTGTTTTCAAGTAAGGTTTCGTTAAATCCACCTTCTAAGGCAGATATTTTTTGGTTGGACTGGACGGTACCATCTCTATCCATAAATAGAATGTAAGCTGCTCCCGCATCTGTGGCTCCATCGTCATCTGATCTAGCACCTATGATCAGATCTATAATTCCGTCCCCATTGATATCGCCAGCTTGATCGTGGTCCCTACTGAACCTGTCTCCTGGGTCTAGAGTTGCTTCGAAGCCTCCAGATCCTTCCTGTATTTTGACATAGCCGTCAGGTCCCCACTGGGTAGTATTCTGAGCTCTACTCTGATTGAAACATAGAAGTATAACTAATAGTGTAGGGGCGAAGTATAGTTTGTTTGGCACAGCGTATATTATTATTTGACAAATACAATTAGGATAGTATTCCAATCAATTGAAAATTATATTCTCTAGCCTATAAATCTAGTAAGACTGGGTTAAACATTGCGTTTTCGCATCTACTATTTCTATCAAGAAGAGTCTAGGGGTGTGTTTGATGAAATGAAGTGGGATAGCGGATGTGTAATGCACTAGGCGTTAAGAGTATGGCGTTATTATCAAAAAGAAATCAATCGTGCTGTGAATGAAACAATAGCTAATTAGTAGCTATTTTAGTGCTCATCCCATTGAATATAAACCCGTGAAATGGAAGGACAGCATACCAATAGAGTCTGCCCAATACACCCAGTGGTCTGAACGTTGCCGTTTGACGCAGTTCGCCATCTTCCACCTTAAATTCTAACCAAGCTTCCCCAGGTAGTTTCATTTCGGCAAAGAGCAATAATCTACCTTCCTCTTTATTGGCGTACAGTACTCTCCAAAAATCTAGAGCGTCTCCAGCATTTAAACTATTCTTTGAAGTTCGTCCTCTTCTTAATCCTACTCCTCCAACAAGCTTGTCTAAATATCCTCTTAGTTGCCACAGCCAATTACCCGAATACCATCCATTTTCACCGCCTATCTTCCAAATGTTTTCTATACACGATTCTCGATCGACATATGGTTTGGTCTGGTGATCAGTGAAACACCCAAAAGTAGGTACTTGTATGAAATCTGATATGTCGAAAGCAGTGTCACTGCTGATGAAGGCATCTTTCCAACTGGAAGCAACTTCGTTTTGATTTACTTTTTTGAAGGCTTTTTCTAAGGCTGTTGTATAGCTAATTGGTGAAATAGCTAAGATCTTATTGATATCATTATTTCTGCAAACCACTTCAACTTTCATACTGTTTACCAAGGCTATGGCCAGTTTGTAAGAAGTTGAGGTAACAAAATACAACCAGTAAGAGGAGAGTTTAGGCGTCATCACTGGCACCGTGTAAATGTAACGTTTTAAGTTCCGAACTTCTCCTAATTTCAGCAGCATGTCTTTGTAGGTAAGAATGTCTGGGCCACCGATATCAAAATCTTGGTTGTATGTCTTTTCGTTGGATAGTGTTTGAGATAAAAACTGGATGACGTCAGTTATTCCAATAGGTTGACATCTAGTATCTAACCATTTTGGTGTTATCATAAGCGGAAGCTTCTCTACGATATCTCGCATAATTTCGAAAGAAGCACTTCCCGATCCTACAATGATACCTGCCCTTAAGGTGGTGAAATTATATTTCCCTTTGGCAAGTTCTGTTTCTACGTTTTTACGAGAAGAGAGATGTTCAGAAAGTTCAGATTCATTGACGATACCACTCAGATAAACTACATGTTGTGCATCGGTTTTATCTATAACTTCCCTAAAGTTTTGAGCAGATTTTAATTCCAAGTTTTGGAAGTCCGACGAAGAGGACATCGAATGTACCAAGTAGAAAGCTCCATCTATGTCCTTCGGAATATTGGCAAGAGTTTCCTTTTCGAGTAAATCTACTTCTACAATTTCGATATGTGGAAGTAATGATTTTGGTGGATTGTATCGGTTTTTGTCTCGGACACTGCAAATGACCTGGTGACCATCTTCTACCAAAGCAGGGAGTAATCGCTTTCCAATATATCCAGACGCTCCGGTGAGTAAGATTCTCATACTACATAGATAACATTAGATATTTGGAGTAGTTCATGTCACTTCGTTATAAATCAACTAAGCAGTGAGGTGTAGGTACTCATAAGTACTTTTTGAACCTGCTTTTCAACGCTATTCGCTCATACGATACCGTTTTCGTTTTACTATCTGTTAGGTCGAGCAGAGCAACTGCCTTTATAAATAAAGCAAAGCTGTTAGTCAGGATAGTTATTTCCTAGCTTTATTCAATGCCCACTCTTTAGCGTGTTTATAAGCTGAGAATACTTTGAAGTCAACTGGGTTTTTCTGGATGCTAAAAATGAATTTAAGCACTCCTCTAAGTAGTTTGCTAGGAATGACATAGGCTACACCATTACAGTAGCTTTGTATGAGTTTTTTGTTTTCTTTCATCCAAGCAGCTTGTTTCAGCTGGTACTTCAGCTGAGGGGTAGGAGCCTTACTCAATTCGAAGATCAGCGAGAAAGCAACCTTTGGCTCATAATTTTTAGCAAGTTCGTTGAGATAAACATCAAAGTTTTGATCTGTTTCTTTCTCTCCTGTAAAATAGATGGATATCAGAGGAGGTTCTGATCTGTCAAAGTCTGCATAGGATTCCATACTAACTATAACAAGGTACTAGAGATTTATATTTTATTAGATCAGAATACTTTATTTCTTATCCTTTATGGACTATAGATCTAAGATATGCAGTACACAAACACTTATCCTATTAACAAAATTGAAAGCAAACTTGGTGTCTTGAAATAAGTCAGTTGAGTCGCGATGTTTTGGCAGAGTGTGCCGAGAACTACATCCCTAACAACACATCCATTGGATCTTTGCCCATCAGCATAGTCTCTGGATTTTCAAGGTAGTTTTTCACGGTTACCAAGAAACCTACAGATTCCTTTCCATCTATGATTCTGTGGTCATAACTCAAGGCCACGTACATCACCGGTCTAGCTACTATATTTCCGTTTTCTACCACTGCACGCTCTACGATGTTATGCATTCCTAGGATGGCACTTTGCGGAGGATTGATGATAGGCGTACTCAACATACTTCCAAATACTCCACCATTGGTAATAGTAAAGGTGCCGCCCGTCATTTCTGGGATAGTCAGCTTCCCATCTCTTGCTTTTAGGGCAAGTCGTTTTACTTCTGCCTCTATGTCCCACATCGTCATGTTCTCTACATTTCGCATCACAGGAACCATCAGTCCTTTTGGGCTACTTACCGCGATAGACACATCTACGAAGTCGTTCATCACCATTTCTTCACCATCCAAGAAAGCATTTACCTTTGGATATTTCTGAAGAGCAAGAGCACAAGCTCTAGTGAAGAAAGACATAAAGCCAAGACCTACTCCGTGCAATTCACGGAATTTTTCTTTGTACTGTTTTCTGACATCAAATATCGGCTGCATGTTCACCTCGTTGAAAGTGGTAAGCATTGCCGTTTCGTTTTTAGCAGATACAAGCCTACGAGCGATAGTCTTCCGCAGATTACTCATTTTCTTACGTTCTTGCTCACGACTAGGTTCTGATGGTGTGCTGTAGTCAAATGCTCCAGCTTCAGCCATCATAGCATCGTACTTGGTAATTCGGCCATCTTTTCCAGTGCCTTTTACAGCACCAGCAGAGATTCCTTTTTCTGCTAATATTTTTGCTGCTGCAGGACTAGGAGTACCTGTAGCATAGTTTGCTTTTGTTTCTTCTTTGGCAGCAGGAGCTTCTTTGATAGGAGCAGCTTTTTCTTCTTTTGGTGCTGGTGCTTCAGTTTCAGATTCTGCATCACCAGATCCTTCTGGAGCTTCAACACTGGTGTCTATTGTCGCCACTACCGCACCTATTTCTACATCTTCGCCTTCTTCTACCAGTATCTTGAGTTGTCCTCCTTTTTCAGCATTGAGTTCTACGGTAGCTTTATCACTTTCTAATTCTGCTACAGCCTCATCCATCTGTACATAGTCCCCGTCTTCCTTTAGCCAAGCAGCTATGGTTACTTGAGTTACTGATTCCCCTACAGAAGGTATTTTTAATTCGATTGCCATTTTGATGTATTAGGTGTTCAAAGGTAAAATTTCCTTGGAATATGAACCACAGTAAAATATGATTTCTACCTAACTTTCTAATGAGTCATTTAAATCAGAGGACTGTCACATAAATGGAATGCGTAGTCGGTTACTCTAACCAAACCGTATTAATAAAAAAAGAGATATGAAAAATTGGAGATTAATGAGCAGCACGATGGTCCTTATCGTATTATTTTTAGCTGCATGTTCACAGGAAGAAATGCCAAAATTAGCAAATGAGATGTTTAATGCTTCAAACTCAGATTTATTGTTGTATGGAGGAAGTTTTATGACTTCTGGTAAGAATACAAGTGGTACGGTGAAAGTGTATGTAAGGATACACGTACGTTAGTTTTCAATGATTTCAGCACAGGCAATGGTCTAGACATACGTGTTTATCTATCAGCCGATCAGTCAGATAATGATATCATAAATTTGGGAGATCTGAGAGCAGCAGAAGGAAGTTTTTCTTACAACATACCTATCAGTACAGATTTAGACAATACAATCATGTGTTGATCTGGTGTGATGACTTTTCGCTCCTATTTGGATATGCCGATTTAGGGCAGTAAAACTACAGCAGCTATGGTCTGTTAGCTAGGTATAGAACTTCGTGCTTATTTTTGGACTCTCTAGATGAAGCTACAACGCTGTATTAATGCTCTTATAGCTAGACTGCCTGGCCAGCATGCTATCGTATCACCAGGTAGTAGAAATGCTCCTGTGGTTTATGCTTTAAGCAATTCAGGAATTCAATGTCACAGCGTGATAGATGAGAGAAGTGCAGGATTTGTAGCTTTGGGAATAGCTAAAGAAACGAGACAGCCGGTCATATTAAGTTGCACTAGTGGTACAGCAGCACTGAATTATTATCCGGCAATTGCCGAAGCTTTTTATGCAAGAGTGCCACTTATAGTGATCACAGCAGATAGACCTCCAGAGCAGATAGATGCCTGGGACGGGCAAGCTATTCGACAAAATAAGGTGTTTTCAAATCACATTAGAGGAGAGTTTACTACACCTGATGAATATCTAGAGCCTCATCTATTTGAGTCTATCGCAGATCAAGTGGTTGCTTGTTTACAGCAGGAGATTTCTGGTCCTATCCACATAAACGTCCCTGTCCTAGAGCCGTTTTACGATTTTACCACAGAAGGAATTTCTGCTGAGAGCATTAGATACGAAACTTCTAATGACGGTGTTGAGCTACATTTGGCTGATATAAGTGAGTCTGCTGGAGTTTCGTTTAAAGGGAAAAAAGTGCTGGTATTTAATGGAATGGATGATGGGGAAAATATCCATATCCTAGATGACCAATCCTCAGTAATCCTTTCAGACATTACATCCAATAGGTCTAGCAGTATTCACTATTGGGATTCACTTCTGTTTTCCGCACAAAGTAAAAAGGGAGGATTAGAATATCTGAAGATTCTCAAGCCTGATATTTTGATTTCTACAGGCACAACTACGGTTTCTAAAGGGGTAAAACGGTTTTTACAAATTCATCAACCAGAACATCATTTCCATATTTCAAGTTATGCTGAAGTAGGATCGATGTTCAAAACTGAGCCGATTATTCTTCACCCTGAGAAGATAAGAACTACAATCAAAACTGTACAGACCGAAAAGAATATTCAGTACAGAGCGGATTGGCAGCGATTGACCGATGAATTTGAGCAACGTTTCTCGTCCTTAGCTTGGGACAGTTATAATGAATTCACAGCGGTAAACTATATACTGAGTAAACTACCAAACAAAGCAATCCTTCACCCTGGGAATAGTATGCCAGTAAGGTATGTTTCATTCTTGCTGAATAGAGAAGTCAATGATTGCCTCGTTTATGCGAATCGAGGAACGAGTGGGATAGATGGCTGCACCAGCACTGCTTTGGGTAATTCACTGGTTACGGATAAATCAGTTTATCTATTGACTGGTGACATATCCTACTTCTATGATGTCAATGCTTTGTTTCAGAATTCAATTCCAGCGAATCTTAAGATCATTATACTAAACAATAACTCTGGAGGAATTTTCAATATGATTCCGGGTCCAGATAAAATGGGTGTAGCTCAAACTTATCAAACCACTCCTCATCAATTTAAGGCTAAGTATCTTGCATCACATTTTAACGTTGCATATTTCACAGGGGATTCTATGGTAAGTTTTGCTGAGGGTTTGTCTGACTTGCATCGACATAAAGGGGCTGCTATCTTGGAGTTGTTTACAGACCAACAAGACAATTCTGCATTCTTTCAGCAGTTCAAAGAATTGTAGTTTGTCACTCATAAAAGCTATAGAAATTATCTGTAAGCCTAGACTCCTTTGATTCTTTTGTCTGTATATCATTATTAAAAATCTTCTAAATCATTTACCTTCATCCCGCTAAAGGGAATGAATATAGAGTTAGTGAGAACTAAAACCTCAAGTGTTTTGGGCGAATAATAAACTATTCTATAGTGTCAATTTAGCTTTGCTAACCTGAAAATGAAGACAATGAATTATCCAGCTAGATCAACGAATTTCAAATCCCCTTCTACTCAATTCAGTTCGATTCAGCATCTTATACTTTTTTTCTGGGGTATTTTTATTTTTATGGGTATCCAGGCTGCTGACTTAGATACTGTTTCTAGTATTTTTTCCATGACAAGTATGGAACTTCAAGAGGATAGCAGCTACTTAGTCACCATAGCAGCTGGGAGTGAACAAGGGGTGTATGAGCAGGAAAACGCTAGTGTACTAACAGTGTATGATATTAATGCGAAAGGTGCTGATCAGGAAAACCAAATAATTGGAAGTGTGAAGTTTGACAAAGTGGGTTTTGTCAGACTCTAAATTGGCACAAGATGATCCGTCTAAATCTTCTTATTTTGATCACAACAGATTAATAGGATTGCTAAAAAACTATCAATGTAAAAACATTATCTTGCTTATTGATGCTTGTTTCAGTGGCACCATAGAAAGTCAAAGTACTTCATTGGGAGAAGGGGTATGTCTGGACAAGGTTCAACCTGATTTTCAAAGTGACATTTATTCCTCTGCTCCCAATAACGTCTATATGAAAAGGCATCTGTCTTGTCCTACCGTGAAATATATAACTAGTGGAGGTAAAGAATATGTTCCAGACGGTAGTGGAAATCATTCACCTTTTGCTGCTAAATTGATCGAAGCATTGGATTCAAAAGGCGGATTTGATAAAGATGGGATTTTAAGTTTTTCTGAAATTAGGGTTATGCTTCAGAAGGTAACTCCACAACCAAGATTTGGAAGGTTTGGAGAAGATAATTCGAGTACGGAATTCCTTCTCATAGCCACAGAATAAGACTTCATAATTTGGGATATCAGAATTGACTAATGCTAGTATTTATTGCTAGATTTGCACTTATGTCTGCAGAAACCCATGCTCTAAAGAGGACCTCACTTTACAACAAACATTTATCCCTCGGTGCTAAAATGGTGCCTTTTGCCGGTTATGAAATGCCTTTGCAATACTCAGGATTATCTCTTGAGCATCATGCTGTTCGTGATAGCGTAGGAATGTTTGATGTGAGCCATATGGGTGAGTTTTCTGTAAAAGGAAAAGATGCAGAAGCACTTGTGGCGTGGATCTGTTCTAATAATATCAGCAAGGTGGTGGACATGCAGGCACAGTATAACTGTATGCCAAATGAAGATGATGGAATCGTTGATGATTTGATTGTTTACAGATGGAATTCAGATGAGTACACACTTGTTGTCAATGCAAGTAACATAGTTAAGGATTGGGATTGGATAATGACACAGAAAGAGGCAAACGGTTTTGACTGTGAACTAGAAGATATGTCAGATGACATATCTCTGCTCGCTGTACAAGGACCAAACGCTATCAAAGTAGTTCAAAAACTTACAGATATAAATTTAGACGAGATCAAGTTTTATCATTTTGCTGCGGGAGCATGTGCAGGAAGTGACGATGTTGTTATTAGTAACACTGGTTATACAGGGAGTGGTGGTTTCGAACTTTATGTTTGGAACAAGGATGCTGAAATGGTTTGGGATGCAGTAATGGAAGCAGGTAAAGAATTTGACATCGTGCCGTGTGGTTTAGCTGCTAGAGATACACTGCGTTTGGAAAAAGGATATTGCTTGTACGGAAATGAAATCAACGATAGCACTTCACCAATAGAAGCAGGTCTAGGTTGGATTACAAAGTTTGATGAGCCATTTGTGCATCAGGAGTATCATCAAGACTTGAAAACTAATGGCGTGAAAAGAAAGCTTGTTGGTTTTAAGATGCTGGAACGAGGGATCCCAAGACAAGGATATTCTCTTGTTGATGCGTCAGGTAATGGAATAGGAGAGGTGTGTAGTGGTACTCAAAGTCCAAGTTTAGGAGAAGCAATAGGTACAGGATATGTTACACCAGAATTTTCCCAATCAGGAAGTGAAATATTTGTTGCGGTTCGAAAGAAACAATTGAAGGCAGAAGTGGTTAGAATGCCTTTCTTGAAATAATACACTACTAGCTAAGGGAAAGCATTCTTCCGTTGATGGTGTTTTCTAACCCGCTTAGTAAATCTTCAGGCACGAATGGTTTGAATACAAATCCATTCATTCCAGATGAAGGTTATCATATAGATATGCCTTGCAAAATTTAGATGTTGATCATTACAAAGAGTTAGGGAGCAGAGGTAGGTTATGGATGATATACAAAGAATAGCAGCTAAATTGGTCATGCCAATTAGAAATGTCGTTTGACCCCATACCATGGTCAATAAACCAGTGAGAATACATAATCGATAAACTAATGTTATTCGCCGCTCTGAGAATTTTGCCATATGATATTCAATTAGTTCTTTAGTTTTCAGGTTTTTCCTCCTTTTTATCTAGTTGCAAGATAAATATCGGACGTGAGGGAATCTTTTCCTTTCGGTGAGTTGTAATTATCCAAGGTCAGAAATGAATGTTAACGTGGCGATTGGTAACAACCTCATTTTTAGGTCTAAATCGTCTGTTTTAGCTATGAACTATGATGCTTTTCTTAGTAGTGCTTTATTTTTGTGGCTATGAATTTATCAGAACAAATAATGTCTGAAATGAAAGTAGCCATGAAAGCTAAAGATGCGGCTACACTTCGAGGTTTGAGAGCTATTAAAGCTGCTCTATTGTTATTGCAAACTCAAGAGGGAAAATCGGAAGTGACAGAAGCGGACGAACTTGTTGCTTTAACTAAGATGGCAAAACAGAGAAAGGACTCGATTACAATATACAAAGAGCAGGGAAGAGATGACTTGCAAAAAATAGAGGAAGAAGAACTTTTAGTGATAGAAAAATTCCTTCCAGAACAAATGAGTGAAGAAGATGTGCAGGTAGTTATTGCCGAAATCATTAGTCAAACTGGAGCCTCTTCGATGAAAGACATGGGTAAAGTAATGGGTATGGCAAATGGCAAACTAAAAGGGAAAGCGGAAGGAAAACTTATCGCTGATATAGTGAAAAAATCACTTGGTTAGAAGTGTCCTCAAATCGCTCATAACAGAATAATTTCGAGCATATAATTGGTCTAGATTTTCGTGAAAATCACTGTTGTTCAGTGCCAAGTGGGATGCAGTGTTATACACTCCATTAGGTAGTTTAGGTAGATTCTTGGCATCTGAAGCATACCCAATCCACGTTTTTCTAGCTAAGAGTACATTCACAGCATTCATAGTCCAGTTTCTTGATTTACTGAAAAGTAAGAACAAGGGCGATAAAAGGATTGAAAGAAGAGCCCAAGATAAATCAAAAAGCCTCTTTTGAGTTCTAAACTCACGCTTTGATAAATTTAGTTCAATTTGTTGTCCAAAGTATAAACCGTTATCATTTTTTGAATGACTGCCTATTACAAAACTACTTTCAGCAGGAATAGTATAGTAGTTGATCTGTGGGCCTAATTCATTCATTATAGTGATGGTGTCTTCTGTAGAAATAGTATCAGTACTAAATATAACCTCGTCTACCTCATATATTTTTATAATCTCTTGAAGTTGGTCCAAATCTCCTAACCATTTTTCGTGATTTCTATCACTACTGTTTACAAATCCTATTTGTTGGTAGTTTCGGTCATAGGACTGAAGTATATTATTTACTTGTTCCCATTTTTTTTCACTTCCAACCAAAAGACTTATTGTATTTACTTGATTTGAGAGATTTATGCTTTTGAATTTTAAGTAATGAAGAACTGTTCTCCAGGCAAAAAGTACAGCAGTGATTGACAATGAGCCAAAAAGGATTATTCCTCGACTGAAATGAAGATGATTGGGTAAAAGACCGTAAATAATTAGAATAAAAAGCACTCCTATCCCGATTCCTTTTAGCAATTTACTTAAATCGAAAGGGTGCCTATAATTTCCTGTAGACCAGATACTCGCAGTCCAAACTGCAGTATAATAGGGTAGGTGAATCGTCATCATTTCCCTTGGGTAGGATTTGATGTATTTTATATGCTCTTCCCAATATTCTTTTAGAAAATACAAGGTAAAAAATATCAATAAAGCTTCTAGTGCTGGCATCCAGAGTTTTTTGATGCTATTTGAAATTAGAGCCACCCCTGCACGAGCGTAGATAGAAGAATTGATAAGAAAAGTAAATAGCTTTTTGTTCTGCCCAGAGTAATGTTTCTCCGCAAAAATCACCATCGCTTTGTAAAACACTTTTACGTAGTTTACACTCAGTTTTTTGGTGCTTTCTCCTTTATAGTGAATGATACTAGTTTCAGCGAAGTAGTAATTTTCCCAGCCACCTTTTGTGATTCTATAACTTAAATCAATGTCTTCTCCATACATGAAAAAAGTCTCGTCTAGCAGTCCAACTTGATCTAAGGCTTTTTTTCGCATCAGCATAAATGCTCCTGCCAAAATATCCACTTTATGGTTCTCATCCTTGTTTAGAAAACCTAAGTGATACTTGCCAAATTTCTTAGAGTTTGGGAATAGTTTGTTTAGGCCTATCATTTTGTAAAAAGCCACCTCAGGAGTTGGTAGACCACGTTTACTCTCAGGTAGATACGTGCCTTGACCATCTACCATTTTTACCCCACAAGCACCCAACTTTGGTTTAGAATCAGCGAAAGATAATAGTTTTGAAAAACAATTTTCTGGCACTATAGTATCTGGATTGAGCAAGAGAACATATTCGCCGGTTGACCTTTTTATGGCCTGATTATTTGCCTTACTAAATCCTGTATTTTCCTTATTGGCTATGACGTGAACTGAAGGGAAAAGATCCTTAACCATAGCTACTGATCCATCTACAGAGTTGTTGTCCACCACAAATATTTCGGAAGAGATGTCTTCACAAGTGGTAATCACTGATTTGAGACACTGCTCAAGAAAGTGCTTAACATTATAGTTTACTATGACGACAGAAAGTTTCACTTGAAATCAGGCAAATCTACGAGTATAAAATTAGAATACAGTTGGGCTATGATAGAGTTGAAATATTGAATCATTTGTTCTTTTTATTTTTGAAATAATGTCAAACCAAAAATTAGCGAAGTTTACTACAAATAGCTTTTCATCTAACCCAATTTGATTCATAGCTCTAGCGACCATCGTTGGCATGAATTTGATGTTTTTTTCAATTTTAGTGGGAGCTCCAATTGTGGTATCTATGGGAGTGTTAATCTTAGGTATATTGATGGTTTTTGGTTTTACTCTTGGAGAAACGACATATACGTTGTACGAGAACGGGCTACAGCAGAATATAAAAACTTACATTCCATATAAGGTACTAAATAGAACAAAAGTGAGATTCATTCTTTGGGAAACAATACGTTCATACAAATCAGATATTGACGTTGGTAAAAGCATGAAAGAGTACGAATATCTGAAACTGAAACTTAGAAAATCTCCGTTTAAAATCTGGATAACGGACCAGATTGACAGGCATGGATTTGTGACCTTTCGAGACGATTTTATTGATAAGGTTGAAGAGTATAATTACAATCATTCAAAGAACAAAAATCTAGAATCGACAACAGTTGTGAAAGCAAGTGAACCTCATTCAGACGAGAAAGCAAGAATTGAAAATACTCCTAGTTTTTACGGTACGCTTGCCTCTAAAATTCTAACAGTCTTTTTTGTAGGATTAGTAGTTGCTATTCAGTACTACGCGAATAATATTGGATTAAGCCCTGGAAGTTCTTTTAAGTTGAATGTTGTATTAATACCCAGCACAGCTTACCTAATTTACCGAACATTTGGAAGGAAATAGTAATACTGTAATGATAATATTTCAATCACATCGAGAGTTTATTCTAAAGATAGAGATTTAACTCTTTGTCATACTAAATTCGCAGTACGAATGACATTTTACGAACCGTCCTTTTTGTGGGCATTGGGGTTGCTTCTGATTCCAATTCTCATTCATTTGTTTAACCTGAGAAAGTATAAGCGTGTTACATTTTCCAATGTGGAAATGCTTAAGGAGCTTCATACTCAAAGTAGAAAGACAAGGCAGATTAAAAAGTGGCTAGTGTTATTATCTAGACTTCTAGCTCTTGCTTTCTTAATACTTGCTTTTGCTAGGCCTTTTATACCCAAGACTAATATTGAGAATGGTAAATCTTTAGTCAGCATTTATTTAGACAATTCTCAAAGTATGCTTGCTGAAGGCGAGGATGGTCAACTGTTTGAAAATGGAAAGAACATAGCAAGAGATATTTTGGATATGCTACCTAACGATATAGATGTGCAGTTTTTAGATAATAGACTCAGTCCATATATAAATAAGGTATTCGCTCCTGAGCAAGCTGAGAGTTTAGTAGATAATTTAGAGTCGGATTATTTTGCAAATGACTTAAAGCTAGTCTTGGAACGAGCTAAAAGAGTGAAGCAGATCGAAGGTTATGGTGCACATCACGTTTTTTTAATATCGGATTTTCAAAAAAACAAAAGTGAATTGGTTGTGGATTTTGACTCATCATCTGTGCTCAATGCAGTCAAAATGATGCCCGTATCCTCACAGAATTTATCTATCGATACAGCTTGGATAGATGCCCCTATTGTTAAGCCGGGGAGCCCATTAAAGATTTATGTTAAAGTAACTAACAATGGGGATTCTGATGTTGAGTCATCTACGATAACTCTGAAGGTAAACGAGGTACAGCAAGGCTTCGAGAGCTTTGGTCTTGTAGCCCAAAGTTCTGAAACTTTTGAGATGGAAATAAGCACAACGCAGGCTGGTTGGATTGAAGGAGAATTTAGTATTTCTGATGTCCCAGTTGTATTTGATAATAGTTATTTCTTCTCGCTTTTAGTTAAACCTAGTATTCAAGTTTTAAGTATTGGTGAAAGTTCAAAATCTTTGCAAAAGCTGTTTCAAAAAAGTCAATCATTTGAGTTAACAGAGGCTAAGGCAGGTGAAGTGAATTATTCTCAGCTTGGTACTTTTGATTTTATTATTTTAAATAGTCTCCCTTCAATCACCAGTGGATTAACTGAGCAACTTGGCCAGTTTCTTCAGTCTGGGGGTGCTGTTTTAGTAATTCCGTCAGCAAGGTCAGATAAATATTCGGAGTTTTCAAGAACTTTGGGACTTCCATTCTATTTGAGTGAAGAAAATAGAAACGCGAGTATTTCCGCTGAAAACCTTAATCAGTCTTTTATTGCCGATGTTTATAAAAGAGTTCCTAAAAATGTAAGATTACCCAAAGTCTTTAAAAGCTTTGAAATGCAAAGAAGTGCAAGATCAAAAGTTTTGCTCAAACTTAAAGACGGAAGTTCTATTTTAACTAGTACACCTGTGGGTACTGGTGTGGTATTCCAGTTCGCAATGCCATTATCTTCTGATTATAGTACAATTGTTGACCACGAAATTTTTGTACTCTCTATGCTAAAGATGGCTTTTAGCAGAAACGAACAACGTTATCTTGCAGCTTCGGTACATAGCAAAGAGCCAATACCGATAGTAACTTCAGACCAGAGTCAACAGCTATACTTGGATCAAGGAGATAATAATATCGTGTTAGAAACTGCACCGAATAAGAATGGGACCAGAGTCTGGCTGAATGACGAGGTAGTCGAAGCTGGAGTTTTTACTTTACGAAATAGATCAAAAAATGATGTAGGAAGGCTGGCTTTAAACTATAAAAGGATGGAATCTAAACAGAAATTCTATTCAGATGAAGAACTGGAGAATGGGCTTGGAGAGATCAATATAGTTTCTGAAAATTTCTCTGAACTGAAATCAACTGTAGATCAAGTGAGCAGTGGCAAGTCATTATGGAAACTGTTCCTAGCTTTGAGTTTGTTATTTCTTCTTATCGAGGTACTTTTGTTGAGGTTTTTAAAGACTTAAAGTAAAAGCGTGCCAGCATCTTTTCTTATTCGAAATGCAAGGTTGATTGATTTAGGACATCAACATCATAATCAACAGATAGACATTGCTATTGTTGATGGAAGAATTGAGAATATTGGCCCTAATATTAAAGGAGAATTCGAAACCATCGTAGAAGGGAAAGATATTGTAGTTTCCTCAGGTTGGACTGATCTCAGATGTCATCTGCCAGATCCTGGAATGGAGTACAGAGACACCCTTTCTAATCTCCAAGACTGTGCGGCATTAGGAGGATTCACTGCAATTACTACACTTCCCAATAGTCAACCTCCAATAGCGGACAAAGCATCTGTACTTTATGTTTTGAACAGTACAAAAAGTCACTCGGTTAGTGTTTTACCAACAGGTCAATTAGCTGATCGTGATAATTCTGAAAATTTAGCTGAATTATATGACATGCATGCTGCGGGAGCACTTGCATTTACTTCGGGAGACTGTTCTGTGAGTAATGGGCTACTGAAAAAAGGATTATTGTACTCTAGTCCGTTCAAAGGACTGATAATTACACATCCTAGTGATAAATCTTTAGAGAATGGTGGATTAGTAAATGAAAGTAGCAATACTGTGCACACCGGTTTAAAGACTAACCCGGCAATCGCGGAGTATCTTAATTTGAAGGAACAGATAGAAGTTGCCAGATATTGTGATAGTAAGATTCATTTTTCTTGCATCAGTACATTAGAATCAGTGCAAATGATTCGATCTGCGAAAAAAGAAGGTTTAGAGATAACTTGTGACGTTTCCATTTTCAATCTATGTTTTACGGACAATGAAGTGCTAGGGTTTGATGAAAACTTTAAATTATATCCGCCGCTTCGATCAAAAGAAGATAGACAGGCCTTAATAGAAGGAGTAAATGATGGTACTATAGATGCGATATGCACTAACCATACTCCTCATAATATTGAAGGCAAGGTAATGGAATTTGATTACGCAGAATTTGGTGCACTTGGATTACAGCAAACCCTACCTTGGTTTGTGAAATACTTGTCTGATGATATTACCGTAGATAGGTTTGTGGAATGTTTAACGACAGGTCCGCATATGGTTCTAGGGTTAGGTAAATCTGAAATTGCAACAGGTCAAAAAGCGAACTTATCTGTATTTTCTTTGACTGA
Organism: Bacteroidia bacterium; assembly: GCA_965655315.1. Classification (GTDB taxonomy): domain Bacteria; phylum Bacteroidota; class Bacteroidia; order NS11-12g; family UBA9320; genus UBA9320. The sequence goes on from CBFHGJ010000001.1 coordinate 218,939, forward strand.
AGAATGGACTTTTGACAAATCTACCAACGGCTCACTTTCGAAAAATTCGCACGAATGGAATAGAGTACAGAAAGGCAAGGTGTTAGCCGTTATAGCAAACAATAAAGCAGAACTGAATAACTAATTAATATGAAATTATACAAACCGGCAATCAATTGGGGGGTGAAAATGGGAATTGCTAACATTCTCATATTTCTAATTATCTATGCCATTGATCCTATGTTTTTTGGGAGTACCAAAGGTTGGATTGTTTCTTTTGCTGTCACTTTACTTGCAGTACCTATAGTCTTTATGATCTTGGGTGCAAGAGATACTAAAGCTAATTTTTCTCCCTATAAATTCGGAAACGCATTCAATGCTGCCTTTATTACAGCAGTTGTTTCTGCAGTTATTGTTTTTTTATTTAACATAATATTTCTTACCGTAATTGACCCTACTTGGGAGCAAGAGCTGTATGAAGAAGTGGCAAGAAATACAGAGACATTGATGGAGGATATGGGAACGCCTCAGGAAGCTATAGATCAAACTATAGAAAAAATGAAAGAGGACAATGCTAACAGGACTACAGGAGTTTTAGGGGCTGCAAAGCAAACTGGAATAGGGTTGTTTTGGTATGCTATCCTTGCTCTAGTTATAGGGGCAGTTCAAAAAAGTAAAAAGGACGAGGAAATAATAGAAATAGAGGATTTAGGAAATTAAATGGATATATCTATTGTCATACCATTGCTCAACGAAGCAGAATCGCTTCCAGAATTACTTGCTTGGATAAAACGAGTAATGGATGAGCATAATTTTTCCTACGAGATCGTATTCATAGATGATGGATCTACAGATAATTCTTGGGAAATTATTGAGGGTTTAAAGACCAATCATTCTGAGGTAAAAGGAATTAGATTTAGAAGAAACTATGGTAAATCTGCAGCTCTAAATGAAGGTTTTGCTGTGGTAGAAGGAGATTCCGTTTTTACTATGGATGCAGATCTGCAAGATAGTCCAGAAGAGTTACCAGAAATGCATCGCATGTTATGGGAAGATAACTTTGATTTAGTTAGTGGTTGGAAACAGAAAAGATTTGATCCCATTACTAAGACTATACCAACTAAACTGTATAATTGGGCTACACGTCAAATGAGTGGAATCTATCTTCATGATTTCAATTGCGGATTAAAAGCATACCGAAATGAAGTAGTGAAAAGCGTAGAAGTGTATGGAGAAATGCACCGCTATATTCCTGTGATGGCTCACCGTGCAGGGTACAAACGTATTGGAGAAAAGGTAGTGCAACATCAAGCCCGAAAGTACGGGACTACCAAATTTGGCTTGAGTAGATTCGTTAGAGGTCCGTTGGATTTGCTAAGTATCATTTTTGTTTCTCGATTTGGTAAGCGACCGATGCACTTTTTTGGTTTTTGGGGAGCTGTAGCATTTTTGATAGGATTTGGGTTGACAGCGTATGTCTTGATTGACAAATTCATAGCTCTGTACTTAGGAGTTAGTCAGACCTTAGTAACCAACAACCCTTTGTTTTATTTAGCCCTAACTATGCTTATCGTTGGGTCTCAATTGTTCATGGGTGGATTTTTAGCTGAGATGATTAGTAGAAATGCTCCTAACAGAAATCAATACGAAATTGAAGAGAAAATAGGTCTTGGGTAAACGTGTAGTTATTGTTGGGTCTGCATATCCACTTCGTGGTGGAGGTATCACTACTTTCAATGAACTTCTCGCAACCAAGCTTCAACAAGCAGGACACGAAGTAAAAATAATCACTTTCAGTCTACAGTACCCTAAGTTTCTATTCCCAGGTAAAACACAGTATTCAGACGAGGTAAGAGCTGAGCATCTTGATATTGAAGTCACTGTAAACTCTATAAATCCATTCAATTGGATAAGGGAAGGCTTACGTATCAAAAAAATGGAAGCTGATCTTGTCCTATTTAGGTATTGGATTCCATTTATATCTCCTTGTCTTGGTACGATAGCTAGAATTGTGAGAAGGAATAAAGTATCACGGATTGTTGCTATAACGGATAATATCATTCCCCACGAACCTACTCTTATAGACAAACCGCTTACAAGGTATTTTTTAGGAAGCTGTGATGGTTTTGTAACAATGAGTAAGGCAGTGCTTGAGGACCTCAATACCTTTAAGGTTGCTCAACCTAAAGCGTATAATCCTCATCCTATGTATGAAAGTTTTGGGGAATCAATAGAAAAACATAATGCTAGGGAGAAACTTGGACTGAATAAAGATGATAAATATCTTTTATTCTTCGGTTTCATTAGAAAGTATAAAGGTTTAGATGTTTTACTCGAGGCATTTTCAGATGCCAGAATACAAAAAAAAGGAATTAAACTAATTATTGCTGGTGAGTATTATGATAGCCCAGAGTTGTATGAGTCCATTATTGAAAAACATGGAATGAAGGATGCTATTTTTCAAGTCAGCGATTTCATTCCAGACAGCGAGGTAAGTTCCTATTTCTGTGCGTCAGACTTGGTGGTGCAAACCTATAAAACAGCAACCCAAAGTGGAGTTACGCAGATAGCTTACTACTACCATAAACCAATGTTAGTTACTGACGTAGGAGGATTATCAGAACTTGTTCCAGATCAAAAAGTAGGATATGTTACAGCTATAGACACAAAACAAATAGCAGATGCTATTTTAGACTTTTATGACAACGGTAGAGAGCAAGAATTTATATCCAACATAAATGAGGAACGAAAACGCTTTACTTGGGACAGTATGATAGAAAAACTGTTGGAGGTAAGCAATTCTTCTCTGGATTAGAAGCTGGGTATGACCGTTGTTCAGCACATTCTACTTGTTGCCTAGTATTTACTTCTGCACTTCAAAAGCACCAATATCAATTGGGTCTATTCTAGGCCTGTCAGAATAATCATCTAGTATTCTTGGAGTTAGCTCTTGACCTTTGTCTTTAGCGGGAGAAAGAGAATCTAAGTCGTAATTGTATACGTCAGTATCTATAAATAAAGGGTCCTTATTCAATATGTTATTCCCAATTCCATAGACATTTGATTCCTCAGTAGAAATGAGGTTATTTTGTATCAAACTCGGTTGTCCCAATAGGTTGCCAGTTGTATCTACGTCTCCTACAATTTCACCTTCAAGGTTGGTCCCATAAATTATATTATTTCTAAAGTCATAACGAATGGGATATACCGCAAGTACCCTTCCAAACTCATCCCGGGTTCTATTGGTGTAGCCAAATGTCTGTGTATTCCGGATAGAGCTTAGTCTGCCAGTATAGAACGTATTATTTCTCAAGTAATAGTCTCCTCCTTCTTGTGCTAGAAATGTATATCTGCCACAATCAGCCGATATGCTGTTCTGCATAATGATTCGACTGCCTCTACCTGCTACACCGTCAAAGCTCATGTTTCTAATCATTGTCTTGCTGATAGTCACATTTTCACTATCGGGTTCACCAGGAATAGTATCACAATAGATACCGACCGTACCATTTTTTATAATGGCATGTTCTATAAAGCTTCCGTAAGTCGGCCAGTTAAACCATATTCCTCCCCATTGACCAGGACGTTCCTCCCAATCAGGCTGCAAGCGGTCACCTTGCATTAGTACTGGCTCGTCTTTAGTACCTCTTACTTCAAGTTCTCCTTCTACGAATAGCCAGCTTCTGGGGGCACTATGTATTTGCATTCCCTTTTCGATAGTCAATTTTACATCGGGTTTTACATAGCAATAGCCGTAAATCACAATAGGTAAATTAGCATTTGCCCAGGTAGTATCTTGTTCTATACTATCCCTAAAGATATAATGAGCGTCTTGTCCCCAACCAATGAGCATGGTTTTACTATCGTTGCCGTTAGTACTGTAGAGTATCGAATCTCTGATGATAAGTGGATTGAAATCAGGGCTGTTATTATTTGGATCTGGATGTACTTCCAAAAACAGAAAAATACTGTCATTTGGAAGTATTTCAATGTCAGAAAAAATATGTCCAGATTCGCCATCTACGTTCAATCTGAAATGCGAATTTTCACCTCCACCCAAGCGGATATTCGTTCGTATTGATTCCGAATGGGGGTTGTATAGTAGGATTTGTTTGTTGGCTGAAAGAGGAAGGCGTTCAGTTACTTTGGTAAAGACCGTATCAAACCATAAAGTGTCTGTATTAACTTGTATGGTATCGCTAGACGATGTAGTGAAACTCTCCTTCCTGCAAGCAGATAATAGGGTGCAGATACCAACAATAAGTAGGAGGTTTTGAACTAATTTCATTCGGTAGTTTACTAACGTCGATGCAAAGGAAATATTTTCTATGACATATGGTTTTGAAGATGTAGATAATAGCGAGATGTCACCAACCCCAGACAGAGAACTAGTCAAAAAGTAATAGTGTGGGTTATCAAATGATTTAAGTAAGTTAAAATGCTCGTAGCTTTGTGCCAATCCATGTGTAAGAACATAAGAGTATTCTTATTATTACTTTTCTGTCACCTTTTATCAGCAGCATATGCTCAGATGTATAGGCAATCATTTCATGCATGAATAGATGTACCTCTCAGCTATATGGATGCAAATACAAAATCAGGTATTGGATTCAGAGGAGGATATCGTTACGCAGCTGCAAAGAAGTTTGGAATTGGGTCAGAGCTGTTCATTCAAAGATTAGCGGGTGGTGCTATTTTGTCTAAGAATTTTAAGGATCCGGATAACACCGGATTATTCTTTTCTAGTAATGTAATCGGAACTTTTTTTGTCTTGGATTATACCCTTAGTATAGGTAGAAGAGATTTTTTTGAAATTGGGCCCTAGGTGGCTATTGGAGCCATTGCTTTCAATACAACTGGAGGTTTTTTTAATAATGAAACAGCACTTAGCCTTTATAATAAATGGGGAGATGAATATTTCGTTCCTGTTCGTGAAGGAGGTGAATTGGTAGATGCTAAAATGAAGTCTAGCGGGATTGCAGCCACTTTAGCTCCAAGTCTAAAGATAGCACGCTATTAACTACTGGATGAAATTATATGCCACTACAGGTTTTGTTTATACCAACTCTGATCAGCTAGATGGATTCTTCATTCCTTTAGAAAGCAACGATGACAACGATGTTATACAGGTAAGTCAGATTGGAATATCATTTAAACTAAGGAAGCAGAAATATTTACTAGTAGAAAACAAGTACTAGCTTAATTAAGGAGCACTTGAAAACTAGAAGGAATAGGCATAAAAAAACCTTCCAAGAAATCTTGGAAGGTTGTTATCTATGCGCCCCTTGTTATACAGAGTTGCAGCCATAACTCATCTTTTGAAACGATACGTTCTTGTGGTTTCATTGAAATATAGTTGTTGAAAGGGGTGATGGTGGCGCATCTGATCACAGTTTGATACGGGTTACTTAAAATTTGCAGCAATTACTTTCGTTACAAATTGAAGTATAGGAAAAAGACAAATTCGTTACTTAAGCATCTGCTTAATTAAGTATCTTTGCAAGTACAATGGATTATTGCATTAGAACATACAAAGACCAATCACAAATTGAACATTCAAAAAGCATTCTGGAAGAAAACAATTCAGCAATCCTGGAACAGAGCGAATTACTCAGTTTGGCTGGCAATCCAACTAGACTTAAGATTCTGGTCCTCATCTCTCAAGATGATGAGCTATGTGTTTGTGATTTCAGTGATGTCCTTGAAATGTCCATGCCTGCAGTATCTCAGCATTTGAAAAAATTAAGGGAAGGAGGAATGATTAAAAGTAGAAGACAAGCACAGACAATCTTCTATAGCCTTAATACAATTGGAAATCAATTCATACTTAAACTCATGGAGCAGATGAAACTAGAAAGCCTAACAACAACGGCATGAGTGAAAAACAACAAAAAAGAGCATCATCTACAGGCTTGATAGCGGCCATTGCAGCTTCTTCATGTTGCATTGCTCCTGTTGTAGCAGCAATTGCAGGTATTGGGAGTTTTTCAGCAAGTTTAAGTTGGATAGAACCATTGCGCCCGTATTTAATCGGATTTGCAGTACTTGCTATTGGCTATGCATGGTATATTAATTTGAAACCTAAAGCAGAAGATAGTTGTGGATGTGAAGTAAAGCGAAAACCACGATTCTATGAAGGCCGCCCATTCTTGATTGGTATTACTCTTTTTGCAATGCTCTCCATTGGATTCCCTTCTTACTCTCATTATCTGCTTCCAGCACAGGAAGTGCATGTTGCTGCAGGTGGAGATTTCACTACTGTAAAGTTAGATGTAACAGGAATGACTTGTACTGGATGTGAAGTACACGTAAATACCGCTTCCTCTGAGGTTGATGGAGTTAAATCTGCCACTTCAGACTATGAGAATGAATCCGCTGTAATCGTGTTTGATCCTACGATAACTGATGTTGAACAAATATCAGATCATATAGAAAAAGAAACAGGCTATTCAGTCAGAAAAGCAAAGAAATAAATGGAAAAGCAAATTACCCTTGAATCAAAACTGACTTGCCCAGACTGTGGGCATGAGAAAATTGAAACCATGCCAACTGATGCTTGTCAGTACTTCTATGAATGTGAGAACTGCCACACCCTATTGAAACCTCTTCAAGGAGATTGCTGTGTTTACTGCTCTTATGGGTCTGTTCCATGCCCACCTATTCAGGAAAACGGTAATTGTTCTAGTGGATGTTGCTGAAGTAACATACTATATGTCACACAAAGAGCGGGATCCTTGATATTTGAAAGAGGTTACTCCTTATAGATGAGACCATTGTAATTTTTACTTTACGGGATACTTTTTCTTGACAAAACAAAAAACGGTTACACTATAAAAGTATAACCGTTTTATCATTATATCTGCGCCCCTTATTATACAGAGTTGCAGCCAAAACTCACTTTTTGAGGGGTTGTATTCAGGCGAATACTTTAGAAAATAGTTGTTTGAATAGATTAACTAAAGTCAGTAGTGACTGAAGTGGTAAATTGAAGAAGTACTACTCAGATTATATATTTATTAAATCCTCTATCTTAGCATTAAGTCTTAAAAAGTTTAGTTATTGCTGACAACGAACATAGCACCCTAAAGGCTATATTTAAAGGCCGTAAAAAACTAATTTAATGGCAGTTACGGCCTTTTTAATGCGGGAGTAAATATTGGTGAAACACGCATATGTTAGCACAGCCATCGAACTTGATAAGGTATTGAAGTTCTTAACATCATTAGAAGGAGTTAAATTAAAAATTGATTTAATTCTCTTAACCTATTTAGCTGTGAATATAACGCACTAAGCAGGCTTTATACTTTTTACCTATATTTGCGGACGTGAGTTCAAAGCAATCATATGTGAAAAGTGTAGCATTACTACTATGTAGTATCGTACTGTTTAGCTCGTTTGGATTTACTCTCAATATGCACCTATGCCAAGGTGAAGTAAAGACTATCAGCTTTGTTGGTGAGGCTCAGAAGTGTGTTGAGATGAAAGAAAGTGATGTTTGCAATTCTAAAAACAATCCAGTTTCTCTCACCAAAAAGAAATGTTGTTCTGATGCTTCAATTAAAGCTGAAACTTCAACTCAAAACATTCCCGTTATTACTAACCAAGTTCAAAACCTTGTATTAGGAATAAAACCATATGCAAAATTAGTTGCAACGATAATTCCTGAAATCAAAAGTGATATCATTCACTATAATCCTCCACCAGATGAACAAGCTGGCAGAGTACTTCTGGTATTACACCAGACATTTCTAATATAATACCACTACTTTTTCCTTGATGCCATTTGGCATTTTTCAATTATTGCAGGCTGCAATGCGTCTGTTTTCAATAAAATCAACGATAAAAAGTAATGAAATCAATAATTTTTAAAGCATCAATGATGCTACTTTTAATAGGCTCTCTGACTGCCTGCTCTTCAAATAGTTCAGAAATAGATAAAACAGGTAAAGAATACACTTCTGCCTATGTATGTCCTATGCACTGTGAAGGAAGTGGCGGTGATTCTGCTGGTACTTGCCCTGTTTGTGGGATGGACTACATAAAAAATGATCAACATAAACATTAAACAATCTTTTAAAATGAAAAAAACAATAACACTAATCACCGTGCTTGTAATGGCACTAAATGTTTCTGCACAGACGGATGTAAAACTTACTATCAATCATCTACTAGGTTCATCTCCATTTGCTTTTAATAGCGAAGCGGAGAATGATATGGGAGACAAAGTAAAACTGCAACGATTTGAATACTACATTTCAGGTATAAGCATAACTCATGATGGAGGAACAGTAACTGACGCATCTGATGTTTACATTCTAGTAAAAGCAAACAAAACAGATACTATTCAACTGGGTAATTTTAACGTTACAAACGTAGAATCTATTAATTTCTCTGTAGGTGTAGATCCAGGAGTAAATACTGCTGATCCTGCACAATGGGCATCTTTTCACGCACTTGCACCCAAATCTCCTTCAATGCATTGGGGCTGGGCTTCTGGATATCGCTTCGTTGCTTTGGAAGGGAAGTCAGGATCGAACTTTGCTCAAGACTTTCAGATTCACGCTTTGGGAGATAAGAACTATTTTAAGCAAAGCATACCAACTTCAGCTACAGATGTTAATGGAGCACTTGTAGTTTCATTGAAAGCAGATTATACCAAAGCTATTTCACAAATAGGAATGGCAAATGGACTTATAGAGCATAGTGATAGCAAAGAAGCTGCAACTTGTTTGAGGAATTTTCAAACTAAAGTATTCTCTTCTCTATCAGGTGAGGGAAATACTCTTTCTGCTAGAGATATAGACGTGCCTGATGCCTTTGGAATTAATCCTGTACCAAGTACAGGTAAGGTGAATATTGTGTTAGAAGACAATAGATTCTTCCACGGTAATATGGTTGTTACGGATATTGCAGGTAGAAAAATCTACAGTAGCTCAGTGGGAACATCTAACACAATTTCTATTGAAACAAAAGGGATGTACTATTTAACCATTTATGGAGATGGTGTTAAGAGTACTAAGAAACTAATCATAAACTAAAATAACTTGAGGTCTCGGTACATTATACTATTATTTTTCTCGGCTACACTGTTTATGGGTTGTGCTGGGGAAGACGGTGAGGTTTTTATTCAGCAGAATTTTGCTTCTAATTTACCGAGTCCTTTTGCTACCATTAGCTTTCCAGAAGACAATGATTACAGTGAGGAACGTTGGGAGCTAGGGAAAAAGCTATTTTATGACAATATCCTTTCTATAGACAGCACTTTAAGTTGTGCATCATGTCATAAATCTCAGCTTTCTTTTAGTGATGATGTGTCTTTCAGTAAAGGTGTAAAGGATAGGGATGGTGTAAGAAATTCTCCTAGCTTAGCGAATGTAGCCTTCCATCCATATTTTACCAGAGAGGGCGGAGTTCCTACTTTAGAGCAACAAGTCTTGGTGCCTTTACAAGAGCACAATGAATTTGATTTCAATATTGTCCTGGCTGGTGAAAGAATAGCACAAGATTCAATGTATGTAGCAATGAGCCAAAAGGCATACAATAGAATGCCAGACTACTATGTTATAACTCGAGCCTTAGCCAACTTTGAACGCAGTTTAATTAGCGATAATAGCTATTTTGATCAGTATCATTTTGAAACACAAACTGATGCATTATCAAATTCACAAAAGCGAGGGATGGCACTTTTTTACAGTGAAAAAACCAACTGCTCGAAGTGTCATAGCGGGCCTAATTTTACAGATTATAGTTTTGAGAATAATGGATTATACGAAATCTATCCAGACGAAGGAAGAAGACGCTTAACCCAACTAGATGCAGACGAGAGCCGATTTAAGGTTGCCAGTCTGAGAAATGTAGAAGTAACGGGGCCTTACATGCATGATGGCTCTATAAATACGCTTGCTGAAGTAATAGAACATTATAATTCAGGAGGTAAAGACCATCCAAATAAGAGTAAGTTTATTCGCTCTCTAAATTTAACACCACCAGAAAAAGATGAGCTCTTGGCTTTCCTTTTATCTTTAACCGACAATGAGTTTTTAACAAACAATCAATTTAAAAAGTAAAATGAAATTAAAATCAATAATACTAATTGTACTTTTAGCTACCGTATTTTTAGCAAGCTGCAAAGACGATGATAATGAACCACAAGGGATAGTGCAAGATGCAACACCTTACGAAATGAGTATCGGAGGATTCCCTGTACCCAATATAGCTGTGGATAATCAGCTTACAGAGCAAGGTGTAGAGCTAGGCCGTATGCTCTTTTATGAGAAAATGCTTTCTGCAGATGGTACGCAAGCTTGTGCAAGTTGTCACTTTCAGCAATTTGCTTTTACTGACTCTGCTCGGTTTTCTACTGGTATTAGAGGTGAAAAAAGCGGGAGACATGCCATGAGTGTTTTCAACATGGCTTGGAACGAAAACCAATTCTTTTGGGATGGGCGTGCAGACTTATTGAGACATCAGTCTTTACTTCCTATTCAAGATGAGCTAGAGATGGATGAATCATTAGAAAACGTAGTCGCAAAATTATCTGAAAGCCAAATGTACAAGAATCAGTTTATCCGCGTATTTGGATCGGATGAAGTGACAAGTGAGAAGGTATCTCTAGCACTTGAGCAATTTATGAATTCAATTACATCCACTAACTCAAAGTATGATGAGTTTCTAAAAGATTCCACTGTTTTCACGGCAAGCGAGAAGCGTGGTTTTAAGTTATTTAATACTGAGTATAATCCATTCTTTCCAGAGCTAAGTGGAGCTGATTGCCAACACTGCCACAGTGGATTAAACTTTGAAAATGATAAGTATATGAATAATGGTTTAGATGCAACTTTCGCAGATGAAGGCAGGGGTAAGGTAACACAAGACCCCGCAGATAACGGAAAATTTAAGGTGACAAGTCTCAGAAACATAGCACTTACCGCACCCTACATGCATGATGGGAGATTTAATACTTTGGAAGAAGTAGTAGAACACTACAATTCAGAAATAATAGCATCATCTACTTTAGATCCTGCACTAGAGCAGACTCGAGAGAAAGGACTTTTTCTTACTGAGCAAGACAAAAAGGACCTAGTCGCTTTTATGAAAACACTAACTGATAAGGAATTGACTACTAATCCAAAATACTCATCACCATTTTAAAAATAAAAAAACAATAAAAAAAAATAATCTATTAATTTTTAAAAATAAAAAAACAATGAAAAAAAATAATCTATTAATTGCTTTGACACTAATACTTTTAGTGGTTTTTTCTTCCTGTAAAGATGATGATGATGTAACACCAAGCGAAGTGGTTCGTAAAAATGATGTTCCTGAGTTTTACTTAGAAGCCAATGAAGGAGATTGGGGTATCAATCAACCTAACATTTTGGAAATATCTTCTAGTGCTTCTAGGATATTAAAACCAACAGATTTGGATTTTAACCCTACTAGAAATGGAGAACTATGGATTACCAATGAGGGTACTGATAATACTGGAGGTACAACCGTGAGGATACCAAACATTGCAGCTGAAAATTATGAGTATGACTACAGAAAAGATGGTAATTCATGGCATTTTATGGCATTCCCAACTTCACTGGCATTTAGCAATAACGGAGATTGGGCCACTTCTACAGGTATATTAGATGCCAATAGACAAGGTGGTTCTTTTACAGGCCCTGCGTTATGGTCTGGAGATTTAGATATATATGCTAAACCTAGTGGTGGAAATGGCAGTCATTTAGATATGTTGCATGGCAGTCCATATTCAATGGGAATTGCATCTGAAAATGACAACGCTTATTGGGTTTTTGATGGTTATAATAAACATATCTGCAGATATGATTTTGGTGGCGATCATGGTCCAGGAAACGCAGATCATGATGATGGAGTAATTCAGCGATTTACCAATATTTCTGTAAAGAAGAACGGTACTGTTCCAAGTCATATGGTAATGAATGATGATCGCACAATTCTATATGCTATAGACGGCGGTAACAATAGAGTTCTAGAAATAGATGTGAATTCAGCTAATAGATTAAGATCACTCGGTTTAATCAATGAACAATTAGCCGATCATTCCGAGTGGAATGCTGACTTTGAGGTACTAGTTTCGGATGAGAACTTCAATTATTGTGGAATGGCCATTAATGGAAATCGTCTTTTTGTTGGAGATTTTGACAATGGTAATATTAGATGTATCGATTTGATTACTAATGAAGAACTAGGTCGAATAGAGACGGGTATACAAGGAATGACTGGTTTGGCAATATATAATGACCAACTTTACTTCGTTTCTTACACTACCAATTCTCTATATAAAATAGAAGCAAAGTAATCACATGAAGTACATTTTTACATTAAGTTTATCTCTTTTGAGTTATGTCTTATACGCTCAAAATGACATTATAATTCCTGATACATTATCAGGTGACCGTATTCAATTAGAATTAAAAACGGGTACTCATGAATTTTATTCAGGTATTCAGACAAATACAATGGGAGCTAATGGTAATATTTTGGCTCCCACTTTAATTCTAAATAAAGGCGATAAAATAGACTTTGAGGTTACTAATAGTTTGAGTGATACAACAACTATTCATTGGCACGGTTTGCACGTAGCACCAAAAAACGATGGAGGTCCACATACTATTATAAAACCAGGTGAAACTTGGAAACCAAGTTTTAAAATATTAGATAAGGCTGCTACCTATTGGTATCACCCTCACTTACACCACAAAACTGATCAGCACGTTTCAAAGGGGATTGCAGGATTAATAATTGTAAGAGACGAAGAAGAAGCTAAACTTGATTTGCCTAGAAGGTATGGCAAAGATGATTTCCCAATTGTTCTTCAAACAAAAGATTTTGATGCTAACAATCAAATTCTATTTCATACAAATTCAGATGATGTAGCTATGGTAAACGCTACCATAAACGGCACGTTAGATGCCCCAGCACAAGTTATCAGGCTCAGAGTGCTTAATGGATCATCACAACGAGCATTCAGTGTGGGTTTTAGCGGTGATAAGGTATTCTACCAGATAGCCTCAGATGGCGGTTTACTAGAAAAACCTATTGAGCTAACTAGACTACTTTTATCGCCAGGGGAGCGAGCAGAGGTTTTATTGGATCTCAGTGAAATGGCAGGAGACAGCATCAAACTAATGAGTTTCGCATCAGAATTACCAAATGGTATATATGGTGCAGCTATTCCTGGGATGATGGCTCAAATGAGTATGACGGGATATAATCCTAATCCACTCAATGGAGCAAATTTCAGTATGTTGACATTAAATGTGATTGCTCCAACAAGTAATCCTGTTACTGTAATTCCCTCGAGCTTAGTTACTGTAAAGAGGTTAAATGCTTCCGATGCTAATTTGATTCGAAATCTGACCTTGAATCCAGCTTCAATGGGAATGAATCAATTGAACGGTGACTTTACAATAAGTAATACACCTTTTGATATGAATACAATCAATCACACAATAAGGTTGAATGATACTGAGATTTGGTCTATTCGAAACATGTCAGGGATAGCACATCCTTTTCATATTCATGATGTGCAATTTAATATTTTGGATAGAAATGGTGTTTCACCTTCTGCATCTGAGATGGGTCGAAAAGATGTAGTATTTATTAGACCTCAAGAAACAGTAAGGTTTATTACTAAGTTCGATAACTTTTCGGATTCTATAACTCCATATATGTATCACTGTCATCTACTCACTCACGAAGATGGTGGAATGATGGGGCAGTTTATCGTTGTAGAAAATCTTGAAGTAGCCGATATATTTAAACCCAACAAGATAAAATTTAAAGTATATCCGAATCCAGCTTCTGATTATCTCAATATAAATTTTAATAAAATTGTAAATCTAGAGTCGATTAGCATTTATGATGTTAGAGGAGCTAGAGTCTTCTTTGAAGAGTATTTCGAACCTGCAAGAGAATATAAATTAAATTACGATTTGTCATCGGGGTATTATCGAGTTCATGTAAATGCAGATACGGAACATTTTATAAAAAAATTGCTTATAAATAATTGAGAAAAATTACATCTATATTATTAATTCTATCCCTTTTCTTGTCTGAGATAGGAGTATCATTCGCAATGCATTTTTGCGGAGATGAGCTAGTGTCTGCCCAATTAAATATGGGTCAAGAAAATGGTGGTTGTGATATGGATAATAGTGATTGCGAATCTACAAACAATACGATTAGTAAATCAAATTGTTGTGTAAACAGTGTTGTTAGCCTTGAACAAACAAATAGTTATGAACTTTTCACGTTTAATTGGTTGATTATAAGAATACCTGTTTCCCATTATCAATGGGAGCAGGTATATTATTATGATAGTTTTGAAGACCTACAATGTGATTTTATTGAATCTCCACCCACGTTACGCCAAAACTTAATGAGGTCTTACCTTCAAGTTTATGTAATATAGAAAGCATAGTTTTTTATCCCAATTGTCAATTCTACGGGATGTCTTTTTTTAGTTTTTAGTTCAAAGAAATTTTATGCTTAACAGAATAATTAAATATTTTTTATATAATAAATTAGTGACGGTAATCGTCATAATGCTCTTCGTTGCTTGGGGAGTAATTACTTCTCCATTTGGTTGGAAAGTTGGGGCTTTGCCCTCAGACCCCGTTCCCGTAGATGCTATACCTGATATTGGTGAAAACCAACAAATAGTCTTTACTAAATGGCAAGGAAGGTCACCTCAAGATATTGAGGACCAAATTACATATCCTTTAACGACTTCATTGCTTGGGATTCCCGGAGTAAAATCTATCCGTAGTTCATCAATTTTCGGAGTTTCGAGTATTTACGTAATCTTTAATGAAGATGTGGAATTTTATTGGTCTAGATCGAGAATATTAGAGAAACTTAATTCTCTTCCAACTGATCTTTTGCCTCCTGAGGTAAGCCCAGCTATAGGGCCAGATGCTACAGCACTTGGACAGGTGTACTGGTACACTCTTGAAGGACGGGACGAAAACAACAACCCTACTGGCGGTTGGGATCTTCATGAGATTCGCTCTATTCAAGACTTCTTTGTAAAATATGGACTGAATGCGGTGGACGGTGTAAGTGAAGTAGCGTCCATTGGTGGTTTTGTGAAAGAGTATCAAATAGACGTAGATCCAAATGCTCTACGAACCTACGATATACCACTGCATAAGGTAATGCAGGCAGTAAAAAATTCCAACAAGGATGTTGGTGCAAAAACCATAGAAATCAATCAAGCAGAATATCTAGTTAGAGGACTTGGGTATATAAAATCTATTGAAGACATAGAATTAGCTGTAGTGGCTGTTCATGATAATGTTCCTATTAGAATAAAGGATATCGCTGTAGTGTCAATTGGCCCAGCAACACGAAGAGGGCTACTAGATAAAGATGGTGCTGAAGTAGTAGGCGGTGTAGTAGTAGCTCGATATGGGGCTAATCCGCTAAAGGTAATAAATGGTGTTAAAGATAAAATTGGAGAGATTAAAGGTGGACTACCTTCTAAAACATTAGCTAATGGAACAGTTAGTCAATTAACTATAGTGCCCTTCTATGATAGGACTACGGTCATTAAAGAAACGCTAGGAACACTTGAAGAAGCTCTATCCCTTGAGATCTTAATTACCTTTTTGGTTGTAATCATTATGATGTTCAATATACGTGCATCATTGCTAATCTCTAGCCTGTTACCGATTGCAGTACTTATGGTATTCATAGCCATGAGATACTTTCATGTAGACGCCAATATAGTTGCATTGTCAGGTATTGCTATCGCTATTGGTACGATGGTCGATCTGGGAATAGTTCTCTCAGAGAACATTGATAAACATATGACTTCAGCTCCCAAAGGTCAAAAATTGATAGAAACTATATACAATGGAGCAGCGGAAGTAAGTTCGGCAATTGTAACAGCTGTTTCTACAACTATAATTAGTTTTATACCTGTATTTACAATGCAAGCTGCGGAAGGAAAATTGTTTAGACCACTCGCATTTACGAAAACCTTCGCATTGTTAGCAGCTCTAGCGGTAGCCTTATTCATTTTACCTACATTAGCTCATTGGGTGTTTGGATTTAAAATATCTAAGAATAAAAAAGGAGTGATTTTTAATACTTTACTAATCATAATTGGAATTATATCTATCATCTGGATTAGTACTTGGGCAGGCATTACACTCATTGCTATTAGCATAGCTTGGTTTGTACAAGAGTATAGCCCTATACAGAATTGGTTTGCAAAAAATCTAATTATTATAGTATCTGTAATCTCGATTACTTGGCTATTAGCTGACTACTGGATGCCATTAGGTGCAGGAAAGTCTGGATTGCTCAATTTTATATTTGTTGCTCTTATCATCGCAACTATTCTTGGACTGTTTGCTTTGCTAGAGCATTACTACTCCAAAGTACTTGCTTGGTGTCTGGCTCATAAAAAGACTTTTCTATCCATACCTATTTTTATCATTCTATTAGCTTCGGTTATTTGGATGGGATTTAATTCTGTTTTTGGATTTGTCTCATCTGGATTTCAGAAAGTGAATGTCTCTATAGAAAATACAAGTGTATGGTCTTCTTTATCAGAAAGCTTTCCCGGCATTGGTAAGGAGTTTATGCCATCATTAGACGAAGGTAGTTTCCTGCTAATGCCAACATCAATGCCGCATGCAGGAATAGAGCAAAATAAACGTGTGGTTCAGCAATTGGATATGATTTTGGCTAACATACCCGAAGTAGAGCTAGCAGTAGGTAAAATGGGTCGTACAGAATCAGCTTTAGACCCAGCTCCAATATCCATGTATGAAAACATTATTAACTATAAATCAGAGTATGCTCTAAATGAACAAGGGCATAGGCAACGATTTAAAACAGATAATGACGATCTCTTTGTATTGACTAATGGAGATACTATCTCTAACGCTGATGCTATAACTCAAGGAATTACACGTGATGATTTGATTTCAGATGAATCTGGACAATACTTCAGAAACTGGAGAGATCACATTCAGTCGTCGGACGATATATGGAATGAGATTATAGGGACCATTAATCTACCTGGAGTTACATCAGCTCCTAAATTACAGCCTATTGAAACAAGGCTAGTAATGCTTCAAACTGGGATGAGAGCTCCTATGGGAATTAAAGTCTTTGGTCCTGACCTTCCTACAATCGAAAAGTTTGGAATGGAGTTAGAGCAAGTTTTGAAAGAAGTTCCATCCGTAAAGACAGAAGCCGTATTTGCAGATAGAATAGTTGGCAAGCCCTATATCCACTTGAATATAAATAGAGAAGCGATATCCAGATATGGACTGAGTGTCGTTGATGTGCAGCAAACTATAGAGACAGCTATTGGTGGTATGCAAATTACTACAACCGTAGAAGGTAGAGAGCGTTTTCCTGTAAGAGTTCGTTACCCTAGAGAGCTACGGGACGATCCTTCAAGTCTTAGCAAGATAGTTGTGTCAACAGCAAGTGGAGCTCATATTCCGCTCGGAGATTTAGTAGATGTGGAGTACGTGAGAGGCCCACAGATGATAAAAAGTGAGAACACCTTTTTAGTAGGTTATGTACTGCTGGATAAGAAAGACGGCTTTGCGGAGGTAGATGTAGTAGAGGCTGCACAAAATCTTATCAATGAAAGGATAGATGAAGGCTCTATTGTAGTTCCTAAGGGAGTAAGCTATAAGTTCTCTGGAAGCTATGAGAACCAGATTAGAGCTGAGAAGAGGCTTGCTATTGTAGTACCTCTTGTTCTAGTTATTATTTTTCTTATTCTCTATTTCCAATTCAAATCTATCTCTACTTCATTGATGATATTTGGAGGAATAGCGATGGCATTTAGTGGTGCATTTCTAATGCTTTGGTTTTACAGCAAAGGATGGTTTCTCAATTTCTCATTATTTGATACTGATTTAAGAAATCTCTTTCAGATAAAGACCATCAACCTAAGTGTAGCAGTTTGGGTAGGTTTTATTGCCTTGTTCGGAATAGCAACAGATGACGGCGTACTCATCGGAACCTATTTGGACTATAGTTTCAAAAAGAATAAGCCTAAGACCATTTCCCAAGTACGTGCGGCTGTTTCTGAAGCAGGATTGAAACGAATAAAACCTGCAATAATGACTACAGCCACTACCATAATTGCATTGCTGCCTGTTCTTACCTCTACAGGCAGGGGAGCAGATATTATGATTCCTATGGCAATACCTGCTTTTGGTGGGATGATTGTCGCATCTATCACTTATTTCATAACTCCTGTACTGTACAGTATGCGAGAAGAGTATAATCTAAAGAGAAATCAAAATGAAAAATAGAATCTTATTACTTTTCATTCTTGGAATGGTGGTTAGACCACTTACCACGCAAGCACAACACTTAGAATCTTACCTAGAATATGCTGCTACTAACAATCCTGGTTTAAAAGCTAAATATGCTGAGTTTGAAGCTTCAATGCAGCGAATAGAGCAAGTTAATACATTAAATAATCCTACATTTTCGTTTGGTTATTTTATTAGTCCGGTTGAAACAAGAGTCGGACCACAACGAATGAAGTTTTCGTTAAGTCAGATGTTCCCTTGGTTTGGAACACTTGATGCCAAAGAGGATATAGCGAGCAAACTAGCAGAAAGTAAATTTCAAGAGTTCCTGGCTCATAAACTAAGTTTATTTAGAGATGTAAAAGAGGCGTACTTTCCACTGATAGAGTTGAATGAACATATAAGATTGCAACAAGAGAATTTATCCTTGCTTACTTCTTATAAGGAACTAGCGACTATTCAATTTGCCAATGGTAAAGGAACAATGGTGGATGTCCTGCGAATAGATGTTCGTATAGAAGATGTAAAGAGTGAATTGCTTCTGCTGAATGAAAAAATGAATCCTTTGCAAGTTCGTTTCAATCTACTACTAAATAGGTCTTCTGATGAGGTTGTTGCACTAGATTCATTGGACAATTTTGCTGGTAATAGGTCTTTTAGTGCTGATAGTGTTTTTGTGAATAACCCAACAATTGCGTCGTTTGATTTAAAAATGAATGCAATAACCAAACAAGGTGAGCTAGCAAAGTTGTCAGGCTTACCTAGCATTGGGTTAGGGTTAGATTATGTTGTAGTCAGTAAAAGAAACATCTCAACTGTGGCTGACGATGGTAAGGATATTTTAATGCCTATGGCGACCATATCTTTACCAATCTTCAGATCACAGTACAAAGCCGCTGCTAGTGAGGCTAACTACCTTAAAAACGCCTTAGAGCTAAACAAAGAGCAATACCAAAACAATAGGAATAGCGAATTTTTCCAAACGGAGTATAAATTAACCGCAGCGACCGAATTAATAAAACTTTATGAGTCAGAAATAAAGACCCAGACTAGGATATTAGACCTACTCTATACTTCCTATAGCACTTCGGGAAAAGACTTTGTAGAGTTAATTAGATCTCAACAATTGCTTATAAAGTACAAAATGAGACTTTCTACTGAGATAAAGAACTATCACGTTGCAATTTCGCAATTAGAATATCTAACTAATAAATAATGAAACATACATATCACATACATGGAATGACCTGCAATGGCTGTAGAAGCCACGTAGAAGAAATACTTTCTGAAGTGGAAGGTGTTTCAAAGGCAAGCGTTAATTTAGTGAATGCAGAAGCTACTTTAGAGATGGAATCACATATTTCATTAGCGACTTTTCAAAAGGCCCTTAAAACGGATAATAGCAGGTATAGCATATTTGCTCTAGGCGAAGGATATCAATCTAAAGAAACACCTGAACAGAAACAACCTAAAAATGGTACAGGCACATTTTACTGCCCTATGCATTGTGAAGGTGATAAAACCTATAATTCGAATGTAGGGTGTCCAGTTTGTGGGATGGATCTCGTAGAGGAACAAAACTTATCTAAAAATACCTCTGAACAATGGACTTGTCCGATGCACCCAGAGGTTATAAAAGAAGAATCAGGAGCTTGTCCTAAGTGCGGAATGGATTTAGTGCCTATGGAGGCAGATAGTTCAGCAGAAGAAAAGAGTTATAAGAAACTTTTTAAGAAATTCTGGATAGCTACCGCATTCACATTACCAATTTTCTTAATAGCTATGAGTGAGACGGTTCCTGATAATCCATTATACAATTTAATGGAACAAAAATGGTGGAACTGGATTCAATTTGGACTTTCCATTCCAGTTGTCTTCTATGCTACTTGGATGTTTTTTGAACGAGCTTATAGAAGTATCAAAACTTGGAATTTGAATATGTTTACGCTTATAGGTATAGGTGCAGGTGTTGCTTGGTTATTTAGTGTTTTTGGTATGTTGTTCCCCGATGTATTTCCAGAGCAGTTTAAAACAGAATCTGGAGCAGTACATGTATATTTTGAAGCTGCAACTGTGATTCTAACCCTAGTATTATTGGGACAGTTACTTGAAGCAAGAGCACATAGCAAAACTACCTCGGCAGTAAAGGAGCTATTGAAACTAGCACCAAGTAGTGCTACCAAGGTAGTTGATGGGCAAGAGGTTGCAGTCAGTATAGATAAAATAGAATTAGAAGATATCTTAAAAGTAAAGCCAGGAGATAAAATACCTGTAGATGGAAAGATAACAGAAGGTGAAACTACAATTGACGAATCTATGATTACAGGAGAGCCAATCCCTGTAAATAAATCAAAGGACGATAAAGTCAGTAGCGGTACAATTAACGGAAATCAAACCTTTTTGATGAAGGCCGAAAAAGTAGGAAGTGACACGCTTCTTTCTCAGATAATTCATATGGTAAATAATGCGAGTAGAAGTCGTGCACCAATACAAAATCTAGCAGATAAAGTTTCAGGCTACTTTGTACCTGTAGTAGTCTTTATTTCAATAATTACCTTTGGTGTATGGGCTATTTGGGGACCAGAGCCAGCTTATGTATTCGCACTGGTAAATGCTATTGCAGTATTGATTATAGCTTGTCCTTGTGCATTAGGATTAGCCACACCCATGTCTGTAATGGTAGGTGTAGGAAAGGGTGCTCAAAACGGCGTTTTAATCAAGAATGCTGAAGCACTAGAAAAACTAAATAAAGTCTATATTCTAATAGTAGATAAGACCGGAACTATAACTGAAGGGAAACCAACAGTTGAAACCGTTGGTGCTTTTTATGCTGCTTTAAGCGAAAAAGAAGTGTTACAATACATCGTTTCATTAAATACCAATAGCGAACATCCTTTAGCAGAAGCAACAGTTAAATACGGAAAAGAGCATAATGCTGAAATACTAAACTCCGAAGATTTTAGTGCAGTTACAGGAAAAGGTGTTGAAGCCAAAATTGATGGAAAAAAGGTAGCATTGGGTAATCCTAAAATGATGGAATATGCTAAAGCGGACATTACTTCTAAAATGAAAGACGAAGCTAAATCTCACCAAAAACAAGGCAAAACTGTTTCTTATTTGTCAATAGATAAAACCGTTGTTGGGTATGTAGTTATAGGCGATAAGATAAAAGAAACAAGTGCTAAAGCCATTAAAGCACTTCAAGATAAAGGTATTGATGTAATAATGCTGACAGGTGATAATCACGATACTGCAAAAGCAGTAGCATCAGAATTAAATTTGGCAGATTTTAAAGCCAGTATGTTACCAGAGGACAAACTCAAAGAAGTTGAGAAATTACAAAAAAACGGAAAAGTAATTGCTATGGCAGGTGATGGAATTAATGATGCACCAGCATTGGCAAAAAGTGATGTAGGCATTGCAATGGGAACAGGAACAGATGTAGCAATAGAAAGTGCTATGATTACATTGGTAAAAGGTGACCTGCAAGGAATAGTAAAAGCTAGAAATCTAAGCGAAGGTGTGATGCGAAATATTAAGCAAAACCTATTTTTTGCACTTATCTACAACACTTTAGGTGTACCTATTGCAGCAGGTGTGTTGTTTCCATTCTTCGGAATACTACTCTCACCTATGATAGCGGCTCTAGCAATGAGTTTTAGCTCAGTATCTGTAATAGTAAATGCCCTTAGATTAAGAACAATAAAAATTTAAAAATAGAAAATCATGAAAAAAATAATTTTAACAATTTGTATAACCGTTTTAACAATTGGAACTCTAAAAGCACAGACTGTGGCTGTACAAGACTCAATTGTAATAAGTGCAACTGACTCTGCACGCTTTACCGTAAGTGGTAATTGTGGTATGTGCCAGAGAACAATCGAAAAAGCTGCGATGATTTCTGGGGTGACTAGTGCCGAATGGAATATAGATTCTGGCAAGATGAGTGTCACATATGATCCTGTAAAGACTAGTATCCTTAAAATACATCAAGCAATAGCTGCATCAGGATATGATACAGATAAAGTAAAAGCTGAGACTTCAACTTATAATGGATTACCTGGCTGTTGTCAATATGAAAGAACCTCTAAAGAATAAATGTAAACAATGAAAAAGTATATTATTTACATAGGAATTTTGCTTGGAGGATTGCTTCTTGGTTGGTTGATATTTGGTACACCATTGTCTGGTGATAGTGGGCACAATCATAATGAGCTATCTGAGAACGGACAGATTTGGACATGCTCTATGCATCCTCAAATCAGAATGAATGAGGCAGGAGACTGCCCAATATGTGGCATGGATTTAATTCCACTTAAAGATTCTCAATCTGATGAGAACCCAATGAGTATTAAGATGTCTCCTAAAGCTATGCAACTAGCCAATGTTCAAACGGCCATAGTAACAAAAGGAAGTGCTCTCAAGGAATTAAAGCTAAATGGCAAAGTGCAACCAGATGAGAGACAAGTTTCTACTCAAACGAGTCACATAGCAGGCAGAATAGAGCTACTAAAGATTAACTACACTGGAGAGCAGGTATCTAAAGGTCAAGTACTAGCCTATGTGTATTCTCCCGAACTTATAAGTGCACAAAAGGAGTTGTTTGAAGCCCAAAAGCTTATTGAGTTACAACCGGCTTTATTTAATTCGGCCAAAGAGAAACTCCGGAACTGGAAACTCTCTGCTAGTACAATAAATACAATAATTGAAACAGGAAAAATAATAGAGAATTTCCCTATTCGTGCAGATATTTCGGGTGTAGTTACAGATAAATTAGTCAATGTTGGAGACTATCTAAATCAAGGAGAACCTTTATATAAAATCTCCAACTTAAATAAACTTTGGATCTTGTTTGATCTGTATGAGTCTGATTTGGGTTTTGTGAGTAAAGGAGACAATGTATCATATTCTTTAAATGCAATTGCAGGCAAGACTTTTAATGGACGGATAGCTTTTATCGACCCTATTGTGGACCCTAAAACAAGAACGGCTAAAGCTAGAGTGGAGGTGAACAATTCAAATAATAAATTGAAACCTGAGATGTTGGTGAATGGCACTATTAAATCTGTGATTTCTGCTAACGAAAATACTATGGTAGTTCCTAAGACTGCTGTAATGTGGACAGGCGAGAAATCTATAGTTTATAAAAAAATGGAGACCGCTAGTGGAGTTAGCTTTATGCTCACAGAAGTAGTTTTAGGCCCTTCTCTAGGGGATTCGTATGTAATAAGTAGTGGATTAGAAGAAGGTGACGAAATAGCCACTAATGGCACATTTAGTATAGATGCCGCCGCACAGCTGGCAGGTAAACCCAGTATGATGAATCCTGAAGGAGGTAAATCGTCAATAGGTCATAATCATGGAGGATCATCAAATGAAATGAATAACAAGCCAAATAAGGCAGTTTCATTAAGTTCAGAAGCTAATAAAAGCCTAGGTAAACTCTTTGATTCATATTTGAAAGTAAAAGACAATTTAGTAAAAGATGACTTTGAAGGAAGTCAAGAATCTTTAATAGCGTTTAAAACACAGCTTAGTCAAATCAGTATGAGTCTATTCAAAGGTGAGAATCATGATATATGGATGAAACATTCTGATGCACTAAAAAAACTCGCAGATAAATACACAGCATCAAAGGATATAGCGGAGGCCCGAGACAATTTTATTCATATCTCCGAGCAGATGATAATGGTTAGTAAAAGTCTTAAACCAAGAATGGATAAGTTGTACGTGCAGTTATGTCCTATGGCAGATAGAAACAATGGAGCAAGATGGTTAAGTAAAGAAGAAAAGGTTTTGAATCCATATTTTGGAGAGGCTATGTTGAAGTGCGGTTCGGTTAAGGAGGAGTTAGAATAAAAGTTAGTTTAAGATTATATTTGATTCTTAGTATGAACGATGCACTTGATTATAAACTTGCTCAAAGAGATATTAAACCTACGGCAATGCGAATACTTGTTTTGCAACACCTTATGGAGCAAGACAAAGCCATTTCTCTTCAAACTATTGAAAGTGCTTTTGATATTGCAGATAAATCTACATTGTATCGAACATTAAAAACATTTGAAAAAAACAAACTTGTACATACTATCGATGATGGCACGAAACAACTCAAATATGCCCTTTGCTTAGAAAGTTGTGAGTGTGAGACCATTGACCAACACTACCATTTTCATTGTTCCAACTGTCAGAACACTTTTTGTCTGACCAACCAAAATATACCTAAAATCGAGCTACCCAAAAATTTCAAAATGTACCAAGCCAATATGGTAATAAAGGGTTTATGCGAGAATTGTAACAAGTAAAAAACTTTGCAAGTGGGTTGCAATAAACTTGTTCTATCTTTGAACTCAGTAATGAGAATATTTGCATTAATAACTTCTATTTATATTGCAGCACTTTCGGTAGTGCCGTGTACAGATGGTATGCCGCAAAGTTCCATTCATACAGACATTGAGGTTTCAGCAGCAGAGCACGACCATGATCATTCAGAACACCAGGATGATTGCACTCCTTTTTGTGTTTGTGCTTGTTGTGGCTCTATAGTTACTTTACCTACCGATAAAGCGATGTTAGAGACTAAAATAGAAATTTCTACTGACTACCTTTTTCATTACACATTCGACTATTCCTTTGACTACAGCGAAGGAGTTTGGCATCCGCCAAGCCTTAGTTAAACCACTTTCCAAGGGACAACTATGCCCTTTCCATTCATAGTTTAGGTTTAACTTTTTTATAAAATAAAATATTAATGTTCGATAATTTAATCGCTTATTCGGTTAAGAATAAGTTTGTCATAGGGCTATTTGTAGCAGCCCTCATAGTTTGGGGGTTATTTTCTCTCAAGCAGCTACCCATAGATGCTGTACCTGATATAACCAATAATCAAGTACAGATAATCACTATTTCGCCCACACTTGCTACGCAAGAAGTGGAGCAGTTTATTACATCTCCTGTTGAGCTTGCTCTACAAAGTCTGCAAAAAACAGAAGAGATACGTTCTATATCTCGCTTTGGGCTTTCAGTAGTTACCGTAGTATTTGAAGAAAACTACGATATATACTTAGCTCGACAGCTAGTGAATGAAAGACTCAAAGAGGCTCAAGGCAATATACCTGATGGCTTAGGTGTGCCAGAAATGGGGCCCCTCTCTACTGGATTGGGTGAGATATATCAATATGTAGTTCGACCAGATCAAGGCTTTGAAGAAAAATATTCCGCTACTGAGTTACGAAGCATCCAAGATTGGATTGTCAAAAGACAGTTGCTTGGAATCGAAGGAGTAGCTGAAGTCAATTCAATGGGTGGATTTTTAAAACAATATGAATTAGCCGTAAATCCTAATCTTCTTAAATCTGTAGGCATAAGTATTTCAGATGTATTAGAGGCCTTAGAAAAAAGCAATGAGAATACTGGTGGAGCATACATTGAGAAAAATTCCAATGCCTACTATATCCGTTCTGAAGGATTAGCAAAGTCTTTAGATGATATTGGAAAAATAGTGGTTAGTGATAGAGGAAATATTCCAGTTTTAATTAGTGACATAGCTACTGTGCAATATGGTAAAGCTCCTCGATATGGAGCGTTAGTTCGAAATGGTGCAGAAGTAGTAGGTGGTAAGGTAATGATGTTCAAAGGAGCAAATTCTGCACAAGTAACTGAAAGAATTAAAGAACGAGTAGTACAAGTTCAAAAATCATTACCCGAAGGCGTAATCATAGAACCTTACTTGGTAAGAGATAAACTGGTGAATACTGCAATTGGTACGGTTAAAAAGAATCTAATTGAAGGTGGTTTAATAGTCATCTTTATATTAGTTCTTCTACTTGGTAATTGGAGAGCTGGATTAATTGTGGCTTCGGTCATTCCTCTGGCAATGCTGTTTGCCGTTTCTATGATGAACTTATTAGGTATATCAGCTAATCTTATGAGTTTAGGTGCTATTGATTTTGGATTGATAGTAGATGGTGCAGTTATAATAGTGGAAGCTATAGTACACCGCCTACAAGTCAAAAAAGCAGGAAGTCTGCTTTCGCAAACCGAAATGGACACAGAGGTAATTGCTTCCTCACAGAAAATAAGAAGTTCAGCAGCATTTGGTGAGATTATCATTCTGATGGTATACATACCTATTTTGGCTTTGGTAGGTATAGAAGGTAAAATGTTTAAGCCTATGGCTCAAACAGTAATGCTTGCTATTGCAGGTGCATTGATACTTTCATTGACGTATGTACCTATGATGGCAGCCTTGGTGCTCAAGAAAAATGTAGTCAATAAAGAAACTTTTGCAGATAAAATCATTGCCTTTTTCCAAAGAGGCTACACACCAATTTTAAATGCAGCTCTACGGTTCAAAACAGTTTTTGTAAGTGCAACTATACTTGCTTTTTTAATCAGTCTGTTTGTATTCAGTAGGATGGGTGGCGAGTTTATTCCTACATTAGAAGAAGGTGACTTGGCAATGCACCAAATCTTAGTGCCGGGCAGTTCACTGTCTCAAAGTGTAGAAACTGCTAAACTTATTCAAAACAGATTAAAAGATAGTATTCCAGAAATCATCGATGATGTGGTAATTATAGGTTCGGCAGAAGTGCCAACTGATCCTATGCCCACAGAAATAGGCGACCATATTTTAGTTATGAAACCTAAATCTGAATGGACCACAGCCACTACTAAACAGGGAATGTTTGACGCTATAAATGATGTCTTGAAAGATATTCCAGGAGTGACTTATGAATACTCACAACCAATTCAAATGAGGTTTAATGAATTGATGACAGGAACTCGGTCTGATATTGCCATTAAGCTATTTGGTGCTGACTTAGATGTGCTTTATCAAAAAGCAATAGAAGCTCAGGCTATAATCGAAAAAGTAAGTGGTGTTGCTTCTGCCAATGTAGAGCAAACGATTGGAATGCCTCAAATTATCGTTTCATATAATTATGATAATATGGCACAATACGGTTTACATATTCAAGAGGTCAATCAAGTTGTTCGTTCAGCCTTTGCTGGAGAAAAAGCAGGAATTATTTATGAGGGTGATAAAAGGTTTGATTTAGTGGTTCGCCTAGCGGAAGAAAATAGAACAGGTATAGAAGATGTCGAAAATCTATTTATAACGCTGAGCAATGGAAGTCAAGTGCCGCTTACCAGTGTAGCCAATGTTGATTTGATAGATGCACCTATGCAAATTTCAAGAGAAAACACTAATAGAAGAATTGTAATTGGTGTAAATGTAGGTAATACAGATGTAGAATCTTTAGTGGAAAAGATCCAAACAGAATTAGACACTAAAGTTAAGTTGCCGAACGGTTATTATTTTACTTATGGCGGACAGTTTGAAAACCTAAAAGCAGCCAATGCGAGATTATCTATTGCCGTTCCAATGGCCTTAGCCTTAATCTTCATTTTGCTTTACTTCACCTTTGGTTCAGTTTCACAGGCAGCTTT
Organism: Bacteroidia bacterium; assembly: GCA_965655315.1. Lineage (GTDB taxonomy): Bacteria > Bacteroidota > Bacteroidia > NS11-12g > UBA9320 > UBA9320. Next base: position 246,694 of record CBFHGJ010000001.1, read on the forward strand.
AATTTTTACAGCCATTCCTTTGTCTGCCATTGGTGGAATATGGGCTTTGCAGCTTAGAGGGTTACCATTTAGCATTTCAGCTGGCATTGGTTTCATAGCTCTTTTTGGAGTAGCTGTGCTCAATGGCATTGTACTTATTGGCTATTTCAACCAACTTAAAAAGGAAGGAATGAAAAACATAAAAGAAAGAATTACAACAGGAACAAGAGTAAGACTTAGACCAGTAATTATGACGGCTGCAGTAGCTTCACTTGGGTTTTTACCAATGGCTATATCTACTTCGGGCGGAGCAGAAGTTCAAAGACCATTGGCAACGGTAGTTATTGGTGGTTTGATAACCGCTACTTTTTTAACATTGATCATATTGCCTATTCTTTACTATTGGTTAGAAAAATGGAGCGAAAGAAAAACCAACAGAATTAATGTATCGAAAGGTGGTGTATTAGGAATCTTGTTGATTTTAGGTTTGTCCTTTTCTGCCCAAGCACAAGAGCAAGCTCTTGATTTGGATAGTGCTATTTCTATGGCAATCACTAATCATCCCAATTTAAAAGCAGCAAGTTTGGAAGTAGAGAAAAACAAGTCTTTACAAAACCTAAAATATAACTTGGGTACTACAGATATATCCTATCAAGGTGATGGATTAGTAGATAGACAATTTGGACAGCAGGTTAATCAATTTGGAGTAGTTCAGAATTTCCCAAGTCCAGGTATTACTAAGGCTCAAAATAAATTGCAAGATGCGTATACAAGTCAGAGCAGCACCCAACAGCAAATAACGGAGAACGAACTGAAATGGAAAGTCAAGCAATTATACTTTGAAATTCAGTACAAAAAGGAATTGGAAAGGCTTTATAGCAATCTTGTTTCTACTTATAAAGAATACCATAGAAAATCAACTGTAAGAGTACAAGCAGGAGCTGCCAGTCGTATCGAAGAACTAACTTTACAATCCAAATGGAAGGGATACGAACTGCTCTATAACCAAGTTAAAATAGAAATTGCTAACTTAAATAAGCGGTTTCAATTATTACTAAATACTAAGGAGTCTATTACCACCATAAATAGTCTATCAGTGGCAAACTATCTCACTCAGATAGATACAGCTACAAACCCACTTCTATTAAAAAGTCAGCAAGAAATTGCCGTAGAAAATGCCAAAGTAGATGCTATGAAGGCTGAATTAAAACCCAGCTTCAATGTTGGCTATGCTGCACAAAATTTCAATCAAGGAGGTTGGCTAAATGCAGCACAAGCAGGCGTTGCTATTCCGCTATTTAATGGTCAAACTAAAAAGAGAATAGCGGCTCAGGAAAAGCAGATTGAGATAGGCAACTATCAATACCAAAGTACACTTTTGAGTTTCAAACAAGACCAATTAGAGATACAAAACACATTGAACTTGTATCAAGCAGGAGTGGATTTTTACAAAAACCAAATAGAAACCATTAATCCAGAAATTATCAGAATAAGTGAACTAAACTACCAAGCAGGAGAAATCTCTTACTTAGAATTATTGAACACTTTACAACTGATGACAACCAATAATAAAAATTATTGGGAGCAGATTTTAGCCTACAATAAGGCGGTAGCTGACTTTCAATTTCTTACAAATCAATAAAAGACATTTAAAAATGAATCATACAAAATATTTCATAGCTATAATTACAATACTTTCACTTCTTGTATTTTCTTCTTGTGGTCATAAACATACCGAAGGAGACGGCCATAATCACGGAGCAGAAGAATCTACTCACTCTGAGGATGATGAACACGACCACGGAGGAGAAGAACAACACGAAGAAGGACTACACCTTTCAAAAGCACAAGCCAAGACAATCGGTTTAGAATTTGGAACATTGTCCTCTATCAAAGTCAATGACTTTGTTAAAGCAACAGGTTCATTGGGTCTGCCGCCAAATGCTCATTCTTCTGTTTCGGCAAAAACTAACGGTATCATAAAAGGAACAAAAAAATTCGTAGAAGGTGATTACATAAAGAAAGGAGCAGTAATTGCTTATCTCGAAAATGCTGATTTAATAATTACACAGCAAGATTATTTAGAAGCAAAGGCTCAGCTTAACCTAAAGAGATTAGAGGTAGAACGACAAAAAACCTTAGTGGAATCCAATGCTGGCGTAACCAAGAATTTACAAAATGCTCAAGCAGAAGTGGCAGTATTGGATGCTAAAACACAAGGACTTGCTAAACAACTGTCCTTCTTAGGAATATCAACTTCTAATCTGTCACCAAGTACCATAAAACAGCAAATAGCTATTGTAGCACCAATGAGTGGCTATATTTCTAAGATTAATTTTCACAATGGTATGTATGCTCAATCTTCGATTTCATTAATGGATATAATTTCTTCAGAGCACCTTCATTTAGAGTTAGATGTATTTGAAAAGGACATTGCTAATATCAAGAAAGGGCAAAAGATTAGCTATACGGTTCCTGCACTTGGCCAGTCAGTTTACTACGGAACAGTAGAGGTAATTGGTAAAGAGTTCAACACCAATTCTAAGACTATACGTGTTCACGGTCACTTAGAAGGTACAAAGCCAACCTTTCTAAAAGACTTATTCATTAACGCTAAAATATATCTCAATAACGAAGAGTCCTCAGCTTTACTAGAGGAAGCAATTATAAAAGATGGAGCGAACAGTTTTATATATGTAGCTAATGAAAAGCCGAATGATAAAGAAATAAAATTTGAGAAGATAGCAGTTGTTACAGGTGCAACAGACAATGGTTTTACAGCCGTGAAATTAATCGATACAATTCCAGATGGAATGCAGATAGTAACGAAAGGAGCTTACTATGTCTATGCACAATCTAAAGCAGGAGAATTAGAACACGAACATTAATACTTTGAGATATGAATAAGCAACTAAAAAAAGCAATTAAGTACTACGATAAATTTGCAAAAGTCTATGACCTATTTTCACCAAAATGGTACTACGGCAATGCAAGAAAATACGCTATTCAGCAGATGGCATTGAAGGAAGGTAGTACGGTTTTAAATGTCCCTTGTGGCACAGGTCAAAATTTGGAATATTTCCAAAAGAATATGAATAATACAGGTCTTATAATTAGCATTGATCTATCAGAAGGAATGCTTGAAAAGGCAAAGGAAGTAGTAAATAAGAATGACTGGAAGAATGTCCATATTGTAAAAGAAGATGCTACAAAAGTTAATACCACTTGGCTTGCAACCCAATATGACAATACGCTAAGAGCAGATGCTATACTTTGTGATTTAGGATTATCTGGATTTCCTGATTGGGAAAAAGTAATTGATAATCTATATGAGCTTTTAGCACCAAAGGGGCGGTTGGTAATTATGGATTGGTATTTACCCAAACCTACTTTAAGAGGAAAACCTATCAAATGGATAGGAAAAGGAGAAGTGGATAGACCTATTTATCAATATCTACAAAGTAAAACCAATGACTTTAGTGTTGATACCTCTTTTAATAGAGGAGGTGTGTTTGTAGCAACAGGAATCAAATCTTAACCAACCGAAAATCATTATGTATCTATTTATATTTTTTATTGTCTATTTCCTTTTGGTCTTTGTTCTAAGATCATTTCTACTTTGGAAGAAAACCAATGTAAACCCACTCACCTTTAACAAGGGTGACGATGCACACGGCTACAATGGTAAAGTCTTTGGTATTATTTCTATCATAGAACTAATTGTAGTTTCTATTTATGCCTTTATTCCAAGTTGGCACAAGTTTCTATTACCGTTTTGGTATTTAGAAAATGATACTTTAGTATATATCGGTTGGGCATTACTAATCCTGTCCTTACTATTTGTATGGTTTGCTCAATCCAATATGAGGGAATCTTGGCGTATTGGTATAGATGAAGTAGACAAAACCGAATTAGTAACCAATGGCTTTTTTGCTATTTCTCGTAACCCTATTTTCTTAGGTATAATGATTGCCAATGTTGGACTATTCTTAGTGCTTCCCAATGCCTTTACACTACTAATCATAGCACTATCTACCGTTAGCATTAATACACAGATTAGACTTGAAGAAGAATTTCTTGTAAAGGAATTTGGAGAAAAATACACTGAGTACAAGCAAAGAGTTAATAGATGGATAACCTTTAAAAGTTTAAATAATGATAAATAAAAATCATACCCATATCTATGACGACAGTGGCAAGCAAATATGTTGTTCTCTTGAAGAAAAAATAGATAGAAAGTCACCACCACCACCATTGGTGAATTCGGATGATGATGGTCATAATCATAGCAATGACCATTCCTTCGGAAATGAAAGCAATTGGAAGGTCTATTTACCTGCTATTATCAGCTTTGTTTTACTCATTTCAGGTATTGCTTTAGACTATTTTGATGTTGCTTTCTTTAAAGGTTGGCTCAGGATAATATGGTTTGGAGTTGCATATATTCCTGTCGGGCTGCCAGTACTTAGAGAAGCATTTAGATCACTAAGCAAAGGTCAAATCTTTACAGAGTTTTTCTTAATGGGTATAGCCACTATTGGAGCTTTTGCCATAGGAGAATATCCAGAAGGTGTTGCTGTGATGCTTTTCTATGCTGTTGGAGAATTATTCCAAAGTGCAGCAGTAAGACGAGCAAAGGACAATATCACAGCCCTTCTAGACGTACGTCCAAAAATAGCCAATGTATTAAGAAACAATTCCTTCCTTGAGGTCAACCCAAATGATGTTAAGGTAGATGAAACCATACAAATAAAGGTTGGAGAGAAAGTACCATTAGATGGTACTTTGCTTTCAGCCAAAGCCAGTCTAAATACAGCAGCCTTAACAGGTGAAAGTAAACCTCAAAGTATAGTAAAAGGAGGAAACGTATTGGCAGGCTCTATTAATATCGATGGAGTAATAGAAGTAAAAACAACAAAACTATTCAATGATAGTTCAGTATCGCGAATATTAGAGTTGGTACAAAATGCAACTTCCAAGAAGGCAAAGACAGAACTTCTTATCAGAAGATTGGCAAAAGTTTATACTCCCATTGTGGTCTATTTAGCAATTGCCGTATGCTTTCTACCTTACTTTTTTGTAGACGATTATGTGTTTAGTGATTGGCTTTATAGAGCCCTTATTTTCTTAGTAATTTCTTGTCCTTGTGCATTGGTCATTTCTATTCCTTTGGGATATTTTGGTGGCCTTGGTGCAGCTTCTAAAAATGGCATATTGTTCAAAGGAGCTACGTATATGGATAAGCTAAAAGAGGTAAACACAATGGTGATGGATAAGACGGGAACAGTTACCAAAGGAGTGTTTAAGATTAAGGATATTGAAGTAATAGGCAAATATTCTAAAGATGAGTTTATGACTTTTCTTTTAGCCATTGAATCTAAATCTACTCACCCAATTGCCAAAGCAATTAGCGAATACCCATTAGACAATGAGGTTCCAGAAGCCACAGATATAAAAGAAATTGCAGGTAAAGGATTGCAAGGTATTATCAACGGCACTCAGGTTGTGGCAGGGAATAAAAAGCTAATGTCTCATTTCAATATTTCCACACCAAAGGAAATTGACAGCATTGTAGAATCCATAGTATTAGTGGGTGTTGATGGTCAGTTTGCAGGTTATGTAACTATTGCAGACGAGTTGAAAGAAGATGCCAAGGCAACCATTGCTGCCTTCAAGAAAGAAGGTATTGATTTAATAATAATGCTTTCAGGTGATAAGGACAGTATCACTCAACAAGTAGCAAAGGAATTGGGTATCTCAAAGGCAAAAGGAGGACTATTACCTGAAGATAAATTGAATGAAGTAGAATTACTCAAACAAGATCCTACAAAAACAATTGCTTTTATGGGTGATGGTATCAATGATGCACCCGTATTAGCAGCAAGTGACGTGGGTATAGCTATGGGAGCAATGGGAAGTGATGTAGCCATTGAAACAGCAGATGTAATCATTCAAACGGACCAACCTTCAAAAGTCGTCACTGGTCTTCAAATTGCTAAATCCACTCAAAAGATTATTTGGCAGAATATCTTCCTTGCTTTTGGTATCAAAATCATTGTTCTCATATTAGGAGCAGGTGGTTTAGCCACAATGTGGGAAGCAGTTTTTGCAGATGTAGGAGTAGCACTATTGGCAATAATTAATGCAGTAAGATTACAAAGAATGCAGTGGTACGGATTTTGTTAAAGTATAAAGAAGCGATGCACAGAGGACTTAAGCCAAGAATAGATAAGTTGTACCTGCTGCCATATCCTATGGCAGATAGAAACAATGGATCAAGATGGTGTTCTGTGGCATTAACGCGAACGTTTTTGCTAAACGTTTGGATTTGCTGATTCAACCTACACTTATGCTCCTGCGTCACAGATACCCATAGCCATCATTCTTCAAGCGGTGTACTTCAAACTCATATTCACATTGAGTTATAGAGATAACTAGGAGCTTTTGAAAAGCAGAGGGGTACAAGTAGATCACTCCACACTTCAAAGGTGGGTGTTTAAGTTCAGACCAATGATTGAAACCAAGGCATTCCAAGGGTGAGTTTCGTGTCACAGTTGGGAACGTATTGACAGGGGCCATTTAAAATTTAAGGAGGTTGTAAGCAGATGGAGTTCCTAGTTTTTCATTTTTTTGGCAAAATATTTTTTTTCGTCTTTTCACCATTTTTTTGAAAAATATTTCATTCGCGCCATCGAGCCCCCTATATCTAAGTCCCTAAACGATATATAAGGTGGGATACCCCCTACCTGATAGGAGGGAGGAGATCCCCGGATCTAATTTTGATTGGCGCCATCTCACAATATAGAGTGTCGGTTTCATAGGAACTGAGTCTGGTATTTGTATTTCGAAACAGGAGGAGGAATGGTTTGATCCTGGAAGGGATCATGAATATTGATTGGCATATCCAGAATTTGAGATCTATTTCCAGGTAGTTATTGATTGGCCCAACTAAAACATCACATTTTGGGGTATACTTTTTTTTGTGATGTCCATTTTGGTAAAAAACATAGATTTTATGCTGCATATGTGTGTTTTGGCTATACTTTTAGGGTGCATACATAATAACCCTAAAAAAATGAGTAATTCAATACTGTATACGAGAGTTTCATCCATAGATCAAAGAACAGATCGACAGAGAGTAAATGAAAAGAGTTATGACCTAGTTATTGAGGATAAATGCCCAGGGGATTTGGAAATATTTCTAAGACCAGAAGGTTCTAGGTTGAAAACTATGATAGACAGGAATTTAGTTGGTTCGATTTCTGTTTGGTCGATTGATCGTTGTGGCCGTAACCTTCGGAACATTATTGACTTTATCTATTACACAACCGAACGCAGAATTCCAGTAACCTTTATTTCTCAAGGTTTATGTACGTTAGATGAAAATGGTGATGAGAATCCAATAGCTAAGATGTTCATATCCATATTAGGTTGTGTTGCAGAAATGGAGAGAAGTCAGATAAAGGAGAGGCAAAGGCAGGGAATCGACTTAGCCTTGCTAGATCCAAATAAGTATTTAGGACGTAAACCTGGAAGTCAAGAAACAGTTCTGCAGTTTCTTTCGAAGAAGAAAAACAAACAGGCCATGGATTTACTACAGAAAGGATATAAGAATATTGAGGTTTCCAAAATCGCTGGATTACACCCTAATACAATATCAAAGATTAAAAAGTACCTTAATGTCTCAAATCCCGGGTGAACATTTTTTAAACTGTATTACAAAATACCATAACTTGAACCGTATGAGTCTCGGTGTTGAATCACTCCTGTAATATGTCGGAAGTGTATTCAAACCTAATTCACAAATGGATTTAGTCCGCTTGATAGCTGTTAAACAGGGTTTGGAGAGATTTATTAGATAAGAATGAACTTACTTTAAACGGAGGTCAATTCCTTAGACTTAATTGCCAATCAATATTTCCACACTATCCAGACCCAGAATTCCGTCTCAGACCATTTCAATGTGGAATTATTGCCATCAGATTCTAGTTCTGATTAGTAATAAAACCATAGCGTTCCTTACGACAAATTCTGCGAATTGTTTTCTATAGAATCATCAGTTTTGCTTTCAGGTAATTCAGATATGTTAGGTGTTTTTATTACTATGGATTGAAGTAAACGCCTGTATTGTTTTCTGTTTAAGCCAAGGGATTTCATAATTTCTTTGTTCATGATTGAGGTTTTATAATAAGTATGTGATACTTCAAAAACTATTTGCATAAGGAGTTCTCTGTTGCTACTTTTATACCCAATCTTTAAATATGGATATTAAAATAGCATACCTCTCGCATAGGGGACGGTCAGATATGGAAGATGTGGTTGCTATGTTTTCTAAGGATGTAGGGCCAATCACATTTCAGTTAATTGATCATACGAATTCTTCAGAGTATTATTTACTGCATCGTGAACTTGAAAATATAGACTCGGAAAACTTTAAGAGACTGAGTAAGCTGATAAGGGAAGAAGTTGGATTAAAGGACGATGATGTTCTAGTTATTGTTTCACCTCGAGAACTTAATTCTCCATATAAACTTGAGAACTCATTTAAAAACTGGGTGAGTTACTATATTAAGAACAATATTATTATTAGGTCTAGCGGCTACGATAAGGTGACCGAGGGTAAGCCATATCTCGGCGGAGCCTACCAAATCATTGAAAACCTATTTCAAAATTTGGGAGGGATTGACCTAGCTGTATTAGTGGAAAATGAAAGAATTCATTTCGAACCTGAAGGTTGCGTTAATGATTTCGCTGAGGAGTTTAAGCAGGTTAAATACAAAATGCGGTCTGGATTCATCTGTGAAAAATGCAAAGAAGCAGCGTTGAATTCAGAATCATCCAGAATGGATAAGGGAGCACTCCATCAGATAGAAAATATCTTGAACAGAATCGGTAATCGACTGAAGGATAATTATACGATTAATTATACTCCTGATGAGTTAAAGATTGAGGTAATACTTGAACGCAATCCACATAAACTTTACGCTCGTCCTAGATGTAGGATGAAAATTGGCAATAAAACAATCAATTTTGGAAGAAGAGGGGAGTTGATGACTGTTCGATACGTTTTTTACTTAATAAACCATAACCTACCAATAGGAAAATATGATTTCATTGGTGATGGAGTTTATAATGATGCAGCAGAAAAGTATAAACTGCTGTATGAAAAAATACAGGGGAGTGTCACTTCAAAAACATTAGGGGATTACATTGATAACCTATCCAAACTTCATGACAGAATATCAAACCGGATAATTAATGAGGTTCAGAATGATTACATAGGAGATCTATACAGCCTTAGATCATTAAAGACAAATAAAACTGACACCTGCTATATTATCAATGTAGAGCCTGATAACATTGATATCCCAGAAGAGCTTATGGAATTCAGAGTAGCATAAAGTCGAAATTATCTGTCGCGCGACACTTGAGGATAAGGGTTGAAAATAGGGCCACCTTGGCTCTATGTTTATCAAGAATTACACATCCGCAGAACTTAACATCAACGAAGTAAAAGTAGTTGAAGTATTAAGTAGTTTCTACGATCATCAAGATCAAAAATCAGAAGAGCAGCTAAGTTACTCTTTAAAGTCCAATGGTCAACTGTTACCACTTACAGTCTCAGCAAAAAATGAACTGATTGATGGGTATCGAAGACTTAATCTACTGCGTAGATTAGGAGTGAAGTCCGTCAAAGTTCAAATTGTAGATGAGCAACCTACACTTGAGTTGAGAGTGGCTTTGAACACTACTAGGATAAAAACGGAAAACGACCTAACTAAAGAGGTCATTCAAATCTTTAAATCTGTACCCAAAAGACAGGGGAGAGGTAAAGGTGATGAAAAGTATAGTCGGTACGCCATTATTCAAGAGGAATTGGATTACCGTTGGAAATCTTCTACAGCAATTCGTCAGATTGACAAGATTATCGAGAATGATTTCGAGGATAACCTCCTAATGAAAGGTATCGTAACAAAAGGTTGGACATTGACTGATTGTGAGCGATATGTTGGTGGCTTAAAGAAGCTTGACGTTGATCGTGAATTAGGATACACTGAAAAACTCAAAAAGGGAGAAATCAATATAAATGAGGCTGTCAAGTTCATCACAGAAACAGTTGTTCTAAGCACTGAATACCAAGATACCTTTATCATTCCAGATAGATCTTCATCTTTCAATTTGAACTGTAGGGATATTAACCAGTTAGTTCAATTCAAAGGTCAAGTTCCATTTATCTTTACGTCGATACCTTACTATTCGGTTCGATATTATAATACTGGTGAAGGGAGTGACCAGTTAGGGCACGAAAGAACGCCTGAACAGTTTGCTGCCAACATTGGAAAAATCATTAGTAGGTTCGAATTCCTAATAAATCCCACATCAAATGTTATGATCAATATAGGAGAAACTTATAGAAATGGTTGTGCACTTGATATTCCAGGATTAGTAAAAAATGCAATCAAAGAACATACGGGACTCACTTATAAGGATACATTGATATGGAGTAAACCAAACCCTCATCCTCAAGGTGAAAAGGTGAATCGTCCTACGAATAATACCGAAGTAATACTCTGGTTTGTTGTAGATCCAGCTAAGTCCAAGTACAATCACCTGAAGTACACAGACGAGAAGAAACAAATAGGTATTACCAAAGGAGCCAAGGATGTAAACCAAAATGGGGTTGTTTCAAAGAAATCCAAGTCTCTTTCAAAACCTTACAAGAAGATCTATAACCATCTAGCAGCCCAAGATGTGAATAGAATGATCAAATGTGCTGTTGGAGGGAATAAGCCTGTTCAAGAAGCCTCTATCCTAAGTCACCCTGCAATGATGGCTGAGTTGTTACCTGTTGTGCCAATTTTAATGACGACAGACGAGAATGACCTAGTTTTTGATCCCTTCGGAGGTGTTAATACCACGGGTAGAATTGCCAATCTGTTGAATCGAAGATATCTATCAACAGAACTAACATCTCAGTATTATCAAGTTGGATGTAAGGTTATGGAAAACGCACAGAAGGAGTTTAACCAGGACGAATTATCAATAGTCCTAAATGAATTTAATGAAGCAGCATAAGATGAAAGTAAGAAAGTATACATATAGGGTTGCAATACCAATGAACATCGATGCAGAATCTCTTGTGCAAGAACTAAATATTGAATCTAGATTAACTCAAAAGACAGTGAAAAATAAGATAGTTAGGGTGATATCTAGACTAACTAGAACACATCGAAACTCAAGATACTTTTACCATGATAACCATATCAGAATTTGCTCCAAGGAATTACAAAAAATACTAAACAGAGATTACGAAAAAGTATTAAATCTCCTAAAAACAGAAGGCATAATTGAAAATGGAAAAGATTATCTCCCTGGTGACAGATGCAGCAAATATCGATTAAAACACAAGTGTCAATATGTTAAATATAAATACAAAACCATCACCATAAGACAAAAGGAGATTGAGAGTAAAACAAAACTATTAGACTCATACTTCAATGATAAAATCACTATAAAGAGTGATGATATTTATCCTAAACTCATAAAGTTTTACTCGGAAGTAGAAAAACAACTAAAAACACCTAAACAAATCAAAATACTTAAAAATTGGATAGGTATGATGTTACTGTTGATAGAAGATATCGACAAAAATGAATTTTGGAAAAGTAGATCAGCATCAAATAAAAGATACAATTCTTCAATAACCAATATATCAAAGAAATTCAGAGGATATCTAAAATATGACAATCAGCAACTGATTCAAGTAGATGTAAAATCTAGTCAGGTTTATGTATTAGCTAGTTTGCTTAATCATCAATTCTTTAAACAAAAAGGAGATTATTCATTCTATAGATTAACAAAAGATCTAATTGATAAGAAAACAAGAAAAGAGGTTATGCTTTACATGTTTTCCACATTAATGTTTGCGCAATTTTCTAGTAAACCTATAGGAGATATTTCCCCGGACACCTTAGATCATGAGGAATTTAAAAAGTTTCGAGACGCACCATTTTCTGAAGATTTCTATTCCCACATTTGTCATTTGGAAAATAACTCATTCCCAAGTTCAGAAGAAAGAGATGCAATTAAGTCTGGCATCATGTATCTACTCTTTCAAGACTTGTATGCACATCGTAAAAATGTTGAAAGTGTTAAACTATTCAAGCGAATTTATCCATTTGTAAACAGGTGTATAGAACGCCTTCTTTCAGATATTGGCAAGTCAAATTTCGCCTTGTTTCTCCAGAGGGCTGAAAGTTACCTAGTTCTTGATTGTATTGTACCTGAGTTTCACAGATTGTGTCCTGAAGCTCCAATTTTTACAATTCACGATTCAATTCTAACAACTCAGAAATACAAGGATCAGTTATATGATGTTATGAATACGGTTTTAACTGAGAGAACGGGTATTAAACCCGGATTGACAGTTGAAAACATAAAAGAGATAGATTTTACGCAAGAATCTTATGTCATCGAAATGGTCAATAGAATAATAAAAGATTCCAAGCCGTCACGTTATAAAGAGCTCAAGAATTCACTTCTGAAAAATTGTATTGAAAAAGCTGAAGAATTTATTTCGGAGTGGAACGTAACCAGTAACCATATATCGAATGATAAAAAGGATATGGAAGAGAGCTGAGTCGATTAGGCATAACAGGGGTTGACTTTTAGAATAATTTCCTGTATACTTTATCGTATGTGTCTGATATAAAGACCATTATAACGTAAAATCTATTATATATGACGGAATGAACAAGCAAGATTCAATAAGAACAATCAAGGAGGAGCTAGCAGATGTTCCGAGAACAGACATAACGCTAATCATCAACCTTTTGAATAAATTAGCTCAAATTGAATACGACAATTACGTAAAACTAAACCAATGAGAACAATTATCTACAAACGGGTAAGCACTGATGATCAAGCCGATCGAGGATATTCACTTCAACATCAGGAAAGTGTAATGAGACAATACTGTGAATTGAATAATTACCCTATTGTAAATATATACACTGAAGATTTTAGTGGTAAAGATTTTAATCGTCCAGAATGGGTTAAAATTATAAATTATCTCAAGAAGAATAGGGGTGAGGTAGATCAGATATTATGTCTTCGTTGGGACCGTTGGTCAAGGAATCAATATTTGGCACTCAAAGAAATTAAAACACTAGAAAAATACGGAGTCCTCATATCAACGGTGGAACAGCCAATAGACCTTTCAAGCCCAGACAGTAAGGTGCTTTTGAGCTTATACCTGACACTCCCAGAAGTTGAAAACGATAAAAACAGTATTAGAACTACTGAAGGGATGAGGAGGTCGCGCATTGAAGGCTGTTGGACAGGTGCTGCTCCTCGTGGTTATGATAATTGCAAGATTGACAACAAGTCAACCTTAATACCAAACGAGGCTGCACCATACATAAAAGAATGTTTCGAAAGATTTGCTCTAGGAATATATTCAGCCAATGAAGTTAGAAAGTACATTAATGGAAAGAAGTATTCTTATAAACGTGGAACATTCTACTTGAGTAAATCAACCTTCTATAATACAATCCGGAATATTGCATACACAGGTAAAATAAAAGTAAAAGCGTGGAAGAAAGAACCGGAGCAAATAATAGTTGGTCGTCACCCTCCGATAGTGTCTGACGTCCTTTTTAAGAGGGCCAATGATTATCTGGAGGGAAGGGTTAGAAATTGTGACTTTAAATCTGAAAAAAGTGACCTATACCCTTTAAAAGGATTTATGAGATGTTCCAAACACGATCGTGCTATTACCGCGTATAAATGTCAAAGTAGAAATAAAACTTGGCACCATTACTATCTGTGTACTAAACCAAAATGTCGAAGGTTCAGAGTGGATTGGGCGCACGAACAGATTAAAAACCTTTTGGATAAGATCTCTTTTACTGCAGGTATGGTTAAGGTTTACAAATCGCAGCTTGAGGCACTGATAGATAGAGAGGATGTCACAAGAAAGACTGAAATCAAGCGATTAAATGAGTCAATTGAAAACTATGGTCGTCGACAATTAAAACTACAGAATTCTTTTCTTGATGGAGATATTACCTCCGTTGATTACAATGGGATGAAGTCCAGAATTGAGTCTGAGATTAGTGAAAAAAAGGATCAACTATCAAATTTGAAGTCTGTAAAGAGTCCTTTTAAGGTGTATCTCAATAAAACTCTTCCAATGATTGAAAACCTAAGCCAGTATTGGGATGAGGCGGATGGTGAGACTAAAAGGAAAATTCTTGGTTGCATCTTTAAGGAAAACTTCGAAAATTTTGATTTTGAGAGTTGCAACCAGATATTCACTCCAGAGATTGAATCTATTCTGTTGGCCAGCAAGGTTTTGAGAAATGATGTAAATAAAAAGGAGGTCAAAAATGACCTCCTGTCTATAATGGCGCCCTCACCTGGACTCGAACCAGGGACCTATTGATTAACAGTCAACCGCTCTAACCAGCTGAGCTATGAAGGCGTCTTGCTTTTCTTCAAAAGCGAGTGCAAAGATAGTTTTTTACCTTAATTCTAAAATGTTTTTCAAATTATTTTAGAAATATTTTGATAACTCAAGAGGAGCAAGATTCAGTAGTACTATTTTAGTAAAACTCCTAATTTAAAATTGATACAACCAGCTAATCCGTCTCCCTGAAATGATGAAAAAGCGTAGTTGTTTGTATAATCAAAGTAGTCGAAGGTTTCATACCCAGGAGGGATGTTTGTACTCTCATCGGCAGACTTAAATCCATAACCTAAGCCTCCATTTAATTCAATTGAAATAAGATCTCCAAATACTATTTGCCTTCCCACTTGTAGCAGGATAGCACCTTGTGTAACCTCAGTCTCTTGAGAGTAGTCTATTGATTCTCCTGTATTGTAGCTGTATGCAACTCCATCAGTAGTGCTAGTAAAATAAGACAGGCCTATCGTAGGTTTAACATATAAGCCAGTCATTCGATGAGAATTACGTAGCTTTCTTAGGTGAAAATCTGGACCGGCATATAATTTATATCCTGCAGTTATCACAGCACCTCTATCAGTGCTTTCATTTCCAAATAAACTAGTGTTGTTATTTCCCAGTCCAATGATTCCCAAAGTACCCTCAATACTATGTAGTGGTTTTCTGCTGTACTCAAAACCAAAGTCTGTGTAACCCTGTATTGGTGTAAATAGACCCAATTTTATTGCCATGTTTCGTTGCTTGCTATATTCTATATCAGCAATTACATCTTCATTGTTTTCGGGTTTTAGTGTTTCTCCGGTACTCAAGATTATAAAATCTACTAACTCATTGTCGACAGCGAGAACTATTCCTGGTCTGTCCGGATAATAATATTTAACCTCTGTAGTATTCATCTCGGAAACTTTAGCAGAGATTATCTCTCCAGTTATCTTATGAATCTTGTCTAGTTTCTCTTCTATCTCTTGCCCATAACTAAATACTGATGTTAGAAGCAAACTAAGAACTAAGGTGAATGTGTTTAAAGCATTTTTCATGATGTTTTTAAATTGTTTGTTAGTACAAAGGAATAGTCTAGACAATACCTTTGATAATTGCAAATTAGCATTTGATTGACATAGATATCAAAGTCTTTGAAAATATGACAATAATTGGATTTAGTTCTGAAGAAATATTTGAAATTTACTGCTGATAACGCTGTATTTGCATTTAATAAGATTGTCTTCCGAAATTCAAATTACGTTTATTGTAATTCACTAATATTTAGCCAGCAAAGAGGCTGCAACTACCCAGATTTTGCACCTTAGCTGTTATTTTGGTACCAGATTCTACAAATACCGCTGGTGTTGCTGCACCGGCGAGTAATATATTTCCTTCTTTGAACTCTTGACCATATTTTGCTGCAAGTCTAGATGCATTACAGATGGATAAATATGGATTATCCAAGATTGCATTACTACTATCTTGCTGCTTAACTTCTTTATCAAAAGATAAGCTAATAGTTAAATCGTTCAACGATTCTGGTAACGGTTGCCACGCTCCAAGTACAAAAGCAGATGAAGAGCAATTGTCGGCAATAACATCTTCCAATGAAAATTTAAAATTTTGATATCGTGAATCAATAATTTCTATAGCTGGGGCACAGGATTGTATGTAATCTGGAATTTCTTCCAATGAAATCTCTTTATCCAAATCCTTTTTTAGAAGAAAAGCTATTTCAGGTTCAGCCCTTGGGTGTATAAATTTAGTTAAGTCTAAGGTGTCGCCATCTTTGTACCACATCGCATCAGTAAGTCGACCCCATATCATATCGTGGACTCCCATTTGTTCCATTTTTGCGAATGATGTGAATCCTAGTTTCAAGCCAACAAATTTTTCATTTCTCGAGTATCGTTCTTCCAGGGATAATCGCTGTATTTCGTAGGCTTCCTCTTCTGAGAAGTTCGTCTTTTCTCCCCATTGGGGTATTGCTTCTGCTGAGTGTGCAGCAGAGTCTAGTTTTTTAGCTATATCTAGGTGATTCATTGCTGCGAATTTACAAGTAGAAATGTGTATTACTTGGTAAAAGTGCAAATTTGGTAATGGGTATTTAAGCATAGGTAATAAGTACTTTTGTACCAATGAGTTTACTAGTAATAGGAAGTGTGGCTTTTGACGCGATTGAAACGCCATTTGGCAAAACAGATAAAATTATAGGCGGAGCCGCAACATATATAGCACTTAGTAGTAGTTATTTTGGAAGTAACGTGAACTTGGTGGCGGTAGTTGGAGGGGATTTCCCCAAACAAGATATACAGCTACTGGAAAGCCACGGAGTGGATACCACCGGTTTACAAATCAAAGAAGATGGAAAATCATTCTTTTGGAGTGGGAAATATCATAACGATATGAACAGTCGGGATACTCTCATCACTGAACTAAATGTGTTGGAGAACTTTGATCCAATTATACCAGAAGTATACCAATCTAGTGACTATGTGATGTTAGGTAACCTATCTCCTCAGGTACAACGCACCGTTATTGAACGTATGGAGAATAAACCGAAGTTGATAGCTATGGATACTATGAACTTTTGGATGGAAATAGCAAGAGAGGAGTTGGATAAAACTATAGCTATGGTTGATGTGCTTATCATAAATGACGAGGAAGCTCGTCAACTCAGCGGCGAATATTCACTTAAGACAGCAGCCAAGAAGATTATGGCAACGGGTCCCAAATACTTGATTATCAAAAAAGGAGAACACGGAGCACTCTTGTTTGATGAACACTCAGTATACTTTTGCCCAGCTCTTCCGTTAGAATCTGTATTTGATCCAACAGGAGCAGGGGATACTTTTGCGGGCGGTTTTATCGGTTACCTAGCGGCTTCAGATGATATTTCTTTTGCCAATATGAAGCGAGCTGTGATTTATGGCAGTGCTATGGCAAGCTTCTGTGTAGAGAAGTTTGGCACCGAATCATTAATCAATTTAGAACTGTCGGAAATCAATAGTAGAGTTCAAGAATTTATAGATTTAAGTCAGGTTGAAATTAGCTTAGAGTCTTGAAAAATAAAATCTGGAAAGAAAAACCAGCTCCTGACCAGAACTTAGTAGATATACTCACATCTGAGCTGAATGCACCTAGTGTTATAGCGAAAATGCTTGTACAGCGAGGTGTGGATTCTCCAGAGAAGGTGAAAACCTTTTTCAATCCTAGAATTGAAGACCTGCACGATCCTTTTCTGATGAAGGATATGGATAAAGCTATAGAACGTCTCCAGCAAGCTGCAGACCAAAAAGAGGGGGTGCTCATTTTTGGGGACTATGATGTAGATGGAACTACATCTGTAGCATTAGCATATTCCTTTTTCAAGGATAAATTTGAAAAAATAGACTTCTATATTCCGGATAGGTATAAGGAAGGATATGGAATTAGTACTGACGGGATAGATTATGCGAAGCAGAATGGACTTAGTCTGATTATAGCTTTAGACTGTGGAATACGAAGTATTGACAAAGTAGAGTATGCATCTTATCTTGGAGTAGATTTTATTATTTGTGATCATCACTTACCTGGTAAAAACATTCCTAATGCAATAGCAGTACTTGATCCCAAAAGAAATGATTGTGAATATCCCTTTAAAGAACTAGCTGGATGTGGAATTGGGCTCAAACTAGCTCAGGCTTACTGTCAGGTAAATGATATTGATCAACGTGAATATCTGCAATATCTTGATTTTGCAACACTGAGTATAGCGAGTGATATTGTGCCAATCGTAGATGAAAACAGAGTTATTGCACATCATGGACTAAAAATTATCAATGAGCAACCTCGCCTAGGTATAAAAAAACTAATTGAAGCTTCAATAAATAAAGATGAGCTGAGTATTGGGGATTTAGTATACTATCTTGGGCCCAGAATAAATGCTGCTGGAAGAATGGATGATGCTAAGAATGCAGTTCGACTACTGATTGCGGAATCTGAACAAACTGCTTCAGAATTTGCAGATGAACTACAGAAGCATAATTCAGAACGTAAGCTTGTTGATCAGAAAATTACTGCAGATTTTCAAGAGATTGTAGCAAAGCATCCGCAGCTACTTGAGAGAAAAACACATGTTTTTTTTAAAGAAGACTGGCATAAAGGAGTTGTTGGTATAGCTGCAAGTAGAGCTATAGAACTTTATCATCGCCCTACAATTATTCTTACGAAAAGCGGGGAGGGAATGTTAGCAGGGAGTGCCAGAAGTGTAAAGGGTTTTGATGTGCATGCTGCATTAGAAAAGTGTAGTGAATTTTTAGAGCAATTTGGTGGTCACATGTATGCCGCCGGTATGCTTCTCAAAGAGGAGTATTTAGATGACTTCAGACAAGCATTCGAAGAAGTAGGAGAGGGAATGCTCACTGAAGAAATGCTTACACCAAAAGTATTTTATGACGAAGAGATAGATGTGAATGCAGTGGATTATAAGTTGCTTGGTATCCTGCAGCGTATGAAACCTTTCGGGCCATCTAATATGACTCCAGTATTTTATGCAAAAGGATTAAAGGATAATGGTACCGGAAAAATTATCGGTAAAACGGAGGAGCATATACGCTTGAATCTAAAACGAGAAACTGATGATTTACCAGCTGTAGGTTTTGGTTTAGCCTCTAAACTGGACGACATAAAAAAAGCAGACTCTTTTGAAGCCTGCTTTCAAGTCAATGAAAATTTTTTCAGAGGTAATCGAAATATTCAGCTTATGCTGAAAGATGTTCGAACTACCAACGGTGTTTGATATGACGTCTCTTTGTCAAAGCAAAATCAAAAGAGATATGCCCTACAGCTGCAAGATTATTAGCGGACCCTAGCTTTTCGTCTTTATAAATATCGTTTAAACCATAGTTTAGTCTACCACCGATATTCATTTTATTCATATTCTCAAATTCGTAGCTTAAACCAAGACCTACCGTAACTCCATAATCAATGTCTTTTGTAGATTGATTAGCTTCAGCTACTGGTTCTTCAGTGCCTTCCCATACTGCCACTATCGAAGGGTTGATCCAAGGAGTTTGACTTAAAGCATAGGCGAAATATGGTCCACCTTCTACATAGAAGCTGGTTTTAGAATCATACATTCTGTAAGGTACTAACTCCTCTCTTTCTAGTAGCCAATTGAAATGAGCAGTAATAGGTATTTGAATATAAGTTGCTGAACTTGCGAAGTATATTGTATTTCCAGCAGCATCTAAATTTCCAGTAGAGAATTCATTGCTTCTTGTGTCTAGAAGAATATCTCCTTCCAAAATCATAAAGTTAGTCATTTGATGCTTGTACCCGATACCACTATTTATAGCTAGTCCAGAATTTATATCCATATCACTACTGTACGTTGCGAGTCCACCACCACCTTTTACTGTAAGCCAGTATTGTGCATTTGCAAAAAAGGGTAAACACAAGGCTACCATTACCACAAAAAGTCCTTTCTTCATCATAGATTATTTATAATTCGACAAATATAGAGGAAAACGAATATTAGTTAATCAATAGTATAGTACTTTTGAGCAGACGATGCGACTAAGGGCAGAAAATCTCGTAAAACAGTACAAAAAACGGAAGGTGGTAAACGATATGTCACTGGAAGTAGAGCAAGGAGAAATTGTTGGATTATTAGGCCCGAACGGAGCTGGAAAGACAACAACATTCTATATGGTTGTTGGTTTGGTACAACCCAATCAAGGCAGAGTGTTTTTAGATGATGAAGATATTACTGGTAAAGCTATGTACCAACGAGCAAAAAAAGGTGTTGGTTATCTACCACAGGAAGCGTCAGTTTTCAGAGATTTAACTGTTGAAGATAATATCAAAGCTGTACTGGAAATGACGAATAAGTCAAAAGATGAGCAGCAAGCAAAAACTGAATCCCTAATTGCTGAATTTGGCCTCGAAAAGGTTAGAAATAATCTGGGTAAGGTGCTTAGTGGTGGTGAGCGAAGACGTACAGAGATAGCTAGGGCACTGGCTGTAGATCCTAAATTTATTTTGCTTGATGAACCTTTTGCAGGAGTAGATCCTATTGCTGTGGAAGACATACAGTTCATAGTTAAAAAGCTAGTAGAGAAAAATATCGGAGTACTTATTACCGACCACGATGTCAATGCTACGCTCAATCTGGTAGACAGAGCATACCTGCTCTTTGAGGGACGATTACTTAAAAAAGGTACTGCTCAAGAACTCGCCGATGATGAAATGGTGCGAAATGTTTACCTAGGTAAAAACTTTGAGTTAAGAACACAGGATTTTAACGGGAAGTAAATTGTAACTAAGTTATTCACCTCCCAAAGTACTCCTTCACCTTTTGTTGGTAGTAAGGCTGCAGATCAGGGGTTACCGTACGAAGTAATTCTGTTTCTTTTCGTTTTTCTTCCAGATACTTTTGAATACTAGGTGGTATGGGTCGGTCAATCTCTTTGCCTTCATTGCTTGAGCGTTTATTGTCTTGCTCCTGCTCTTTTTGAGCACGTTCGTGTTCCGATAGTTTGATTTCTATCTGGTTCAGTTTTTTGAAGGTTTGATTATTGAGTCTCTTGTTGTATAGATCTTCCTCTAGGTCATCCATCATGTCTTGAGTCTTCTTCAAATCACCAAGAGTTCCGCCTTTTCCTTCTTTGCGTAGAGCATTGTCTAGCTCTTGCATCTTTTTTCGAATAGCGGCTTGTTTTGCAGCCATCTCAGCGAAGTCTTTACTGCTTGGTTTACCATCTCCTTTTTTCTGACCATCTTGAAGTTGTTTCATCTGGTCGGCAAGCTCTTTCTGCATTTTTTTAATAGCAGCAGGATTTGGTTTGCCGTTCTGTGGCTTTCCTTGGCCTTGTCCACCAGGGTTTTTACAGCTTCCTTTACTAGGCTTGTTTTGCTTCATTTGCTCCTGCATTTTCTTCAGAGATTCAGCCAACATCAGAGCTAGGTTGTTATATCCCGTCATAGCGTACTGCTGATAAACCACCGCATTGTTAGTACGGCGTTCGCCTAGTTGAACAAGTGACTTATCTAGGTTGTCATTTACACGAGCAACTTCATCATTTACAAATGACTTTATTTCTAAGTTTCGCTTACTTAGAGCAAGTAGTGAATCCTCTACCATTTTAGTCTCGTCCTTGATCTTACGTTGACGTTGGCGAAGTTCTACATACTTTGGGCTGTATTTTCTATTTTGTTTGAATCCGTTTAACACGTTTTCTTGATCGAACGAAAGCTGAACTAGATTCTCTAATATTTGTCGAAGATTGTTGTAGTCTTCTTCTTGCTGCTCTTCCTGAGAATCTTGTATCTCTTGCTGCAACTGGTCAGCCATATCTTGCATTTCTTCTGCAGCATCTTCCATTTGTTCTCCAGCATCTTGATTTTTGCCTTTTTGCTGCTTCTGGCTTGCGTTGTCCATTTTTTGGTCTACGCTTTCTTGTTTCTCTTTTTGCTCGCTTAGTTTCATTGGAGACTCCAGGGCTTTATTCTTTTTCTGAATGTCTTCCATATTTTTCTTAGCCTTATTAAACTCGTCTTTTAGCTTCTCTTGTTGCTTTTCGAGTTGCTCATTTTTGCCTTTTTCCTTTTTTGTTTTCTCCGCGAGTTCTTGTTGCTTTTTGGCTAGTTCGTTTAGCTTATTGATGGTCTCGTTGAGTTTTTTCTCCAGTTCTAGTTCCTTAAATAATTCGAGCATACGATCCATCTCTTTGCTCATTTCTTTCTCACTAAACTTAAACTCGTCTAAAGCTTTTTGTAGTTCATTCTTTTTGTTCTCTTCTAAAAGTTGTTCTATTTTTTCCATCAACTTTCGAGTTTCATCATCTAGGACTTCGTCCATTAGCTCTTCCAGCTGCTTCTGTTTTTCTAGCATCTGTTCTTCTGCAGGATTAAACTCATTCTCCTTTTGATTTTTTTCCAGATTCTTATTAATAGAATTACGGATTTTTTCTTCTAGTTCTTTTTGTTTGTTGAGTAGTTCCTGAATTTTTTTCTTGTCGTTCCAGTCTAAGTTCTTCTTCTCAGTAAGCATCTGTTCTACGCTCTTGATTTCTTTCTCTAAATCTGCAGCATCAGATTGAGCACCAGCTAGACTGTTTTTTATTTCCTTATTTGCTTCTTCTGTTTGTTCTTCTATTTCTTCAAGTGAAGGAGCTCTGTAAGTAAT
This sequence comes from Bacteroidia bacterium, assembly GCA_965655315.1. Classification (GTDB taxonomy): domain Bacteria; phylum Bacteroidota; class Bacteroidia; order NS11-12g; family UBA9320; genus UBA9320. Next base: position 269,292 of record CBFHGJ010000001.1, read on the forward strand.
TACATCGGTTTTATTGGGCTTGGCTCCATTTACCCCGTCATTGTCCCACACAGTGAAAAAATACTCCAACTCATCTTCAGGTTGTACGTTAAGTGATTCTAGACTCCAATAGTGGTAGAAACTTTGAGAAGTTACGGATGGATCTATGGTAACAGGTAGTTTACCAGACTTTTCTTGATTTTCTGTAACCGAAGACTTTTTGAATCTGTAGTTGAACTGCAATTTAGAAAAACCGTGATCGTCACTTATGTCGCCAAGGAAGTAGAAAACTTTGTTACTTAGACTATCCTTTTTTTGTTCTATTGCTATCTGCGGAAATTCATCTTTCACTACATTGATTTGATAAAACACAGAATCTCCCTCATTCACTTGACTATTCTTAGTGTTTACGTTTACTAATGTAGAAGTCCTGAACCGCTTAGAAAATGAAATGTTACCATTTTTAGGTTTGAGTATTTTTTTATCTGGATTGATTACCAACTCACTTACATTTTTTGTGTTAAACTTCCATTCTATTGTGGTTCCTTCGGGTACGCTTAACTCGCCTATATTCCGGATTACTTTATTTGAGATGTTCAGATAGCTTGGGTAAGAAACTTTTGCACTGTAACCAATAAGACTAGGCTTCAAAGCAATGTCGAGCTCATATTGTTTACTAGTAAACCCACCGGATTCAAAATAAATCTGCTCTGTTTTTTGGATATTAGTCAATGTATAATTAAACACACCTATACCCTTGGTCTTCATTTTATATCGACGAGAGCCAATGTGTATGTAAGCATCTCTTGGAATCTTATTTCCTTCTAAATTTAATGGGATTTCTATATTTTGATTTTGAATAGCTTTTTTGTTATTCAAATCTGTAATGAAGTTAAATGGAGCTTCAATTTCAAAGTGCTGATTGAAATTAACAACTCTCTCGCTGCTTTTTTTAAACCCTGGACTAACTACAAGGATAAATAACAATGCTAAAGCTGGGAGCAAAGCATACTTTACGTATTTCAAATTTCCTTGAAAGGGAATTGCCTTAGAAAATGGAATTGGACTAAGCTCGGCTGTGCGTTGATCAATACTGGCAGATAACAAAGAATTTCTCTGTTGACTTGCTTCTTCCTTTAGTTGTAATGTGTTAATTAATTTGTCTTTAACTTCTGGAAAGTGATTACCTATGAGTCTTGATGCTTCCTTGATACCGAAATTTCTATTGATATTTATCAGGCCCAAGATTGGACGGATGATATACCAGATTAAGGTAAAGAGAGCAATTCCAATAAATAGGTAGAATAGTGTGGTTCGAGTTTGGATTCCAAACCTTCCTAAATATTCGAAAAATGTCAAGGTGAAAAATACAACTCCAACCAACGAAAAGGATAGGATTAACCCTTTGAGCAATTGGTTCTGATAGTACTTCTTTATGAAATTCTCTAACTTTTGTATGAGTGTATCTGTCTGCAAAATTTATATCGTGCTGTTATAACGTAAATGTAGCCTATTTGTTGTGTTCAGATGCAGCGTTTAAGGCCTCTTTTAAGGTAACTATTTCTTCATCTATTCTACCCACGATAATACTCTTTTTAATTCCTATTCTCCTTAGGTCTCGTTCAAAAGCTACTGCTTTTTGATAAGAACGAAAACGACCCAATAATAGCTCCGTTTCTTCTTCGTATTTCTCCTGTCGCAGATAAGCTAGGTTTTCATTATAATCATCAAGATTGAATTGTTTGAATTTGCCTAATTGTATTTCAAAAAAAACACCTTTTGGAGTTTCGTAATTCTCTAATAAGATTTCATTAGCTGCTACGAGTTTCAGTATTTCCACCTCCAAAGAATCTATAGTTTGATTTTGGATTTCGATTTTGTCTCTAGTCTTAATCAACTGTATCTGATTGGATTGAGCTTGTTTAAGCTCCTGTTGTTGTTTTCTCCGATCAAGATAAAGAAAAGTCAATGCTAAAGTAGCTGCTATGAAAAGTATTCCGAAAAGAATGGCTAATGAGAGCCGGGTTCTACTTTTTTTTTCAAGTTCGAGGCTTTTTGATTCTGAACTTTTTTTGTTCTTCACCTCTCCAGCTAGTTTAAATTTTCCTTCAACGTTGGTTTTATCGGAATTCACTTTACTTACATCAATAGTGTGTAAAAATAAGGCCTTGCGTATAATTATAACGTGTTGATTAAGTTATTTTCGTGATGAAAGTCATGAGAATTTTTAAATTATTGATAGTTTTAGCCTTATTCGTGTCAGCATCTGCCCCTGAAGGCGAGGGCCCATCAAAAATCAAGTGGGTTGATTTTAACACAGGTTTTATGCAGGCTCAAGAAGAAGGTAAAATTGCTATAATAGACTGCTATACAGACTGGTGTGGATGGTGTAAGGTGATGGATAAAAAAACATTTACTAACGATACAATCATAAATCGTATCAATGACAACTACATCGCTATCAAGTTTAATCCAGAGAAGCCAGGTAAATATTTAGCAGGTACCGGTGATTCCTTGACGGGAAGACAGCTTCTTTTGGCCCTTTCTAATAACAAACCAAGCGGTTACCCTACCTTCTTTTATTTTGTACCTCAATCAAAAAAAATGTTTCAGGTGCCAGGCTATAAAGATGTAAATGCACTGAACGAAATTTTGGACAACGTGGAGCGTTATCAAGAGTCTGTACTTTCACAGAAACCTTAGACATTGGGAAGAAATCGTAAGAACAGGCAACAGTTTTATGAAAATGTAGAACTGCTAGCTGCTGGTGGTGAAGGTCATGCCCTTGCCAAGATAGAAGGTAAAGTAATATTCGTCAAATACGGTGCACCTGGGGATGTCGTAGACCTCAAAATAGTTGGTAGAAAAAAGAAATTTAGTTTAGCCAACATCACTAAAATTCATCAAGCATCGACAGATAGAGTAGAACCATTTTGTGAGCATTATGGCACCTGCGGAGGATGTAAATGGCAACACATCGATTATTCTGTTCAGCAGCAACTCAAAGACCAATGGGCTAGAGATTGTATGCAGCGTATAGGAAAAATTGAAATACAAGAGACGCTTCCTATAGTAGGTTCCTCGGAGCAGCAGTTTTATAGAAATAAGATGGAGTATACTTTTTCTAATAAAAGATGGCTCTATGACCACGAAGATTTAAGAGAATTAGAGCATACGAATGCTTTAGGGTTTCACGCTCCTGGAAGATTTGATAAGGTATTAGCTATAGATAAATGTTGGCTTCAAAATGATGTTGGAAACCAAATCAGAAATTTTATCTTTCAGTACTGTTTAGAAAATGAATATACGTTTTATGATCTAAGAGAGCATACTGGATTAATGCGAAACTTAATGCTTCGAAATACCAAATCTGGTGATTGGATGGTAAATGTAGTTTTTGCAAAAGAAGAGAAAGAAAGAATAGAAAAATTACTAGCAGCCATCAAAGAGCAGTTCAATCCTAAGGCTCTTAATTATTGTATAAATACAAAGCTGAACGATAGTATTTTTGATCAGGAGTTCATCTCTTACAGTGGGGATTATGAGATTCAAGAAGAGCTTTGTGGTTTAAGGTTTAATATTTCTCCAAAATCTTTTTTTCAAACGAATCCGAAACAAGCTGAAACGCTATATAGTGTAGCGTTAGACTTTGCGGAAATTAGCAAGTCTGATGTAGTTTATGATTTGTATTGTGGTACAGGCACAATAACCTGTGTAGCAGCAAACTCCGCGAAAAATGCTATAGGTGTAGAAATAGTGGAAGAAGCGATAGCAGCAGCAAAAGTGAATGCTGAAATAAATAATTTGGATAATGTCAAATTTTTAGCGGGAGATATGAAAGATGTTTTCAATCCCGAATTTTATAAAGAACATGGTGCTCCAGATATTATTATTACTGATCCACCAAGGAGTGGAATGCATCCCAAGGTGGTAGAATATCTAGCAGAAATTGCCTGTCCTAAAATAGTATATGTAAGTTGTAATCCAGCTACTCAGGCCAGAGACCTGGCTATGTTAGATGAGAAATACAAAGTTGTAAAATCTCAAGCAGTAGATATGTTTCCACAGACGCATCACGTTGAGAATGTGGTGTTGTTAGAATTACGATAGATTTTTAACCATCTCGAAATCATCCATTACGTAACCTCGCCCTATATCTGTGACGAGTTCCCTTTTATTTTCAAAACCTAGCGATTCATAGAAGGAAATAGTATTGCTGTTTTGTTTGTTGACAATAAGTCTTAGTGCACTTAGCCGATTTGATTTTGCTTTTTTTTCTGCGAATGATATAAGCTTTTTACCATATCCATTTCCCCGTTGAGAATGATGAATATAGATTTTGCTGATGAATAAGTAATTGCCTTGTGATTTGATGCATAAATATCCGATTGGATTGGAGTTTTTTGCTAAATAGTAGGAGTAGCCATTTTTCATTTGCTCTTTCATTGGCTTAGCAGATTGAAATTTATCGAGCATATATTCAATTTGTGCAGCACCAACTATTGGGATATAGTGATGTTCCCATATCTCTTTTGCCAAACGCTCTAATACTAAAATCTGTTCCTCAGAACTTGGATCTACATCCTCAATTTGTAATTTACTTTCTACCAAAATTGTAACCTAAGGAGACGCTGAGTGGCACGTAAAATCGCTGTCCTTTTCCTCTTTCAAAATGAAGGAACAAGGGGTTAAGGTTTTCTTCAATTCTGATATAGTTGGGAATGTCTGCGTCATTACTTTGAGCTTGAACATTCACGTTACTCCAACCTATGCCAATGTTACCATCAAAATAGAGCTTATCCCCAAGTTTCGTTTGTCCTCCAAGAAGATATGCTATACCTGTACGAATACGCTGATATTCATTGAATTGAATGATTTCAGTTTCTCCTGGGAGAGAAAAATTGTCTTTAAAGTATCTGTCTCTTAATGAAAAGTTAGCTAGTCCTCCGTCCATTGCCACTCCCATATAAAAACCCTCTGCAGCTAGGCTAGCTTTATTCTTTCTTCTTTGATAAAACCTGAGTTCTACACCTCCTTCTATTCCATTAGCTACTTCCACATCTTCATTTAGACTATTAAAAGGAACGTAAAGATTGAATTGTATTGTAGGTAAATTATTAGCGTTTTGATTCATTGGAGAAACTTCAAATCCCAAATGGAATTTCTGAACTCCGATACCCATTAAATTAAGAGCATCAAATTTGAGAATTTTGTAATCTCCTTTTTCTACCGGATTATTTGATTCCTGACCAAAGGAAAAAGCATAGATCCCTATAAATAGGAGTATAAAAAGTTTAGATCGTTTCATAATGTCTAGAGTCAAAGTTAATAATTTTATAGCTTGAGTATTATTCATAATGTGAAGATTCTCTAGAGTCAAGTGAAAATGATCTAAAAAGTACACCTTTGCAAACCAATATAGCTGGAATTGAAATAGATATGACAGAACAAATCAATCCAAAGGAACAAGAGATTTTAAGTAATCTAGAGGCAGATATTAAAACCATTAAGAATGAGCTTGATGAAACAATAAAAGCTATAGTAGATGGCGGATATTCTAAGTTTCCTATACTTCTAGCACACGAGGAGAACATAGCTATAGCACAAAAGGTGATAGATAAAAAGGACTACCACACCCATTTTAATTTTTCGGCTAGTACTATGGAAGAAATGGTAGCCCGTAAAATCATACTGGATGAACGTAAAGCTGATTTTGAACGCAGATTTAAGACTAACGCAGATAAGTTTTGTGTACTCCTAGTGCACCCCGAAAGTATGAAGTTTGTTTTTGCACAACGATAAATCATAAAATATGAAGAGTTTACAGCCCAAAGTTGCTGTTGTTATTTTAAACTACAATACACAGTCGCTTCTTGAACGGTTCCTACCAGGTGTATTAGCTACTAGATATAAGAATAAAGAGATATGGGTCGTAGATAATGCATCTAGTGATAACTCCGCTGAGTATGTTCGAACTCATTTCCCGGAAATAAAGGTGTTAGAAACACCTGAAAATCTTGGTTATGCAGGAGGGTATAATTGGGCATTAGATCGAATAGAAGCTGACTATTTTGTCTTACTCAACAGTGATGTGCGAGTTCCATCAGATTGGCTTTTACCACTGGTAGAGCTAGCAATTTCAAATCCGACTATAGGAGCTATTCAGCCAAAAATCAAAGATGCCGTTAAAACAGAGTATTTTGAATATGCTGGCGCATCTGGCGGACTGTTAGATAAATGGGGTTATCCCTTTTGTAGAGGTCGAATATTTGATACTCTGGAACAAGACAACGGTCAGTATGAAGATGTTATGCCTGTTTTTTGGGCAACAGGTGCTTGCTTGTTTATCAGCTCAGAAGTTTATCACGATTCAGGAGGGTTAGATGCTGATTTTTTTGCACATATGGAGGAAATTGATTTGTGCTGGAGAATACAGCGAATGGGATATAAAGTGATGGTACAGCCAGCATCAGTGGTGTATCATATAGGTGGAGGAACATTGGCAGAAGGTTCTGATAGAAAGTATTTTTTAAACTTTCGCAACAACCTAACCTTAATTGCAAAGAATCATCAATCATTCTTTTGGATATTCATATTACTCTGGCGTATGATTTTGGATGGACTGTCAGCCTTGAAATTCATCACGGAAGGTAAAGCTTCCCTGTTTATTACTGTTTTTAAAGCACATATTAACTTCTGGAAAAATTTTGGTAGCACATTGTCAAAGCGTCAAGCTATTAAAAAATTAGGGGATAAAAAGGTTGGGTTATACCCCAAGTCAATTGTATGGAAATACTTTGCCAAAGGGGTGAAAAAGTTTACGGATTTATAAGGTGTTGAACAGCTAGCTCATAACCGTCTAGCCCAAGCCCAAATATTCCACCTACTACATATTGTGAGATAAGCTCCTTATGACGCTCTTCCTCTCGATTATAAATGTTGGTGATGTGCACAGATACCACTGGTGTGGATATACTAGCTACGGCATCTGCAAGAGCTACTGAAGAATGAGAGTATCCTCCTGCATTGAGGACAATTCCTTTTATATCAGACCTATCAGTTTGATGTATTTTGTCTATCAACTCACCTTCATGGTTGCTTTGGAAATAGTCCAATTGATGTGTTGAAAATTTGTGCTGTAATACTTTAAAATAGTCTTCAAAACTCTTGTGACCATATAGATCGGGTTCTCGCTTCCCTAATAAGTTTAGATTGGGTCCGTTTACTACAAGTATTTTCACTATTCGTTGGTTCTTTAGACCGTTCAAAGTTATACATTTGTTTTCTCAATCTCGGTATATGAGCGATCCTATCAAACACGAGTGTGGTGTTGCCTTAATCAGGCTAAGAAAACCCCTTGAATACTACAAAGAAAAGTATGGCACTCAACTTTATGGTCTGAAGAAACTTCAGATGTTGATGAATAAACAGTTGAATAGGGGGCAAGACGGAGCAGGTCTCGCTGTGATAAAGTTGGACCCTCAGTTTGGGCATCGATATATCGCACGCCAGCGAGCTAAAGGAACAGGAGCTGTTTCTACTCTATTTGAGCGTGTAAACAAAAAATTTGCAGGTTTAAACCAGGACAAGGTTCATAAGACCAATTGGTTGAAAAAGAACTACGCATATGGAGGTGAGCTTTTACTAGGACATTTGAGATATGCTACTCACGGTAAGAATAGTATTGAAAATATTCATCCATTCTTGAGACAAAACAATTGGATGAGTAGAAATCTAGTGCTTGCGGGAAATTACAATGTAACGAATGTAAAGGAGATGTATCAGCAACTGATTGACTTGGGGCAGCACCCCAAAGAAATTAGTGATAATGTGACCATGTTGGAAAAAATTGGTCATTTTTTAGATGAAGAGAATTCAAGATTGTATAGAGATTGCAAGGAAAAGGGATTCGATAATTTAGAAATAGCAGATCACATAAAAAATAACCTGAATCTAGAAAATATATTGAAAAATGCTTTTAAAAGTGTAGACGGAGGTTATAACATGGTAGGTCTTATTGGAGACGGGAATGCGTTTGTGATGAGAGATCCAAACGGTATTAGACCCAATTACTATTGGTCCAATGATGAGTTTCTTGTTGTGGCCAGTGAACGGCCTGCAATACAGACTGCATTCAACTTAAAAGTTGAAGATTTAAAGGAAATCACTCCAGGTGGAGCATTGATTATTGATAGAAATGGTGATTTTGAAGAAAAGCAGATTTTAGCACCTGAGAAAAGACTGTCTTGCAGTTTTGAGCGTATCTACTTTTCTAGAGGAAGCGATGGGAAGATCCACGAAGAACGAAAGGAACTAGGAAGGAGAATTTCTAGAGAAGTATTGAAACGACTGAATTATGATATTAGAAGTTCGGTGTTTTCATATATCCCTAACACAGCGGGCACTTCATACTATGGTATGATAGACGGTATATATAAATATCTAGATAAATGGAAACGTGAATCAATTCTTAAATTAGGTAACAATGCAACAGCAGAAGAGGTAGATAAACTTTTAGCTGTAAAAATTAGAAGAGAAAAACTACTAGTAAAAGATGCCAAAATCAGAACTTTCATCGCACAAGATGCAGGTAGAGATGATCTTGTTGGTAATGGATATGATGTAACCTATGGGGTAGTCAAGGAAACAGATACGTTAGTGGTAGTAGATGATAGTATTGTTAGAGGTACTACATTGAAGAAGAGTATCCTTAGAATATTAGACCGACTCGGTCCTAAAAAAATTGTAGTTGTTTCCTCTGCTCCAATAATAAAATATCCAGATTGCTATGGAATAGACATGAGTAGAATGAATGAGTTTATCGCGTTTCAAGCTGTCAAGAGCTTGCTTGAAAAACGGGGTGAAATTTCATTCATGAAAGAGGTTTACGAGGCGTGCAAGCTAGAACTGCTTAAACCAACTGCAGATATAAAAAACAAAGTCAAAATGCTTTACGATTGTTTTACTGATAAGGAAATCGTGGATGAAATAGGTAGATTGGTGACGCCCAATGACATGAAAGCAGAAGTAGAAATAGTGTATCAGACAATAAAAGGATTACATAAAGCTTGCCCAAATCATTTAGGAGATTGGTACTTTTCAGGAGACTATCCTACTCCAGGTGGTAATGCGGTAGTTAATCGTAGTTATGTTTACTATATGGAGGGAAGCACAGCTAGAGCTTATTAGCAGTTTCACACCACTACACTTTCTATCATATTATCTCCAAACCAATATGGAATGTCTTCCAGACCGTTTGCTGGTTTAGTAATAATAAGATTCGCTGTTTTACCTACTTGTATACTGCCTACTTCGTCTTGGACTTCCATGGCAAAAGCTGCATTGTATGTCAGAGCATTGAAAGCTTCTTCAGGAGTTAGCTTCATCTGGCTACAGGCTAGACCAAAAGCTAGATTTAGGTTACTGCTAGGTGCAGAACCAGGGTTGAAATCACTGGCTATTGCAAGGGGTATATTTTGATCTATTAATTGTCGTCCGGGGGCATATGGGATATCAAGGAAAGAAGAACACAAAGGCAATCCTGTTGCTATGATATTACTGCTTTTTAAAGCAGTATAGTCTTCTTCATTCATTACCTCTAGATGGTCCACAGAAAGAGCTCCCATTTCGCAAGCTAACTTCACGGCTCCAAAGGTGCTGAACTGATTAACGTGTACCTTAGCTTTTAACCCGTATTTATCTCCTGCTTCAATCACTTGCTTGAGGTCATTAAGGTCGAAATACCCTGTTTCACAGAAGATGTCAATGTAATCAGCTAAGCCCTCACCAGCTATACGTGGTAACATTTCATTCGTCACTAGATATATATAGGCAGCTTTATTGTCTTTGAACTCGCTTGGTAAGGCATGAGCTCCTAAAAAGGTAGCTTTAATAGGAATAGGGGAAACAGATTTTAACACTCGAATCACCCTGAGCATTTTCATCTCATCTTCAATCGTAAGACCATATCCACTCTTAATTTCTATAGCTCCGGTTCCTTGTTTTATAGCATTACCTAATCTTTCTTGAGCATCATCGTAGAGTTGTTGCTCACTCATTTTGTGCAGTTTTGCGGCAGAGTTCAGGATTCCTCCACCTGATGCTGCAATTTCCTGATACGTTTTACCGTGAAGACGCATGTTCATTTCACCACTTCTGCTTTCTGGAAAAACAAGATGAGTATGCGAATCTACATACATAGGGAGCACTAGTCTTCCTGAGCAATCGTGTGTATCCAATTCTACTTCTGGACATTCACTCATAGGGCCAAAAGACTCAATTATATTATTTCTGATGATCAAATAAGCATCATCCAGTTTTTTTACTTGTCCTTGAGCATTGCCTCTTTTTATAGTTTTTGAACTTTCAGTGATTCCAAAGAGTTCTTTGATGTTTTTAAGTAGAATATTCATTTGACTTTGCAATGTTAAAGATTAATGGGGATTAAGGTTTGTGAGTAATAAGGTCTTCCTTCATTTTGATGGTATCACACTTTGAAGAATTATTAACAGATATTTTGGTGTATTTGAAAATAAATCCAACAGGTGGGTAAAATAAGTCATAAAAAAATGGAGACACAGTAGTATCTCCATTTCAATATTATTTGGTAAATCTATTCTACTTTGCAAAGGCAACAGCTCTACGCTCACGTATCACCGTTACTTTTATCTGCCCAGGGTATATCATTTCTTTCATAATCTTCTGTGAGATATCAAATGAAAGTAAGTCTGCTTGTTTATCATCTAATGAGTCACTGTCTACAATAACACGCAATTCTCGTCCTGCTTGAATAGCAAATGATTTTTCTACCCCTTCAAAACTTAATGCAAGCTTTTCTAGGTCTTGTAAACGTTTGATATAGTTTTCACTATCTTCTCTACGTGCACCTGGTCTAGATCCACTTATGGCATCACAAGCCTGTACAATAGGAGAGAAGAGATTAGTCATTTCTATTTCATCGTGGTGAGCTCCTACGGCATTACATACCTCAGGATGTTCGCCAAATTTTTCACAAAGTTTCATACCTAGTAACGCGTGTGGCATCTCACTATCAGTATCAGGTACTTTACCTATATCGTGAAGCAATCCAGCTCTCTTAGCACGTTTCGCATCAAGTCCAAACTCTGCCGCCATAGTAGCACATAGGTTTGCTACTTCTCTACTATGCTTGAGTAGGTTCTGACCGTACGAAGATCTGAATCGCATACGACCTACCATACGAATAAGCTCTGGATGTAGACCATTGATGCCAAGATCTATTACGGTAGATTCACCGTACTCGTTGATTTCTTGGTTTACGTCTTTACGTGTTTTTTCTACTACCTCTTCTATACGTGCAGGGTGTATTCTACCATCAGCTACCAGTCTATGCAGTGAAAGTCGAGCTATCTCTCTACGTACAGGGTCAAAACCAGATAGGATAATTGCTTCAGGAGTGTCATCTACTATAATCTCTATTCCGGTAGCTGCTTCTAATGCTCGGATATTTCTTCCTTCTCTACCAATGATTCTTCCTTTTATATCATCATTATCTATGTTGAATACAGTTACAGAATTTTCGATTGCTTGTTCAGCTGCTGTACGCTGAATGGTTTGCAAAATCATTCGCTTAGCGTCTTTATTTGCAGTTAGCTTGGCTTCTTCAATGATTAGTTTTTGTTGAGCTAGTGCCTCAGTGCGAGCATCTTTAGCTACCGCTTCTATCATTTGAGATTTAGCTTCTTCTTTGGATAGGCCAGCAATTTTTTCTAATTGCGTAATCTGAGCACTTATTTGATCTTTTAGTTCTTGTTGTTTAGCCTTTACGATTTCTACCTGACTACTTAAGTTTTTCTTTACTGCTTCTAGCTCAGATTCTTTCTGTTTGTTATGCTGGATTTTGGAATCAAGACTTTGCTCTTTTCTTTTTAAATCATTTAGTCTATTATCTGTTTCTTTTTCTTTTTCTCGAATGGATTCGCGATGCTCATTCTTTAGTTTATGAAACTTCTCTTTAGCTTCTAATTCTCTTTCTTTTTTGTACGAGTCAGCTCTGCTTTTCACAGAATCGGCTTTACTCCGTGCATTTGCCAGAATTGATTCAGCTTTAGCTTCTAGTTCAAGAGCTTTGGTATTTGAGGTTTTAGAAGCAAGCATCCAGGCAATTCCCCCTCCGAGAACCGCTGCTACGATGGCTACTATAATTGTTGTTGTCATTTTTTATGTTTATTAATTTTACGTTTAGTTCAATCAATAGACAATGTTAAAAAAAAGACTTCCTGAATGGTATTAGTTGTCGAGCAAAAGCTCGATTTCTTTTAGTTTATTATGAATAAGTTCTAGTTCACCAGAATCAGAGCTACGATCTTCTTGTTCCGTAGCCAATTCCAATGATACCATAGAAAGGGCATCTTGCTTGTCTTGTAGTGAATAGTTATTCACGTAGGACTTCACCTTTTCATTTATTTTCTTAGCCGCATTTCGGATACTTTCTTCTTCTGAAGTTTGCACTTTTAGCGGATAAAATCTATCACCTATGTTTACCTTTATGGATATCTCTTCCTCAGACATTCAGTCTGTTGATTTATTGTTTTACTAAGTTGAGGCATTGGTCTATCTCTTTGATTATCTGTTCTATCTGTTGTTTTAGTTCAGAACGGTCATCAGATGACGAAGCACTCTGTGCAAGTTTACTAATTTTATTTGTTTCTGCTAAATAAAGAAGTTCCTGAGTTTGGTCTTCTAGTTTAGTTTTTAGGTCGTTGTTTTCCGATAGCAGCTGTCTATTCTCATTTTCGAGAATGTCACATCTACTTTTAAGTAGTTTTATCTTTTGTTCTATGTGATTTAACCTGACTGAAATTTCCATTAGGTTCTGATCAAAGCTCCTATTTTTTCTTTATAGGCAGTCATAAGATTATTCATTAAACTATCTATTTCACTGTCTTCCATTGTCTTCTTTGGATTATATAGAAAGAAGGCTACTGAAAATGATTTTTGATTTTCTTCTAGCGGTTTTCCTTCATAAACATCAAATAGTAAGATATCGGTCAATGTGCTCTTTATAAGTTGCTTAGCAATCTTTTGCACTTCTTTGTAAGATACTGATTTTTCAACTACCAAAGAAAGATCTCTCCTGACAATTGGGAATACCGGTATTTCTTTCAACTTAATTTTATCATTCGCTAATTGCAAACAAGAATCCCAATCTAGAGCTATAGAAACTACTTCTTGTTTCAAGCCGTGTACTTTCATCTGTTGCTTACTTATCTTACTTGGACTTATCAGCTTAGGCAATTGTTTTTCAGCAATATTTAGCTTTTTTAAGATGTTAGAAACAACGGCGTATAACTCATTGAGCGTAACCTTGTCTGTACTTGTACTCCAATGTTCGGGTTGTCTTCTACCAGACATAGTAATCTGTAATACCTGCTTCTCAATAAATCCTTTTTCCCCAGTAAAATAAGTCTTTCCAAATTCGAAAAACTTCAGATCACTATTCTTGCGATTTACGTTATAAGATACAGATGACAAGGCAGAGTTTACAAGCTCCATACGCATTACATTCATATCTTCACTAAGTGGATTTTGAAGTAAAACACTTTGTGAGATCTGATCTTCAGAATAATACTTCGTAGGTACTTGAGAATTATTCATGATCTCATTAAACCCGATATCTGCCAAGTAGTTGCTGATTTTAGTCTGAATTTTGTTTGGAGCATTTTTGTCTATAACAGAAGGAATGTAATTTACTTTTTCTGGAATAGGTATATTGTTAAAACCATAAACTCTAACTATTTCCTCGTAGATATCCACTGGACGTTTTACATCTGGTCTATATCTTGGTACTTCGAGGAATAAGTTTTCACCATTATTTGCTAATACCTTAATCTCTAAGCTCTGTAAAATATCGATAGTTTGCTCTTTTGGAATTTCGTGCCCTATGAAGCTGTTAAATTTATCTAGGTTTAGCTCGATCTTAGTTGGTTCTAGTATCTCCGGGTATACATCTACTATTTCAGAGCTTATTTCACCACCTGCATCTTCTAGTATTAGATTTATGGCCCTGATTAGAGCATAATTCACCATTTCAGGATCCGTTCCACGTTCAAATCTGTAACTAGCATCTGTGTTTAGCCCAAAGCTCTTAGCTGTTTTTCTCACGGCAGCAGGATCGAAGTAAGCACTTTCTATAAAAATGGAAGATGTGCTAGACGACACCCTAGATTCTAACCCCCCAAGTACGCCTGCTAGAGCAATTGGATTCTTGCCATCTGAGATAATTAAATGATGTTCATCCAGTTTGCGTTCCTCCTCATCAAGGGTAACAAGTGTTTCGCCCTTCTTTGCATATCTAGCGATGATTTGTTTCCCTTGCAATTTATCATAATCAAAAGCGTGAAGGGGCTGACCTAGTTCGTGCTGAACATAATTTGTAATGTCCACCACATTATTCATTGGTTTAAGATCAATTGATTCCAAACGTTTCTTTAACCAGTCTGGAGAATCTTTTACCTCTATCCCACTTATTGTGATTCCACTATATCGAGGTGTAGCTGAAGAATCATCGATCGACACATCTACTCGCATTTGCCCTCTAGCATCTATGCTTTCTATCCCTGGTTTTTTATACTTTTCGCCTGTGAGAGCTTGAAGTTCACGAGCTACTCCTAAGTGAGAAATAGCATCGCCCCTGTTTGGAATAATAGCAATTTCTATTTGATGGTCAGTTTCTATCTCATACACTTCACTTAAAGGAGTGCCGGGCTTTAAGGATGAGTCCAAAATAAGTATACCATCGTGGCCTTGACCTAGTCCTATTTCATCTTCGGCACATATCATTCCTTGCGATACTTCACCTCTGATTTTCGCTTTTTTTATTTGGAATGAATCACCATCGTTTAGGTAAATCATACTGCCAACAGTTGCTACTGGGACTTTTTGTCCTGTTGCTACATTTGGGGCACCACAGACGATAGGTACAATTGTATTGTTGCCTATATCTACTGTAGTCACACTTAGCTTATCAGCATCTGTGTGTTTTTCTTTGGTCAGCACTTCCCCAACTACGATGCCATCTAACCCACCTTTAATAGATTCAGTTTTTACGATGTGTTCAACTTCAAGGCCACTCATGGTTAGCTTTTCACAGATTTCCTCTAGTGGTTCTTCTATAGCAATTAGGGTCTTGAGCCAGTTATACGATATCTTCATTTTAGTATGAAAAGGCGAAGATAATTGTGTTATTCTATTCTTCAGTTGTCTGATATCTTTTTTATAAAGTATTTACTAAAAATGCAGTCGAAAAATGAAAGAGGAAAAGATTAATTACTGGGTTAATTATCAAACTAAGTTAGGTGAGGACTATTTACCAAAAGTTGCCGCTGCTATTTTACTATTTATAGTAGGATGGTTCTTAATAGGAAGATTTAATGCTTGGTTCAAAAAGTTTTTGACAAAGAGAGAGGTAGAAGTTTCACTGATTCCATTTTTAGGTGGAGTGATGAATTTCTTGCTGAAAATTGCACTTATTGTAAGCGTAGCGTCTATGGTAGGTATAGCTACAACTAGTTTTGTCGCTATATTAGGAGCAGCTTCTCTAGCAATAGGTTTAGCACTTCAGGGTAGTTTATCAAATTTTGCCGGAGGGGTATTGATTTTATTGTTTAAACCTTTCAAAGTCGGAGACTTTATCCAAAGTGATGGGGTGAGTGGAACGGTTAAGAGTATTTCTGTATTAAATACCTTGTTGACCACAAACTGGCAACAATGCCATTCTTCCAAATGGACAAGTAGCTAATAATAAGATTATAAACTACACTATGGAGCCTGTAAGAAGAGTAGATTTATCTATAGGCACTGGCTATGACGAGGATGTAGAGAAAGCTAAGGCTGTTATTTTAGAGGCACTAGCTAACACTCCAAATGTACTGAAAGACCCTGCACCATTTGTGGGAGTAGTAGGGTTTGGAGATAGTTCTGTGGATTTAGCAGTGAGACCCACAGCTCTTTCCGAGCACTATTGGGACGTATATTTTGATGCAAATGAGGCAGTAAAGGAGGCGTTAGATAAAGCCAATATTGAAATACCTTATCCTCATCAAGTTGAGATTAGGAAGTAATTTAGTCTTTCTATTAAGTTTAAATTATTCGACTCTCAAAGAAACATTCTTTGTGAAGAATCCTTTATAGGAAAGCCCGAAACCTAATTCCCAATAACCGGATTCTAGGCTTGAGTTTAGTTTAGAATAATCAGTTAGACTATAACCTACTGTGCCGAACAGAGCAACATATTCGTGCTCTTGAATCTTAAAGTATTTGTTAATTGAGGTGCCCAGAATCAATGATCTTAACTTGTTAAACTGAAAGCTTTGATCAATTTCATCTTCATTTATAACTAAGAGATGATTAGTGTTGAGTCCCACAAAAGGCTCTGCACTGATAAGGTGATTGAAATCATATGAATATCCTAAAATGATATCACTCTTAATAATATTTAGTTGAGCCTCCAATGGGAGGAGCTGCTCTTGAATAACTAACTCTGTTTTAGGATCGATCGTCCAAGGTTTCATTCTAATTCCAAAGGTGATTCTTTCATATACTGCGTAAAAGTTGAAATTAGGACTCCCGTGTTGTCCAATCCAAGAGGTCATATTATTTCCATAATGATGATTAGAAAACCCTAAATCCATTCGAAATCCAGCTTTTGAACGAGTTTGACACTTAACTATTTTATAGCTAGATGAATCTTGGACGTATACAGTGTCAGGGGTTGGACCTTTGCTACGATAGGCAATAGGTTGTACAATTAAGGTGTCCTGATTGCAGACAATTTGTTGTTGCCATTTTTGTGCACTGGCAAAGCCAGCAAAGCATAATAGCAAGAGTGCTATGCTTATTCTTGGATACATAAAAGTGTGATAGTATTCAAGAAAATGGTTCTCTAGAAAAATTAAACTGCTTCAATTAATTCCAAAGCTAACTCAGGGGGTCTGCAAATCAGTGCTTTGTTAGTTGTTTCGACTATTGGTCTTTCTATTAGTTTAGGGTTCGAGACCATTGCATCTATAATCTCGTTGTCTGTCAATTCTTTGCCCTTGAAGTTTTCCTTCCAAATTTTCTCCCCTTTCCTTACAAGTCCCAATGGAGTGATGCCTATTTTTTTGATTAAAGAGGTTAATTCTGTTTTGCTTAAAGGGTTCTTAACGTAGTCAATAATTTCTACTCCTTCATTTGGCATTAACGCTAAGCATTTTCTGCTCTTTGAACATCTGTTGTTGTGATAAATTTTCAAAATATCTAATGTAAATAGTTATGACCCAGGAGCTCCCATAACTGTAGTATACTTCAACACCAATTTTTTGTCAGGGAATATTCGTTTGTAGCAACTTTGTACGGCAATAGTTGCTTCGTGAAAACCACATAAAATAAGTTTCAGTTTTCCTTCATACTGATTGATGTCTCCTACAGCAAAAATACCTGGAACTGTCGTTTGGTAATCGGTAGTGTCTACTAGAATAGCTTCTTTCCCTAAATCCAATCCCCATTCTTTTATTGGACCTAATTTTGGGCTAAGTCCAAATAGAGGTATAAAGTAATCAGTCTCGATATGAGAAACTGTTCCATTTTTTTCCGTCACTGTGATACTCTGTAATTCGTCAGTACCAGCCAGCTCAGTAATTTGTGCTTCTTTAATTAGCTTGATTTTACCCTCGCTATTCAAATTTTCGACTTTTTCTACAGAATCTAAAGCACCTCTAAATGCTTTTCTTCTGTGGACCATAGTAACTTCACTAGCTACATCTGCTAAGAAATTGGTCCAATCAAGTGCACTATCTCCGCCGCCAGCTATAACAACACGTTTATCTCTGAATTTTTCAGGATCCTTGATAATATAATCTATACCATGATCTTCGAATTTTTCCAGATTTTCTAATTCTGGTTTTCGAGGAGCAAAACAGCCTAAACCGCCAGCTATTACAATGTTTGGAGCCTTATGCGTAGTTCCTCTATTGGTCGTTACGATGAATTTATCATCACCTGTTTTTTCAATCGATTCAGCACGTTCTCCTAAGGTAAACCCTGGAGAAAAAGGAGCTGCTTGTTCCATCAGGTTGTCTATAAGATCGCCAGCCAGAATACTAGGAAATCCGGGTATATCATATATCGGTTTTTTAGGGTATATCTCTGCTAATTGACCTCCAGGTTGTGGGAGGTAATCAATGAGATGGCATTTCAGTTTGAGCAATCCAGCTTCGAACACTGTAAACAGTCCAGTAGGACCAGCACCGATGATAATTATGTCTGTTTCAATCACGCCTGCAAAGGTACTTTTTCGAGCTCAATCTCAAACGTAAAAAATCATATAGAGCTATGTGAAAAGTCTATTGCACAATAGGGAGATTTGAAAATACGTTTGTCATTTGTACTTGAGTATTAAAATTCTATCATTGCCCCTGTGAATTGGAACTTGTCTATATCTCACTCTTGGTGGTTTTTAGGGCTATGCTTCTTGGTAGCCATAATATACCCGACTATAGCCTACTACAAGTCTAAGGATATAGAGCGTTTTTCTGACTACCCGTGGATTCCTTATTTTCTCTCAATAACTAGATTTATTCTAGTATTTATCCTTTGTTTTCTGTTGTTGGGGCCCGTCATGAAATATGTTGGTTTTGATACTGAAAAACCGATATTGGCTTTACTAATTGATGATTCGCAATCATTACAAGCTGGTGGGGTGCAGCTAGAGCAAAGCAAGTTATCCTTACAAAGTTTTTCCAAAGATTTACTTGACAAGTATGAGATTGAGCCACTCTTGTTTAGCAATGTAACTGCATATTCTGACTTAGAAAGACTTAAACATTCTGGTTCTGAAACCAATATGTCTTCAGCTTTACGGTTTGTAAAAGAGCAATATGTAAATAGAAATCTGGGAGGAGTAGTCTTGGTTTCTGACGGCATATATAATGCAGGAAGTAAGCCAGATTATGTAGCCGAAAACTTAGGAGTTCCTGTTTATAGTATAGGAGTAGGAGATACCACCATATATACAGATTTGCGTGTTAAGAATGTCTCTTATAATTCTCTGGCATATTTAGGAAGTGATTTTCCACTTCAGGTAGAAATTGAGGCAAAAAAATTACTTGGTAAACAAGCAAATCTTTCAGTTACTCAAAATGGAAAGCCTATTTTGAGCAAAAGCATCAACATAGTAACAGATGAGTTATTCAAGGAAATAGAGGTTGTCGGAACTGCAAATAGAGTTGGAGCAAATAGAATCGATGTGAAGCTAACTAGTTTTGATAGTGAAATGAATAAATCGAATAACTCTTATACCTTTTATATAGAGGTAATAGATGGTAAAAAGAAGGTAGCCTTGTGGGCAAAGTCTCCGCACCCTGATGTAGGCATGCTTAAGTCTATCATCAGTAGAAATGATAAATATGAGGTGGCTGCTAGTTATGGTGATTTTGAGATTGATGACCAGCTTGACTTAGTTATACTGCATGACTGGTTTCAGTCTCCTGCTGATCTAAACACGTTTGAAAAACTTAGAAAAACGGGAACATCGATAATCGTCGTGGTAGGAGATGGTTTTAATCCTAGTTTGTTTAATGAAGGATCTCAAGATGTGAAATTTACTCCAAATAGCGGAGTAAATAGTGCTTTACCTCTTATTAACGGTGCATTTGAGTATTTCGAAATTTCTGATGAACAGAAGGCAAGTATTAAGAAATGGCCGCCACTTGCAGCTCCGTTTGGAAAATGGGATGGATATACACCAAATGATATAATGCTTTATCAGCAAATTGGAAGTGTTCCTACAAAAGAACCTTTGGTCCTACTTACCAATACAGCGAAATCAAGATTAGGTATAATTACCGGGACTGGAATCTGGCAATGGAGATTAGCTGAGTTTGAGATGAATGAGAATCATGAAAACTTAGCTGAGTTAGTAAACAAGATGGTTCAGTTTTTAGCTGTTAAGGAGGACAAAAAGTTGCTTAATGTAGATCCGAGTGCGAAGCAATATGGGGCTGGTGATGAAATTACGTTGCTAGGAGAGTTGTATAATCAAAGTTTAGATGCAATAACTGGTGAGGAGATAAATATTGACTTAATTGATTCCGAAGACAAAGTATATAAACATACTATGAGTGCTTATGGTAAGCAATACAAATTAGAGTTAAACAGCTTAGAAGAAGGGGCGTACCGCTACACAGCTTCAAGTATTGTAGGAGGTGTAAAGCTTAGGGATAAAGGGAACTTTGTGATACTAGGGCAGCAAAAAGAGCTATTGAATCTTAGTGCAGACTTTAATCTACTAAGAAGTGTAGCTTATAATTCCAAAGGTCAGTTTTATACAATTGGTCAATTAGATGTACTGTCTAATTACTTAAATACTACTGATGCCGCAAAATCAATTATATCAGAACAAACTAAGCTTCAAGATTTAATTAAGTTGAAGTGGGTTTTCTGGTTACTTGTTTTGTTGTTGTTCATAGAGTGGTTTATTAGAAAGTGGGCAGGCGGCTATTAGACGTATTGGTAGGCTGGATTTAGAGGACCTGCTTCATACTTGATTGTCTGAGGGTGAGAGGTGCTTGAATTAATTAATGATTTATAACTAATAATTGATTATAAAATGTAAATTTGCAAGCCATAAATAGAAATATTTAAAGTTAAATGATAAAATTAACAGCAGAAAAGAAATCAGAGATTATAGCTAAATATGGTGGAGACGCCAAAAACACTGGTCACGCTGAAGCTCAAGTTGCTTTATTCACAAACAGAATTAAGCATTTAACTGAGCACCTTAAGAAAAATAAAAAAGACTTCTCTACTGAACTTACCTTGGTAAAACTAGTAGGTAAAAGAAGATCTTTATTAAACTATATTGCTAAGAAAGATATCGTTCACTATCGTGAGCTTATCAAGCAATTAGGTATCAGAAAATAATTGACCTACTCGCCTTGGCGAGAAACTATTTCTGGAAAAAAGTCCCGTTCGTATATAGTTGAGAAAACTAGTATGTGCTAAAGAGCACCCGCATACGTGGATGTTTTTGTGCATTAATACTTTTTGTTTTTGTGAGTCGAATAATGCTTTGCGTATCAGTGGTATAGCCTAGCATTTCAACAGAGAAAGGCAGAGAAAAATAGTGTCTACATTGGGTAGGTACCTTAGAAATTATTTAGAAACGCGGTAAGACCGCACTATTATGAACGTATTTACACAAACATTATCTTACGGTGACGGAAAAGATGTCACCATCGAAACTGGGAAATTGGCTAGACAAGCTCACGGAGCTGTTGTAGTTTCTCAAGGAAAATTAAAACTGCTGGCTACAGTAGTATCTAACAAAGAAGCAAGAGACGGGGTAGATTTTTTACCTATGTCTGTTGATTATCAAGAAAAATTTGCAGCTGGTGGACGTATCCCTGGAGGTTTTTTAAGAAGAGAAGGACGTCTTTCTAATTCTGAAATTCTAGTATGTAGAATTGTGGACAGAACACTTCGTCCATTGTTCCCGGGAGATTATCATGCTGAAACACAAGTTATGATTCAGTTGATTTCAGCGGATGACGATGTAATGCCAGATGCACTTGTTGCTCTTGCGGCATCTGCGGCACTTACAATCACTGACATCCCTTTTGAAGGACCTGTATCGGCTCCAAGAGTCGGAAGAATAGATGGCCAGTGGGTGATTAATCCTACAGTTGCTGAAATGGAGAACTCTGATGTAGATCTCATTTTAGCTGGTACTGCTGCAGATATCAATATGGTGGAAGGTGAGATGAATGGTATTTCTGAAAAGGAAATGGTTGAGGCACTGAAGTTTGCACATACACACATTAAGAATGATTGTGCAGCACAGCTGGCACTTTGTGATCAACTAGGTGGTAGAAAAGCTCCACGTGAGTATAGCCACGAGACTAATTCTGAAGAACTAGCTGCTACAGTAAAAGAGGCTACGTACCAAAAGTACTATGATGCAGCCAAAACTCCTTCTGTAAAAGAAGAGAGAGCAGAAAAGTTTAAAGCGATAGATAAAGAATATATTGAGTCTTTAGACGAGGATACTGACGGTGAGACTATGACTATGGTAAAAAGATACCTAGCGAAATCTAAGAAAGAAGCGGTCCGTAACATGATGCTAGACCATAAGCAAAGACTTGACGGGAGAGCACTAAATGAAGTAAGGCAAATATGGACTGAGGTAGATTATCTTCCATCGGTACATGGTTCTGCTTTATTCACTAGAGGAGAAACACAATCACTTACGTCTGTAACGCTTGGTTCTAAATTAGACCAACAGATGATTGATAATTATAAAGAGAAGTACTTCAGCAAATTGATGCTTCATTATAACTTCCCTTCGTTCTCAGTAGGAGAAGCTAGACCAAATAGAGGTCCAGGAAGAAGAGAAATTGGTCACGGTAATTTGGCGGAAAGAGGAATCAAGAGAATGATTCCAGATGATTTCCCTTATACACTTAGAATCGTTTCCGACATATTGGAAAGTAACGGAAGTAGCTCTATGGCTACAGTGTGTGCGGCTAGTATGGCAATGATGGATGCTGGTATCCAGGTGAAAAATGGTGCTTCAGGAATTGCTATGGGTATGGTTGCTGATAAAGATGGTCGTTATGCTATCCTTTCAGATATTTTAGGTGATGAGGATCATTTAGGAGATATGGACTTCAAAGTAGTAGGAAATGCAGAAGGAATTTATGCAGTACAAATGGATATGAAAGTAGAAGGACTATCATACGACGTATTGGAAGAAGCATTGCTACAGGCTAAGGAAGGCAGAATGCATATCCTTGGTGAAATGGAAAAAACTATTGCTAAGCCAAACGAGGGATTAAAAGATCACGCTCCACAGATAGAGACTATGACTATACCAAAAGACAAGATTGGTGCAGTAATTGGATCAGGAGGTAAAGTGATTCAAGAGATTCAAGCTGCGACGGAAGCTATCGTAACCATAGAAGAAGATGGGGACTTTGGTATCGTAGAAATATCAGGTGTAGGTAGTGGTCCAATTGAGGCTGCTAAGGAATGGATACTTGGAATCATCACAGATCCAGAACCAGGTACTGAGTACACGGGTAAAATTACTAAAATAATGGACTTCGGTGCATTCGTTGAGATTTTACCAGGTAAAGAAGGTTTGCTTCATATCTCTGAGATTTCTTGGGAACGCATAGAGACTATGGATAAGGCTCCTCTATCTGAAGGGCAAGAAGTCACTGTGAAATTACTAGCTGTAGATGAGAGAAGTGGTAAACTTAAGTTATCTATGAAGGTGCTTACTGAAAAGCCAGAAGGTTATGTAGAACGTCCACCAAGAGAGCGTAGAGATAACGATCGACGAGGTGGTAGAAATGACCGAAGAGGCGGTAGAGATGATAGACGTGGTGGTGGAAGAGGCCGTGATGATAGACGTGGAGGTGATCGTAGAGATAACCGAGGTGGAGATCGTAGTGACCATCGGAACGACAACCGAAACAGGGACTACAATACAGATAACAGAACTTCTGACGATGATGCAGAAGGATAGTTAGTTGTTCACTAGAATGATAGTAAAGGCGAGCCGAGAGGCTCGCCTTTTTTTTGTCCATTAGTTTCGATATCTGAGAGTTTTTAGATATCAGAAGTTTGATCGTTAATTATTGATCCATTTTCTCCCATTTTATTCTCTTTCAGTTCATTTTATTAGTTATAAACGCTAATTGCTCGATTTTTAGGGGACTTAATCCCACTTTTTAAACTACTGTAAATCAAATTAATAACACTGTTTGTGGAATACTTATGACAAAAAGTGGGTGAAAGTGGGTGGAAGTGGGAGAATTGAATATATTTTTGTTTCAGAAAAGAAAACGAGAGTGTCTAAGCCGCTGTACATAGGAGAATTTGAAGTCAAGTTGGATGATAAGGGACGTGTTGTTCTGCCGGCTGGGCTTAAAAAGCAGTTGCCTAAAGATGCTATTGGAAAACTTGTCGTAAACAGAGGATTTGAGAAGTGCTTGACGCTTTACACCAGAAAGGATTGGGATGAAGAATTAGGAAACCTATCTAACCTGAATCACTTCAATAGAAAGCACCGAATGTTTATCCGTCAGTTTAGTAATGGTGCTACAGAGCTGCAGTTGGACAAGTCCTCACGTATGCTAATTCCAAAAAAGCTGTGTGAGTATGCGGATATAAAGAACGAGGCAGTTTTCTATGCTTATGGCAATCGAATAGAAATCTGGAGTAAGCATCTGTATGAAGAGATGATGGATGTGGATGCTGATGATTTTGCAGATCTGGCAGAAGACGTAATGGGAGAAGGAGGTGCTGATGAGTAAGTATCACGTGCCTGTTATGTTGGAAGACTGCTTGGAAGGGTTAGCTCTAAAACCATCAGGAGTTTATGTCGATGTTACCTATGGTGGGGGAGGACATTCTAGAGCTATTTTAAATGAGCTCGGAGAAAATGGGACATTACTAGCCTTTGATCAAGATGAGGACGCTCTTGAAAATAGACTAGAAGATAAAAGGCTGAAATTTTGTCAAGGAAACTTTCGCTATCTAAAAAATTTCTGCTCCTACTATGGTATAGAAAAAATCGATGGTCTACTAGCAGATTTGGGAGTCAGTTCACATCACTTGGACGCTCGTGAACGAGGGTTTTCCTTTCGTTTTGGAGATGTAGACCTTGATATGCGAATGAATCAAGATGGTGAACTTACTGCTTCGCAAGTGCTCAATGCGTATGAACAACCTCAATTGGCTAAGATATTTAGGTCTTATGGGGAATTGGATAAAGCATCACCGATAGCAAATGCTATAGTGTCCTATCGTTCTGGTAAGAAGATAGAAACTACGAGTGATTTAGAATTTGCCGTTTCTAAGTTTTTGAATGATAAGACCAAGAATAAAACATTAGCAAAGATCTATCAAGCTATACGGATAGAAGTCAACGAGGAAATGGGAACTCTTGAAGAAATGCTTGAACAAGCAACCGATTTGCTTAGTGATGGAGGAAGATTAGTAGTGATGTCCTATCACTCCCTTGAAGATCGAGTAGTTAAGAATTTAGTGCAAACTGGAAATGTAGCTGGAGTAAGGAACGCAGATCACTTTGGGAGAGTAGCTAAGGTCTATAAAGCCATCACTAAAAAACCAGTTATGGCTACTTCGGTAGAGATGGCTGAAAATACAAGAGCACGTAGTGCGAAACTCAGAATAGCAGAACGGATAAGATGAAAGAAAAAAAGAAAGCCTTCTCTATATCTGACTTCGGTCTGACTACGGAATGGGCTTTTTATCTCCTGTTCTTATTTGGCCTTGCGTTGCTATATATCTACTTATCGCACCGCACCGACAATATAGTGAGAGGCATATCCGCAACTAAGAAGAACCTAGTAGAACTCAGGGCAGAGAATATCACCTTAAAGTCTGAAATAATGAGAAATAGAAGTCGTGAGAACTTAGAGGAGCGACTTAAAGATAGAGGAGTAAAAGAACCCAATAGGGCAGTTAAAGTAATACGTAAACCAAGTGGCGACTAACATCAAACGAAGCATAATGTGGCGTGCAGTCTCAGGCATGGCTTTAGTGGCCGTCTTTGCTGTTTGGGTGGTGATTGAGATGTTTCGCATTCAGGTGGTAGAGGGCGATAAATGGTTGGCTATGTCTGATAGTGCAACAATTCGTCATCAAGATATTTCGCCTGCTAGAGGGAATGTATACTCAGATGATGGAAGTCTTCTCTCTACATCTATGCCTATCTATGATATAAGATGGGATGCTACCGTGGTCAATCAGGACACATTTAATAAGTATGTAAATGATCTCGCTATTAGTCTGAATCAGCTTTATCCTGAAAACTCAGCTTCTTATTACCGCACGATGCTTAAAAAAGCTAGAAAGGATGGGAATAGATATAAGCTAATTAGAAGGAGGGTAGGATACCATGAGCAAAAAGCTATTCGAGAATTTGCTATTTTCAAAAAAGGTCGGTACAGAGGTGGATTCTTATCTGAGCTCACAACAAAAAGAGTAAAGCCTGCAGGGAAATTAGCTTACAGAACCATTGGCTATAGCACGGCTGATAATCCTGGAGTAGGATTAGAGAGAAGCTATGAAGAAGATCTAGGTGGTGTAAAAGGTAAAAGAATGGTTCAGCGAATCTCTGGAGGTTTTAGGCCGATTAACGACAATAACCTCATAGAGCCACAGAATGGAAGGGATGTTCATACCACGATTAATATCGATTTTCAAGAAATAACTCAACGAGCACTGAATGATGCCTTGGAAGTGCATAATGCAGATCATGGATGTGTAGTAGTGATGGAAGTAGCTACAGGTAAGATTAAAGCAATATCGAATTTAAAAAGAAGAGCAGATGGAGGCGGATATGGCGAGTTGTATAATTATGCCATAGGGGAAAGCTATGAACCAGGAAGTGTTTGGAAGGTGTTTTCAGCAATGGCGGCATTTGAAGATGGACTGATTGAGCCGGAAGACTCCATGGATATCATGAATGGAGAGCGAGAATACTTTGGGAAGCCGATGCGTGATTCTGACAAAGGACTATTCAAGCAAATGAGTTTTACCCAAGCATTTGCTCGTTCAAGTAACGTAGCTTTTTCTTCAATCATTTTTGACAACTATGCGAAAAATCCAAGTAAATACATTTCCCATCTCAGGAAACTAGATCTAGATAAAACTACGGGTATTGAGATTTTAGGGGAACCCAAACCATTTCTTAATCATCCATCGAGCAATAGTTGGTCTCGGCTGACTCTTCCGTGGCTTGCCATAGGATACGAAAACCAACATACACCACTTCAGTTACTTACCGCCTACAACGGGATAATTAATGATGGTATGATGATTAGTCCACGTATAGTGA
Organism: Bacteroidia bacterium; assembly: GCA_965655315.1. Lineage (GTDB taxonomy): Bacteria > Bacteroidota > Bacteroidia > NS11-12g > UBA9320 > UBA9320. The sequence goes on from CBFHGJ010000001.1 coordinate 296,161, forward strand.
ACAAGGTTACTGATGCTGGTCTTGTCACTACAGATAAGAGTGATGATATACGAGAAGTAAGGGTTTGTTCAAAACGGACTTCCAATAAAATTAAGAAGCTTACAGCTGCGGTGTTTACAGAAGGTTCTGCTAAAAGAGTAAGAAGTATTGTAGTTGCAATGGCTGGTAAAACCGGAACTGCACAAATTGCTACTAAAGGAGAATATCAAAAAGCCAAGAAATACAATGCAAGTTTTATTGGTCATTTCCCAGCAGATAAGCCTGTATATAGTATGTATGTGATGGTCAATCAACCAAGCAACGGCCAGTTTTATGCATCTTCAGTTGCTGCACCCGTATTCTCAGAAATTGCTCAGAAAATATTCACTATAAGTGTAAAACAAGAGGTGAATAATGAAAGGGAAAATGCTCCAAAATATGCCAATGGGTATTACTCAGATTTTCAAGTTTTAAATCAAAAATTAGGTGTAGAAATAGCTCAAGAAGTAAATGTTGAAGTAGTCAGTTTAGACTTAGAAAACAAAACTGCAAATCCAATAGCTGTGGCTGACGGGAAAATACCAAATGTAGTAGGTCTTGGAGTTAAAGATGCGATCTATCTATTGGAGCTTAAAGGTCTAAAACCAAGAGTAAATGGAGTAGGAATTGTGAAGGAGCAGAGTCCGCTTCCTGGAGTAAAAGTTCAACAGAATAGAACAGTTTATATCAGGCTGCAATGAAAAACTTGAACAACATAGCAACTCATATTAATCCTATTAAAATAGTAGGGCAAACTGATCTGGTTTTACAAGGACTTACACTTGATTCTCGCGAAGTTAAGTCTGGATACTTGTTTGCTGCTACTCGTGGAGCAAGCACCGACGGTCATCTATTTATATCCAAGGCAATCGAAATGGGAGCAAGGGTTATTCTGTGTGAAGAACTGCCAGAGGTAGAAGATGAAACAACCTATTTAGTTGTTGAGAATGCAGCTGAGTCTTTAGGAAAGCTTGCCTCGGCATTTTATGATTTTCCAAGTGATAAGCTCAGATTGGTTGGTGTAACGGGTACCAACGGAAAGACATCAATTGCCACGATGCTTTACCAGTGTTTTATGAATTTAAATCACAGTTGCGGTTTGCTTTCGACCATTAAGTATAGCATAAATGGAACAGACTATACTAGTACGCATACGACTCCAAATAGTGTTCGAATTAATGAATTGTTAGCAGAGATGGTAGATGAGGGATGCGAGTATGCTTTTATGGAAGTAAGCTCACACGCATTACATCAATATCGTACTGCGGGGCTTGCTTTTGATGGGGCTATTTTTTCGAATATTACTCATGATCATTTAGACTATCACACAGATTTTAGAGAATATCTGTATACAAAAAAACTGTTGTTTGATGGTTTGAGCACGGATGCCTTTGCTCTCATAAACAAGGATGATAAGAATGGTAAGGTGATGCTTCAGAATTGTAATGCATCGAAATACACTTATAGCTTAAAAAGTATGAGCGACTTCCGCACTAAGGTCATCGAAAGTGATTTCAACGGAATGTTGCTTGATATTCGAGGTACGGAGGTTTGGCTGAGGCTTGTAGGTCGATTTAATGCTTACAATGTCCTTGCTGTATATGGATGTGCCTTTTTATTGGGTAAGGAACATTTAGAAATAGTTACGGCTCTCAGTGCTATAAATAGTGTAAATGGGCGATTTCAGAACATCAAACATGGCGGAATTACTGCTATAGTCGATTATGCTCATACTCCCGATGCTTTGCAAAATGTGGTAGATACCATAAATGCTATTCGTACGACAAATGAACAACTGATTACTGTAGTAGGATGTGGGGGAGATAGAGATAAGGAAAAAAGACCTGTGATGGCTCGTATCGCTTGTGAATCTAGTACGAGAGTTATACTAACTTCTGATAATCCGAGAAGTGAAGATCCTGAGATCATCATCCAGGAAATGATGAACGGTGTAGAAGCTAAGCACTACAAAAAAGTACTTCAGATAACCAATAGAGAAGAAGCTATAAAAACAGCAATTAATCTGTCACAAGAAGGAGACGTGATACTTGTTGCTGGAAAAGGTCATGAGACCTACCAAGAAATCAAGGGAGTTCGCCACCCATTTGATGATAAAGAAATGATTTCCAAGAACCTTAAACTATTAAAAGAGTAATGCTATACCATTTATTTGATTACCTACAAGATACTTACAATTTACCTGGAGCAGGGGTGTTTAGATATATATCGTTCAGAGCTTCAATGGCAGTAATTGTCTCCTTAATCATTTCTTTAGTTTTTGGGAAAAGACTGATTGAAATGCTAAGGAATATGCAGGCCGCTGAGACCATTCGCACCTTAGGACTAAAAGGAGAAGAAGCTAAAAAAGGTACACCTACAATGGGAGGGCTTATAATCATAGCAGCCATACTCATTCCAACATTACTTTTTGCCAAACTAGATAATATATACATCCAGCTAATGATATTTAGTACTGTTTGGCTTGGCTTAATTGGTTTTGTCGATGATTATATCAAAATCTATAAGAAAGACAAAGCAGGCTTAGCTGGTAAGTTTAAAGTCATCGGGCAAGTAGGGTTAGGCGTGATCGTAGCTTTAGTGCTTCATTTTAATGACAATGTAGTTGTAAGAGAACAATTCAGAATAGCGACTGTAGAAGAAGCTCCAGAAGGTAAGGAAGTGAAAAATATAAATGGACAGTTGATGTATTTTAACGATGTTAAAAGTACAACAACCACACTTCCTTTTATCAAAACTCACGAGATAGACTATTCGAAATTTCTGTTTTGGATGGATGATGAAGGAGCTCAAAAATGGTCATGGATAGTCTTCATGTTAGTAGTTATTGTAGTAATTACTGCTGTATCCAACGGAGCTAATCTCACCGATGGGATTGACGGGTTGGCTGCAGGGAGTTCTGCTATTATTTCAGTCACACTTGCGGTTTTAGCCTTTATAAGTGGAAACCTCATATTCTCAGACTATCTCAATGTGATGTTTATCCCTAACCAGGGTGAGCTTGTGATTTATGCAGCAGCACTAGCAGGTGCTTGTATCGGATTTCTTTGGTACAATAGTTTTCCTGCCCAAGTATTTATGGGGGATACTGGAAGTCTGGCACTCGGTGGAGTCATAGCAGTGCTAGCCTTAATGATTCGAAAAGAGCTTGTTCTTCCTATCCTGTGCGGAATCTTTCTAGTAGAAAACTTAAGTGTAATGCTTCAAGTGAGCTACTTTAAGTATACAAAAAAGAAATATGGTGAAGGTCGAAGAATCTTTAAGATGTCACCTCTTCACCATCACTATCAGAAATTGGGATACGCAGAACCCAAGATTGTAACTCGATTTTGGATTGTCGGCATTATGCTGGCGATTTTCACTATCATAACCTTTAAGCTAAGATAATTGAGCAACCTGATTTCCATATTAGGTGCCGGAGAAAGCGGAGTTGGATCAGCCATACTGGCCAAGAAAAAGGGCTTTGAAGTATGGGTGAGTGACTATGGTGAGATAAAGACTCACCACAAAGAAGAGTTATCAAAAAATGCAATACCATTTGAGGAGGGAGGGCATGATGCAAGTAAGATATTATCCTCATATAAAATCATCAAAAGCCCTGGAATTGCTCCTTCAGTTTCTATTGTGAAACAAGCAATTGATGCTAAGATTCCAGTAATAGGTGAAATCGAATTCGCAGCGTCTTATACAGACGCTACATTGATTGGAATTACAGGAACTAACGGCAAGACAACGACAACTATGCTAACCTATCATATTCTAAGTCAAGCTGGTTTTGACGTAGGAATGGCAGGGAATGTTGGTTACAGTTTTGCAAAGCAAGTAGCCCAGAAAGACCATAAATACTATGTCCTTGAGCTTAGCAGTTTTCAGTTAGATGATATGTATACCGTAGCGTTAGACTACGCTGTATTGCTGAATATCTCACTAGATCATCTAGACCGATACGGAGATCTAGAAAACTACATTACTTCGAAATTCAGGATTACGCAAAATCAATCCTCTAAACAGTCATTCATTTACTGTTCTGATGATAGGCTAGTCTCAAATAAACTAGCCTCACATAAGACTCTAGCTATACAGATTCCTTTTTCACACAGAGCTGAAGAAGTGGAATTAGGAGCTTGGGTAGATCAAAAACAAATTCATATACAGCTCAACAAACCAAAAATAAAATTCACTATGTCAGTAGACCAATTAACAATTGCGGGAACGCACAACACTTACAATTCTATGGCAGCAGCCATAATCGCTAACTCACTTCTAATTCGAAAAGAGTCTATCAGAGAAAGTCTTTCCGATTTTAAAAATGTAGAACATCGCTTAGAGTATGTAAATAAAGTAAAAGGGATTAACTTCATTAATGATAGTAAGGCAACCAACGTAAATGCAGCTTGGTATGCACTAGAGAGTGCGGAAGAACCAATTGTCTGGATTGCTGGCGGAGTAGACAAAGGAAATGACTATGAAAGTCTTCATCCTTTGGTCAAAGCTAAGGTTCGCATTATTGTATGTCTAGGCAAGAACAATATGAAATTGCATCAAGCATTTCATAAAGATGTAGATATGATGATTAATGCTTCAAGTGCAGAAGAAGCTGTTAGATTAGCTTATGGGCTTGGAGAAAAAGGTGAAACTGTACTGCTGTCTCCTGCGTGTGCAAGTTTTGACCTATTCGAAAATTACCAGGATAGAGGAAATCAATTTAAGCGTGCTGTAAGAGGACTGTGAGACAGCTTTTTGCTAAATACCTAAAAGGGGATCCCATTATCTGGTTGGTGGTGTTGGTACTATCCGTATTTGGAGTGCTTGCAGTTTACTCTTCCATGGGCTCGTTGGCATATAGCAAAGGCACCAGTCCTGAGTATTATTTGGTAAAGCATTTCGCATTGCTTGTTTTTGGTTTGTTTGCAATGTGGCTTACCCATTTAATCAATATTAAATACTTCTCACGTATAGCTCAAATATTCATGTTTTTTGCTGTACCTCTACTTATTTACACGCTACTTTTTGGAGTAGAAATCAACGATGCAAGACGATGGATAGCTCTTCCGGGTATTGGTCTTACTGTTCAGAGTTCAGATTTTGCAAAACTAGCTCTTATCACTTTTGTTGCTCGGTTTATGTCCAAGAGACAAGGGGAAGTATACGATTTTAAACAGACATTACTACCCATCCTTGGTGTAATATTATTTGTCTGTATTCTAATTTTTCCAGAAGATTTTTCGACATCTGCTGTCTTATTTGTCACTAGTATGCTTGTGTTATTTTTAGGAAGAATACCCCTTAAACAGATTGGTCTGCTCGCGGCTATTGGTGTCATGGTGCTTGGAAGTTTGTTTGTCTACGTTATGAATACTGACGTACAATTTGGGCGTATAGCTACTATGAAGAGTAGAATAGAGGCTTTTACTTCTGGAACAGATGATGGAGGGACATTTCAATCTAGACAAGCGAAAATAGCTGTAGCGAGAGGAGGATTTACAGGTCAAGGACCTGGAAGGAGTAGACAAAAAAATGTGCTTCCTTCACCTTTTGCAGATTTCATTTATGCAATTATAATAGAGGAATATGGCTCTATCATAGGGGGGCTGGCACTGGTCGTACTCTATATGTTATTGCTATATCGAGCCTTCCTCATCGTCATAAAAACTGAAAATTCCTTAGCTGCCCTGATGTCAATTGGGTTGGCTTTTAGTCTAGTGGTACAGGCACTTATTAATATGGGTGTTGCAGTAAACATCCTTCCAGTGACAGGATTAGCACTACCCATCGTGAGTAGAGGGGGTACAAGCATATTATTTACTAGTATAGCCTTTGGGATTATTCTCAGTGCAAGTAGAACCATTTATCAAGATCGAGAAGATGTCAAAGAAGTATAGAGTGTTAATATCTGGTGGAGGTACAGGAGGACATATCTTTCCTGCTATAGCCATAGCTAATGAGATTATGGCAAAGTACCCTGGCAGTGATATAGAGTTTGTAGGTGCTAAAGGGAGAATGGAAATGGAAAAAGTTCCAACAGCAGGCTATAAAATTCACGGCCTATGGATATCAGGATTGCAGAGAAGAATAACTGTAAAAAATCTAAGTTTACCTTTTAGGTTGGTTTCTAGCTTGTGGAATTCGAGATTAATTATAAAAAGGTTTAAACCTGATTTCACGGTCGGAGTAGGTGGCTATGCAAGTGGTCCACTTAATTATATGGCTGGCAAGATGGGAGTCCCTGTTTATCTGCAAGAACAGAATTCTTTTCCTGGGATAACAAACAAATTACTCAAGAAGGAGGCGAAAAAGATATGTGTAGCGTACCAAGGAATGGAGCGATTTTTTCCGAAGGAAAAAATCGTACTCACAGGAAATCCTATTAGACAAGATTTATTATCCAGCACGGTAACAAGAGGTGAAGCTATTGAATACTTTTCCTTAGATAAAGAGAAAAAGACTGTTCTAATAGTAGGGGGTAGCCTAGGTGCACGAACTATAAACGAAGCAATCGAACATAACTTATCAAAAATTACTGAAAGTGGTGATGTACAACTGTTATGGCAAACGGGGAAGAATTATGTTGGAAACTTTGGAAAGCACAAATGGGGGAACAGGACTGCTTTTATAAAAAGAATGGATTTGGCATATAAGGTAGCTGATGTAGTAATCAGTAGAGCAGGTGCAATGTCTGTCTCTGAACTTTCAGCACTTGGTAAGGGGACTATATTTATTCCTTCTCCATTTGTAGCTGAAGACCATCAGACCAAAAATGCTCAAAGTTTGGTAGATAAAAATGCTGCTTTGTTATGCAAAGATGCCGAGGCTAAAGAAAAATTAGGAGCGATGCTCACCTTACTGTTGTCCGATGAGCACAAGCTCAATAATCTGAGATCGGAAATAGCAAGACTTGGTCTTCCAAAAGCTGCTCACTCAATCGTAAATGAAATAGTTAAAGACCTTGGTTCATAAGAAGAATATATACTTCCTTGGAATAGGTGGAATCGGCATGAGTGCGTTGGCTCGCTATTTTCATTCACAGGATTACAATGTTGCTGGGTATGATAAAACTTCGAGTCCATTAACCAGGCAATTAGAAGATGAAGGGATACAGATTAATTTCTTGGATCAGGTAGATAAGATAGGCTCAGATTTTATGACTTATCCTGATGCGGTTATGGTTGTCTATACACCAGCTATCCCATTGGACAATCAAATTCTCAACTATTTCAGTGTACAGAATTATACTCTGGTCAAACGTGCCGAAATGCTTGGTACGATTACCCGTCAAACGACAAGTTTATGTGTAGCAGGCACCCACGGAAAAACAACGACGAGTTGTATCGTGGCCTCTATTTTACAGCAGTCAGATTTGCAATTTTCAGCATTTTTAGGTGGGATTAGCACGAATTTAGCAAGCAATTATTACTACCAACAAGGAACAACCAAAGAGCACTACAGTGTAGCAGAAGCTGATGAATTTGATCGTTCTTTTCTACACTTAAGGCCTTCATTCTCTGTAATAACAAGTACAGATGCTGATCATCTAGATATATACGGAGCTGCTACTGCTATTGAGGAGTCTTATGTAGAATATTCAGAACTGATAGAGAGTGAAGAAAACCGATTTTATGCTAAGGGTAAGGCAAAAGGAATTAGAGGCATAAGCTATTCTGTCACTGATACTTCAGCAGATTTTTTTGCTAAAGTACACAAGGTTAGTCCTCAAGAAACAGGTTTCAGTATAAAAGGAAAAGATAACCAAACTCTTATAGGAAATCTTACTTGGGATACTCCAGGAGAACATAATTTGGAAAATGCCGTAGGAGCTGCACTGATGACCTTGAAAGCTGGAGTAACTGAAGAAGCTGTAAGGGCAGGACTTGGAAATTTTAAAGGGATCAAACGCAGATTTGAGTTCATAATAGAGCAAGAAAAATTCGTTTATATAGACGACTATGCTCATCATCCTAGCGAGCTAAGAGCATTAATTAGTAGTGTCAAAAAGCTCTACCCTAATAAAAAAATTACAGCAATATTTCAACCTCATCTGTTCAGTAGAACACAAGATTTTATGGACGAATTTGCCAGGGAGTTAGAACAAGTAAATGACCTTATTTTATTGCCAATATACCCAGCTAGAGAATTGCCAATTGAAGGTGTTACAAGCGAACGATTATTGAGCAAGGTCAATTTAAAAAATCGAATCTGTTTATCACGAGATGAGGTGATAGGTAAGCTACAGCACAAACGAGTAGAAGTGCTTCTTACCCTAGGAGCAGGAGATATAGATAGACTAGTACCGCAACTTAAAGAATATTTTGGAGCTAAGTAAGAATCCATATCTCAGGAAGTCATTGTACTTACTTACACTAGTTGTGCTCATTGCTTTGTTTACAGTTTTGTATAATAATCAACAAGCTCAAATATGCGAACAGGTGCAAGTGGAAATAGATGCACCTACAGAAAAGCAACTTATTACTGTCCCTATAGTTCAAGATAAGTTAGAGGAATGGTATGATGGAGGGTTATCTGGAGTTGAAAAAAGAAATCTAGCACTTCATGAGATAGAGGAAAACCTTGAGGCTATTGAATCAGTGAAGAATGCTGAGGTGAGTTTTGACCTAAGAGGTGTGTTACGTATCTCAATAGATCAACGAATGCCAATTGTTAGAATATTACCCAATTCAGGTAAATCTTACTATTTGGCTTTAGATGGTACTGTAATTCCTGTGGCTGGATCAGATGTGGCAAGAGTTCCTGTAGCTACAGGTAGACTTTCTACCACTATGATTACGAAAGTATACACCCTATGCACCTATGTGCATGAAAACGAGTTCATGGACGCCCTTACAGAGCAGATATTTGTAAACAAGACTAACGACCTGGTTATAGTCCCAAAAATTAAGAATCAACGTATAATAATTGGTGAACCTGAGCAGCTAGAAGAGAAGTTTCAGAAGCTCCAAGATTTTTATACCTACGGACTTAATCACATAGGATGGACCAAGTACAAGACAATAAACCTGAAGTATAAAAATCAAATCGTTTGTGAATAAGAATTATGGCTGAAGTTCAAGAAAAAATTATTGTAGGTTTAGACATTGGTACGACTAAAGTGTGTGCTATTGTAGGCCGATCAAATCAATATGGAAAAGTAGATATATTGGGAATGGGAAAAGTAGCATCGCATGGCGGTGTTACCAGAGGAGTAGTATCAAATATAGATAAAACCGTAGCTGCCATACAAGAAGCCATAAAAGAAGCCTCAGAAAAATCAAACGTAGATATCCAGAGTGTCCAGGTTGGTATAGCGGGAGCTCATATCAATAGCCTACAGCACCGTGGGATGATAATAAGAAATGACGGTGAAGCCGAAATAGATACGAATGATTTGCAGAAGTTAGAAAACGATATGTTTAAGCTAGCTGTCAAACCAGGAGATAGGATAATTCATGTACTACCTCAAGATTATACAGTAGACGACGAACCAGGGATAGTAGATCCTGTAGGAATGGCAGGAGTCAAATTAGAAGGAAATTTTCATATCATTACAGGTCAGATATCTGCGGCTAAAAATATCTATAAGTGTGTAGAAAAATCTGGTCTTCGCGTTTCTGAACTAGCGTTAGAGCCACTTGCATCTGCAGAATCTGTACTCAGTAAAGAAGAACTAGAAGCAGGCGTAGTATTAGTAGATATAGGTGGTGGTACTACTGACGTCGCTATTTTTCACGATAACATTATTCGTCACACGGCTATTATACCTTACGGAGGTAATATAATAACAGAAGATATAAAAGAAGGCTGTAATGTAATGAAAGCCCATGCAGAATTACTTAAGACCAAATTCGGAAGTGCACTTGCAAATGAGCAAGATGTAAATGAGATAGTGACAATACCAGGTATTAGAGGGAGAGAAGCACGTGAGATATCAGTGAAGAATCTTTCTAAGATTATACAAGCTAGAATCGAAGAGATTATGGAGCTAGTATATTACGAAGTAAAAGCTAGTAATATGGAGAAAAAGCTTGCAGGTGGTATCGTTCTAACTGGAGGAGGTTCTCAGCTAAGTCATATTGCTCAATTAGCAGAATTTGTAACTGGTTTAGATGCTCGTATTGGATTCCCAAATGAGCATTTAGCTAAGGGAATGGTAGATGAAGTGAAGAGTCCAATATATGCTACTAGTGTAGGTTTAGTGCTAAGAGGTTTAGAAGAAGAGAGAGTTTCCAGTGGAAACATCACAGCTACATTCGAGACTAAAAAGAGTGATAAGAAGAAAACAGCCTTATTTGATAAAATCAAAGATTGGTTGAAAGATGAAGTGGACGTAACTGATTATAAATAAGAAAGGAATAACAATATGAGTTTTACAGTAGATTTACCAAAAGACAGATCATCTATTATAAAAGTAATAGGTGTAGGAGGGGGCGGAGGAAATGCCGTGAATCATATGTACCGTGAAGGTATAAAAGGCGTAGATTTCTTCATTTGTAATACAGATGCTCAAGCTTTAGAAAAAAGTCCAATTCCTAGTAAGATACAAATAGGAGATGAACTTACCGAAGGACGAGGAGCTGGCTCCAATCCAGAAGTAGGGCGTAAGGCGGCAGAAGAAAATATCACAGATATAATAGAGTCCTTGGGTGTAAACACTCAAATGGTTTTTGTAACTGCAGGAATGGGTGGAGGTACCGGAACTGGTGCTGCACCTGTTATAGCTAAAGCAGCAAAAGACATGGGTATTTTGACTGTTGGTATAGTGACAACTCCATTTTCTTTTGAAGGGAATAGAAGATGCGAAGCTGCATATCACGGAATAGAAGAAATAAGAGAAAGTGTGGATTCACTGCTTGTTATTTCTAATGACAGAATAAAAGAGATTTATGGCAACTTACCTATCAGCAAGGCTTTCGGATACGCAGATAATGTATTAGCTACAGCAGCAAAAGGAATTGCGGAGATAATCACAATAGCAGGAAGTATAAACGTTGATTTTGAAGACGTGAAAACGGCTATGCGAGATAGTGGAGTTTCTATAATGGGAATGGGTCTAAGTGAGGGAGATGACAGAGCAATGCGTGCTGTTAATCAAGCACTTAATTCACCTTTACTGGACGATAACAAAATTCAAGGTGCGGCCAACTTACTAGTAAACATCTCTTACGGAGAGGAAGAGGCGACTATGGATGAATACGCAGCGATTAATGAGTTTCTACAAGATGAGGCAGGGAGTCATGCTACTCTCAAATGTGGACTTTGTCATGACGAGAGCTTGGGTAGAGGAATCTCTGTGACAGTAATCGCAACAGGGTTCAATAGATCTGAAAATAGATATTTTACAGCTGACGAACAAGATGAAGAAGTTGAATTTGATCTTGGAAGTGTAAGTGTACACGATGAGCTCTCTGTAGAAGAACGGGATGCTCAAAAGCAAAAGACCATTTTCGATCAGTTAGACGATGCTGGTAGTGAAACTGATGCTGCCAACCGCAAAGTAGAAGAGCTCAAAACAAGAGCAAAGTACCTTAGAGATCTTAATCAGCGTGCCAGCAAAGAGGAAGGACAAGAAGAGCTTGAAAATGTACCGGCTTATAAAAGAAAAGGAGTGGATTTGGAAGATATACCACATAGTAGTGAGAACGAACTTTCACGCACAAGCCTCATAGAAGAGCCTGATAAGAAACCGGAATTGAGAACGAACAACTCATTTCTGCACGATAATGTAGATTAACTGCTATATTAGATTGATGATTAAAATCCGCTTCGGCGGATTTTTTTTCACTTCAACTAGAAACTTCGCTTGTTGACTTTTTCTCGAACTTGTTATGAATAAGTAGAATTAAAAATCCAAATACCACTGCTCCTATTATAAGGGCATTATTTCCAACTCCATCTGTTGAGAATGACATTTTAATCAGTATTGTAGATATGATAAAGCCTGAATTTCTAATTATTTTATGGAACCTGTCGGAATGAAAGAAAGAGGTTAATAAGAGCAGAACATCCACAATAATCAGCACAGTAAAAAATTCATCAAAAAATATGTTATTAAGGTTCTTAAAAGCAATGACACCATTTTCATAATTACTTACTGCAGCATTTGCCCAAACAAAAAATGTATATCCAGCAAGAGCCAGTAGTAATGGAACTAGTAGTATTGCAATTGCCTTCTTAAGACCTATAAATTTGGCAAGCTTGTCTCGATCTATGCGATATCCAGTTTCATCTTCTGTAGTATCTCTTTTCTTGATGTTTTGGTAGAAATAGTAAATGATGAGGAATAGAATCAAAGAAGTAATGGTGTCATAAGTAAATTGCAAATCATCTTGTGATTCAAACCACTTAGAAGTAAGCTCTAAATTACCAATGTCCTTAAATATTCTCCTTATGACGATAAGTGTTATAATCTCATATTGCTTTCCAATGTAGTAGGAGATGGACTTAGGGAGATAAAAGATTAATAGATAGACTTCATAAACCAGGATAAATGAAAAAGGGGTGTAAATAGCTGAAATTGGGCTTTTGAATAGTTTGGAGTCAATCTGAACTACGTCATAACTAGCTAGTAGAATTAAAATTAAATGAACGACATAGCTAATTATAGCAATAAAGAGAATTACTCTTTCACTTCGTTCTTTGATTTTATCTGAAAGTATTCTTTCAAAGATTTTATTTATGAATTTCTCCCTTTTCATATCCCTTCTACCTATAGTCAACAAATTCTAATTAATTTTGTGTTTCAATACGAATTCTATAAACTCAACGAGAGAGAAAATCTAAACTATAGAGGATGATTTATTTTCTATAATTCAGAATTAGATTGACATATCCTGAATACTACAATGCTAAACTGTTTTGACTAAATCAATTTTATTCTAATTGGACTAGCGGTTTGGATACTTTGGATTTACTATGAGACGCGATGCCATAAAACTTGTCAAAGATTAAACAGGCAGTGAGATCTCCTGTGACATTCACTGCGGTCCTAAACATTCCTAAAATTCGGTCAATACCAATAATGATAATAAGACCATCAATTGGGATTCCGGCACTTTGAAGTACCGAAGCTAAAATAATCACTCCGCCTCCAGGGATAGCAGGAGTTCCGATAGAAGCGGCTACCACAGTAAAAGTAATCAACAGAAGATTTATAACGGTGAGTTCTATGCCATACGCTTGTGCCATAAATAGCGTAGTTATACACTGAAATACTGCAGTTCCATCCATATTAATAGTTGCTCCCACAGGAATAACAAAATCACTGATATTGGAAGAAACGCCCAATTTTTCATCAGCTGTCTTCATAGAAAGAGGCATAACAGCAGCTGAACTAGCAGTTGAAAAGGCCAATAGTTGAGGTTCTTTAATTGCTTTTAAGAATTTGAAAGGATTCTTTTTGGTGATGGCTAGTACTAATACTAAATAGAAGGCTACGAGAATGGCTAAACCCAATATAACCTCCGCCATATAGTAACCTAAACCGTAGAAAATCTCGACGCTTGTTCTAGATAGTAGTGCCGCTATTAATCCAAATACCGCAAATGGTACTAGCAACATTGCCCAGGATACGATAATCATACATATTTTCTGAACGGCCTCTGCAAAACGAATGATGGGTCCTGCAGTTTTTTGGTGTAGCTGGGTGATTGCCACTCCAATGATTATTGTAAAGATAATAACTCCCAACATTTCTCCAGTTAAGATGGCCTCCAACGGATTATTAGGGATTAGATTGGAAATAGCGGTTGGAATATTATCTAAAAGGTTAGTCTGGTCGGCAGGTATAATTTTAGGACTACTACTATTTGGGAAGCCACCGAGATTGAAAACGTATTTTCCAGGTTTCAAAATAAGTGTAACAATCACACCTATTATGATAGCAACAGCTGTAGTGAAAATAAAATCGAGAAGTAAACGTAAACCAAAAGTTTTAAGTGTATCTGAGGTGTTGCTTACGATTCCCGTAATGATAGATGTGAAGATCAATGGAATCATAATCGTTTGAACTAATCGCATAAAAATCTGACCTGGAAGATCAAGCCAATCAGCTAGTCGTACACTAATATCCTCTGTTAGTAGTCCTGAAGATGGGTTCAGTAGGACTCCCAATCCAGCACCCAAGATGATTCCAATAATTACCTTAAACCAAAGCTGACCTTTGATTAAACGGTCCAAATGAACCGCCAAGTTATTTAGTGATCTAAATTCTATCATATGCCCAAAAGTTTCAATATGAAATAAGAACCGAAGTTAAGTCTTGTTTTTATAGTCTCCACTCCTATTTGCATTCGATCAGTTTCTATCTTTTTTGGATTCTTATTGCACCCAAAAAAAAACTAGACAGACCAATATTTAGGCTAAAGTCTTAATACTTTTTTAGTTTTAGATTACAGGTTTAAAGCTTTTATATCAACTATGGTAGCGTAGTTGTGCTTATTCAGTTACTTCGAGAAATACCCATATTTCGGATATAGGAACTCTGTACCAGTTATTTTACCAAGCCCTTCGGTATAATGACGCATTGCTTCTAAAAGGCCTGGAATTAAGATGTGATTTTCGTGCTCATTTATTGGGAAAAGAGCCTTCCAGCCGTTGTAAGTACCTAGACTTAGGTCGAACTCTTGTAGTTGCTCAAATAAACCCGTTACACGGCCACAATACGCTAATAGACCACTGGTATTAAAGTGGTAATTCTCCTTCACATTCTTTGCATTTTTCGCTTTTAACGTATTAATCGCTTTGCGGAATTCCTGTTCAGTTTCCAATGTTTTGATTCTATCTGTCAGTCCTCCAGCAAATGTCTTTGCAGTATTCAATACAGCATTTGGTCTTAAGTCCACAAATCCATTGTTACAAACCAACCAATTGATGAAATCTTCTCGTTCTAGTTGATGAGTTTTACAAATTCCGTCAATCGCCTCGAGTAGTGTGTGATTATCGGTAAGTATTAAATCTAAGGGAGCGAAGTAAGGGCCAGCTTGTATTTCTTCTTCACCGTTTTGATTCTGAAATATAATAGGAGTACCCAAAGAAGTGATAGCCCTTACGGTACTTGTTATTGCATTGTACAACCCATTATAGAATGTTTTGATAAAACCTTTAAGTTCCCCCTTGTAACCAGTATATAAAGCTAGCTCTTCTACAGTGTTTATAGATAGCAAGTCACTAAAATTCTTAGTAAGAGTAGGGATGTCTTTACCATATTCTACTATATCTTCTAATAATAATTTTGGTGTATTCTTGTCTACAAAATCCTTGACCTCTTGCTCTTTGTACTTTGAAGTGATTTGATCCATAACAAACTTTGGGTTCAAGTTCTTAAGCTTGTGCATCAAAATGAACATAGCGTGTGTATGTAACTCTGCTTGATGTTTACTGCTTCCTAATTCTTGAAAAGCCTTTGTCGTAAAAGCACTAGTTTGGTACTTCCTGAATTCTTTTCGGTTATTTAATAGAGCGAAGACCAAACTAGAATTATCAGTCTGCGTATAGTAGCAAATACCATTTTTATCAAACCAAGGTTTTTGCTCATCATCTCCCAATAGAGCATTACTTACTAAGACATGAGCTAATTCCTCTTGTGAGGCTATTTTCATGTTCAAGTAAAGAGCGTAAGCGTTGTCAAGAGAGAATAGTCCATTTTCACCACTTCTCAAGGCATAGTTTACATTTAGGCTTGGTACATTGTCTTTGGCATTACCAAAATTGAATCTAGCTTTTTCAGTAGCTGTCCCCTTTCTGTCTACTACAGGATGACTTGCACATACTCTGTGTATGGGGAATATTTTATTAAGCAGACGTTCACCTTTTTTATCTTGAGTAAGAGTTAGATCAAAAGGTAGTGTGCCGTTTTCCGATGAATGTCTGTACTTACGAGAAACCCCGCTACTTAGTGGTAATGTACTACTTTGATAAATATAATCTATTCCGATGGCACTGGCAGTCACCAAACTCTTCAATCCAAAGTTTGAATATTGTATAGTAAGCTCATTGGCGTAAAACTGCTTTTCTTTGAGTAAATCTCCTAATGATGAGTGAGCATATCCAAGTTTAATAACAGGCTCACCTTCTATGATTTTGTACATACCACCTACCGAGGTAGTGTGTGCCATTAGTACTTCATCTGAATGCAGTCTTTTAATATCTCCGAAATCTTCTGCTAATCCTTTAAGTATTTCTTTCTTAATCGAGCGTTCAATTTCTTTTTCGGTATCTCCGTCAGATAGTCCAAACTCTTCGAGTAGACGATCTATATTCTCAAAATGGTAGGTAGCAACACTTGGTACTGGTATACCACTAAATACTGCTCTTATTTTCTCCTCTGGACCTAATCCTAGTTGTTCTTTGGTAGCTATGATGAAAGCCTCAAATGGGGAAGTAGTTTTAGAAGCCTCTGAAATAAGGTAATCTATCTTATCTTGTTTGCCATCTATGCCAGAAAGTGCTTTGTGCAGGTCAACTTTAAACTCTGGTGCAGCCATCAAAGTTTTGAAGTGCAACTCTACAAGGTCATCAAATACCAAGACATAATCTTCGCCTTCATCACTTGTTCGTTGAAACAATTGTCTTCCAAATACTTGAAAAAGCTTGCTACAGAATTGTTCAATCTGTCCTTTGTTTATACCAGTAATCACTAGCAGAGGCCTTGAGCTTGGTGCAACGTGACTTGCAGCTCTAAGATATACAAAAGATTCGATGATTTCAATGACTGCCTGCCCTCCAACAGCCCCTGTTCCACCGAAAAATACCATCTTATATTCAAAGGGGTTTTGGGTCTGTCCAGAAGCTAGCTCTTTTAGTTTTAGGAAAAAAGATTGATGTTTATATTGAATGAAATCGTCTTTGGTTAACATAGGTGTACTATTCTAGGCAATAGATTACTAAGGCCGACAAATGTACAAAAATGGTACTGTTATCCCTTTTAGAAACGAGATAAATAGCTTAACTACCTTGTAGACTGTCTAACACGGTTTGGTTGGCTGCCACAAAAGATTTGAGCGGTTCGAACATTGCTCTTTTTTCTTCTGTAGTAGTTAGTAGCTCGATATCAGGTGAGTGAAGTGTTTTTTCTCTACGT
>CBFHGJ010000002.1:0-219360 GCA_965655315.1 Bacteroidia bacterium
CTATAACTTAATCACTCTTTACAGAGCTAGATAAAATCTTATTTCTCCCTCTCTTTCAAAAGGACTGCAAAATTAATTCGATAACTTTTCTAAACAATAAAAAAATTAAAGAAAATTTCGCTAATTAAATTAGTGTTTTTACACCTTATTCAATCCGCTGTAACTAAAAAAGAACATATATTTTCCGTTAAGGCGGCCGCAAATTTAAACTCATTTTTTACTAATGCAATAACATCTAAATAAAAAATGTTGGCCCCTAGCTAAAATAACTTTAAGTGACTGATTATCAGCGAAAAAAATCAATGTTTGAAATGTCTTACTCCTGAAAACACCATTGCAAGTTTTAATTCGTTCGCTTTATCAATAGACAATTGATCTTTAATACTACCCCCAGGTTGGATAATACAAGAAACGCCCTCACTTGCACTAATCTCAACACAGTCTGGGAAAGGGAAGAAAGCATCTGATGCCATAACTGCCCCTTGGAGATCAAATCCAAAAGTCTTAGCCTTATGGATTGCTTGATTCAATGCATCTACTCTAGAAGTTTGTCCTGTTCCGCTTGCTAAAAGAGCTTTATTCTTAACTAGTATTATAGCATTTGACTTTGTGTTTTTGACTAACTTATCAGCAAATAATAAATCGTCAATTTGACTTAAGTCAGGTTTTAAGTCTGTCGCATACTTTAAATCTTCAGAAGAAATATTTACAGTGTCCCTATCTTGAACTAAAATTCCATTTAAACAACTTCTAACAATCGGTTCTGTAAAAACCTTTTTATTCCATTCTAATAGTACTCTCTTCGCTTTTTTTATAAGAAGGTTTTTCGCCTCTTCTGAAAATGATGGAGCAATGCACACCTCATAAAATATTTTATCAATTTCTGTTGCTGTTGCCAAATCTATCTCATTATCACTAATCAGAATCCCTCCGAATGCCGAAACAGGATCAGCTGCTAATGCATCTTTAAATGCCTCCTCAACTGTGTCCCGTTGTGCACATCCACAAGCATTGTTATGCTTAAGGACAGCAAAAGTTGATTTATCATCTACCGATAAATCTGTCATTAAGGAGACAGCAGCATCTATATCCAATAAATTATTGTACGATAATTCCTTTCCTCCTAGTTGATTAAATAACGAATCCAAATCTCCAATAAACTCAGCTTTCTGATGAGGATTTTCTCCATATCTTAAGGTTTTGGAATTACCAAAGTAATTAGCTATCGCATTGTCATAAGAACGGGTAACGTCAAATGCTTCTGCAGCAAGCTTTTTTCTGAAGTCTAAATCAAGTTCCGAATCCTGCTGATATTCAGCGGTAAAATCTGCATACTGAAGTTTGGAGCTTATGATAGCTGTGTCTTTGTAATTCTTGGCTGCAGCTCGGATTAATGAAATCCCACCAATATCTATTTTCTCAATAATGTCCTGATGCGAAGCTCCAGAAGCAACCGTTTCCTCGAATGGATATAAATCTACGACAACTAAGTCAATAGAAGGTATTTTATGTTCTGACAATTCAGCAAGGTCACTTTCGTTGTCTCGTCTATAGAGGATTCCACCAAATATTGCCGGATGCAAAGTCTTAACTCTTCCTCCAAAAACTTCTGGATAATTAGTGTAGTCTTCTACAGCAAGTACTCGAATACCTAGATTCTCAAGATATTTTTTTGTACCACCTGTCGAAAAAATCTTTACGTCATTTTTAGCCAATTCTAGAGCTAATTCATCTATACCATCTTTACTAAATACCGATATAAGTGCTGATTTAATTGCCATTGTTTGATTAATTGACTGCAAAAGTATGTTATCATATGGTGGTAAATTACCACTACATCATTAGATGCTTACAAATTGTAAACAATCAAAAAGGAAGACCAAGACCGAAATGCCAGATTGGATTTTGAAACTTTTGATCTTCGTAACCATAGGCGTAGTCAACTGAGACGTCGTAGCCATAAACCTTAGTCGACATACCAATACCCGTAGAAAAAATAAGTGGATTTTTAAATGCTCTTCTCTCGATTCTAATCCCTCCATTTTGACTTTCTATAAGGGTAGAATTGAGCACATTTGGTTTATCATATATTGAGGCTCCATAGAATGAAGTCCCAATATCAAAAAAGCTATGAAATATAAGATTAGAAAAAACCTCCGAGGCAATGGGTCTAGTGAAAAAGTAATCTAAAAGCTGGATACCAACTTGTGAGGAGTGCAGAAAATAAGTATTCCCATTTCTATAATTCACGCCAAAACCTCTTACTCCAAAAACATTCTTGAATATCATGGGTTGGAGAAAATCCGAGAATGATCTATTGGTGAATTCCGTCAATAAATCAGTTGAATAACCACCAATCATGTAGAAATTCGGAGATGTCCCTTGAGATGTGCCAGCTTTAAATGTGCCAATGTAACTGATCTTAGAGTGAAGAATAAGCTTAAAACCTACGTCTAAGCTACTAGAAACACTATACTCACGATTATCAATATTTACCATGGGCTCTAGATTAAAGTTGACGTCGAGGCTTCTTTGAGCAGAATGAGAATGGTAACTCAATGAACTTTGGAACCGTGTAATCCATTTCTGCAATGGGATCTCTGATAGACTCTCAACATTGAAAAGAAAAGGGTCGAAACGGTCATTTCTAAACTCTAGTCTGTTTTTGAACAAGATCTTAGTGTCAACTTTAGATTGAGTACCAATGGATAAAAGAGTTGTCCTAAAACCGTCTCTTAAATCTTGATCAAATACAATTCTTCTTCTATTTAAAAACCTAAAATCTAAAATACTCTTTCCCAGTTTAAAATACTGAAACTCGATATCTCTAGCACCTGCCTGAAGCAATCCGAGAAAGCCAATTTTTAAGTAGTTTTTTTCATAGGTATCAGACAAACTGCCTCCAATACTTATATTGAGTCGATTTGGTGTAAGCAAGGGTATAGCACGCTCAAATCCTGAAGATGATGTGACTAAAGGCTGATTTGTAAGGGATAAAAAAGCGGTATAAGGATTATAAGTTGGCAGGTTACTTTTTGTATCAATTGCTGAAATAGTAAATTCTAACCCATTTGATTCCAAAGAATCATAATTGTCCAATGTAAAATCATACGCCGAATTTATAGGTGACTGAAAGCTATAAGAACTCAATGAATCAAGTTTATTTAACTTGGGCTTAGAATTAGTGCGTCTTACATAACTATCTGTATTGTGAAAAGCAGTAGGATAGATCGTATCATAGATGAAGAAGTCTTCTAAACCAAGAGGTTCAGATTTATAGAGACTGGAATTATTGGATTGATCTAGGTATTCTAGAAAGATACTATCTGAATATTGATGATATAGAATATTAGATCTGTAATTCGTGACTGGTTTAGCTGAAAAATTTTCTAATGAGAATATTTGACCGTTCCAGATTCCAGACTCATTGGAATTATACAGCAGGTTATTGTTGTTAGCGAAGATTATTTGCCTCAACTCTTCCTTTGATTGATATATGTTTTTTGTAACACCCGTTTTCAGATGATATGTCCATATATCACTTCCTAGTCTAGAATTACTTATGAAAGCTAGTATATCCCCAAACACATCAAAACTATTTATGTATCCGTGAAAACTTAGCACTTCGCCCCGTTGATAGTTATACACTCTGCTACTGTCAAATGACGAAGAAAGGTAGTATAATGAGTTTTCAGCTCCATTCAAACTAGATACCTTAGCATCAGTATACTCACTTGTATAGTCCTGATTTGCTATAAATGTAAACTTAGTTTGATTTAAAACTTTAGTAATCAGCACAATCGTATCTCCGACTGAGGAGATACTTCCAGAGAATTGCCTATAGCATTCTTCATCTTTCGATAATGAATAGATTTTAGTTCTTTTCTTATTTATAAGATTTACTCTGAATAAAGAATGACCAAATGGAGTGCTTTCAAGGGTAATAAGTTCTTTAGGATTAAGTAAGTGTAAATCTATCAGTTTATCCTTAGCTAAACTCATCCCATTTACTGGGTTTCTCCTATTTTGCTCTGATTCGTAGGCTTTGCGAAAAAACTTTTCCCAGCCTCTATAAACGTCTACCATATTTGCTTGAAAAGCAAAATAGATTGCCCCATTAAACTTAGGACTTCGCCTAGCCATATAGAGTAAATTTGGGATTGCAAACTCTCCATAATTATGCTCAAGATATTTCCAGAAAGATGCACCCTTTACTATATCGTGAGATTTTGGAATTCGATTAAATTTTTGGAGTCCATAAGTTTCTTGAACAAAACGCATTTCATTATCGGTAGCAACATCCCACTGATATGCTACGTAATGAAAAAGACCAGGAAGCACCCAATCAGGTAGATTGATGACATTGGCATTTTTAATTCTGTCTTGGAACGAACCGCCGAACATCATTTCATCAACTAAAATTTTGATGACTTGGAATCTAAATTGAGCAATTATGTCATTTAGGTTAGACTGAAGATCTATGGATACTTGACTCTTACTAAGTTTTACTTGACCTTCCACAACTGGCTCAAATGAGCCTATAATATTGGATGCGGTGAAAGATGAGTTTTCTAGCAACAGTATATCCAATGGGTTATTCGTGTAATAATTAACTCGTTTCTGCAGATCGCCAAGCTCTACTTTAAATGTAGAGTCTAAAAAGCTTATTCTTTCCTCAGATGATTCATTGAAATGGAAACTAAAGTCCTCAGATTTGTATAGTTTGCTGTATTGGGCAGAGGCATTTATACTTCCACAAGCTAGCAAGAATACTATAGCTACGAACTTGTTAAATCTCATTTCACTTGCAATATACGTATTTAACGATTTTTCTTACTCGCTAGTTATATGTGTAATAAAAAATGATGTACAAATGGTCCAAATGGTAAAATATCCTAGGTTTGCCGTATGAGTAAGTCGCAAGAATATTATATCCAACTTGAAGATAAATATGGAGCCCATAACTATCATCCTTTGCCGGTGGTTCTTTCTAAGGGAGAAGGTATATATGTGTGGGATACCGATGGGAAAAGGTACTTTGATTTTTTAAGTGCATACAGTGCGGTAAACCAGGGACACTGCCATCCAAAAATAGTAGATGCTCTTACTAAACAAGCCCAAACGCTAACGCTAACTTCAAGAGCTTTTTATAACGATTCGTTAGGAGAATTTGAGAAGTTCGCATCTGAATATTTCGGATTTGATAAACTGCTGCCAATGAATACTGGGGCCGAGGCGGTGGAAACTGCTCTTAAACTATGTAGAAAATGGGCTTATGATAAAAAAGGAACTCCCGAAAATGAGGCGGTCATTCTCTTCGCTACAGAAAATTTTCATGGACGAACACTTGGAATAATATCTGCAAGTACGGACCCTGATAGTAGAGGTGGATTCGGTCCATATCTTCCCGGAGTTCAAATTATTCCTTACAATGATGCTAGTGCCTTAGAGACTGCATTAGCAACTAACCCAAACATAGCAGGCTTCATAGTCGAGCCTATCCAAGGCGAAGCTGGAGTTGTAGTTCCGGATGATGGTTATTTGAAGAAGGCTGCCGAATTGTGCAAAACGCATAACGCCCTATTTATTGCTGATGAAGTACAAACAGGTATTGCTAGAACTGGTCGTCTGCTTGCGACTTGCGGAAATTGTACTTGTGAAGATAAAAACTGCTCTGGAACTCCAGAAGTTAAACCTGATATTTTAATTTTAGGTAAAGCATTAAGTGGTGGTGTATTCCCTGTGAGTGCTGTTCTCGCAAACGATGAAGTTATGCTGGCTATAAAGCCTGGAGAACACGGAAGCACATTTGGTGGAAATCCAATAGCGTGTGAAGTAGCCAAAGCCGCACTAGAAGTAGTAAGAGATGAAAAACTAGCCATAAATGCCGATCGACTTGGCGAGATATTTCGAGATAGGATGAGTAAAATAGATTCTCCTATTGTTGAGACTTATAGAGGTAAAGGCTTACTAAATGCCGTAGTAATAACTCCGTTTGATTATGAGGGAGAGAAGAAGACGGCGATGGACGTCTGCCTCAAACTAAGAGACAATGGATTACTTGCAAAACCTACCCACGACCATATTATTCGATTTGCTCCACCATTGGTGATTAACGAAGAGCAATTGAATGAAGCGTGTGATATAATAGAGGAGACGATTTTGAGTTTCGGAAAGTAGTTTTCACCTTCACAGCTTTTTGAACCAGAGACGTGAATTAATTTAGCTCACCCCTACTCCTATCAAACTAGCTAGGGTAGTTCGCTCTATTCTTACGTCTACGTAGTCTCCCATCTTGTAATGAGCCTTGGGAAAGATAACTTTAATGTTTTGTTCATTCCTACCCATCCATTCATCTTTACTCTTTTTACTTTGCATCTCTATAAGAACTCGATGCACCTTGCCAATTTGTGCGGCATTAATTCTCTTTGATACTTCGTGCTGAGTTTCTATCACTTCCGTAAGTCTTCGTTTTTTGATCTCCAAAGGAACATCATCCTCGAATTTTCGGGCTGCTAAGGTTCCTGGCCTCTCACTATAATAGTACATATAACTAAACTCGAATTCACATTCTTTCATCAAGCTTAACGTATCCTTATGCTCTTCTTCTGTCTCTGAACAAAATCCGGTTATAATATCACAACTTACTCCACATTCGGGTAGCACTTCCTTTATTCGGTTGAACTTCATTAAATACCACTCTCTAGTATAGGTTCGATTCATTTTTTCCAAAACCCTTGTGTTTCCGCTTTGTGCAGGGAAATGAATATGTTTAGCTACATTATCGTATTTCTTCATCACGAAAAGTACTTCGTCGTGAATATCCTTCGGATGAGAGGTTGAGAAACGAACTCGAAGACTTGGCTCTACCTGAGCAACCATTTCTAACAGATTAGCAAAGGAAACACTGCTATTTCTTTCGACTTCTGATAGTTTGTCAAAGTCTTTTCGTGGACCACCACCATACCATAAATATGAGTCTACATTCTGACCTAACAATGTTACCTCTTTGTACCCTTTGCTTACCAAGTCTTGCACTTCATTCACTATACTTTCCGGATTTCGGCTGCGTTCACGGCCTCTTGTAAAAGGTACGACACAGAAACTACACATATTGTCACACCCTCTGGTAATAGAAACAAAAGCAGTGACTCCATTGCTGTTTAATCGAGTAGGTTGAATCTCCGCATATGTCTCTTCCAGACTCAGCATCACATTTATAGCCTTATGTCCATCTTCTACTTCTCTTAGTAAAATTGGCAACTCTTTATAAGCATCTGGCCCAGCCACGATATCGACTAGCTTTTCTTCTTCTAATAGCTGTTTTTTCAATCGCTCGGCCATACAGCCAAGCACTCCTATGGTAAGCTCTTTGTTTTGCTTTTTATTATGGCGAAGGTGTTTTAGTCTATGCCGTATCTTCTGCTCAGCATTGTCTCTGATAGAGCAGGTATTTATAAAGATAATATCTGCTTCTTCCTCATTTCTAGTTGTTTGTACTCCTACATCTGCCATAATAGAAGCTACTACCTCACTATCCGCAAAATTCATAGCACAGCCATAGCTCTCTATAAAAAGTTTCCTCGATGTATCTTTTACCACCTCTGTCAAAGCGGTGCAAATTTAGACATCCTATTAATTACTATGTCATGATACTTATTTAAAGATAGAATCTTAATCTTGTCGAAGTATTATCTCAAGAAAGTTGCTGATTTACGGTAACCTTTATTAGATGTATGCGATTAACTAATCAAACAAAATTAAAATACGAATGAAAAACACTGTGAAAATGATGTGGATTCTTGCTCTAGGAGCTGGTTTATTCACTATGAGCTCTTGTACCGATGATGGCGAGGATCCAGAACCAGATGGCTCTGGAAATACTGGAGAAACCGTTTGTTATCCTACCAAAGTAGTCAGCACTGATAGTGATGGTGACGACACATACGACTACACTTACAACTCAGATAATCAGGTAATTGAATCCAAAAATACCTATGACGGCGATGTAGAAACAACTACATATGATTACACAGACGGGAAATTAATGACCGCTACTTCAGGTACTTCTGTAGCAACTTTCGTTTACGCTGATGGTGCTGCAATGCCAAATAGAGTGAATATAACTGAGGATGGAGAGAATAGTGAGTTCTTAATCATTGAAACCAATAGCGATGACCAAATTACCAAAGTGGAATATCACTACTACGACGATGGTCAAGCTATGCTTGATTTTGTGGATACGTATACGTACATCGACGGCAGCGTAGAAACGTACATTTCTGAAACCTATGACAATGAGACAGAAACTTTTGAAACAGACTTAGAGCTAACAGATTTTGTGTTTGACGATAAAAAGAGCCCATATGGAGGACAATTAGCGTTTTCATACGAAGGTGACTTCAACCCATTAACCGTAACTAGAAATAATCTTATTTCTGCAAACCTAATAGCTGACGATGGCCAAGGAGGTCAACTAAAACTTCCTTACAATGCTACTTATGAATACAACGCAAACAACTACCCTACAAGTTCTTCACTAACACTTCTAGGGCAATCAACCAATATTGTAATTACTTATAACTGTAAGTAGTTTAACCACATTTTAATAAAAAAAGGCTACACTGATTTTAGTGTAGCCTTTTTTATGCCAACAGCCTAAATTTTTATTCTAAGTTTGTCATACGGGTGAAACTAAAAATAGATTTTGAGATACCTCATCATAAGTTAGACCAAAATTGGCCTAATTTTTTTTTGATGGGTTCTTGCTTTGCTACTGAGCAGTCAAAGCGTATGAAATCTCTGTATATGAATACATATGACAACCCTTTTGGAATCATTTATAATCCAGTAAGTATTCAGACTTTACTTCATAGAATTATATCGAATAAGAAGTATTCAAAGTCTGATTTTTATGGAAAGGATAAATACTTCTCTTGGGAGCATCACGGTAAATTCAAATATGATACAAGTGAAGAAGCTGTAGCCAATTCAAATGAAATATTAGATAAAAGCCAAAGTCAACTGATAAAAGCAGATGTTGTTGTGATCACCTTAGGTACCTCTTTGGTTTTCAAGTATCAAGATATTATTGTGGCTAATTGCCATAAACTGCCAAACAAAGAGTTTGAAATAGAACAACTATCTAGCATAGAAGTCCGTAAGTCCATACTTTCCATAATTAGAGATATCAGAGAAATAAATAAAACTGCTGCAATCATATTTACTGTAAGTCCAATAAGACATCTCCGAAGTGGAGTTGTTCAAAGTTCTAGAAGTAAGGCTGTAATAATTTCCCAACTGCACGAAGTGATAAATGAGCTTACTGATAAAAAGCTCAGTTATTTTCCATCTTTTGAAATATTTATGGATGAACTTCGTGATTATAGATTTGCAAAAGAAGATTTAACCCATCCCACTGCTATGGCATCTGAGTATATCTGGAAGCGATTTTCTGACACCTACTTCAATGAACAGTGCAAAAAAGCATTAGATGATTTGGGTAAGCTAAACCAATTAGAAGCACATCGTCCCACCAATGAAGAACTTCACAAGCAAACAGTAACAAATCAAAGAATCACCCTAAAACAAAACTACCCTCATATCAATATCCAATGAAAAAAGTGCTTATCACAGGAAGTAATGGTCTTCTGGGACAGAAGTTGATTAATCTATACAAAGGAATAGATGACATAAACCTGATAGCTACATCAAGAGGTGAAAATAGATATCCCGACGAAGTGGATTATACCTATCATAGCATGGACGTTACAGATGAAAACGAAGTACATCGTGTAATATCTGAGGTAAATCCGGACACAATCATACACACTGCAGCTATGACCAATGTAGATGCTTGTGAAACAGATAAATTGGGGGCTGAGACATTAAATGTGGATGCGGTTCTTTATGTGGTGGAGGCTGCAAATAGTGTAGATGCCCATATCATACACATCAGTACAGATTTCATATTCGATGGTGAAAATGGCCCATATGCAGAAACAGATGCACCAGAGCCACTTAGCTACTATGGCGAAACAAAACTTGCGTCTGAAAATATCGTAATGAATCAAGCCAAGAAATGGAGTATTGCTAGAACCATACTTGTCTACGGTATTGTCCACGATATGAGCAGAAGTAATATTGTGCTTTGGGCAAAAGGAGCCTTAGAAAAAGGCAATCCCATAAACGTGGTAAATGATCAGGTAAGAAGTCCTACATTGGCTGAAGACCTGGCCATGGGGTGCAGATTAATAGAGCGAAGAGAAGCTGAAGGTATTTATAACATTAGCGGAAAAGATCAAATGAATATCGTTGAAATTGTGCATCGAGTGGCTGACTATTTTGGACTTGATAAATCTATCATTACTGAAGTAAGTAGCGAAACCTTAAATCAACCCGCAAAAAGACCTCCAATCACTGGTTTTGATTTATCAAAAAGTATGCAAGTATTAGGTTATAATCCACATAGTTTTGAAGAGGGAATAGCTGTGCTAATGAGCCAGATATCAGAAATGTAAGAGCAACTTTTAATTGAACTCATTGGTCTATCTTTGACTCATGAAGCATTTATCTAGTTTAATTGGTCTTCTTTTTTTTGTAGTCGCTGCGAATGCTCAGTATAGTCAGCCATATAGAATGGCATATGATGGTCAAAACTATTATATCACAAACAAAGGAGGCGGCACGGTAACGAAGCTTTCAGCAAACGGCACAACTTCAAGTATTGTTAAAGGTTTACATTCACCAAATGATATCTTCTACGGCAATCTAGCTGGAAACAGTGTTATTGTATTATTGGACAGCAATACTATAAAACTATATGATAGTGCTTCCTTTTCGTCCTTACTTACCATACCTATAACCGGAGCTATTGATGCACATGATGGTCTGTTTAATCCTAATAATCAAAATGAGTTTTTCATTTCAGATAGAGGAGCGAACAAAATCATTAAAGGTTCCATTGGGTCTGCTCCATTTTATCCAGTGACATTTTCTACCTTGACTTCTGGCATAATAAGACCCGCAGGTATGATTGTAAACGCTGACGGAAAACTAATAGTTGTATCTGATACCATAGACGGAAAAGTTCACGAAGTAGATTTATCCTCAGGGGTGAAATCGACCGTACTATCCAGTAATTTAGATAATTTAAATGACGTGGCACAGGATGCCCAAGGCAACTATTATTTGACCAACTGGGGAGATAATTCATTGTATAGATATAGTAAAAACTGGACCAATAGGTACACCGTATCTACTTACAATAATCCAAGTGGACTACTGGCAATAAACGAAGCAGATTTTCTTGGACTATGTTGCTCCAATTGCAATAAAGTAGAATTTCGACTATTCCATTTATTCAGTCCTACAAATGACTTATCCTTATGCCCTGGGGATAGTTTGACTTCTAGCTTTATTCCTTCCTATCGAGGAATCGGGACTTATGACACAAGCAATTATTTTACAATTGAAATAAGCGATAGCAATGGAAACTTCTTTTTTGGTCAAGAAATTGGTAGAATCAAGACTAGTACTCCACCTGCACAGATTATGGGCAAGTTACCTCTAGCAAATTATGCGGATAGTGGATATAGTTATAGACTGGTCTCTACAGCACCTCGGGTTGTTAGTTATTTTACAAAAACCGTTGAGATAAAACGTGCACCAGATGTTAATCACTTTTCTGATGATACCTATTACAGCTGCGTTGGCACCCCTTTACGAATTAAACATAGTTATGATTCAAATAATAAATTCAGTTTCTTCCCTCCTGCGGGAATTTCATACTTAGATTCTGTTACTTTTTCTTCTTCAAGTACCGCAGACACTACGCTAACTTATATATGCCAAATCGTAGATACATCATCAGGTTGCCAAGTTACAGATGATTTTAGATTAATCTTTGATTCAGAAATCACCTTTCCTTTACTCCCTGATTCTATAAAATTATGCGAGGGTGATACCGCAACGATTATTACTGGTAACAACGGAAATAGATATGCTTGGGCAGGCAGCTCTGACATAAAAGAGAATTCTAGTCCATCTATTCGATTTTTTGGTCTCGAGAATACAATACTTTTTATATCTGCTATAGACAGCCAGGGGATATGCTCTGGATTTGATTCAGTGAAAATACAGGTTAATCCATCTCCAAAACTATCTTTCACACTTCAAGAACTTGAGTTTTGTTTTGGGGATACAATTGACTTTTCCGATTATAGTGATGATAGCCTAAATTATAGCTATTCCATCTCAAATTCAGAAGATTACACCAATGGCAAATGGTTGGCAAAATCTGCAGGGAGATATTCTTACACCTTATATTACAGTTATATAAGCACTGGTTGCAAAGATTCATTCGGGAATGGATATGGTGTAAGTTTCATTGAAGATTCCATACGCCTGGTTAACAAAGGAGGGTACTTAGAGTCTATTGTTTACGCAGACAATAGAAGCAATGAAATATCGTGGTATATCAATGGTGAATGGATAGCATTTGCGAAAGATACTTTGAATACAAATAGACTAAATGATGGAGATAGTATTCAAGTCTCTATTAGCAGTGCAAATGGACAGTGTCTGAAATCCTCTAATGTAATAGTCTGGAAGACGTTGGGAGTTTTAAAACCAGAAATAAGATTTGACGTTTTTCCAAATCCAAGTAATGGTAAACTTACTATCGAAACGGAGCATCAAATTCAGGAAGTTAAAATCTATAGCCCTTTGGGAAAGTTAGTTTATCATTCATATGAAGCCGCTAACAAACTCGAAACTAAACTTCCTAATGGATTGTACTTGTTGGAAGTAAAAACTAGCAATGGAATTGGTTCACAACGCATAGTTATTCGATAACTACAACCAAACTATCCCTATAATAAATAGTAGGATAGCCAATTGAATAAGACGATGCATCAAGCTAATCCTGCGTTCTACTAGTATAAGTAACATTGTTTTTAAGATTGCAATACTTCCGAGAACGTAAAAAAATTCTGGTTTGGTATGGATCCATAAAAAAGCAGCATCTACAATATAGCTACTTATTATGACCACCTGAAATAGCCTTTTTGTCCTATCCAAACCCATTCGCGTTGCTATGCTTTCATATCCGTGTAGCAGGTCTCCTTTCATCCAAATGATATCCTTATGTATTTCTCTAGCAAAAAGTAAGAAAAATAAACTCATCCCGTAAAGGAAGAAAGGAAGACTCATCATCCTAAAATAGATGACCAAACTGAAGAAGGGTAAAACCGTAAGAAAACTAGCAGTAAACTCTCGGATTAAAATGATCTTACTAAGCTTGTGAGAGTAAAACCACAGTAGGCTGCCATACACAAAAAAGAAAATGAATATTCTCCAACTTGCAGCAAATGCTATACTGAGACCTATAAAGTTAAGAAGTAAATAAAAGTTTAACTTAAAACCTCTACTGACCAAATTTTGGAAACGAGTACGATGTGGTCGATTGACCAAATCTTTCTCCAAGTCGTAAAAATTATTGATGATATAACCTGCAGCCAACATAAATGAAGTGCTTGCTATGATAAGATGTACTTTGACCTCTGCGAGTGAAGTAAGTAAACCTTCTAGTGTATTAAATGCGAAGAGAAAAGCGATGTATTGGGCTGCAGCCATGAAAAGCACATTTTTCCAACGTACTGCAGAAAGTAAAGCAACAATTTTTAGATAGACTGAATCGCGTTTTTGTAAATGCTTCGCGTTCAAAGGAATACGAGATTAAAGTCGTTGAACAAGCTCTAGCTCATAACCTTTGAGTTGTTGTTGAGCGTTGGCATAGTCTCTGGTAAAACCCAAGATGTATCCTCCACCTCCGCTACCGCAGAGTTTTAGATAGTAGTCTCCAGTTTCGATTCCCTGCTTCCATACGTCTTGAAATGCTGCAGGTATCATGGGACTGAAGTTTTGAAGTAAAAGAGCGGAAAGATGTTTCAAGTTTCCAAATAGTGGTGCAAAATCACCTTTCAGGAATGACTTAATACATTCATCGTTGTATTTTTTCAGCTCTGTCTTTACCATATTTCGGAAGCCTTGTTCTTTCATACGCTCCATAAATATCTGTACCATTGGCTGGGTCTCGCCAGGTTCATTGGTATTCAATAAAAATATAGCTCCTTTACCTTCCTCTGTTTCCTTTGGTAAACCCACCGTATCTAATTCCTCTTTGGACTTAATTACTACAGGAAGATTCAGATAGCAAATCAATGGATCTAAACCAGAACTCTTGCCGTGGAAATGTGATTCCATTTGACCAAAAATAGACTTCAACTCAGCGAGTTGATTTTTTTCTACTTTCTCAGGATCAATCTTGTTTAAAGCATATTTATCATAAATAGCCGCAACCAAAGCACCGCTACTGCCCACACCAAATCCTTGAGGAATACTCGAATCAAAGGCTATACCCTCTTGCAGATCTTTCTTAAACTCAGCTAAATTTAACTTAGCAACTGCCTGACCAGTAACATCTAAGTATGATAAATAGGTAAAGTAAGTTCTGAGGTGCTCATTAGATTCAGAATACTTGTCATCAGCAAAGTGAAACTTTCCTTTGTAAAAATTATAAGGGATAGAAAGTCCCATAGCATCTTGTATGATGCCGTATTCTCCGAAGAGTAAAATTTTACTGTAGAAGAGTGATTCCTTAATCATGGCTTTCTTAGGTTGTGCGAAGGTAAATAAGTTTTATGCTAAACCTTCAACATAGTAAACACGAAGGACGTAATTTAGTTTCTAGTTAGTAGTTTTTAAGGATTAGTAAGATAGATTATTAGTTAAAACTGAGATTTAAACTTCATTCATTTTTTCTTGAACCA
Organism: Bacteroidia bacterium; assembly: GCA_965655315.1. Taxonomy (GTDB): domain Bacteria; phylum Bacteroidota; class Bacteroidia; order NS11-12g; family UBA9320; genus UBA9320. The sequence goes on from CBFHGJ010000002.1 coordinate 14,832, forward strand.
TCTTTAAAGTTTCACCTCTACCATTTTTCCATTCCGTATACCCATTTGAGTTTCTTCCTAAAACCATATTGGAAGCAGCACTTGGACTGTTAAAAATAGCATCCTCTGCAAAGACTAGTTTAGGTCCTTGTTCCTCTAGAATTTTGGTTTCTAGTAGTTTCCTTCTTAATTTACGATATGTCTCCGTACAAGATTTCGCAAGTTCCTTTTTTGCTTCACTCCCTTTTAATACGATGTACCCTTGATCTGATTCAATCATCTTGCCAGAAACCGCAGCGGTGTTAATAATCCAAATTTCTCTACTTAGATTACTGCTCTTGCTCTCCGAGTCGATTTCCTCGGTCACTTTAATGTTGATGAAATTAAAAACTTAAATCCCATTACTGGTAAAATGAGCTTCATCTGCTCAAGATAATATTCCATGTCCGAGATATCTGCTTCGTGCAAAGTTGGCCTACTTGGATTAGTACTATTGTCTATTTCTGCAGTCTTAGCATCTTTCGCTTCTTCAACCAAGCGAGATTCAAGATATCTTATCTGTGTTTTCGTTAATAATTCATCCTTACTAATGAAGAATATCAATTCTTTAAAATCTTTATTGGAATCTGCAAGGTGTTGTTTAATTCTAGTTTTAATATTTTCCGCCTCTTCAATGTAAATACGTTCATCGTATGCATCATCTGTTGGATCACCTTTGAGACAATATATTCCGGGATTATCAAACTCTTTTCGGGTAATTATTTTATTAATCGAGGTCCTTGGACTATATACTGCTTTACCTACCCAATTACCAATTTCACTAAATCTTGGACCATATTCAGTCCCATCGATCATATATACGTAAGCTTTTTCCCTTTAGTCATTCTACTTTTTAGTCATTAATACTTTCTCAAATCCGCTCCGCTCCCATTCCCACCTCATCGTGAATGTAGGCTCCATTTTCGCAGTATTGTTTTAATTCTGATTCGATAAATCTCGCTGCTGAATCTTTGTCTGCTTGTGGATAAAGGAAATGTACATTCGCACCCGCATCTAAGGTAAAGGACCACTTTACTCCATCTTCGGCCCTCTTTTTCCAAATCGCTTCAATCACTTGCAACGTTTCGGGTTTCATCAAAATAAAATAAGGGTTGGTGCTCATCATCAAACTATGAAGAGTAAGAGCCTCACTTTCTACAAGCTCGACAAAAGCATCCAAATCTCCAGATTTAAGTACAGCTTTCATCTTGGTCATATTTTCTCCGGCTTGAGCAAAACGAGCTTCTGCATACGGATTATTATCCAGGAGTCCGTGACCTACTGTACTGCTGACTGTTTTTTGCCCTTTGTGTACTAATAATATCGTATCGCAATAGTCCTTGAAAACTGGATGAATATCATCGTAGCCAATAGCGTAATCATCACTACTTCCCGCATAATCATTGTGCTTGCCCCACTCACCCATAGGACCGAACACACTTCTACTTGCACTGCCGCTTCCCAGTCTTGCAAGCTCTGAAGCTGTTCTCTTAAAATTATTCTCAGTGAGCTCACCTTTTTCTACAGCTATATCACAAATACAAAGTGCCAGTGCACTCATACCACTTGCACTGCTAGCTATACCGCTGCTGTGTGGGAAGCTATTTGAGGTTTCGATTAAATATCTTCCTGTTTTTACAAAAGGAAAAATGGGTGCTATCCGAGTGATAAACTGTTCTATCTTGTGAACAAATGATGGTTCTTCATCACCATCCAATAAAACCTTAATAGCAAGTGTTTCCTGCTCTGTGTAAGTAAGCTTTGTAGTGGTAGCACAATTGCTAAGGGTAAAACTAATAGAAGCATTAGCAGGTAATTGTATCCCGGTTGGTTTCTTTCCCCAATACTTAACAAGTGCTATGTTACTTGGACTTTTCCAAGAAGAGATGAAGGTGCTCATTCCGTGCAAATAAACAAATGATAGCGAACTCTAGTTCATTATTTTATGAGTTCTTTATAAGGAAGAACTGTCTCAAATCCCTTCTGTGTGAAGTACTCAGGTGATTTTTCATCTCCACAAGCCAATACAAAATCCCCACCCCAAGCACCAAGAGACTTAACCGAATACGGATAATCATTAAAATATTTTTCCTTGACAGTAGGCATATTGATGTGCGTTGAAATCAACTGTTCATGTTTATCTATCAACTCTTGAAACGTTTCAATATCATCTGTTTTGATAAGCCATTCTGTTAGGTTTGAAATTTCTGATATCAGATTCTTATCAATTGGCTTTTCCTTGTAGGTAGCAATTCCCTCTCTGCTATTTTGCTTTTGATTAAGGTGAACTAGAAAGAGTTGGTCCGCAAATGGTGGCTGATAGACGAAACCTTCCCAAAGTTCTGGACTTCGATATAAAACATCTCCGCCTAACATTCCTACTGCGATATCTACTCCACTTCCACCAAAACTAGCTGCTGATAACTCAAAAGCATCTACCTGAGCCCACTTTGCAATGTTACATATGATAGTACTACTACTTCCAAGACCCCAGTCACTTGGAAAGTCAAGGTAAGTCTTCACCACATAACTGCCATCTTGTAAAAAATTAGTATTCAACTCACTTGCTTTGTTTAGTATTTCGCAAAGCTTATCACTCACGGTATTTGAGTTACACACACTCATTTTGTAAGTTTCTATTTTGACACCATCTTGTTCTGGTAAAAGCAAAAACTCTTCTCTGTACCACGTCTCTCCATCGCTATCTATGCTGTACCACGTAAGCGTACTGCTTTCGGCACTTTCTTCAAACGCTACCTCCATACGTTGTCCTAATTTAGTAGGAACAGCTATTGATAAAGCTCCATCAAGAACAGCGTATTCACCAGTAATTAATAGTTTTCCGTGAGAGAAAAAAGTGTCCATTGGCACGAAGGTATTTAGAATCGCTAAATCGTCTATACTTGTCTCATTAGTTTGAGTCTACAAAGTGACGGTGATAACATCAGATAATGATTCTAGTTCTAGACCATCTGTAACAAAGTATTTCACATAGAATCTAAAGGATCCTTCCGCAGAGGGAGAGGCTTTCATTCTGAACAGATGTTCATAGTTACTACCAAAAACCTCATAATTTAATTCTTGAAGAAAGTTGTAATCATTACTTATCGGGAAATAGTAATTTGTATTTCTCCCGATTTGAAGCTCAAAAAGGTGTGTGATGTTTATTGTATCCTCATTAGCAACATTCCAAACTTGCACAGAATCTAAAGACAGTACTAAAGATGGTGGGAGTGCCGGCTCTGCAAATGCAGCAAAATAGTTCGTCTTAAGAGATGATGCATAAGTAACATCAAATACATTTAACATCACAAAGGAATCCCAAGGAGTTGAATCTTGAACTAAAGTGCTGATCGTTCCAAATGGATCAACCTCAAAAAGAAAGGTTCCTGAAATTCCTGTTATTCGACCCTCACGGTAATTTTCTCCGCTTCTCTGATCGATACAACCATACTCTACTAGAGCTAATCCAGTGAGCAATACTCCTAAAATTAAGATTTTTTTCATCTGATGTGAAAGTAATCTGAGAAGGTCACAAAAAACTCTCCCTGCTTATTCGTTATAGTAATCTTAACTCTAACCTTACCTGACACTTCAGGTTTTGTATACATATAAAGGCTGAGTCCTAAAGGCGTACAAGCTAAACTCTCTGATAACGTATTATAAAAAGTCTGTGTGCCTTCTGCTTTAATCCCTGGATACGGCATCTTTTGGTTATAACAATACAAAAGCGAAGTCACATCCTCCAACCTACCTCGCTGTTCAAGCTCCACGGTTAGATTTTCCACTTCAAAGCAAGTCTTTGCTATGGGAGCCACTATTGCATAAGCTGCATAATTGGACTTCGGCACAGTCGATTTCACGTATTTATAATTAAAGAAAGACTGCACAATAAAACTATCAAAAGCTACGGTATCATTTGGTTCTACGATGCCATAAATAGTATTATCCCGATGAAAGGTTTGCGAAAAAAAGAGGTTGGTGACCTTCACATTGGCATCCTCGCATAAACCTTTAGGAGAAGGATCCTTTTTACATCCGTATTCAAGGATTAACAATCCGAATAGTCCTATTAGCAGAAGTACATTTCGTTTCATTTAATTATTTTAAAGTAATCAGATACAACCTCAAGTTTACCATTCATCTGATCGTAAGTTTCAACTTTGTATAAATCCAATTTATCATTAGCAGCCTGACTCTTTGGATAAAGCATAAGTCCGCACATCTCAGTAATAGGATTACGGAATGCTTCTGACATTTCAATACCGTTCAGGGTAAATAGTTCTGTGATATCTTTCCCAGATCTAGTAATTCGTATAGAATCGAGAGACCACTTACATTTAGGTGGAAGTTCGGCATAAACAGCATCATTGGTAGTGACTTTTTTAGCAATGAGTTCAGTCAAAGTCCCTACTGATAGTACTACATTGTCCCATTTTTTACTGTCAAATTTGTCTAGCGGAGTATAAATTGGTCCACCGGTTGTGGTTTCGTAGAAACTAATACTCGTGAGGTCTATTACTCTACTTGCGTTAGAATCATTACACGTCTGTGGTTCTTTCTCACAACTCCAGTAAATAAACGTCATACCGAATATTGCTAATATTAAAAGTAGGTTTCGTTTCATAGGAAGTTCAAAGTTAGTGAGATATTACATAACTTTATTTCAACTAGTTCCCTTAGCTATCCAACTTTTAAAACGTGATTTTCATACCAAGTCCTCTCATCGATAGAATGACATCTAATTGACCATTTGGCAATTTGGCACTTCTACTTTTGTTGTATTCCCTAACAGCTCTTTCTTCATTCTTATTCTTATCGTGATAAGACATTAAGCCTGCTGAAATAGTCAATGCAGATATACCATACCACTTTAGTCTGTCCTTCTCCAACGAATTTTGGCCAGGCCCTGCTGCAGCACTTACTGTTAAAATTGAAGTACATAGTAGAATCGCTGAGCCAAATTTAAAACCCTGAGCCTTCTGTGCATATTGCAATGCGATCGGATTTGATCCAACGACAGATATCAATTTATTCAAATCATCAATTCGGTCACCTCCAATCGAATAGTAGTCGTCCCACTCATTATGGTCAAATGTAATTGTATCTTGACTATAAATCTCAAAAGACTGGCTTAAGACAAAAAGAAATAACAGGTACTTCATCAATAATTTGATAGGTTTAACACAAAAAGAAACTATTTCAGTACAGCTCCACCTCTAACTTGCTTGAAGGCTTCTACCACTTCAGCGTGATGCGGTGTGTTTTTGTGAAAGTGCTTTACAATCATTTTCTTTTCCTCTTCCGTAGCCTCTAGTTGATTGAGAATATTGAGCAAATGCATCTTCATATGCCCCTGCTGAATGCCTGTAGTAGTGAGACTGCGTAGAGCAGAAAAATTCTGAGCTAAACCGACAGCAGCACTTATCATCATCAGTTCCGTAGCATTTGGTTTACCCATCAGTTGATGAGCAAACTTCACCATAGGATGCAGTCCAGTAATACCACCTACTGTACCTAGTGCAAGTGGCACTTCTATCCAAAACTTAAATTGACCATTACTCGTATCTGCATGTGTAAGACTGGTATACCGTCCATCTTTACTGGCGTAGGCGTGAGCACTAGCTTCTATGGCACGGAAGTCATTCCCTGTTGCTAAAACAACAGAATCAATACCATTCATAATCCCCTTGTTGTGCGTCACAGCACGATAAGGCTGAGTCTCGGCAATACGAACAGCTGTCGTAAATCGTTCTGCAAATGCTTCTGGACTCATCCCAGTACCTTCTACCATCTGCTCTATCGGACAACTGACTTCAACATTTACAAGGCATTTTGGAGTGAAATTACTCAATATGCACATCACCACTTCGACCTCGTTTGGGTTTAATTCAGAAATGGAGATTGCTTCTTTCAGAACATCTGCAAACTTCTCTAGGCAAGAATTTATAAAGTTTGCACCCATACTATCACAGGTTTCAAATTCTGCTACTAGCTGATAGTAATTAGGGATATCTTTTGTTTTATCTACTAACTCTATTCCCAATATACCACCACCACGCTTACGCATATTTGCAGTGATTGTATTCGTCTCTTGATGAAACTTATCTTCGATTTCTTTAATGAGAAGTGCTAAAGTTCGCTTATCCTCTCCTTTCCAAAGAAAATGGACATGTCCAATCTTTGTTGTACTTCTTACCGTGGCTTTGAATCCGCCCTTTTCTGCCCAAAAGCTTGCTGCTTTGGCAGCTGCGGCAACCACTGAGCTTTCTTCAGTAACCATTGGCACAGCGTACTCTTTTCCATTGATAAGAAAATTAGGTGCCACGCCCATAGGCATATAAAAGTTGGTAATGGTATTTTCTATAAATTCATCGTGTAGCTTTTGGAGTTTAGCATCTGAATTCCAATACTTTTCTAACGTATCTCGAGCATCATCTTGTCCGTCAAAATAATTATCGATTAGCCATCCGATTTTAGCTTCTTTGGAGAATTTGCTGAATCCTTTAACCATGGTTTCTCAATTTCAAAAATGTTTTTGCCAACTTCAATCCCTTCAATTGCAACTCTACATATTCCTCAAGCTCTGCATAACTACCCCTTGCATGTTTCAAAAATGGGGATGCCATTCCGTAAATTGCATTTGCATTGATACGTTCAGTATGATAGTATCCGTCCATAAAATCACGAACTCCACCACTTATTAGGATATCTGCGTTTTTATTTTCTGATCCAAGCTCTTTTGTAAGAGTATTATAAAAACCTACCATCTGTTCTGCTGTATGTCCCCAAGCAGCCACTTTATCATAAGCCTCGTGTCTCATATTATCACTCCTGTGCAGCTCTAGTTTACTAAAGTTTGTACCTCCGTGTGCGGCAAAATCAATTGCTGTGAGGGGTAACTTCATAAGTTCTTTTAGACTTTCAGGTCCAAAACCTTGACCTACCTCTTTTACTATAACTTTGATTCCTAGCTCTAACGTTTTTTCTATAATCTCCAACGGAGACTTTTTAAATACATCACCCTCTGGCTGGAGCCATTCTTGCAACGGATTTACGTGAATAATAAGGCCGTCCGTTTCAGTTCTTTTTACCAATTCGACCACTAGATGTTCTTCTTCAGAATCAAATAGCTCTTCCAATTGGGCTACTCCGAGATTTGCATAAAGTGGATAATCACCCATTTCCTTACGAAGCTGAAAATCAGGAAGATATTCATTATCTCTTAGGATAATTCTGCAGCTTCCAAGACCCATACCTAGACCAAATTGACCACAAGCCTTAGCTAGATTTTTGTTAATGAGACCTGCTTCCTTAGTACCGCCAGTCATACTACTTACCCACAGTGGTCCTTTCATTTCTTTACCAGCAAATGAGACTGGTGTTAGTTCCCCATTTGGGTGTCCACTGAATAGTGGCTCGTAATAAAAGCGTGAATCTTGATTGTGAACTACTGACTCAAAAGCTAATTCTATGTGATCCTTTTTACGATCGGAAGTTTGTGTATGTCCCACGATGCGAATTTAGTAATAACTTGATAGTGGAACATATGATATGCTAATTGGTTGGTTTTGAGCTTCAAGATTCCATTTAAAACTCTTTCTTTTATTAAAAGAGTTTTGATTATAAAGTTAATATCGTCATTCAATAAAAACTTATGCTACTACTCTACTTCGTATGGAAATATTATAAAGAACTCGCTGAAAAGTATAACAAGAAAAAATACTGGCCATATGTAATCGCAGGGGCTGCCACCTACTATGCTGGGACTTTTTTAGGAGGAATTATCATTGGTTTGATTGCAGTTGCTGCAGATTTAAATATTGAAGGTACTAATGATACACTATTGGGGCTAATGGCACTACCGATGGGAATCCTATTGTCCTACCTACTCTATCGTTATTTTGATAAAAAATGGAAAGAAGAGTATGTAGACCCTAATTTAGCTGTTAATGAAATAGGTGTCAGCGAAGAACAAGGTGAAGCTTAATGTTAAATCTCTAAAATAACTCTTGCCCCCGATTGACTTCTAATATTAGTCACTCCATTTTCGAAAATGAGGTATTGCCCTTTGATGCCTACTAATTTATCCTCTATTCTTTTCACCTTTTCCAACTTCATACTTTTTACCTTTTCTGGATATTGTAGAACAGGGTAGTTGATCTCCACAATTTCACGATTTGGATCACAATATCGTTGATATTCTAAAGGCACATTCGCTATCATTTCTTTTCTAACCTGATCTATCGTACGTTCATCCTCGACCAGACCTTTTAGCATACGTTGCCAGGCTGTTTTATCACCAATGAATTCCTTGAGAGCTACTTCTATTAGTCCAGCCAATTGACGATAAGGTACTTCTGCTATCACTACTGCCTGAGTAGCCCCTTGATCGATCCATCTATATGGCATGTTTGTAGTACGTGTAACACCTACTTTGTAGTTACTAGTTAAAGATATGTATACAAAATGAGGTTGAAGATGATGCTTAACTTCCCACTCATAATCTCTAAGAGCAATACCGTTGTGTATTTCGCTAAGTTCTGGCTTCATTATACTAGGACTTGCTTGTGGACTTTCCATAAACTCTTTATAGGTCATTCCTTCGCCAAAAGGTTTTGGCATCTTTTCTCCGGACAGCACCGAGTTATAATAACCTTCATACTCTAAGGAGATTTTTTGTCCAACGAAGTCATTCATATGAATAGGTTGAAGTGGATCTAGCACATCTCTCATGTGCATAAAGTAATGCGGAGTAGAACCCTCCAACCTCGTGTTCATCTTCCTAAGATTCCCAGTAATTCTCATTGCAATCGCAAAGCAAACATCATTTGGTTCAAGCTCCAAATTACAGAAACACAAAAACTACTTTTCTACTAGCTTTGCTGAATGAAGTACTCGTCTTTAATCTTTTTGTTTATATCAATCACTTCCTCAGGAGAAAGTGAATTTAAGACCATATTCGAATCTTCAAATGGGACCAAATCTGCCTCCTACGATGAAGGCATCAAGTGGTGGAGTCAAATTAGCAAAGAGTATGATGAACTAAATATACAAGAGTATGGTATGACTGATGCTGGTTTGCCGCTTCATACTATCACCTTATCCCAAGAAGGATCCACACTAGAAAAACTAGGCAACAGTAATAAAGCTATTATTCTGATTAACAATGCAATACACCCTGGTGAGCCAGACGGCGTAGATGCAAGTATGATGTTATTCCGAGATATTATTCAACACAATAAGAACATACTCGATTCGTGTATTCTAGTTTGTATTCCGTACTATAATATTGGTGGAGCTCTCAATAGAAGTGGTACTAGTAGAGCGAACCAAAATGGACCTGAGTCTTATGGTTTTCGCGGTAACGCTCAGAACTTAGACCTCAATAGGGACTTTATAAAATGTGATAGTAGAAATGCACAAAGTTTTGCAAAACTGCTCCAACTTATTGATCCAGATGTGTATATAGAAACTCACGTGAGCAATGGAGCAGATTATCAATATAACCTCACCTACCTAAGCACTCAACCGGATAAACTCGGAGGTGAAATGGGAAAATTCCTACGCGAAGAAATGAATCCATCTATCGCTAAAATGATGTCTGAAAAAGAAAATCCTATAGTTCCTTATGTTAATCACCATAATGGACCACTAAGCAGAGGGTATCCTACGTTTTATGACTCACCAAGATACAGCAGTGGTCTCACCACACTACACCATATTTATGGATTCATCACAGAAAGTCATATGCTAAAGCCTTATGACGTAAGAGTGAAGACCACTTATGAATATTTAAACTCAGTCATTGATTTTACTGTGAGCAACAAAACTCAGCTCCAACGAACTAGAGCAGCTCAAAAAAAAGTTGACAAATCGCAAATCAACTATCCAATAGATTGGGAGATTGACAAGTTTGATTTAGTTGCATTGGTATTTAAAGGCTACGAATATAGTTTCAAAAAAAGTGAGGTGACGGGTGTAGATCGATTATTCTATGACCAGACGAAGCCCAAAACAATGAACCTGTTTTACGCCCATGCTATGCTAGAAACTCAAAGCGAACAAAAGCCTAAAGCTTATATTCTAAAAAAAGGATATGAAGACGTCGCAGATAGACTTCGCTGGAACGGTGTACTATTAGAGCAACTCACAAATGACACCATTATACAGGTCATCACAACGAGAATTTTAGATTACGAAACTGTAAAATCTCCTTACGAAAAACACTATCTACACTCTAAAGTAAAAACTAAAAATGACACTGCATTTTGGAGTTTTAATAGAGGTGACTACATTATACAAACTGGAAAGTCGTCAGACCGATTCTTGATAGAAACTCTCAGTCCCACGGGACCAGACTCTTATTTCAATTGGAATTTTTTCGACGCAATACTTCAACAAAAGGAAGGCTTCAGTAGCTATGTATTTGAAGACCAGGCAGCAGATCTACTCAGTAAAGACGCTAAGCTAAAGTCTAATTTTGAGAAAATGAGAGAAGCGAAAATGGGAAATGGCGAAGAATTATCTTCACGTAAACAACTAAACTGGATCTACAGAAATAGTGTCCACTACGAGAAAGAACACAACACACTTCCCGTATTTAAAGTGCTCTAGGTTACACAAGTCCATCTTGAGATTTCGTTATTGAACCTTACCTTCGCAGTGATATGGAAAAAGTATTAGATGTAGCCAATATTAAGTGCAGTGGATGTGCTCATAGTATAACTACTAAATTGGAGGATATAGAAGGAATTTCCAACGTAGATGTAAGCCCAGATAATGGTACTGTAAAACTTGCTTTTACCGATGAAAGCATATTAAAAACAGTTTTAAACAAGCTTAGTGCGATGGGATACCCAGAAGCCACTGAAGAAAATGGACTTTTGATGAAAGCTAAAAGCTATGCCAACTGTATGATTGGTAAGGCTACTAAATAGAAAAAACATAAATGACTTTACAAGAATTGATTAAAAAACTACTGTAATAGATGTTAGGACTACTGAAGAGTTTATGGATGGACACGTAGCAGTGTCCAAAAACATACCTCTAAATGAAATCCCAGAGCGACTAGATGAATTTAGAGCTATTGAGCCTCCTTTGGTGTTATGTTGCTTAAGTGGTGGAAGAAGTGGACAAGCAGTTCAGTTTTTACAAGCCAATGGCATAGAATGTCAAAATGCTGAAAGTTGGATGGATGTAAACTACGCACTAAATAGCTAAGTCAGCTACTTACTTTTACGTTTCAAGCCCTTAGTCATCCCTGTAAGGATGAGGAGCAATGCTAGTAGGCTACAACCAACTATCATTAGTTGTGTAACCATAGGCCAATGCATAATTTTAAACACTGTGGCTATAACAATAATGCCAAGTGATACTATGCTAATATGAGGAAGGTACTTGATGTCATTATCTCCTAAATATCCTTTTTGCAGTAAATGAAAGCCTGAGTAAATCATAAACAGGATAAAAGTCAATATGCTGAGCGTCATACTTGTGAACCATTCTTTTAGCGGTAGATTGAAAACATATACCGAAACAGCCAAAAGAAGTATAGACATAGGATAAATCATTCTATTGTCTTTGGATGGTACTAGAAAAGAATACCCAATATATGCAGCAATGTGGAGCCAAAATGCTCCAAGTAAAATCTCATTCAGATTAGGAATATTCAGAACTAAAAACAGATACCCTATGACCAAAGTGGCTAGAGAAATATAGATTAAAGCAACTATAAATTGTTTCATATCAATTCAGTTTTCTAGATAATTCAACAGCAGATTCTTTGACTTCTTTGCCTCCATAAATTACATCATATACAAAATCTAGGATTGGCATATGCACATTAAAGGTATCATTTAGCTTATGAATACTTTCGGTCGCATAGTAACCTTCAGCTACCATTTCCATTTCCATTAATGCAAATTTGACTGAATAACCTTTTCCCAACATAGCTCCAAGCATCCTATTACGACTATATTGTGAATACGCTGTAACTAACAAATCTCCCAAATAAGCACTGTCATCTGCATCTCTATCTATGGGATGTACGGCTTCTATAAATCTCTTAATCTCTCTTATTGCATTACTGACTAAAACCGCTTGAAAATTGTCTCCGTATCCAAGACTATGGCAAAGCCCTGCAGCTATGGCATACACGTTCTTCAGTACGGCAGATATTTCTGTCCCATAAATATCTGCACTAGGGGTCACCCTTATATAACTGCAATCCAAAGCTTCACACATCTCTTTACAAAAACTATCATTTGTGCTCGCAAAGGTCAGATAACTAAGTTTTTCTTGAGCCACTTCTTCGGCGTGACATGGTCCTGTAATCACGCCAAAATTTGACTTTGAAACACCTTTTTGGTCAAATAAATACTCTCCAAGAATCTTTAAGCTTTTTGGTTCTACTCCTTTTACAGCCGAAATAATTCTTTTCCCCTCTAAAGCATTGTCTTTCAATGAGGAAAGCGTATCGGAAACAAATGCACTTGGAGTCACTAAAAGTATTGTATCGTTAACATTGACCACCTCTTCAAGGTCAGAGTGTGCACTTAAACGACTCAAATCTAACTTAACAGATCTAAGATACTTAGGATTTCTACCTCTAGCATTAATATAATTTGCCATTTCAGGGGAACGAACCCACCAATCGACCTTTGTATCTGACTGCTCTAGTAAAATCTTTACTAAAGCTGTGCCCCAACTTCCACTTCCTACAACTAGTATCTTTTTCAAAGTTCTCAAATCAACGTGTTTTTTTTTGAATTAGAAACAAATCATTCTCAAAATAACCTTTTCACATTTGAAAAAATATAAGTTTCATGAGTATTGAATCCTTTCTAGGACCTAGTTATTATGAAACATAAATGGTATTTTTACCATCGGGGCAATTTGAAAGTTTTTTCCAGGAAGAGTTTGAACTTAAGAATTTGTCTAGATAAAACAGACATTTAAAACCCATAGACCCTGATAGGTTTGTAGGTGACCTACAGAAGACTAAGCAAGATCAAACCAGTTGATTTGCAATTAGTCTATTCAACAATAACTTTCTTAGAAAGGAGACTCTCTCCACTGTCATTTAGGATGCATAGAATATAGATTCCAGAAGAGAAACCTTCTACATTAAACAAGAAGTCTGCTTTACCCGCATTAACTTTTTCATCTCTTAATTCTCTTACTACAGTACCTCTCATATCGGTCAATGTAATGTCTACCTCTTGTTCTACATCGAATGAAGCACTCACCAATATACTAGTATTGGCTGGGTTTGGGTAGGTCAAAATGCCGGAAACACTTAGAAGCTCATTTTTTACCGTAAGCTTTGCTATCCACACATTATTATTCCCTAAAGTATCTCCATAACTACCGCAGGCCCATACCGTATTTGGCTCGTTATATTTTCTCTGTATATCGGAATAATCTCCCCATCTCTCTAGCGAATCATCTACAAAAGTGTTAATGACACTATCTCCATCTCTTACTCTAATTACATCTGAATACAACCTTTCTTTCCCATCTTCTTTGTTATGAAAAACAACACTAGTACCAGGAAAAACTTCTTCACCTACGTGAGAAAAGGTAAGTAGCATAGAATGGTTTTGACTTTCATCTTCACCAGCAAATGCAATGGATGGATATGCATAATCTAATGTGGAAGAGGAAATGATCTCACCTTCAATCATGGGATTAGAGGCAACATCAGATATAATTCCGTGATAGATACCTGAACGGATTTCATCTTCTAAGATAGTACTCTGCGTATAATGAATATTCCCATTATGGAAAGTAGCACTCAGCACCCGAGTATCATTAGTTTGCAACCTAAAATCACTTCCATTCACTAATGGCTGGTAGGCAGTAGGTGGAACCCCGTAAGGGACATTTGTAGTTAGCACACTTAGTTTATGCTCTGCTCCTCCTGTACTAGAACTAGCCGTTATTTCGTGTAAGAAAACAGTATCGTTTGATTCTGCATCAGGTCTTACGGATAAGAAGTACATATTATCTTGATCAAAATCAAATGCAGGTTGCACGGGACAAATACTCCAAACAGGTGCACCCTCGTACCTAATTCCTGAAAACAAATTTTGTGTCAAATCTTCTTTTCCTTCATAACCATCTGCTTTCGCAACTTGCCAGATCAAACTCTCAACAAATCCCTCTTGCCAACTTTCGTTGTCTCTTAATAGGTTTACCGTTATATATAGATCTGTGCCGTTTTGAGCTATAATCGGATAATCGCTCCAAGTGTTTCCTCCAAGAGGCTTACCATCTAACGCATAAAAGTTCCAATTCCCCGTAGGATCGTTAGTTTCAGTAAAACCAACGACAATTCTTGTATCATCACTCAAACTTCCTTCTAGAAACACCAATATAAACCTGTCATTTTCGGGATCATAAGTGACCTTAGGATCATAAAACCTGTCTAATAATCCTAACTGATTTGCTGTCATTCCATAAAGAGATCTAAAACCTAATCGTTCTCCTTCTTCATTGAGAATGGTGACGGTAGTATTAATAGCACTGATAATGATTCCGTCATTGCTTATAGCCATGGTGTTATCATTTGGGATACCTGCCCAGCCAATTGGCTTCCCATTAAAATCTGTAGCAACTTCAGGAACTACGTCTTCTTTTGATGTGACATATCCTGCTTTAGGCTGTATTCGAGAACGTTGTCGTTTAGCATCCAATTTTTGTTTAACCTTTTCACTTCTCATAAATGGCTTAGGAGCAGCCTCGCTATTCTTTAGCCTAGAAAGCTCTAACGAATTATCCGAAGATGAGAAATTGATTTTCCAGCTTTTGTAAACTGGCAAGTCTTTGGTAACTGTGACTTGTGCATTTGAAAAAGTAAAACTCAGAAGTACTATTATAGCTAAATATGAACGCATTGATGTTTTCAAATATAAGTTAAGGTGCCACCTTAGACATATTCTCTTTTGTAAAAAAACTAGAAGATATAGGCTTGTTAAATTGAATCGACTCATATTCTACCACAGTACTATGACCAGACTTATTAGAAGGTATCATTTTCATCTTTGCTGCTACAGTCTTCCCACCGATTTTTTTTACTTCTAAGGTTTCTAGTTGGTTCACAGCTTCCATATCTTCATCGTAGAATATTGCCCTCATCTGAAGAAAGTCTTGTTTATCAATAAACAGCTCAAGTTTGCCCCATAATACGTCTGCCTCATCTTTTGGAGTCAACTCAATCCAGTAGCAAGATTTTCCTAAAATACTTTTTGTACCCATCATCTTAGCATTGTAGTCTTCTTTTAATCTGCTCAGCTTAACAATATCATCGGTACTCATATCTGTACCCATCCAATTCTGATTGAGTAGTGCATTTGGTAATTTGACCGTTCTATTGATTTTGGGCAAATAGTTATAAACCCCAGTAGCATTTTTGAGATAAACTGTCCCTTTATCTTTTTCTGGACCAAGTATGTAGGCTAAGGCATAATCGGTGCCTTTACCCCACGTTTTAAGCCTCATGGTCTTTGTCCATTTGGGTCTTTGAATACTAACTTTCATCTCAGCAATGATAGACGTTGCTTTCAATTGTGCTTCAGCTTTAGCCAAAACTTGATCTGCGGTGAGGACACTTCTCATAGAAATAGCGACGCTTGCAAGCATCGTTATTCCGAAAAACATAAGATTTTCTCTTTTTATCATTCTAATTTTTATTGTATATGGCCATAGCTTTAGGCAGTAGTTTTCTCAAATCAGTTTGTCGTGTATCTGGATGAGGGTGAGTACTCAGCATGATTGGAGGTCTTTGTCCATTTGACAGCTTGTGCATTCTATCCCAAAATTCTGGAGCTTCAGAAGGATTATATCCTGCCATTGCCATAAATATTAAACCCATCTCGTTGGCTTCGGACTCGTGCTTTCTACTAGAAGCTAACATTCCTCATTGCCCTCCAACACCGAAAGCTGTGTTGGCTAATTGGCGTGCTGCATCGGGTTGTTGCTTTATCAGCATAAATAGGTCTGTATCTGTGGCTAGTCCTTGAAGAGTCATACTCTCTGGCTTACTCGCTCATTTCCGTGCCAAGCTATAGCATGAGCTACTTCAGGACCCATAACTACTGCTATTCCTGTCTCATCCTCACATACTGGTAAAATCCCAGTGTAAAAAGCGACTTTACCTCCACTCATACACCAAGCATTTACAGAGTTGTCTTGAATTAGGTTAAATTCCCAAAAAAAATCATCGAGCCTATCCTCAAATCCATTTTCCTTTAGATATCTCTCCGTTGCGATGGCAATTTTATTTCCTACTCGTTTTACCATTTCTGCTTGCTGACCACTGCGTATAATACTGGCTGTATCTAGCACTTGCTTATAGCTTAGCGTACTCATTTCTAGCATTGTGGAGGAAGGAAATAATTTAATTTGCCGTCTTCCGGTCATTGGAACCTTAGCACAAGCATAGAGCATACCTATTAGCAGTAGTGTGGCCAAGGTGGTTTGAATTGATTTGATTTTTTTCATTTGATTTAATAATGTTATGTTAGTGATTTAAACAAATGTAGTGCCATATGCTCTAGGCTATTAAAAAACAACGTGAAATTTTACGTAATTGTTTGAAAACTGAACAATCAAGAATTCAAAATAGTCATAAATTCGCCGCCCAATGAACAGAGACGACTTCATATCAGAAAATAAAAATAGATTTTTAGAAGAATTATTTGACCTCCTTAGAATTCCGAGCATAAGTGCTGACTCTGCATTCGCTGGAGATGTATACAAATGTGCGGAGTATATAGCCTCACAATTGGAAAAAGCAGGAGCAGATAATGTAGTGCTGGAAAAAACAGCTGGAAACCCTATCGTATATGGAGATAAAATAATTGACTCAAGCAAACCTACCATATTGGTCTATGGACACTATGATGTGCAGCCAAGTGTGCCAGATGAACTCTGGAATACCCCTCCATTTGAACCAACAGTAAAAGACGGGAACATTTATGCCAGAGGTGCTTGCGATGATAAGGGACAGATGTACATGCACCTCAAAGCTTTTGAAACCATGATGCAAACAGATACTTTGCCGTGTAATGTGAAGTTTATGATAGAGGGTGAGGAAGAAGTAGGATCTACTAATCTTGGAATCTATGTAGAGGCAAATAAAGAAAAACTAGCGTCTGATGTCGTTCTAATCTCTGACACAGGAATGATTGCTAACGACATACCGAGTATAGATACAGGTCTACGTGGTCTTAGTTATGTAGAAGTAGAAGTGACAGGGCCAAAGATTGACTTACATTCTGGGACTTATGGTGGTGCGGTAGGAAATCCGATCAATGTACTGTGTGATATGATTAGTAGCTTGCACGATGAAAATAGACATATAACTATTCCAGGATTTTATGATAACGTAGAAATAGTGAGTGATGCTGATAGAGCTGAAATGACCAAAACACCATTTAGTTTAGAAGAATACAAATCTGAACTTGATGTAAACGATGTTATGGGCGAGAAGGGTTATTCTACCATAGAACGCACAGGAATCAGACCTACACTTGACGTAAATGGTATCTGGGGTGGATACACAGGAGAAGGTGCCAAGACAGTCTTACCAAGTAAAGCATATGCAAAAATCAGTATGCGATTAGTGCCTAATCAAACTTCAGAAGAAATCACTCAGATGTTCCAAAAGCACTTTGAAAGTATCGCTCCAAAAGCAGTTAAAGTAGCAGTAACTCCTCATCATGGAGGAGAAGCGGCAGTCACTCCTACCGATAGTAAAGCCTACAGAGCGGCTAGTAGAGCAATGGAAAAAACGTTTGGTAAAAAACCTATACCAACTCGCGGTGGAGGCAGTATACCAATTGTAGCTCTTTTTGAAGAAGTGCTTGGATTGAAAACAGTGTTATTTGGTTTTGGACTTGACAGCGATGCTATTCATTCACCGAATGAGAAGTATGGATTGTTTAACTATTACAAAGGCATAGAAACGATACCTTACTTCTATGAGTACTTCAGCGAAGAGAAATAAGCTTACTCTAAGTAACCGCCAGTTTCAATAATAAGATCAAAGCCAATCCGCCATAAAACAGGTAATTGTAGGCTTTGGAGCTTTTGATTTTATAATCAGACTTCTGATTCTTTATCTGTTCTAAGTAGTTGTAGTATTTGTAATACTCATTAATCAGATTAATAATCCCAAACCAGTAAAATCCAACCAAAGCAAGTAAGCTAACCCGCCATCCTGTTTGGTCAAATGAGATAATCTCACTAGGATACCATAAAAAATGAGACTAAAAGCACCCCAAAATATATACCTCAAGGTCATTGGTAAGTGTTTCAAGCCATTCACATAGGATCCCATTTTTCGTCGCTGTTTAATGGCAGCGGATCTCCGCATTCTTTCAGCCATATTCGTGGCTGAAGTAGTCCTTTTTCTTGTTCTTGTAACAGGTCTTGACTTAGGCTTGTAGTTTAAGTGATTGTACAACCGTCTATCGTACTTAGCTTTCTTTTCTGGGGTTTCCAGTGCTTCCTTTGCTACATTTAGCAGTTTGCTTTTCTCTTGAGCATCAGCAGAAGGATTTAGATCAGGGTGATACTTTCTTATTTGCTTGATGTAGGATTGATAGTAAAAGTCTGAGAATATGATGTGAATACTCCTAAGGTGAGTAAGCAAGAGAGACAGAGTAAATGTAATTTGTTCATTGATCTTTACTTTTAAGTAACTGTAAAGATAACTACTAAGTATTAAACAAACTTCACTTCTAATTTAAATCAAAGGTCAAACCATTCTTTCACGAAGGCTTTGTCCGTGATTTTGTCTTCATTGACCTCTGCTATCAGGTCATAGATACGTCGGGTGTTCTCTGCCCCTTTGTCTAGGGCTTCTTTATACGGTATGTTACTGAAGCTCACCATCTCATACTGAGATTGGAAGATATCTGGATGTAAGTCACATATGTCATGTTCTACCTTTTTGTAGTGCAAAAACTTTTCGTCACCTACTAGGTCACGCATCTCTATAAAATTTTGTAAAGCCAAATCTGCTATAGCATCAGCATTAGGTTTTCTGCGTTTTTCATAGTGCTTCATAGCTATATCCCAGTCTCCAAACTCTTCTAAACAAGCATCTAGCTCCACACAATCTTCGAAAGCACAGTTCATACCCTGACCATAGAAAGGGACTATGGCATGACAAGCATCTCCTATCAGTGTAGCTTTCCCTACATTCCAAGGGAAGCATCTTACCGTTACCAAATCACCTACCGGGTTTGCCTTGAAGTCCTCAAGCAGTGTAGGCATCAAGGGAACACTATCGCCAAAATAAGTATTCATAAAGTGCAATATCTCCTCATCAGTATTGATATTATCAAACCCTGTTGCTCCTTCATATGGCATAAACAGCGTGCAGGTAAAAGACTTGTCTGGATTAGGCAATGCAATCATCATAAAACTGCCACGTGGCCAGATATGTAAGGCATTTGGCTCCATTGCAAATTCACCATCTGAAGTAGGTTCTATCGTTAATTCTTTGTATCCCGACTTGGTATAGCTCTGTGAGTAATCAAACCTTGGAGTACGTTGCATTTTGCTTCTTACGGCAGAAAACGCACCATCACCTCCTAGGATATAATCTGACTTTACTTCTACTTTTTCTCCTGTAGAACTATTGGTAAACCAGCAAATACTATTATCTAAATCCACCTTAGTACACCTCATATTAAAGTGTTGATGAACGTGCTCATTCTCATCTGCTAGTCGCAGTAGCTGAACATTGAGATGTGCTCTACTTACTGAGTTTATTGCCTGTCCGTCAGTACCATAAGGTTGGTAAGCTAACTCACCTGCTTCACTATGCATCATGCGGCCCGGCATTGGTATTGCTTTATCTAATACAGCCTCAGCCAGACCAACTTTGTTTAACGCAGTTATTCCTCTCGTGGATAAGGCAAGGTTTATTGACCTACCTGCTGGTATCTCTACATTACGCATATCAGGTCTACGCTCATAGATATTTACTTCATATCCTCGCTTAGCTAGATATACTGCAACCAATGAACCTGCTAACCCTCCTCCTACTAATGTTACACTTCTCATTATATGTGTCAAATTTAAGCATAGTGGCTTTTTATTCGATATTTGTTTCAATCTAAATTAGCCAATTGTCGACACCTGATATAATTGTAGTATTTAACCCCTCAGCTAAAGGCGGAAAGTCAAAAAAAATATTTGATGACTATATCAATTTCCTGACTAAAACAGATACTGAGTACGATCTCTGGACATCTACTGGCAATAATGACTCACTTCTTTTACAGAAAAAGCTGGACCTAGCAAACTATGGGAAATTAAGCGTGATTGGAGGAGACGGGACACTCAATATGGTTATTAATGCTATTGGAGATAGAGAAATAAATGTTCACTTAATCCCTGCTGGATCTGGGAATGATTTCGCTAAGATGATTTATAAAAGAATTGAGTATCCATCAATTTATAATCTAGTGATAGCTGATCCTCCAACAGCAAAAGAAGTTGACACTTGGTCTTGCAACAACCATCGGTTTATAAACATATTCGGCGTTGGTTTTGATGGATCCTTGGTACATAGGATGGCTGAAAAAACATATAACATACCGACAAAACTAAAATACTGGTTAGCTATATTCAATCAACTATTCACCTACCGATCTCAGTCATACTTCATCAATAATATCGAGAAACAGCTTTTTATGGTTGCTGTTGCAAATGGCCAAATTTATGGAGGTGACTTTAGGATTGCTCCAAAAGCTGATTGTTCGGATGGATTACTAGAGGTTATTCAAATTAAAAAAATATGGACTCCCTTGAGGATATTTTATCTTCCTATTTTACAGGCAGGGAAGCATTTAAAACTGAAAATAACCGAAAGAAGTGAAGACGGCGAACTACATATCTCATCTGATAAAAATATCCTGGGCCAGTTAGATGGAGAACCCATATCTGGGAAAAGATTTGAGATCAAATATGCTCGAAAAGTGAAAATTTTAAGCTAAGCTTTGCTTCTGCTCCACTTTCTCCATACAATCAGAGATAAAATAATAATGCAGATAGCAATAAACTGAGAATGAGAGAGTAAACCACCGAATAAAAATCCTCTTGCCTCATCTCCTCTGTATAATTCTACAATACTTCTGCCTACTCCATACATCATCAGATATACCAAGAATAGTTGCCCTTCAAATTGCTTTTTTCTCTCTAAAAGGATCACCGTGATTAGAATAATCAAATTAACAGCAATGTCAAATAGTTGAGTTGGATACAAAGGTTGATTTTTAAATGCTGCTAGTGTATCAGGATGGGAAAACGTAACACCTATCCAAGAATCACATACTTTACCATGGCAGCAACCTGCCAGAAAACATCCCACTCTACCAAACGAATGCACAACAGGCCCTGCAAATGCTAATACGTCTAAAAATGGGCGTACTTTTATTTTGTTCCTTCTTAACCACCAAATGATCGTTGGGATAGCAAAAATCAGTGACCCATAAAATACAAAACCTCCCCCAAGAGCATTTTTGATTTTACTTGGATCATCGAGGTATTTATCTACATCTTCCATAAAGAAAAATAGCTTCCCTCCTATAAATGCTGCTACAATCACCCAAACGAATAGACTTGATAATTTATCTGCATCCATTCCCAGATGTCTAGATTTTCTAATTGAAATGTAAAAAGCACTGAAGATTCCGAGAGCAATCATTAGCCCGTAGCTATGCAGTGTGATATGAGCCGGGAGAAACCCTTGTGAAAATTCAGGGATTGGGATAGTAAATAACTTAGGAAACATAGTTTATTAGCTTGTTCAAATATAAAACGTTGAGGTGATTTAATTTAGATCTTGCACCTCGGCACCACTATATCGTCGACCTTTCCAAACCGATTTGATAGGCAAGAAGTAAAATATGCCTGCCACTATCGTATTCACTACAAGATAGATTTCATAATAGAAAAGCTCTAAGTACCTAAACGGTCTCATATCCACCTTATAACAGAGAACCAGAATAAACACGGTTTGAATCAGATACTTCATGAACCAAATACTCATTGCGATATCCGAATAGTTTATTCCTAAATAGATTAGTACTACATAGAACAGTCCATAGATAATAAGCATAGCCTTCCAATTTAAGGGTAAATCTTGTGCTCCTATCAGCCATCTTTTTCGTTGATGAAGCATTTCGCCAACATCTGGTATGTACCAAGCTTTACCCAATGTATATGGAGATAGAACATTTCTCCATTGCCATCCATTTTTAGTCACTGCTTCAAAAAGCTTATAGTCTTCTGTAATCGAAAAATCAATTTTTTCATACCCTCCTGTCTCCTAGTAAGCTTGAGCCCGAACAGCCATATTATTTCCTACACTAGTACATCCGACTCCTACCCTTGCAAATGCCTTGATATATCCCATAATATGCAACCAGTCTATGGATTGTAGCTTCGTAAATCGTGGCCCATCATCACACATGGTAGTTCCACTCACGATACCAACTTTCTCACCAAATTCCTGCAACATTGACTTAATCCATAGTTTTGGTAGTTTTACGTCTACGTCTGTGATAAAATAGAAATCTTCATCAGCTTTAAGTGCAAGCTGTGCTAAAACATTAGCCTTGCCCCTCCCTTTGCCAAGGGTTTTGTCAATAGAATAAAGTTTATATTGAGGTTTACCTTTGATGAAATCGCGAACAATTGCAGCGGTTTTATCTGTACTAGAATCATCTTCAATAAGTATTTCTAGCTGCTTTTTTGGATAGTCCAATTGATCAATAGCCTCCAAACTCCGAATTATTAGCTTTTCTTCATTTCTAGCTGCAAGTAGCAAGGATACTTTTGGAAACGTTTTTATGTCTGTAGATTTTGCTGGCCCCAACAATAGAATAGAGACCAATGAGAAGACTTGAATACTAAAGAATACCAGGATAATAATTCCAGCAATTACTATCATAGAATTTCCATTTTATATCCATTTTTAACCAAGAAATCTAGATATTTTGGGAGTAGTACTATTAGATTTTTTTTTGCTTTTTCACTGTCGTGAAAAACAATTATACTTCCTCTTGTTGTTAATCTTCTTATTCTTCTTTGGGCTAGCCTAGTATTTAACCTAGGCAGATAATCCTTTGTCAAAACATCCCACATTATTATTTCATTCTTAGAGGAAATTTGAGGAACAGCTTTGAAGTTTATCTGTCCGTAAGGCGGTCGAAACAAACCTGTATTCGGAATGTGTTTGTAGCATTCAGAAACTTCTTCATTGTAGTTTTCGGCACTTGTTTTCCATCCCTTGACATGGCGATGAGTATGATTCCCAACTTGATGGCCTCTAGAGATTAAACCTTCTATCACACCTGGATATCTTTCCGCATTCTCTCCAACCGCAAAAAAAGTCCCTCTAGCACCTACAGATTCCAATTGATCCATAACCCAAGGTGTGATTTCCGGATGTGGACCATCATCGAATGTCAGATATACAACTTTATCCCTCGAAGGTCTTCTCCAAGTATAGTTTGAGAAAAAGCTCTTTCCTATCGTGTACCAGAAATTCAATACGCAAAACTAGGAATTACTGAGTTCTTAAGACACACTTTCTGAAGAATCCATATTTGCATAATACTGACATCCCAAGCACCAACGAGGAATAATCCTAATTAATCGAGTCTTTGATATCTCGGATATGCTTAACCTTACTTTTGATTCCAATATTCTAAGCCAGAATTATATGAGAACAACCATCTTATTACTAGTAGCATTTTACTCTTTGAGTTCAAGTGCTCAATCCGCTGATAAATGGACACTGCAAGAATGTATAGATTATGCTCTCGAACATAATGTGAGTGTACAGCAAAACGAACTTCAAGGTCAAATCCTGGAGAATAATCTGGCTCAAAGTAAGTATAGCCGAATCCCATCTTTGAACGGAAGTGGTAGTCATAATTACAATTTAGGACGAACGATAGATCCGTTCTCTAACTCATTCATCAATACGTCCATCCAAAACAATAGCTTCTCACTTAGCTCAGGTGTTTTACTCTATGGCGGTAGTCAGGTTAATAATACCATTAAGCAGAATCAGGTAGCTGTTAATGCCAACGATAAGAATACTGAAGTAATAAGGAACCAAATAGCATTATCAGTATCTTCTACCTACCTCCAAATTATTCAAGCAGAAGAAAACCTAAAAGTAGCCCAGTCTCAATTAGAGATCACCGAGGATCAGTTGAATAGAACACTAAAGTTATTAGAAAGTGGGACTATAAATCAAAGTACTGCATTAAATCTAAAAGCACAACTTGCTAATGATAGAGTAAATGTAGTTAACGCTCAAAATGCTATTCAAATAGGCTACAACACCTTATTGAACACAATGCTGTATCCACTAGACCAGCCATTAGAGATAAGACAAATTGAGGTAGAGAGACTTCCGGGTATGCCTACAGAAACAGTAGCAGAATTATACGATATAGCATTATCGAATTTACCTGAAATAGCACGAGCTGAACTTAATATTGAACAGAGTAAGTACGGCGAAAAAATAGCCAAGGGAAGTCTTCAACCGTCACTGAGGGCATTTGGAAATGTGAATACCGTTTATTCTCAAAGTGGTAAAAACTTTGAATTCACAGGGTTTCAACTGGATACTATAGGGGCTGTGCAAAATTCTTTAGAACCTGTAGTGACACTCAACCCTACTACTGAGGTAAGCACAAAAGCATTTAGTGACCAGCTAACTGATAATCTAGGTCAACAGCTGGGGGTTTCGCTATCTGTGCCCATTTTCAATGGATTAAGTAGCAGAACTGCCGTTGAAAATGCGAAGGTAAATACGCAAATAAGTGAGCTCAATCTGCTCAATACAAAAGCCCAACTTAGAAATGATATTACCACAGCTTATACTAATCTAAAAATAGCTAAAAGTAGGTATGATGCGGCAGCATCTAGCTTAGAAGCACAACGAATGAACTTTGATTTTAGTCAAAAGAGATTTGATGCAGGAATGTTGAACAGTACTGAACTTCTTACAGCAAAAAACCAATGGAATCAAACTCAGATTCAAGCATTAAATGCTAAGTATGAGTATGTATTTAGAAAATTAATCATAGACTTCTTTAAAGGAGAAAAACTTAAACTATAATGAGCAAAAAAAATATTTGGATTACAGTCGGGCTATTGGCAGTAGTTGCAGTGCTAATCTACATTGGGAAAAATCGTAGTCGCGGTGAACTAGAAGTATATGTAGGGAAAGTAGAAAAGAGAACCATTATCAGCACGGTAAGTGCAAATGGGAAGATACGTCCTGAAGCTGAAGTTAAAATAAGTCCAGATGTATCTGGTGAGATAACCGAGTTGTATATTGAAGAGGGAGATACAGTTAAAGAAGGTCAATTACTACTTAAAATCAATCCTGATTTATATATCACAGCGAGAGATAGAGCTTCAGCCGGCTTGAGTAGTTCTAGGAGTAATCTAAAAACTAGTCAAGCTCAACTTACACAAGCAGAAGCAAGATTTATAGAACAGAAAGCTGCATATGAAAGAAGTACTGGACTTTACAATGATAAAGTAATCAGTCAAGCAGAATATGATGCTGCAACATCTGCTTATCAAATAGCAAAAAGTGAAGTGCAAGCTGCAAAAGAGCGAGTGTCTGCTGCTAGATATGGCATACAAAACTCTCAAGCTAGTCTCAATGAGGCAAATAAAAACTTAGGCCGAACAAGTATCTTTTCTCCTTCTGAAGGTGTAGTCAGTGCTCTGAATAATGAAAAAGGTGAGCGAGTAGTAGGTACAGCACAAATGGCTGGAACTGAGATCATGATTATTTCCAATTTTAACAATATGGAAGTGATTGTAGATGTAAACGAAAATGACATCCTCGACGTAAAAAAAGGAGACACCACGATCATAGAAGTAGACGCATATAGCAATCGTAAGTTTAGAGGAATAGTTTCTGAAATCGCAAAATCTGCAAACACTTTGCCCGGTCAAGTCAATACTGATCAAGTGACTAATTTTGAAGTGAAAATTTTAATTCTGAAGAGTAGTTATGAAGACCTATTGACAGTAACTGACGCTCCATTTCTGCCAGGTATGAGTGCGAATGTAGAAATACAAACAGAAGTGAAAGCTGATATTCCTTGTCTACCGATTGAAGCCGTGGGAACTAGAATGAGTGAGGAAGATAGTGCATCGACCATTAGCTCATGTGAAAAAGAACTAGACGAAGTAGTATTTCTTGAGGAGGATGATAAAGCCACAAAAAAAGTAATCACTACAGGTGTA
Organism: Bacteroidia bacterium; assembly: GCA_965655315.1. Classification (GTDB taxonomy): domain Bacteria; phylum Bacteroidota; class Bacteroidia; order NS11-12g; family UBA9320; genus UBA9320. The sequence goes on from CBFHGJ010000002.1 coordinate 41,160, forward strand.
CAAGACAGTAGGTACATAGAAATATCATCTGGATTAGCCATAGGAGATGAGGTGATTGTGGGTCCTTATGATGCCGTAAGTAAAAAACTAAATGTAGGAGATAAGGTGAAAGTAGGAACTAAAAAGTTATTAGATAGACTTTCCACGGAGGACTAAACTTTCCTAGAGTTAATTAGAATCAATTCCAGTAACCTTAATAGACAGGTCCTCTTTACCAAATCAAAATAGAGTGTACTGTGTTTGTTACAAAGATGAGTAACTTATCCGATTTAGCTGTTCTAGTGGATAGTGGTCTTGTAGTATTAATTTGGTCTGTACAACTTATAATCTATCCCAGTTTTTTGTATTATGAACCAAAAAACTTACGTGATTGGCATACAGCTTATACCCCTAGAATAACGGTGATAGTAGCTCCATTAATGTTTGGTCAATTGATATATGCTGGCTTAGTGTTATTCCAAACTATATCCTTCTTCTCAATTTCTTATGCGAGCTTAGTACTAGCTTCCTGGTTACTTACTTTTTTTATTTTTATTCCAATTCACTATAAGATTCAAAATGGAAATACGGACAGACTAATTCTTTCCCGATTAGTGAATCTCAACTGGATCAGAACTTTTGTATGGTCAGCTATTCTAGTGCTGTCATTAGGAAATCATTTGATCTAATATAAGTATAGTGTTTCCAGAATATAATGAGAATCGTCTAAGTATTTTTATTCCTTGACTCGATTTGTTTCATATCTGAATCTGTGGAATATGGCACTTTCCCAGAAGGAACTACTTTACTAGAAGATTGCAAGTGTGCATCCTGATCATCAAAGAATATGTGAGCCCCAAATGCTCTTAAGACTTTGTCTTTTGACAGGCCACCTAAGAAATAAGCTTCATCTATATATACACCCCACTTTCTTAAGGTTTTAACCACTCTCAAATGTGCTGGTGCACTTCTAGCGGTGACGATAGATAACCTTAGCGGTGAAAGTTCTATCCTAGTAGGAAGATGACTTTGAATTTTTGAAAGTTTCATTAGCAGTTTCGCAAACGGACCTTCTTTTAGAGGAACATCCGTATGATCTGCTTCGTGTTTATGAAATGCATCTAGACCTTCCGTTTTGTATCTCAACTCAGACTCGTCAGAAAATAGAACAGCATCAGCATCAAACGCTATTTTCACTCTACTACCTTTCGGATCAAAACTTTCTGGCGGAGCATAAATTGCAGCAGCAGCACAAGCCCTGGAGTCAATAACAGTTTGAACATCCTGTTCGTCCTTAGAAAGAAATAAATCTACATCGTAGGCGTCAATATAGGGTGCTAATGGTTCGCCACCGGATAAAGCTATCCTAGATATATCTAAATCGTGCTTTTCAATAGAATTTAGCATTCTAACACCCGTTTCAGGACTATTTCTAGACATAACTACCACCTCCACAATCCTTTGCGAAGCTTGGTTATTTAATTCTAAAAGACTTTTGACAAGATAATAAGCCGTACCGGGCTTGAGTGGCAGGGCTTCGTTTTTAAGTTGAAATTCCCTGTAACCTTGTATTCCTTTTTCTTCAAAAACCTTATTGCCCTCCTCTAAATCAAACAGAGCCCTGGAAGAAACTCCTATTACTAAAATATCTGATAAGTCAACGGGCAAAATACTCTAATGATAATTTTATACTATCCCCAAGTACTTGGACTCTCTCGCCAAGATTCTAAACGGGTTAATTCTTCTTTTTTAACGTATCCCGAAGAAATCGCTTCTGAAATCATACTCGAATAGTTTCCAAGGGTTAGCAACTCACAGTTAGCCTTATTAAAATTATCCTCAGCTACTTTAAAACCATAGGTAAATATTGCTGCCATTCCTAGAATATTGAATCCTTCTGACCTCATATACTCTACCACCTTTAAACTACTACCACCAGTACTTATCAAATCCTCCAATACGACTACGTTTGCTGTGGCTGAGACTCTTCCCTCGAGTTGTCTCTTGAGACCATGCTCCTTTGGTTTGGGCCTGCAATAGGCATAACTAACTCCGAGTTCATCTGCTACCAATGCACCCATAGCGATTCCGGCTGTGGCTACCCCTACAATAGTATCTACCTCAGGAAATCTCTCCTTTATTTCTGACGCCAACATTCTTTTTATCTCCATTCTATGCTTAGCGTATGACAACACTGTACGATTGTCACAATAGATTGGACTTTTCCATCCGCTGCTCCAAGTAAATGGATTTTCAGGAGATAATTTAATTGCACTTGTTTCTAAAAGTATTTTAGCGATTTTTGCTTCTATATGCACCATATAACGCTGGCAAATGTATAGAATTTTTCACGGCAAGCACCGTATTTATCTATCTGATAAAGAGAATCACATCCAGAAGTATGAGCCCGATTTTGTGTTTAAAAAACCGACACAAGAACAAGTCAAAGAAGCTCTAAAAGTCAGCAAAAAAGCAACGTTCCCATTGGTGATTCTCCTACTAGGCAACCCAGATAATATACTCAAAAGAGTAGTCTCTGAGTTTCACTATCAAGTAGCAGCTGGAGGAATCGTAGAAAACAAGAACGGAAATATCCTACTAATGAAGCGTTTAGGTAAATGGGATTTACCTAAAGGTAAACTTAATCGTGGTGAAAATATAGAACAGTGTGCTATCCGAGAAATCAATGAAGAAACAGGAGCAAGAAAGCTGTCTATTTTAAGCTCGTTTGAAGAAACCTATCATACCTATTATCGTGGAGGTAAGTGGATTATTAAGCATACTCACTGGTACATCGTGAAGTGTGAAAAAGATGATAAGCTAAAACCTCAAAAATCAGAAGATATTGAACACGTAGAATGGATAGATCCCAATGAGATAAGTCTTAAGAAAATGAATACTTATCCTGCTATTAGACGGCTTCTAAAAGTCTATAAAAGAAAATTAAAAATGACTTAAGGTTTTTGATTTCATTCGTTAAGAATAGCTCCGCATATTACGGCAGGTAAGTACGCCTTGAAATCCCCTTTGTATCTAATTAAATCTCTGACTATAGTAGAACTTACAGATGCATTCTTTTGATCACTCATGACAAAAACACTTTGAACCTTGTCCGATAAATCTTCGTTGACGTAGGCTATCTGTTGTTCATAGGTGAAATCTTGAGTAGTTCTCAGTCCACGAAGAATAAAATTAGCCCCTATATTTTCGGCATAAGTTGCAGTTAGCCCTGCGTAGTGTTGAACCGATACACGAGGCTCATCAGCAAAAAGAGTCTCTAACCATTTGGTGCGTTGTTCTAAAGTAAAGAGATGTTTCTTACCACTATTTATTCCGATAGAAACGACTACCTCATCAAACATCTTTAATCCCCTTCTTACTATATCCAAATGTCCATTGGTAAATGGATCAAAAGTTCCCGGAAAAATGGCTTTTTTACTCATTATTATCTACGAAGTTAAAAAAACTAAAGCTACTCTGCCCATAGTCCCTGGTCTCAGATATAGCTGAATGCTTTATCTGATTCATAGACTGATGTTCAAGTATAAAAACACCCCCAGGCTTTAAAAACTCACCTTGGGATATAACTTCTATCAGTTTTTGTATTTCAACAGTTGCATTATAAGGTGGATCTGCAAATATGATATCGTACTTTTCTGACTCCTTAGCCAAATAACTCAATACTTTAGCCTGCTTAATATTGAGTTCAGCTCCTATTTTCTTAGAAAAATCAATGATATAACTTATTGATTTTCGGTTAAACTCTACCGTAGTGACTTCAGCTCCTCTGGAACAAAATTCTAGAGCCATACTACCCAATCCGCTGTATAAATCTAGAACTTTAGAATCTTCAAAATAATACGTTTGGTTTAGAATATTGAATAGAGCTTCCTTTGCTCTATCAGTAGTAGGCCTTGCATGAGGCATATTACGAGAAGGAAACCGTAATCCTTTGTGCCTACCACTTATAATACGCATTTAGCAAGATAAGTTGTTACTGCCTCCTCATCTGAATTCCTATATTGAGTAATACTGGCATTATGTAATGGAGCTAGGTAGTCCTTAAACTCCTCCATATATTTCTTATGGGTATCCTCACTTCCAATAATATTGAAATCTAACTCAGCAGCATTAAGCTCAAGCTGCTCTGCAGCAAGCATTATATAGTAAAATACTTCTTCTGCAGAATTAACCACATATCTATTTGCCAAGTGAAAAACTCCCTGCTTCCATACGAGCAAGGTTAATACACCTCCCAAATCATAAAAAAGTATGGTATCAGATTTTTTACTCGAATCAAGCTTTTCTAGTATTAGACCTACGTCTAACTTGTTTTCAACTCCAACTAGTCGTTTCGTATCAGCAATACTCACATGTTTACCTATAATTTTAAAGTTAGGTAAACTATATTCTTTGATATCGTCATCACCGCCCAAGTTTAGTTGAGCATAGCCTGACAGTTTTGACACTTCATTTGGAACAAGACTAAACTTACCGTTAGTCGTAATTTGATACGTTGCACTAAATATATTCTGCTCTAGAATTTTAGGAACTTCTCGAGCAGTTTGAACCTGCTCCCATTTTAATAAATGGTCCTTACCATAAATTTGAATGTAAGTGGATTCAGTATGATCCACTAAAACTAAGATATCAGTAACCGAATTGTGATAAGTATCCATATCACTAGTCACTAGGACTAATCCCAGTTTCCATTATAATTCACGTCAGAGATAGATCCAACTTTCAGTGGATTATTCTCTTTTTGACGCTCCTTACTGAATGGATTTGGATCTTTGATTTCGAATACTGGAACTGAAACATTATTTTTCTTTATCACCCTTGCAGCCATCTCAAATTGAAGGGTATCACTACCTGGTACAAATCTCAGTTGAGGTATATCAACTTCTTTGAATAGAGAATCCTCAACACTTACCATACGTTCCTCAACTTTATAGACAGTAGTAGAATCATCTTTATCACCTTGCAGAATAAGTACTTTCATCTCTCCAGTTTCCATGAAATTTAATAAAGTATCCATACTGTTTGCAAACTTCCCATATTCATCTTTATATGTAAGTTGGCCATCACGCAGTGTTTTAAGCTTCTCTACAACAAGGTTCTCCCTTTTTTCTACCTCTTCGGCATATTTAATAGGATCTAATACAGATTTAGTAGTTAGCCATACCAAAACGATTACAGCAACAAGTAAAACAACTCTGATTACGTACTTCATGTTTTTTAACTATATTCTTATTGGGCAATATTACGGAAAATCAAGCGAAATTATTTTTCAAGTGATGCTTTAATTTATGTATTCACTTTTTTCGATTGAGGACCGGCCATAACACATTGGTAGTATCCGTGATCAAATGTTTGAAACAAAAAAATGTCGTGATTTAAAATCACGACATTTTAGATATTATATCGACCGAAGACTAACCCTCCAGAGCAGCAGCACCACCTACTATCTCAAGAATCTCGGTAGTAATAGCGGCTTGTCTTGCCTGATTGTATTGTAACTTCAAGTCAAAAATTAGCTCTCCTGCATTTTCAGTAGCTTTATCCATTGCAACCATTCTGCTTCCATGCTCAGATGCTTGTGAGTCTAACATGGTTCGATAAAGCTGTGTCTTCACTGCTCTCGGTATAATGTTATAAAGCAGCTCAGTTTTTGATGGCTCAAATGTAAAGTCAGATAAGTACTTCACACCTTCATTGCTTTCAGCTCCATTAAAAGCCTCAAGCTCCACAGGTAGTAATTTCTCAGCTGTGACTATTTGAGTAGCAGCATTTTTGAATTTATTGTATACCACACGAACCTCGTCATACTCTCCTTGCAAGAAGTCTTCTATAGCTCTTTCTCCGATATTAAAAACATTTTCAGCATTCAATTCTAAAAAAGCAGTGATATCAGAATTATCCATTGTATAATCAGATTTTCTGAAAAACTCTGAAGCCTTCTTACCAAGAAACTTTATGGTAACATCTGAATTAGCATATTTAGTAGTCATTAAATTCTTAACCTCTTTAATGATGTTAGAATTATATCCTCCACATAAACCTCTATCACTTGAATTGACAATGAGAAGTACTTTATTTACATCTCTATGCTCAAAGTAACCTCGCAAGCTTTCTTCATCTTTTGCAACATCTGCCAGATTCATTAATATACCGTTAAGCTTATCGGCATATGGTCTCATTTGAGTGATTGCTTGCTGAGCTTTACGCAACTTAGTAGCTGAGACCATTTTCATGGCCTTAGTTATTTGTTGAGTGGACTGAGTACTGGCTATTCTATTTCTTACCTCTTTAAGATTTGCCATACAAGATTAGCCTTTATAGTTTTTAGCTACTTCAGCTCCCACTTTTTCTATAACATCTGTAAGTTCAGGAGTGTATTTCCCAGCAGAAAGTGAATCAATCACATCACCGTGATCATTTTCCATTTTCATTAGGAATTCCTCTTCAAACTTCTTCACCTGATCAACTGGTACAGACTTCAATAATCCTTTAGTACCTAGATAGATTATAGCTACTTGCTTACCTACAGAAAGAGGAGAGTATTGTGGTTGTTTCAAAATTTCCACGTTTCTAGCACCTTTATCAAGAACACCTTTAGTTGCAGCATCTAGATCAGATCCGAACTTTGCAAATGCTTCAAGTTCTCTATACTGTGCTTGGTCTAGCTTAAGTGTTCCAGAAGTCTTCTTCATTGACTTAGTCTGTGCACTACCCCCTACTCTAGATACAGAGATACCGACATTAATTGCCGGACGCACACCTGAATTAAATAAATCTGACTCTAGGAAAATTTGTCCATCTGTAATAGATATAACGTTTGTAGGAATATATGCAGAAACATCACCTGCTTGAGTCTCAATAATTGGCAATGCAGTTAAAGAACCACCGCCTTTAACCTTATCTTTTATCGAAGGAGGTAGATCATTCATACCTTTAGCAATTTCATCATTACTGTTGACCTTAGCCGCTCTCTCTAACAAACGAGAGTGTAAGTAAAACACGTCTCCTGGATATGCTTCACGACCTGGAGGTCTTTTAAGAAGTAATGATACCTCACGATATGCAACAGCTTGCTTACTTAAATCATCAAAAACAATAAGAGCAGGACGTCCAGTATCTCTGAAGTACTCTCCGATAGCCGCTCCAGCCATAGGTGCATAAAACTGCATAGGAGCTGGATCTGCTGCAGAAGCAGACACAACTACTGTATATGCCATAGCTCCTTTTGCTTCTAAAGAATTAACTACTTGTTTAACTGTACTTGCTTTCTGACCACAAGCAACGTATATACAAAATACTGGTTCTCCAGCATCATAAAACTCTTTTTGATTGATAATGGTATCAATACAAACTGCAGTTTTACCTGTTTGTCTGTCCCCAATTACTAACTCTCTTTGCCCTCTACCTACAGGAATCATAGCATCAATTGCCTTAATTCCAGTTTGCATAGGCTCAGTAACAGGCTCTCTGTAAACTACACCCGGAGCTTTACGTTCCAGAGGCATTTCATAAGTTTCACCTTCTATTGGTCCTTTACCATCTATAGGCTCCCCCAAGGTATTTACTACACGACCTAACATCCCTTCACCTACTTTAAGTGAAGCAATTCTGTTCGTTCGCTTTACAGTATCTCCTTCCTTAATACCGGTAGAACTTCCTAAAAGTACAGCGCCAACATTATCTTCTTCCAAGTTTAAAACAATGGCTTGTACACCATTATCAAACTCTATAAGCTCTCCAGATTTTACTTGTGAAAGTCCGTAGATACGAGCAATACCGTCACCAACTTGTAGTACAGTACCAACCTCTTCTAACTGAGCATCAGATTGCACACCTGCTAATTGCTCTTTTATTATACTCGAAACTTCGTCTGGTCTTATTGCAGCCATTTTGTTTTATTTTAATTGTAAATTAATTTTTTTCTAATTTCTCTAAGTTCTTTAGACACACTTTTGTCTAAAAGACTGTCTTCGTGCTTTATAACCACACCTCCTATGATAGTAGGATCTACTTGATTATTCAGCTGTAAGCCTGATTTCCCAGTCAATGATTCGACATAAGTCTTCATCTCCGAAAGGGTATCTTCAGACAATGGAATGGCAGATACAATAGTTGCTTTTGCTATTCCTTTCATTTGATTATATGCTGATATGAAATTTTCAGCAACTAGTGGCAACTCTTCTTCCCGATTTTTATCAACTAAAAAAGCTATAAAATTTTGTGTTAAAGACTCAGTTGTACTGAATATCTTCTGCAACACAGCCTTCTTGTCTGTTGATTTTATAATAGGGTTTCTTAACAGGACTTGAAGCTCCTTAGATTCAGAGCACACCTGCTCCACAAGATTCATATCATCTTTCACGGCTTCTAGCTTATCCGAAGAAGTAGCTAGATCTAATAACGACCTTGAATATCTTGATGCTATTCTGTTTGATGCCATAATTTTTCTATTGGATTAATTTGCAGAAGATTGCTTTAAGTGAGAATCTACTAACGCCTGCTGAGCATCCTTGTCACTTAACTCTTTACGTACTACTTTTTCAGCAATATCGATAGAAAGCTCTGCAACTTGTTTTTTGATGTCTGCTAAAGCTTGAGATTTTTCCTTGTCAATCTCTGCACGAGCTGCTGCAATCATGCGATTGCTTTCTTCTCCAGCAGAAACTTTTGCTTCGGCAATAATCTTTTCTTTAGACTCCTTTGCATCTTTCAGCATTTTTTCTCGCTCTGCTCTAGCGTCTGCTAAAAGCTTCTCATTGTCAGCTTTTAATTCGCTCATTTGGGCTTTAGCCTCTTCAGCAGATTTAAGAGATTTTTCGATAAACTCTTCTCTGTCTTTCAATGCATCGATAATGCCTTTCCAAGCAAATTTTTTCAGTAGAAATGAAACTACTAAAAAGGCGATGGACATCCAGAGTACTAACCCTAATTCTGGTAATAACGGATTCATAATTGCTTAAACTATTTAGGAGCAGTATTGACTTCTAATCAACACTGCTCAATTTATTTAATAATTACGCAATCGTAAGTACGATTAATAGACAAACAATGATACCGAAGAATGCAGCACCCTCTACAAGGGCAGCAGCTACGATCATGTTTGCTCTAATGTCTCCAGTAGCTTCAGGCTGACGGGCCATAGACTCTAGTGCAGAACCACCGATTCTACCTATACCTATACCAGCACCAATTGCAGCAACTCCTGCTCCGATACCAGCTCCCATGTAAGCATTTGCCATGTCTAATAAAATTGTTAAAAGTTCCATTTCTAAATTGTTACTTGTTACTTGTTATATATGTAAATTTAATTATAAACTCGATTAATGTGCGTGATCATGTTCTTCTACTGCCGAACCAAAATATAGTGCAGAAAGTAAGGTGAATACATAAGCTTGTAAAAACGCTACCAATAACTCTATCGCAAACATAAATATTGAAAATGCAATTGATAGAATTGATACTCCGTATCCTCCTCCAGCTCCATACAGATTATTGAATATAAATATCAAACTCACAAACGAAAGAATAATAATATGACCCGCTGTTATGTTTGCAAACAAACGCAGTGTAAGAACCACTGGTTTTGAGATAAATCCAATTAACTCTATAAAAAACATTAACGGAATTGGAAATTTCAACCACCACGGAACACCAGGAGTGTTGTAAATGTGTTTCCAATAATCCTTATTACCGTTGACAGATGTGATAATAAATGTAAATACAGCCATAACTAAAGCTATAGCAATATTCCCAGTCACATTGAATCCTCCGATAAATGGAATAAGACCTAGTAAATTTCCAATCCATATAAAGAAAAATATCGTCAAAAGGAAAGGCATAAACTTGGCGTATCTCTTTCCTATCGATGGCTTAGCGATTTCGTCTTGAACAAACAGAATAAGTGGTTCAAATAAAGACTGCATGCCCTTTGGAGCCATTCCAGGTCTCTTCTTATAGCTCTTAGCGATTGAGATAAATACAAACAGCATTACCCCCATAGTCAATAGCATTCCAAATACTGTTTTTGTGATCGATAGATCTAAAGGTTTCTCAGCAGTAATGTGGCCTTCTTCGTCACGATTAACTTCTCCATCTGCTCCTGTGAAGTATATTTTCTCGTGCTCCATTATGTACCCCTTATAGGCATCCCCCTGGGACAAGTGAGATGACATAAAGGCATCAAGACCCTTTTCTTTAGAGTATAAGATAATAGGTAATGGTATATGGATAGGACCAATATGAATTTCGTGGTTATCCATCACGTGATGCATGATCAATTCACCAGCATTAAAAGAAGCCTCTTCCTCACCGTGAGCAACTTCTTCGTGCTCATTTTTGGCGTTTCCTTCTTCGTGGCTATCAGCTGCAGACATCAACGGTGTCAAAAATATCAGTGAGAAGGTCAAAATGATCAATTTGAATTGATTCATAAGTTTTTGATTATTAGCTTGTTGCGTCTTCAATGCTACTTCGTTTTTCGGCACGCAATTTAGAAACTAATTGAGATATTTCAAATATTGAGTAAAATAAATATAGAAATAAATAATACACGATAAACTCTGGTGCTTTTATAGTACTTACAATGAGGTAAATAGCGAGGAAAATGGTAGCAAATACCATTCTTAATCCAGTCCCTCCCATGACCCCAGTAAAAAAAGCAGAATTTGATTCACTAAGTACGGCCTTATGAGATCTCCAACCTATCAGTAATCCAAGTATAGAATAAAAAACTAATGCTCCCCAGAACCAATATTGCTCAGCATTATTATTCCAATATAAATAAGCAGCCGTAGCCACTCCAATAATGAGTGAAAGTCCTAGTAATTTTACTACGAATTTTAAGTCCATTAATTTAGCTTTCTAATTAGGATATCCATAACTGCAAATACTGCAGCGAAAATTGAAATAAGTAAAAAAAGTGTTTGAAATCCAAAATAGCTATCCAACCATTTACCGATAAAAACCAAACCCACACAAATTATAATGAGCTGAAATCCAATTCCAGCAAATTTCCCATAACTATGCTTTTGCTTGTTTGACATCAGAACCTCTAGTAGAAGTATCTTTTGGAGCGGCTCCACCCATTGTGCACGACCCGTTTAGTTCTCCTCCGTTTTCTATTACAATTTTAGATGTCTTTATATCTCCGTTTACCTTTCCAGTACTTTTGATTAGGAGTAAATCTCCTATTTTAATGTTTCCTTCAACAACACCGCTAATATCACAACAGTTCGCTACTATATTTCCTGAGACATTTCCGCTTCCTCCTAATACACACTTACCTCTGGTTTGAACATCTCCTTTTACCTGACCGTCTATTCTCAAGTCTCCATTTGAAGATAAGTTCCCGTCTATCACAGTACCTTCACCTAAAACATTGAGCACTCCTCTTGCCACTTCTTCACTTCTACTTTTCTTGTCTTTACTACCTAACATAAATTCTAATCTAAAAACTAATATACTGCTGTGGATTTACCGCAACCCCATTTTTCCATAACTCAAAATGCAAATGAGGACCCGATGAAAGTTCACCTGTATTTCCAACTAAAGCTATCGCATCACCAGCGTTTACAAAGGTACCTTCTTTTTTCAATAAAACGGCGTTGTGCTTATATACAGAGAGGAATTCATTGGGGTGCTGAATAATTAAAGTATGACCTCCTCCTGGAGTCCAGCTACTGAAAACTATGGTGCCTTTTTGAACGGATTTTATAACCGACTTACTCTCGGCTGCTATGTCAACTGCCAAATGTTTTCTGTCTACATTAAAAGTGTCACTCACTACACCAGAAATAGGCACAAAAAAATTGTAGTTGTGAATTGGTGAAGCCTTACGTATACCTACCTCAGCCTTCACATTTTGCGTTACTTTATTGATTTGCTCATTAGTCTCAGGCAAGCTTTGTCCAATTTCAAGATCATCTAGATCTATCTCTACATTCTCTCCAGAAAGAACTTTATTAAGGACTTCTGATTGCAAATTGAGCTGATACAAACTATTCTCAAGAGAGTCGATTTTTTGCATCATTCTATATTGCTCTTGACTGCTATACTTAGCACTTTTAGTAGGAAAAATATGGTTCAAAGGAGTATATGCAAGTAGCACATAGATTAGTGCCCCGAATAATAATAAAGAAACACTAATAATGATAATTACATTCCAAGGAGTAAGTATGACAGATACTTTTTCCTCCAAATTTTCATCTTTACGAAGGATTAATCTATACCTGTTTTTGAAATTAGTCGATATTTTTTTTCGGAAAGAACCCAACTTTTATCAATGAATGCGGTGTAATTGAAATATTTTTGCCCCCTTTGCAGTTAAAGGGGTGCAAAGTTAACAGGAATATCAGATTTGAATACACGTAAATACTTCGTTGTCTTATTAGTTTTAATCACTGCTGGACACGCGTCAGCCCAAAATGATTCTGACCCGTGGCTAAAGAGAAACTGGAACAATATGGTTGCCAGGTTTAATATCTACTTCAATGCAACTCAAAAACTAAATGCTGGAGTAGCTTCTCTAGCGGACAAACATAAAGATGATTTCAATGAGGTAATTGATGTTTATCCTTATGGTAATAAGGCTGACGCCAAATCTTTAAAACTACCTATGGAGGAAACTATGAAAAAGGCTTCCAAGGTAATTCAAAATAAGCCAAACAGTAAGTGGACAGATGATGCCTACTTTATAATAGGTCAAACGCAATTCTTTAGCGGCAATTATTTTTCTGCCAAAGAGACCTTTCAATTTGTAAATAATAGTTTCACAGACGAAGATATTAAAGCCACGAGTCAACTCTGGCTTATGAAAGCTTATCTGCAGCAAGGAAAACTAGATGATGCTGAAGCTATATACGGATTGCTAAAAGGTCTAAAATATCCTAGTAACGAATTTAACACTCATTTGAATCTCTCTGCTGGAGATTTAATGGTGAAACAAGGCAAAGAATCAATAGCTATTAGTCTTCTAGACCAAGGTCTAAATAATCTAAAGGATAGGGTACTTAAGTACAGAACACATTTTGTACTAGGACAACTTTATTTAAAAGCGAATGATTATAAAAAAGCAAACACTCATTTTGTTAAAGTCCTACGCATGAATGCCCCATATGAATATGTATTTCACGCGAATTTGGGAATGGCTAAAGGCTCGGCTGAAAATGGCGGGCAAGGTGCTCCGCGAACAATTAAGTATTTAAAGCGAATGCTTAAAGATGATAAGAACATTGAATACTACGACCAGATATATTTTGAACTTGCTAAGCTTGAGTTTTCTTCTGGGAATGAGGAGCAAGGTTTAGCTTACATGAAAAAATCTGCTTCAAGTTCAACAACTAATTCAGTTCAACAAACTGAGACTTACTTGTTTCTTGCCGACCTATACTTTAAAGAAAGGAACTACACATCAGCTCAAGCATACTATGATAGTGCAGTAGCAGTAATACCTGAGAATTATCCAGATAATGAAAAGATAAAATCCAAGCACAGCGTATTGTCTAAGCTAATCGAGAATATAGAAACTATTCGTACTCAAGATAGTCTATTGGATTTGAGTAAACTTGACCGCGATATTCTTGATAAACAGATAAAGAAAATAATTGAAGAAGAAGCAGAAAAAGCAAGAATCGCAGCGGAGGAAGAGGAAATTAGAAAAGAGCAAGAAAGGATGAACGCTCTTGCGGGCGGAAGACGTCCAGCGTCTGGAGGAAGTTCAATAGGTTCTGGAAGTACCTGGTATTTTTATGATGCTGCAGCAATTGCAAGAGGTGAAAACGAATTTAGAAGAAGATGGGGAAGCAGAAAACATACAGACTATTGGAGGTTTATCAATCAGAGTTTAATGCAAAAGTCGATAGAAGAAGGTGATAATGATGATGGAAATGAGCAAGAAGAAAATCCTGAGACTTATGTGAGTTCAGAAGACGAGGAGCAGGAAAAAGCACTGGCTGATGTAGAGGATGAGAAAAAGAAGTATTATGCAGATATCCCTTTCAGTGCAACAGCTAAGCTAGTAGCTAATAAAAAGATTCAACAAGCATTTCTAAATAACGGAAAAATCTATTTTGATGACTTAAAAGAATTTAATAAGTCTATGGTGAATATGGATAACCTAATTACTAGATATCCAAAAACTATTTACAAACCAGAGGCCTTATTTTATCTTTCAAAAGCATCTACAGAATTAGGTAATACAAATAATGCTATTAAGTACAATAAGTTGGTGGCAGATGAGTATCCAGAAACTGCATACAACAGTGTACTCAATGGCAAGGAGATTGAAGAAGATAATAGTGATGTTGAAGTAATAGCTCTGTACGAAGATATGTACGAAGCTTTCCAACAGGACAATCAATCAAAGGTTCAAAAAATTAAGAAGGAAATAGATAAACAATATCCAGGAAATTCGATTCAAGGTAAGATTGATTATTTGTATGCATTAAGCATTGGTAAGACTGAAGGAAAAGAAGCATATATAGAAGAGCTCGAAATAGTAAAAGAAGCCTACTTTGGTACTAATACAGGAGAGCGTGCGGCTTACACTCTCAGGTTACTAAAAAATGATGAGAAGTCATCTTCTGATGGAATATATAAAACACCAAAAGACGAGATACACTACTACGTAGTTACGGCAAAAACATCAAATGGAAATGAAGGAGAGATTCAACTAAATAACTATAACAATCAGTTTTATGGTAGTAAAAACCTTCAGCTAAAATCGCTAGTATTTGAAGATAAGCAGTTGTATTACATTAAGCAATTTGCTAGTAGAAAAGATGTATTAGAGTACCACGAGCAGATGAAGTCTAGCACTGCATTTCTTCAAAACGCAGGATTATCAGAATACAACTACTACCCTATTACTGAAGAAAATTTTCGTACTTTAGTGAAAACTAAGAAGGAACTGGATTACATTAAGTTCTTCTACAAAAATTATAATTAATGTCATCAACGAAAACCAAAAAACCTACTAAGCCTAGCTGGAGTGTAGTTTGGGTTAAACGTCTTTGGAAATGGTTTGCTTACTCAGTAATCCTAGTTGCAATATTTCTTACTTCAATAAAATTTGGAGTTTGGGGAAAGCTCCCAGATACTAAGGAGCTCGAAAATCCAAGAACAAAACTCGCCTCTGAGATTTTTGACTATGACGGAAAAGTATTAGGAAAAATGTTCTACCAAGAAGATCGGACAAACAGTGAATACAGCGATTTACCCGAATTCTTAAGTAATGCCTTGATAGCAACAGAAGACGAACGATTTCACAGCCATAGTGGTATAGACGGCAGGTCTTTACTTAGAGCTATCGCTAAACTTGGAAAAGACGGAGGCGGAAGTACCATTACTCAGCAGCTAGCTAAAAACTTGTTTCACAGAGATGAACTGAATAAAGCCAATCGAATAATCCAAAAACTAAAAGAATGGCTGCTTGCTGCAGAAATAGAAAAGCGGTACACCAAGGATGAGATTATCCTTATGTACTTTAATACAGTCCCATATGGAAACAGTTTTGGCATAAAATCAGCATCTAAACGATACTTTAATAAAAAGACCAAAGATCTCAATATTGAAGAAGCGGCTGTGCTAGTTGGTATGCTTAAGGCAAACACCTATTACAACCCTATTCGTAATCCGGAAAACGCTTTAAAGAGAAGAAATGTAGTATTCTATCAAATGAAAAGAAACGACTACATTTCTGAAACAGAACATGACAGTCTGAAACAACTTCCATTGGTAACAGACTACAATTATATCGATCACAATACCGGCATAGCCACGTACTTCAGATCTTATCTAACCAAATGGATGAAGGCTTGGACAAAAAACTATGCAGCTGAAACAGGAGTAAAGTATAATATTTATGATGATGGTTTAAAAATATATACAACCATAGATCCAAAACTCCAACGCTATGCGGAAAAGGCCGTAGCTAATCACATGGCTTCTCTTCAGCAGCAATTCTATAACGAAACTTCTCGACGAAAAAAAGATCCTTGGTATAGTGAAGATGACGATGGTAATGTAATCCCAGATCCCGATTATCCTGCTAGAATGATTAAACGGACTCACCGTTACAGAAGCTTAAGGAAACAATTTAAAAATACTCCAGATTCTATTGAGTACTACTTAAACAAACCTATTCCTATGACCTTGTTTTCGTGGAACGGTGATATTGATACCACACTTAGTCCAATGGATTCACTTAAGTATATGAAACAGATTCTACACGCTGGATTCATGAGTTTTGAGCCCCAAACAGGACATGTGAAGGCTTGGGTAGGAGGTATAAATCACAAGTATTTTCAGTACGATCACGTAAACAAGAAGGCAACTAGACAAGTTGGATCTACATTTAAACCATTGGTATATGCTCGAGGATTAGATGACGACAAGCTCCATCCGTGTGAAGTAGAAAGCACCGGACCGGTAATCGTAGAATATGGTAATAATAAACAATGGTCACCAAGCAATTCTGGAAGTGCCCCAGGTGAAGTTACTTTTTATGAAGGTCTTCAGAAGTCAATAAATACCATAACGGCGAGAGTAATGAAACGTCTAGGGCCAAATAGTGCAGAAGTTGTAAGACAGACGGCTGGTAAGATGGGAATAGACGAAACTAAATTTGAGCCTTACCCATCTATTTGTCTAGGGACTATGGATATTTCAGTATTTGAAATGGTAGGTGCCTATGGAACCTTTGTTAATGGAGGGATGTTCGTAGAACCCATTTTTGTCACCAGAATAGAGGATAAAAATGGCAATATCCTGGAGGAGTTTACTCCGAAAAAGCAGGAAGCTATAAGACAACAAACTTCCTATATAATATGTAAAATGCTGCAAAAGGTTACTTCTGGTGGCGGAACTGGTGCAAGACTAAGAAGCAGCAGATTTAGTATTCCTGAAAATGCCTCTATAGGCGGGAAAACCGGAACTACTCAAGGTAATTCTGATGGTTGGTTTATGGGAATTACCCCAAATTTAGTTAGTGGATGTTGGGTAGGTGCCGAAGAAAGGAATGTGCACTTTAGAAATACTAGATATGGTCAAGGGGCCAATATGGCACTTCCAATTTTTGGTAAATATATGGAACAAGTGTACGCTGATCCAACGACTAATTATGGAAGAGGATTCTTCAAAAAGCCTAAGATAGAAATGACTATAGATCCTGACTGTGAAAATTACGAAGGAGGCGAAGTAAGCAATGACGATGATCTAGAAAACGAAGACGAAGAAGATCTTTTCTAGGCCTTAACACCGCCTAAATGTTTGCATAAAACTAACTCCTCCATGTGCTTCTAAATGTAACGGGTACTTTACCATAACTATAGACATTTTCTAAGGTTGTCATTTGGCGTGCATCCTCAGTATTCATTTCTATATCCGACATTTTATATTGACACGGGTGTTCATAGCCACTTGCATGAGTTAATTCAAGCATCTCTTTCCTAAAATATTTCACATAGTTATAAAAGCGTTCGGATTTTAGTGAAGGATCTATACCGGCTTGAAGCCATTTACTCTGAGTAGCTATCCCCGCTGGGCAAGTATTCTTATGACAGACCTGAGCTTGGATACATCCTATGCTCATCATAGCTTCTCGTGCTACATTGATTACATCAGCACCCATAGCAAATGCTCGGACAGCATTAGCTGGGAGTCCTAATTTACCAGAAGCGATGAAGACTACTCTGTCACAAAGGTTTTGTTCTTGAAAAATAGTGTAAACCGTTGCAAAAACTCTAAAAAAAGGTAGTGCCACATGATCTGCAAAACTTGGAGGTGCTGCACCTGTACCACCTTCTCCCCCATCGATAGAAATGAAATCTGGGCCAGTACCTCTTTGCTTCATTTTACTAGCTAATTCCTCCCACAACTCGGTTTTACCTACAGCAGACTTTATACCTACAGGCAGTCCTGTTCGTTCTGCAATCACTTCTATTAAATCCAGCATTTCATCTAATGTGGTAAAGCACTTGTGACTAGAAGGAGATAAAACATCCTTTCCTTCTTCCACCCCCCCTAATTGAAGCAATCTCAGCGGTTATTTTCTTCCCAGGAAGAACACCGCCTTTACCCGGTTTTGCACCTTGTGAAAGTTTGATTTCAATAGCTCTTACAAAAGAATTATTCTCAACTAGTCGTTCGAGTTTATCCAAATCTAAGTTGCCATCGTTACTCCTTACTCCAAAATATCCTGTACCGAAATGAAATACAACATCTGATCCATTGCTATGGTAGGGTGATAGTCCCCCTTCTCCAGTATTATGATATGCTCCTGCCTTATGAGCTCCTTTATTTAGACTTTCTACCGCCTTAGCACGTAATGACCCAAAACTCATAGCAGCATATATTTAATATGCTTCTAGGCCGAAATGGTCTTTTTCTCCCATTTGCGAGTCCTATAACTTTTGCACAAGGCAGGAAATCCGGTTGATCAATATTTACGTGATTTTCATGTAGACGATAAGGAAACAGACTAGGCTTCAAAAAATGATAATTAGGCTAATAAAAGTTTTGGTCGGAACCGAACCCCTGGTAACTATTCTCTTGTTTCGAAGAGGCATAAATCCAAGAACGTTCACTCCTGTTAAATGGCAGTTCTTCACGATTATTTGCAATGAAGTATTGACGCATCTCTGGACCTATACTTTCTAACATATACCTGATATGCCCAACCAATGGAAAATTATGAACTATGGCATGTTTACGTTGGAAAATATCACGAATGGCAAGTAGAACTAAAAAAATCAGAATCCACATCCACCAAGCTACTCCTCCAATAACGCTCAACAACTCTTCCATATGACGAATTTAAAATAAATTTATAGTGTTTAACGATTAAAATTTATCGTCTAAAATATTCGTTTTACTTTTAAGCAACTATTAAAAATTGGACTTGACTATTTTAAAAGTTTTATTCCTTGTTGTAGTCATTTTGATCGGACTAGCTCTATTTTACGTGGCTCCAAGGTTGATCATAGACACAAATACTACCACTCAATTTATTCAAACCTATGAACTTCCAAAATCCTTCAAAAAAGAAAAAATAAAAACACGAGACGGTATCATTTTGAATGCCGTTTGGCAGAACTGCATAGGCACAGAAAGAGAGACTATAATGTTTCTGCACGGTATAAGAGGCAGTACTTACCATTTTACGCCTAGAGCATCAAAGGGTTATAACTCGATAGCTATTGACCTAAGAGCACACGGATTAAGTGGTGGAAAATTTTGCACTTTTGGCTATCTAGAAAAGCATGATGTACAAGATGTTCTCAATTTCGTGCTAAGTCGAAAATCAGCGAATACAAATATTGGAATATGGGGTCAATCACTAGGGGGTGCTATCGGGCTTCAAGCTATGTCTATTGAACCAAGACTCAAATTTGGTATCATAGAAAGTACTTTCTCAGATTTATCCCAAATAGTATATGACTATGGAAATAGGATTATACCAATAAAACTTAATGCTCTACACAAATTCTTGCTTTGGAGGGCGGGTTTAATTGCTCACTTTCCTCCAAAAAGCATAGTGCCTTCAGAATCTGCAAAATCGATTCATCAACCAATACTTTTAGCACACGGTACCTTGGATAGAAGAATAAAAATTGAATACGGGGAAGAAATATTTAGAAATATAAATTCAAGTGAAAAACAGTTTATTCCTATCTCTGGTGCATCTCATGTAAATCTCTGGGAAATTGGTGGTGTAAACTATACAGATCAAGTCAATAATTTCCTAGATTCGTTAGAATGAAATTTAGCTTGTACGCTGTTCTTACTTTACTACTTATAAACTGCTCAATGAAAAAAAAACACGTCAGACAACGCAGATCTCAACAGACTTCTTGAATATCAATGGACTCTTAAATCGCTATCAGGTAATGATTATATATTAGGAACTACTAACAAAACACCTATGCTAGAATTTGATTTCAAAGAAGGTAAGATAATAGGTACAGATGGATGCAATAGGTTCTTTGGAAGTATAGATACTCTTGATGCTAATCAAATGAAATTTGGAATGTTAGCTAGTACAAAAATGATGTGTCCTAACCATCAATATTCAACTAAATTTTTGGAACTACTTCAAGCTGTTGAAACCTATGAAGTTGTAAAAAGTGAGCTTAAGTTAAAGTCGAATCAAAACATAGTTTTGATGACATTCAAGAAACAACAATAGTTTCAGTGCTACTCTACAAAAGGTCTCTTAATCAAAGTTAGTTCGATATCTTTTTTGAGATTCTGGCCTGGAAACTTGCTTCTATATCCAACAAGAACCATATAAGTGGCTGTGTTTGGAACAGAAAAATCAAGTTTAACGTTTGTCGGGTCGACATCCTCTTCCTTTGAAGCAATAGGCTTGCCTTGTAGATCTACAACCTTAATGTAGGAAACAATCTGGGACTTCTCAAAAAACATACTAAATACGTAGTCATGACCTGTTTCGGCTGGAAATTCGTATTGATAAACACTCTCGTTCTGCAATTCTAATTTTTGAGAACGAACATATTTCCACTTGACATTTGGATTAACCTCTACCCGTTGAGCGAGAGAAAATGTGAATGTAGTAAGTATGGAAGCTAAAATTAAAAATATTCTCATGTCTATTTTATAACGTCTTTTTGTCTTCTTCGTTTAAGACTTTTTGTTTTAGACGTTGTAGTTTTTCTAGACGTTGTCTGAATTCCTGACAAATAGTGAAAATATTATAATCTCTTGCATTGTACTTTATGTCCTTACCTTCCATATCTATTTGTTGTGTTGGGGCACTAAGATAAATAAGAAATTCCATTTGTCACTGTTTTGTCATGATAAAATCAGAAAGAATCTGGTAGATATTTTTTATCTCTTTGTTATCTATCTGACTTAAGTGTTTTTCAATCACGGATTTATCTCCTCGCTTTGCTGGTCCAGTTTGCCAATTGATGGGTTTGTCATATTTTACTCGTTCAGCAGTTTCGTTAATTATTGGAAGTAAATATTCAAATTTTAGTCCATTTTCAGCCAAATAGCGATCGGAAATATCATACAAAAGGTTTGTGAAATTATTTGCAAAAACTGCCGCAAGGTGATATTTCTCTCGTTCTGAGCTACTCGCTTCTATTACCTTATTTGATATAGAGTCTGCTAAATCCTCTATTTTATGCTTCACACGGGCATCACTGTACTCTATGAAAAATGGCACCTCAATAACCTCTAAAATCTTCTCTTTTCTGAAAGACTGAAGTGGATACAAAACACCAAAATCTGATACGTGATTGCTAAGTACATCTAAAGAAACCGCTCCTCCAGTATGACAGACTATAGCTTTCAAGCCAACTGGCAACTGTTTTATTACGTGCTCATACTGTTTATCCGCTACACTGATAATAATAAAGTCTGTGTCCAAGTACATCGAAGTAATATCGTCGGTATAATACGCCCCATACTTTCTCGCCAATAGTCTAGCGTTTTCCTTATTCTTGCTTATTACTTGGTTAATCGTATGACCTGCCTGATCAAAAGCGTGGGCTAAGTTGGTTGCAACATTGCCACTTCCGATGAACGAAACCTTATACTTTGCCATTTTTAAGCTCTAATCTATGCCAAGTGGCAATTCCAAAGCCAAGGACCATTAGAATAGTTCCAAGCCAAAGCAAATTGATGTATGGGAACACTATTCCTTTCATTACAATATAGTCCACTTGTGGTTGGGTTTTTGCTACTTCTAGAACAGCTTGAGGACTCCCTTCAGGAGTAGGTCTGACTTCGAAACCTAATCGTAACCCTGCTTCGAGATTTTCATCTCTTATGCTAAAGTAAGTTTTATCATTAATACCAAATATGGGATTAGCGTTTAGAGTTGTATTCCCTCTGCGAATAGTCAATTGAGCTTTTGCCAATGTTGTATTTTTTAGTCCTATTTCATCACCGCTACTTTGTTCTACACCCGTGAAGTATACAGTACCGTTTGGCGTAACCACACTATCTCCTCGTTCTACAATATGCTCTGTAACATTCTTCCAATCGATGCTATCAGTTTCTCTTTTAGGCATAGCAGTAATGTGCGTATAAACATCATAGGTAAGATAATGTCTAGTATCAGGATTTGGCATTAATCCTCCATTTTCTCCTATCTGTGTGTTTGGATATAGGGTAAACTCTTCAGACCCATCAAGAGACTGATAGTTTACTTTGAAGTAGATATCGTCTATACTAACACTATCTCCTTCATAGGTGACCATAAAATCACCCAACCTAGTTGGTTTGTTCTTTTCAAGAAACATATTCTCCCTCCTTGCCTTTTCATCAAAGCCACCCATTTGCCCTGCAAAGTCAGCTGTAATTACTTGTTTCTTAGCACTAGAAACTAGCACCCCAAGCAGCATCATACCAAATCCAATATGAGCTATAGAAGAACCCGACAGTTTCAATTTACGAACATAGATTATGATGTAAGCTATGTTTCCCACCATGGCATATATTCCAGCTAACATAAGAACCACATACAATGGATTAGTAATCCCAAATAGGAAGATTCCTCCAATTGTAAATACTACAGAAATTCCTAAAGTAATGAGAATTTCACGACTAAGTTTGACTTTATCTGGTGTGTTCTTGTACCTGAAAAACTGCGAACCTGCCATCAGCATTGCTATTACTATTGCAATTGGTGTTTGATACATATTGTAGTATCCTATCACGTCCTCTGGGGGAACAGCGTTCGTCCCAAATATCTTATTAAATACAGGTTTAGAAGTCCCAACTAATACTTGCACAGCTGACAAGACTAATAGTAAGGAACCAATAAACATCCAAAACTCTCGTCCCCAGATATTGTCTTCACTGGCATTATTTGTAAGTTTCTTATTGATATTGAGTACAAACCAAGCTATACCTACTAGAGAAAGTATTAGCAGTGGATAGAAACTCAATTTGGTATAAAAAGGTAGGAGTAATACTAATATACTTACAGGTATAATTATAAACCACTTTTTACGAGCACTCTCGGTCACTGCTATGATCGGCAACCAGATAAACATAACTACAAACTGCATAAGTTGACCTGCAAGACCTAGATCTGTAAAAGAATGAACAGAAGTCTCTCCTAGCACTCCACTCCTAGTTAAAAAAGAAGCATAGAGTACCATAATATAAGCTGATATTACTAAAGTGTAAGAAGCTATGGTAGAGGTATTCGTTACTTTTTTAATTAGCATCAGGTGAATCCCGCTGATAAGCAAAAGCCAAGGAACTAAAGATGCATTCTCAACAGGATCCCAAGCCCAGTATCCTCCAAAACTTAGGGACTCATATGCCCAGAAACCACCCATAATAATACCTGCTCCTAATATCATACCTCCTGCTAGAGCCCAAGGCAACGCTGGCTTTATCCAAGCTCTATATTCATTTTGGAACAAGGAGGTCACAGCAAATGCAAAAGGTACTATAGTCAGTGCAAAACCCAGAAAAAGAGTTGGAGGATGTATTACCATCCAGTAGTTCTGCAGCAATGGATTTAGACCGGTTCCATCTATTATATTTTCTAAATAATTGGGATTTGAGAATAGTGGAATATCCATTTTTTCTCTCAATAGCTCAAATGGACTACTACCAATAGTGTATATATCTAAGACATTCACACCAAGCAACATCGCTGATAGGACCACTTGAGACAAAGCCATATTAGCCAATACTCCTCTTTCCCAACGCTTTGCTGTAGCCATAAGAATAAGACCTAAAATAGCATTCCATACCATCCAAAGTAAAAAGCTTCCTTCCTGCCCTTCCCAGAAGCAAGATACCATATATCTTATTGGTAGTTTTAAACTGCTGTGTTCATAGGCATATGCGTATTCAAAATAATGGTTTTGAATAATTATAAAAAGCGTAATAAAAATTCCAAATACAGAAATGGCATGTAGACCAAAAAACACTCTACCAAGATTTCGCTCTGTTGATTTATCGGTTTTAGCTCGAGTATAGAAAACAGCACTAAGTAGAGCTGCCACAAAAGAAAGAACAACAAATAGATGACCTAAATTTCCTATAAATAAGCGTTCACCAACGTAAGTAATTGTCTCCATTTTTAAGTCCTAGCGGCTTTGACCTTTCTATTTATTTCCTCATCCTTATATTTAGAGGGACACTTAGGAATTACTTTGGTAGCGATAAACTTATCACCTTCTGCATAACCATACATATTGACTGTCTCCGCACGTTCAAAGTCTTGCTGCTTTGGTTCAGAAGTAATAACCTGTCTCACTTCACCATCTTTATCTTTTAAATAGAATGAAAAGCGATTTGCATCTTTCTCAGGATCGTACTCCATAGGCATCTCCTTTACTAAAAAACCAGTGATATGAAAGGTTTCCTTAGGATTATCATCAGCTTCTGAAAATGTACTACTTTTTTCAGCTCCTGAGTATGTAGACATAATTGCGGCTATAGCTACAGCCAAAACCAGCAACAAAACAATTACTTTAGGCTTCATCTCTTTCTTTTTCTAGTTGTGAAATTTTCTTATCCAATCTCACTAAATAAAACATCAGTAATGCAAAAATGATTACCAAAATTGCTACTACAACGTAAATTTTTCCGCTCTGATAAAAGAAGTCATCCATTGGTGTTTGTGCCAAGGCTGAGTAACCTGTAAGAATCAGTATCCAACTATATCTCCTCATCTATTCTTTTTATTTCTGTTAACCTATAGTGTAATGTAGAAATCCATACTCCTAGTAGTATCCATCCCAACCCTGCTAAATAAAAAACTTTCCGTAAATCATTGTCCAGGTCTAGTGAACTAAACCCTATAGTATCTCCACTAGCCGGATGTAAACTAGTTTCTGCCATCCGAGGGTAAATGATAATTAATACAATAAAAATCGGGAAAGCAAATAGGTTGTATACTGCTGAAAACTTACCTCTTTTTGTCTCGTCTTCTATGCTATTGCGTAAGATATAGTAGGCTAAGTAGATCAAGATGCCTATTGCAGCTCCGTTGAGCTTCGCATCTTCTATCCACCATGTGCCCCAAGTAAATCTTGCCCAAAAAGAACCAGTTGCAAGACCCATAGCACCAAATAGCATTGAAATCTTGATAAAACTACTGGCAAGACTATCCTGTTCAGGTTTACCACTCGCTAGATACTTGATCCCATAAACGAAGGATACGATTAACAGAACAATCATAGTGAACCACATTGGTACGTGGAAGTAGAGATTTCTTATCGTCTTAGCAAGAATTCCTATATCATCAGGAGCAGGCATCAAAAACCCACCTATAATACCATAGATAATGAGAACAACGGCAAGTGCTTTCCACCAAGATTTTTTCATTACTAAAATGAGAACAAAGGTACAATTTAGGCGTGAAACTGAAGTAGTGATTTAAAGAGATTTTTAAGCTTGATTCTTAATCAATTTAAAGAATAAATCTCAGTTTATGATTGTGAAGAAAGGTATGGACTTTAGTTCGTTCGAATTAATCAAAATCACCACGCTTTTTTTTGTCCAAGAATGTTCTTCTTCTGAGCATTAAATATCGCACGAAAGCAAATAATCCTACACCAACAAAAAGATAACCTGAAGTTTTATCTGTGTTCCCTGATGTGAACGACGCATATGCCTCAAAAATACAGACCACACCAATAATCATCCATATATATTGTAAAATGCGAGGTAGGTTCTTCATTCAATTGTTCTTCTTTAAGCTATTCTTCCTATTGGATTAGACAGACATTCAGTGGAAACGTGTCTATTCTTCTATTTCTCCATCCAAATATACAATTCCTGTTACTTTGGTGAATTTGTAGTTTAAGAAGTCTTCATCACTTTCGAATCCTTCTGCCTTTATAATTTTCTCGTCTCGAATACGCACCCTTACCGGTTTATCAGAGGTTACTCGTCTATTTTTCTTATCCCAAATAAGTTCGTCTGTACGAATTTCTTCATCATTTTTATTTACGACTATCACACTATCTCTAATTTCTATAATGTCCTCCTTTTCATTATGAATCGCATATTTAGCCGTCAATCTGCTAGTAACCTCATTTATGTCATTGTAAAACGTCGCATTTACACCTTCAGGCATTTCTAGCTTAGGATTTTCTTTGTCTGGAAATCGTTTCATAAGCGGTGCTTTTATCTTAGCTCTTAGGACAGCTGAATCTGTGTAAATAATTTCTACCTGCTCAGCAACCTCTACTGTGAGACTGTCTCGAAGCTGATGATACGCTTCCATTTCATCTATAGAATGATTACTACTACATCCTATAAAAAAAGCGGCTATAGTAACTATAGCCGCTTGAATATATATGGTTAATTGATTCACTAAACGTGAAAATTAGCTTCCGAAACGAACCGTAGTAGATTCCCCAATCCAGCATCCTACTCGGTAAGCAGCACCCGCATTTATTCCCTTAAAGAAGGCATCTTCTTTATTTGGAAAGTATGCAGAATACTTATTGATTTTGGCTTGTGCATCCTCAACAGAACTTGGGTCTACGCTTTTTGCTTTTGCATATTTATCAACTGCTACAAGGTAAACACCTCCTCTACCTAGGTCTCCACCTCCACAGCTAGAAGCACTAGCAGCGTATGCATCTCCTATCAGAATATAAGCTTCCCCGCTATTAGCATTTATAGCTAATGCTTTTCTGGCATATTCTCTGACTTTACTATATTCTTTATTATTCTTAGCAGTCTTAGCTAACTTGATCCAAATATCAAACTTCGCCTCATCAGTGGACGCTAAATCTGCAGCCTTAGTGTAATAGCTAATAGCCTTATCTGCATCTCCTTGCTTATTAAATGCTTTTGCTAGTGACAACGCAGCATCAGAACTTGGTTCTAGTGCAAATAGAGCTTCTGAGGCTTGTAAGTAAAATGCTTGACTCTCACATCCACCTCTATCTAATAGTTTTATAGTGGCTTTCAACCATGTTATATTTTTCTCATTATCTGCGAAATATGGTTCTTTAAGCTCTTGTAATTTATCACAATCAAGGTACGGCTTCATCATACCGATGATCGCATCCTGAGATTCAACCCATTTTACACCTTTGACAGAATCTTTTTCACTTAGACCAGAAGCCGTGTATTTTGCTATGTTGGCATCAATTACAGGAGTTACAATATCTAGGATTCTAAAAAGACTGTCTAAAGAAAGCTTTTTGGCTTTATACTCTTTTACACCGCCGTAAATGAAATCCTTAGGCACTTTATAAGTAGTAGCATCACCTTCTAGGGTAATCGATTCTTCAAACATCGCTAAACCTTGTGCTCTATTGTCTGGAGTAAGTTTCACAATTTCATTTGCCCACTTTCCTTTTACATAACCTTCTTTTCCGTGGAATTCAATACGCTTAGCGTAGCACTCAAAAACCAGATTTGAATACTCTTCAAGATTCAGTTTGTGAGCAGCAATGTTCTGCTTTACGGTATCCTTATAAGCCTTATAAGCATTTACACTACCTGGCTCAGTATTCGCTTTAAGCTCTTTTAACCTTGCTTTCTCGGCAGCAAAAATTGGTTTACGTGCAGAATGTATTTCCCTAATCTTTTTCTTCACAATGTAAGGCCCTGCATAGGTAACTCTCTTCTGAATACAAGGTGCATTATCAAAAAGGTATTTCCAGTAAGGGAAAGCTTCCAGATATTTTTTCTCCTGATAATACTGATTAAACAGTGATAACTGCTTTGCCGTTTCTACACTATCCTTTCCCCACTTATTTATACAAGCCTCAGGGGTGTCTTTCGTATTATCATTACTTTGAGCCATTGTCAAAGTGCCGGCAAATACCATTAGTGTAAGTAATAAATACTGTTTCATACTTTTAGTTATTATCGATATTTTCTTTTTGTAAACCATTTGTCGTTTAAATTTAATCCTATTCCAAAATTTATGTAGTCTTCTTGTATAAGTCCTGAAGAGACAGTACCCCTAGAGATATACTCTGCAGATAGATTGATTCTACTTACAATCGCTGTTTTCTCTCCGTCAATCCTTATAGACTTAACTACTGGTATACCCAGTCCAAAACTTATGCCAAGTTCAGTAAGTTGTGTACCGTTAAAGTTGTAATACATATCTTGGTAACTAGCTCCAATACTATATCTCACCTTTTTGAAGAACTCACCCTTTTCGCCGTATATAGGTCTTGGTACAAAGCTAAAGCCAAACCCATATCTAGAATTGTTATAGAATTTCTGTCCTGACACCTTATCAGTAATCGTAGACCAAAGATTCTGCTCCATTTCTAGGGAAAGGGACCACTTTTCTCCGTTACTCACGGTATAACCAACAGTAAACCCTATTGGTTTGGTCAACGTATCCAGTTTATCATCTTGAAATATGACCGTATCAATTACCGAATTATCAGGAATCGCTTCTAAACGCTCGTACACAGAACCTGGAAACGTAGCTGCATACCTAAACCCACTACCTGACAGCCTATTCTCAGATTGAAAAGCACCCCCAAATGCGTGATTAATTATGGTTTGCTTAGCTGAGTTAAACCGTATAGTATCCTGTACAGCATATTGCACACCTAGGTCAAAATCAAATCCCCTGTAAGCAAGTAATGTTCCATCAAAAAAGCTGTATCTAGATTCTGAAATAGGATAAACCTTTAATCTTTCAGTAGTAATGTTACCAAAATCATAATTTACATTTAATCCTATGTTAAAGTTCTTGAATAGCTCAAGACCATATCCAAGATATACTCTACTAATTCCTCCACTACCATTAAATACATTGTAGTATGAAGGAGTGTCCGTGTTAAACCTATTTCTTATCTCATATCCAACATCACTTACCGCGTTGGTACCAAAGCTTACACCCATTTTCTTTTTATCTCCAATAGGAAAAGCCATCGCGAAATAACTGAAATTACCAGAACTAATTTCAGCTTCTTGTTCGGAAGTCTTTAACCGACCTATAGAAGATTTCGCTCCAACATCAAAAATAGTGTACCTAATATTCGCTAAACTCGCAGGATTGGCCCTACTAAAAAGATTCAAACTTTGCTGAGAAACTGAGGTTCTCCCCATTGCTCGATGTTGAATAAAACCATCGTAAGTTAATTCACCTATTCCTGCTATACTATAGGGAGAAGATGTACCTACTTGTGCTGATGCGAATGTGGAAATCAGTATCAGAAGCGTAGTCCAAACCTTGCTATTTATCTGCATTGTAATCTAAAATATGACTTAGTCCTTCTACTACTAATTTTGGGCGTGCGAATATCTCATTTTTCACCTCTTTATCAAAAAGAATATTCTGGCTACTACAGTCAACGATTTTTAGGTCTGAATACTGTTCATTCAATTGACGAATGTACCCATTTATCTCATAAATCACCGATTTGCAAACGCCAACTTGCAAGGACTCAATTGTACTTTTCCCTGGAAAACCTGTAGTGTAATTTTGATTAGCTAATGGCAACCCCGCTGTAAATTGGTTCATTGCCTTGAACCTCATTTGCACTCCAGGAGAAATGAGCCCTCCGAGAAAAACGCCATCTACCAATACATCAAGTGTAAGACATGTCCCCAAGTCTACAATGATCCAATTAGACTTTTTGTCTATGTAATGAGCTCCTACAGTCGCTGCTATTCGATCTCTCCCAAGTGTTTCAGGAGTTTTATAGTCTAGAGATATAGGTAAGGAAGTCTCGTGCGTTAACACCTCCGATAATTTCAACTCTTTTTCAAGTTTGGGGTTTGAACCCGATATAGAGGATAAAATACTTAAATCTCTATACTTCTCTTTTAATCCTACTAAGTCCGAAACCTCAAAAGGTTTGAAATAACTTACTTCCTTTCCATTACGAAAGACTGCTGCTTTAGTAGAAGTATTCCCAATATCTATGCACAAATTCATATTACCCATTTCACTCGGTGATGTTCTAACTCCACATTCCCATTACCCTTCTCTACTTCTAGATTTCCATTTTTAAGTACCTGTTTCACTGTGTATTCTTCCATACGGCCATCTATTTCAAAGGTTACACTTGAATCTTTTTTGTAAAGAATCTCATTCATTTTCGCCAAAAAATCAGTGCCTTGTGCACCTATATTCCTATATAGCATCTTATATAATGCAACTAGAATATCCACTACTTGTTGAATGTTTCCTGTCTCTAGTAAGATAGAAGTTGCAGATAAATCCGGAAAAACCATTTGATTGATGTTCAGTCCTATACCTACTATGATTTGCTTCACCTGTTTGCCCGACCACAGTGGTTCCATAAGAATTCCTGCAATTTTATTATCTCCTACGTACAAGTCGTTTGGCCATTTTATTTTCACGTCTTTCACCCCGCATTCCGAGACAATATTCGCAATGGAACAAGCGACCACAGCACTCATGGAAGCCAAATCATCTAGCCGATACTCATCATCTACTAAATAACTCGCCATAACATTGACATATGGATCACTTTTCCAAACCTTACCTCGTTGACCTTTACCATTAATCTGACTAGATGCAGATACACAAAATGGCCCTTTGATTGGTTTGCTTCTTACCATTCTTTTCAGGTGTTCATTAGTAGAATCTACCTCATTTATAAACTCAATATTGCAATGTTCCAAAAAGTGTCTAGTATTTTTAGGATTGGTTTACCTTCGCGACAAATTTATCGTATTAAATGGCAAAAAACACTCAGATGGCAGATGCTTTAGCAGAAGTGATAGTAAAAGGTATGCAGGAAAAAAAGGCTAGCGATGTAGTAAAAATTGATCTTTCTAAGGTTAATGAGGCTGCTGCAGACTTTTTTGTTGTTTGCCATGGTGATAGCGATAGACAAGTCAAAGCCATAGCTGATAGTGTGGAAGAAGAGACACTTAAAGCGTTAAAAGAGAAACCTTTGAGTCGAGAGGGACAAAACGAAAATAGATGGGTACTCCTAGACTATGTAAATGTTGTCGTCCATGTCTTTCAAAAAGAAGTTAGAGGTTTTTATGAAATCGAAGACCTTTGGCATGATGGCAAATTTACTAGGTACGAAGATTTGGCTTAAGCTAAAACTAGTTATACCTATAGCTTGGCCGAGCACTTCGAAGTGATTCAAATTCAGATTCATCTAAAACGTTGTATCGTTTTCTATCTTTCATTTCAAATTTTCGAATCGCTAATTCAATTTGAGTCCTTTGATCCTCATACTTACTAAAGTCTAAGTCGTCATCAAATTCATAGCTATATCGTTCTATTTCTTTTTTTGTGGTATCAATTAGCCCTAATTGACCATATTCCCAGTCTGTTTCATCTTTTGGCTTGAGTTTAAAAAAGTATAAATACCCTGTATCCTGACTGGTAGATATCCATTCTTTATGGACGAAAATCAAACTATCTCTATACTGATTTACTCGAGCTTTTTGTGCGTAAAGCGACATTGAAAGACTATCATACGTATACACATTTGGAAGTAAATCTAGCCTATTTATTCGTTTTAACCGTTGATACAATATAATTCTATCGTTTTTGTTTTCAGCTAATGAATTCCAATAGTCTTGAGCTACAGATTCGCCTCCTTGCAGTTTTATAATCGCCAAGTCTATTATAAAAAGTGCTGAGTTTATTTTTCCTGCTTTTTGAAAAAACTCATTTGCTGTTGATTTATTCCTGTATGGCTGAAGTAACTTAGCGTAGTACTTCAAAAGATCATTATAACTGTATAAACTCCGCCTGCTTTCTGTTTTGTAAAAATCTGCAGTTTGATCAGATTCTGTAGCCTTATGACGCTTAACTTCATTCTGGGCTTCCCAAGCTATGTTTTTCCAATATCTCCTATACTTTCTAGGCTTAATGCTACCACTGTCAGACAGTTCAGTAAGTAACTCATAAACTGGTTCCTTGTACTCTGGCAGCACTGCTAACTTCAATAAACTTGGATATAATCGTGCTGCTAGGTCTAATGAATCATATAAAGGTTCAAATAAATTTTTTATATCTCTGGAAATCGATGTTAATGGCGGATCGTGTAATAATAGTCTACAGTACTGGTCCAATGAACGCTTGGTATGCTGAGCTGCCAATGCTTTTAATATTGGAAGTTGAAACTGAACAGAGTCTCCAACCCTATTGTATTCTTTAAGAAGAAAAGGCGTGATTTCTGGATGTGATAATTTAGAAATAGCTTCTAGTAATGCAACTCTATCTTCCTGAGCATCGATAAACTTATTGCTTTGCTGATAGGTGAAAATTAGCTTTGGTGCATCTTCATCATCAAAAGATATGGTTTCGAAAGATCTGTGTGCAGCCTCTCTTGCTATGCTATCTTTACTTATAAGATCCGTTAGAAAGACATCTACTTTATTCCCTAGTATGGTTGTTCCGATTGTAGTATCCCAAGGAGTAAAACTCGAATAAAACTGATTGATAAACTTACTTCTAGGCTGTTTCATATCAGTTTCAGTATATAAAGAATAAAGCAGACCGCCCTTTAAAAAGTGCTTAGCTAAAATGTTCCGATTCGTATTGGTATCGCCAACTTCTAGTTCATATGTGACGAGATTTCCTTTCACTTCTTTGTTCTCTTTTCGTACAAAAAATGTGTTTTGTAAAATCTCATCCTTGTAACCTTCTAGCAGTGAATCCAAATGCTCTTGGTAAAAATACTTGTGGTATTTATAGTATCTGACGTACACTGTTTCATCAGACTCTTTATTGTAATATACCGCAGCTTTTGTCTCCTCCTGATGTGATAAATCCTCATTGTCGTCATACTCATCATAGAAATAATATGATTCTTTTTCTCCCGGTGGCCTCACATTTGAGTATACGGAAAACAACCGTGCTGTATCATACCGCCAAGAAAAAGGACGATAAAACTGAAATTCATTGAATTGGAGGCTGTTAAAAAAACTTGCTGCTTTGCTTGAATCATCCGTTTGTGCAGTCAATAAATAATATTGACTGCCTTTAATAATAGCCCAAATCCAGAGCTTTTGTCTGCTTGGGTGAGTAGCTATAGCCTTCTTTCCGCTATATCCTAGTATTGTATCGTGCTCTATTTTTTGAAGCTTATAATCAAACTGCTCTGCGTAAAACTTTGTAATATGATTTAACTCAAAAGAGTCTTCTTCCATATATTCTATATCAATGTGACTCTTATTTCGGATAGAGTAATACGCATCATTTTCAAAGCTCTGGACTGTCTTTTCCCAATACCCTCGAAAAAAGGAAGTATTCTCTCCTTCATAGATATCTATCCCTGGCAAACTAATCTTGTAGGCATTATTTCTTGGAGAGTATTTTATCTCCTTCTCTTTGGTGTAAAATGATATCTCTTCGAAAAACTGATTTACTTCTTCTCGCTTTATAAAATCCTTTTTTCCTGAAGCTTTGAATATGATGATCTCGACAGGAGTTACAATGATCTTATACCGTTGCAGATCCCCTTTCTTTGTTCTATTCGTAATGTCAAATCCAGGAAAACCATCAATTTGTATCTCATTTTTTAAAAGTATTTTCCCAGGAATGTTCTCAAAAAACAGACTATCCAGCTTCCGCATGTAATTTGATTTTAATTTTCCATAGAGAGATGCATAAGTATTTATTCTTGTAATGACATATCTAGCCCCGTTAGCCATATCTGGATGTGCTGCCATGCGAACTCCCCCAGATTCTGGAAATTCATACAATCTTCCAGGAAGCATTGTACTAAAACTGCCATCAAAAGAAGTTTGTTTAGAAAAATCATGTTTTACAAAAAGCTTATCGATTCTATCTTTAGTCTCTAATGAGTAATCTGATTTTTTCGTAGAAACTGGCCTTACAGTATATCCCATTTCTCTAAGCAAATGAATTACCCCGTAGCTATTTGGTAAGTGAGCGGCTCCAATGCCTGCAAAAAGTGATTTTTCCTGCATAATAGAATCCATAGCTTCAGCCATCTTTTGATTCCTATACACTATTATTAAGTCGTGGTTTTTATCTGTGCCACCTAACCTACTCATTGAATCCAGGAGGTCTAGGTCCCCATTTCGATAAGCATCCTCCATCACCTCTCCATAGTTCTTCCCAGCTAGCAACTTCCGTAACTCGTACTGTTTTCTCTCCGCAATTTCTCGTAGAATTTTTTTTTGTTCTTTGTCTTTTTCAGGTTTTGCTGCTTGTTCGTTCAACAACATAGTGGTACCCAAATTTTCTAAGCCTGTAATCTCTTTACCTTGCTTCCTTCCAGCTTGATAAATAAATAGATCAAGATACGTGTCTTCCTGAAAATCTGCAGAATAATTACTAGTTCTATACAATAGCGAGTTTAAGATTCCCAACTCAGCACTGAGAGCGTTTCCAAGTTCTTTATTAGAAGGCTCTTCTACAGCGAAATGTGATTTATAAAAACCGCTTGACTGATCTTGACTTCGCACTGAAAATGCATTCCCCATTTTATCAGCCACATAATCTTGACTGGTCATAGTTGACATCCATGTTTCTGGATTTATTTCTAAGGATACGACATCTACAGCCTCTATTGCTTTATAGAATGAATCACTTAAATGAAATGCAACCTTATTACTGACATGCATGGTTCCATATAAAAAGGAAGGTTTTTCAAGTCCGTTCCCCGTAATTTTCCAAAGCAGTCCTTGATAAGTTTGTGCTGACGCACTAAAAAGGCTAAAGACTAGAACTGCTAATAGAGAAAAATGGCTTCGCATATTCCCGTCAAAAATAAGCTAGTTTAAGGGATGGAATCATCTAGATAACAATTGTTTTACATCAGCGATCAACAGTCTGTATCTTGATAAGAATAACTAAAGCTTAATCTTTATCGCATTACCTAAGTATGGCGGATCGGCCACCTCACTACTTCTTATGCCTTCTTCTTTCAAAATCTTGTTTACCGCTTGACGAAGAACTCCTTCACCTTTGCCCACGATAATATAAGCAGACACAATACCGGTACGTTTTGCGTCCACTAGAAAATCATACAAAGCCTCCTTTTGGAGCTTAAGTTTTTGATTGGGTTGAATACTGGATTTTGTAGGATATAACTTTTCAAAATGTAAATCCAACTCTGCCTTACGTTTTTTGTATTCGATTTCACTGTCTCCTTTTTATCAGAAAAAGCAGATGAAAAATCGCCCATCATCATCCGTTTAAGTACAATTGGATCTATCGGCTTATCTTCGTTCACAAGTCAAAAGTGGTATTGCTAAAACTTATTAGTAAGTGTGAGCATAAGTCGCGTTCCATTAAAATCGCTTCTTACCAATGGTGATTCTAAGTTTTGTGCTTCATAAGGTACGTAAATATCTCGCTGCATATCTCTTGAAATACCTAAATCAAAAGCCCAATTGCGTTCTTGGATTCCAAATCCACCACTTATAATATTTCTTCTATAATTATCAGAGTCAATAAATGGATTTCCTATGGAGCTATAGCCACCTCTGAACCTAAATGAATTCAATACGTACTCACCACCTATTTTAAAATTCGTAGCCGTTCCATAATTATTTACAATCTCACCATTTACATCTTCAAACAAAAAATCATCAGATGTTATGCTCATTGTGCTATAATCTGCCGTCTCTATTTCCGCTGAGACCATACCTTTCTTGCCGAAAATATAAGCACCTTGTAGACCAAATCTTGCTGGAGTAGTAATTCTATAGCTGTACTCCTTATCAATAGTTCTCAAGTCGTCTATGAAGCCGTCGTCTTGAATGACATATAACTCATCAAAGTAATTGTCCGTCAGGTTTAAGACAACTGGAGTGTGTATTGTCCCGCCGATCCTTAGATTGTCATTTGCTCGTACAATCACGCCAAGTCTTCCTCCTACTCCAACACCAGAT
Source organism: Bacteroidia bacterium (assembly GCA_965655315.1). Classification (GTDB taxonomy): domain Bacteria; phylum Bacteroidota; class Bacteroidia; order NS11-12g; family UBA9320; genus UBA9320. Next base: position 76,950 of record CBFHGJ010000002.1, read on the forward strand.
GTTACTATATTTCTGGTAAAGCTATAACTCTCCCAGTTATTCGTTGTTAATGGGTTGTCTACTTCAGTAAACTGATTTCTCTCAGAATAATTGACTTGTTGCAAGTTTATGCTAGCTCCAAAGTACACTTTATGCTCATAATTACCTGCAAATGCCATATGGTATTCTCCTAATCCACCTTCGGATATAATTTGTCCTGCTTGCGTTAATCCTCCTGGGACAAAAGCATCATAATTAGCGTAGTAACTCTCGCTGCTAATGGAGTCAATTAAGAAGGACTGCCAAAACATGTTCTCGAAATACAAAAAACCTTGATCTAGCTCTTCCTGAGTAGCTTCCAATTCTGAAGCATTAATACCCGCTACATAATCTGCAACGTAGTCTGTGTATGATGAAGGAGCTCCACTTCGTCTATAGGAAGTATTTCGATTAAAGTTATTTACTCTATTATATCCTAACTGAAAATTGGTATTTACCCATCCAGTTTTAACAGGATTACCTTTTATCGTTTTCCTATTTGTCCATACTGCATTTATACTTGGCAACTCAAACCTGAAATTATTATTTATTGAAGACGCCCCGTCTGTAAATCTCGCCGTGTTCTTCAAGGAATTGGTAGCTAAAGAGATATTAAATGAATTTGTCTTGAACTGTGCCAGTCCAGCAGGGTTACTAAGTACCACTGCCTGATCGGCTCCAACAGCTCCAATAGCTCCCCCCAAACCTAAGCTTCGAGCTGTAGTTCCGTTACCTGGAATCAATGAATATCTGAGTGCATCAACATCACTTTGAGCAGTTGCCGTAGCAACGCCAAGGCTTAAAAAAGCCCATACCAATCCTATATTTCTAATAATTTTTTTCATTTTGATTACTTAATTTAACTGTTAACTATAAGGACAATTATCGCCTTCTACTTGAGCTACTACTTCTACTAGAAGTCCCACTTCTACTGCTGCTAGAAGAGCTAGATCTGGTAGAAGAACTTCTACTCGAACTGCTGCTTCTGGTAGGTGTATAGCTTCTGGAGGAGCTGCTTGAACTCCTTTGTGGAGTATAGCTTCTGCTAGGAGAACTGCTCCGAGACTTTGTAGGAGTATAGCTTCTACTACGAGAACTACTCCGAGATTTAGTCGGGGTATAGCTTCTACTTGGAGTTGAACTCCTAGAACTACTTGAAGGAGTATAACTTCTGCTTGGAGTTGAACTCCTAGAACTACTCCCTGAGTTATACGATTTACTTTGTGTTCTGCTACTAGGCGAGCTACTTCTAGTCGGCGAATATGTTCTACTCGGTGTAGTTGTTCTATTTGTTTTCGAAGGAGTGTACGTTCTACTTGGAGTACTTGTCCTATTCGTTCTTGTTGGCGAATAGCTTCTACTAGGCGTAGTACTCTTTCTTGTCGGTGTGGACGATCTTGTATTCGTTCCACTAGACGTATTTCCTCTACTCGACGCATTAGTACGAGATGGAGAGTAACTTCTACTTGGTGTAGACGTCTTGCTGTTCACATTGCCAGAAGTTGAAGAACCGCTAGTAGTTCCTGATACAGATCTTCTACTCGACCCTAATCCTTCGTTTGATTTAACACTACCCGAATTAGAATTAGAAATGACACCTGAATTTCCCCTACTTGTATTAGTTGACCCAGTAGTAACTTGAGGTCTCCTTGTACTTGTGTTAGGAGTTGCCGTACCAATGTTACTAGAACTTTGGGTCACACCAGTCTGACCATTAGTTGTGTTTATTGCTCTTCCACTTCCAGGTCTTCTGTTGCTTGTAGTTGTTGAACCCACAGTGGTTGACTTATTATTCCCGACACGTTGCCTAGGACTATTTGTCGCTCTCTGTGCTTCTCTACTTGGCGTATATCTTACTCCACCACTATTATTATTGGTAGTGTTATTATTTGCCGTTCTAAACCCGTTATTCCAACCATATCCTTGGTTCCAACCGTTGTTCCATCTATTTCCTCCATACCAAGCACTACCTCCCCATCCTGGTCCATAGAACGAATTGTATCCATACCAAGGATCATAAAAAGGCGTAGCACAGAATCCTCCGCCCCATCCATTGTTCCAACCGTTATTCCATCCGTAAGGATTTCCCCATCTATTCCAACCTGGATTACCCCAGCCGTATCCTACGTTCCATCCATTCCAAGAATTCCAACCTACGTGCCATCCACCTCGTGGATTGTTCCATCTATTCCATCGGTTCCAACCATAGTTATAACCAAACCCAGGACTGTGTCCCCAAGAATTCCATCCGTTGTTCCAGCCATTGTTCCAACCGTTATTGAAGCCCCGTGAATCACGCATCGCATCCCTATAACCATCTACGTATCCATTTTCAAATGAATACTCAAAATCTTCATCTCTAAAACGACGTATCCTGTTTTCATAGTCTATATACTCTTGCTCATCTACATCAGCATAATCCTCAGTAGCAATAGCCTCATCGTCATATACTCTTTCGATACGTTCCGTACTTTGAGTTGTCGCATCTGTCGGCGTATACTTTTGAGGAGCTACTTGTGGCTTTTTTTGTACAATCACTATGTCATCTGAAGGTGTGTAATAAACGTCGTCTACAGTGGTCGTGGTGATTCTACTAGTCGTGCAACTAGCGAGTAAAACAAGGGCGAGAATGGGATTTTTATATAATTTCATATGGCTAAAATTTTAATTTAACTTAACGGTTTAATTTTGCCGTCATACTATAATATTCAATTAGCATACCAATATAACACATGGGATTCGAAAAAGTAACAAGAGAGCAGGATTATAGCAAATGGTACAATAATCTAGTAGAGGATGCAGATCTTGCACAACATAGTAGTGTACGAGGTTGTATGGTTATAAAGCCATATGGATATGCTATTTGGGAAAAGATGCAGGCTGAATTGGATCGTAGATTTAAGGAAACAGGTCATCAAAATGCGTATTTCCCACTATTTGTGCCAAAAAGTCTCTTTGAAGCCGAAGAAAAGAATGCTGAAGGTTTTGCTAAAGAATGTGCTGTTGTAACGCACTATCGCTTAGAAACTGATCCTGAGAATCAAGGAAAGTTGCGTGTAGATCCGAAAGCAAAATTGGAAGAAGAGCTGATTGTAAGACCTACCAGCGAGGCTATCATCTGGAATACCTACAAGGGTTGGATACAGAGTTATAGAGACCTCCCAATATTGGTGAATCAATGGGCCAATGTTGTTCGCTGGGAAATGAGAACTCGATTATTCCTTAGAACTGCTGAATTCTTGTGGCAAGAAGGTCATACCGCACACGCTACTAAGCAGGAAGCTATCGAGGAAACTGACCAAATGGTAAGGGTGTATGAAGAGTTTGCTAGGTCTGTACTTGCTGTTCCGACTATCATGGGTCACAAAACAGAAAGTGAACGATTTGCCGGGGCAGATGACACCCTATGTATCGAAGGACTTATGCAAGATGGAAAAGCATTGCAAATGGGAACTTCGCACTTTCTAGGACAAAACTTTGCCAAGGCATTTGATGTGAAATTCGCCAATAAAGAGGGGAAACTGGATCACGTATGGGCGACCAGTTGGGGTGTAAGTACTCGATTGATGGGTGCCCTTATTATGACTCATTCAGACGATGAAGGACTAGTACTACCTCCAAACTTAGCACCTATTCAAGTGGTCATTGTACCAATATATAGAGGGCTAGAACAGCTAGAAGCTGTTTACGAAAAGGTAAAACCAATCATCGATAACTTGAAAGCCAAAAGCATAAGTGTCAAGTTTGATGATAGGGACACCCACAAACCAGGATTTAAGTTTGCTGAATGGGAGCGAAAAGGAGTTCCAGTGCGAATAGCTATAGGACAACGAGATTTAGAAAATGGAACTGTGGAAGTGGCTCGAAGAGATACTAAGGAGAAAAAGTCATACGAATTCACTGATATTGAGAATAAGATAGAGAATCTATTGAATGAGATTCAGGAAACTATCTATATGAAAGCTCTTAATTACCGAGACAATCATATCACCAATGTAAATACTTGGGAAGAATTCCAAGATGTGCTAGAAAACAAAGGCGGATTTATATCTGCACATTGGGATGGCACTATGGAAACAGAAGACAAGATAAAAGAACTCACTAAAGCTACCATCCGCTGCATTCCTTTTGACAATCCTCAAGAAGATGGGAAATGTGTATACTCAGGCAATCCAAGTAAGGAAAGGGTATTGTTTGCTAAGGCTTATTAGGTGAGATCTCTGAAGAGCATCAAAAAACAAAAGTTGAGACGCCAATTGAAGAGAAACGCTCTTCTAAATGGGGATTGGCAATTTTAATCCCCGCAATCATTACCGTTCTTGGGGTCTTTTGGGTAGCTATTTATATTACTGAATGTATAGGTTAAGGAGAAACGACTACAATGATTTTCCCTTTTAGGTATGTTTTTATTCTATGGCTACTCCTATTTTCACTTTTTATTTATGCTCATATCAGAGATGCCTCACTTTTTGAACTGCAGTGGCCAAAAAATTCTAAGATTGCAAAAATCATTGAGTCCATTCTTGCTATTCCTACATTTTCAATATTCTTTTCATTTGTGATTGTATACTCTATTTTCAGTTTAATTAATTATAGCGGTGCATATGAGGAAGTGGTGATAGAAGGCAAGCTCTATAAAAAAGAAATTACAGAAAAAAGGAGACGTCGAAGCATTAAAAAAACCAAAAAATACTACGCTTATTTCAATGAGGATAAAAAATACCGCTTGGAGGTCTCTCAATCAATGTTTAATAATCTAAAAGAAGAAGATATCATTGAGCTTAATGTGTTGAAAGGCAAACTAAACGGATATTATGTGAATAGCGACAGTATACATTACAAAAGATTAATAGAGGCTTCCCAAATAGATACTCTATGATACCTTTACTGCTTCTTAATAAAATTTCAACCGCCTACCTCCAAAAGAAACTACTCCTCCCACACATACTTAAACAACACTACTGAGAGCGTCAGCTGCATCACCAGAAGCAAGCCTAGAACTGCCCAGTCTTGCCAATAAACTAAACCATCAATTGGTGCTAAACTTTTACTTGCCGATTTTAGACTAACTAGTAAGCTGGGTATGAGTAATGGCAGGCTCAATATCAATGCAACCAGGCTACTATTTTTAGCTCCTAATGCAAGTGCAGAGTTAAACGTAAAAACAGCGGAATTACACAGTGTGAAAAGTGCCACCGTAATTAGGTACTCTGTAAAATGCGGTATTGACTGCGGAAGCCAAAAGTTCATGAGTAAGGTAAGTACCAATAAGAAAAACAAGTTTACCACAAATTGATACAGGATTTTAGAGATAATAATCGCTCTGCTGTCCACTAGAAACTTGTAGTACAAAAGCGTGCCTTTATTCTCAGTAAGAAAACTTCTTCCAATATTCTGGACTATTCCAAAAACAAGTACCACATAATAAAGTGTATGCCAAACCTTATTGCTTGCCTCCTTCTGAATGGTATATACGATGAAGACCGAGACAACAAGCAGCAGTACCAATGACCAAAGTGCATATCGGTTTTTCCATTCCGATTGGACTTCCTTTACAAAAAGTTGTTTTATCTGCTTTGTTAGGTCAGTTTGCATAAATTTGCCGCTGCAAAATTACATTTAATGTTATACCAATTACAGAAGTTGTCAGAAGAAGAGCAAACTCTAGTGAGACGCTCTCCAATTTGGGTTACTTTACTCATAGCTTGTGCGGATTTTGATATCGATGAAGCAGAAATAGACCGAGCGAAAGAGATCATTCATATCAAGTCATTTGCTTTGGAAAATGATGTAAAGCACCTTTACAATGATATAAATGAGAGTGTTGATGAAGAGATTGATTTCGCTCTAAAGTCACTGTCAGCAGACGGTAAGAAGAGACTAGCTTTCTTAGAAGAACACATTGCCCAATTGAATGAAATATTTCCAAAACTGAATGAAAGATATGCTACCCAACTGTACGATAGTCTACGTGGCCTAGCGGTAGCAGTAGCCCGAGCTGAAGGAGGAGTATTTGGTATCAATGCAATAAGTGAAGAAGAAGCGGAGTATATAGAACTACCAATGCTTCGAAAGCCGTGAGAAAAATACTCATAGCCAATAGAGGGGAAATAGCTGTTAGAGTTATCAAAACCTGTCGGACGATGGGCATTCGGACAGTTGCGATTTACTCAGAAGCTGACCGTGATTCAAAACACGTACAATTAGCTGATGAAGCTTTTTGCGTAGGTCCACCTCCAAGTGCTGAGAGTTATCTTCAAGCTGAAAAAATCATCCAAATTTGTTTAGACAATGATGTAGATGGAATACATCCTGGTTATGGTTTCTTATCAGAAAATGCTGCTTTTGTAAAATCAGTTACTGAAGCCGGAATTACGTTCATAGGTCCAAGCCCTGAGGCTATAGACCTAATGGGAAGTAAAATAGCAAGTAAGCAAGCGGTAGAAAAATACGGAGTACCATTAGTTCCAGGTATTAACCACGCAGTAGAAGACATTGCTGAAGCAGCCAAAGTAGCTGACCAGATAGGCTACCCTGTTCTTGTAAAGGCAAGTGCTGGTGGTGGAGGAAAAGGAATGCGTATCGTCCACGAACCGGAGAATCTCGAAGGGCAAATGAGAACTGCACAGAGTGAAGCTCAAAGTGCTTTTGGCGATCGATCGGTCTTCATAGAAAAGTTTGTTACCAAACCTCGCCACATTGAGATACAGCTCATAGCTGATAATTTTGGAAATGTAGTCTATCTAATGGAGCGTGAATGCTCTATACAGAGAAGACACCAAAAACTAGTAGAGGAAGCTCCGAGTGCTGTGCTTACAGATGAACTCAGAAAAGAAATGGGTGAGGCAGCGATAAATGTTGCTAAAGCCTGTAATTACAGCGGAGCCGGCACAGTAGAATTTCTATTGGACGCGGACCACAAGTTCTATTTCTTAGAAATGAACACAAGACTACAAGTAGAGCATCCTGTAACAGAGCTGATTGTGGGAATGGATCTTGTAGAACAACAAATACGCACAGCAAGAGGTGAAAAACTGAGTTATAGGCAAGAGGACATAAAAGCCAATGGACACGCCATAGAGCTTAGACTTACTGCAGAGGAACCAGAAAACGACTTCGTCCCTGCTATTGGTAAGATAGAGACGTATGATGTACCTCCATTTGACTTTGTTAGGCTAGATGATTTCGTCTATGATGGATACGAAATACCGATTTACTACGACAATATGTTTGCTAAGCTAATCGTGTGGGGTCAGAATAGGAATCAAGCTATTCAGCGAATGATTCAGGCTATAGATCACTTCAAAATAGAGGGTATACCTACCACTTTGGATTTTGGAAGGTTTGCAATGCAACATCCAAAATTCATAGAAGGTGATTTTGATACTAACTTTATAGCAAACTACTATACGGAAGAAGCTAGAAAAGATCAAGACCACGACATAAACAAAGCAGCTGCTTTATTTACTTACCTTGAATTCAACGATCATAAGGAAGTGAAAGTAGCAAAACACTTAGGTGAAAATTGGAGAGAAAGATAAAACTCTCTCAAATCTTCTGGAATAAATTACCTTTAAGTTTCTAGCGTATATCTGGTACGAAACAAATAACAAAACACCCAATGAAAAACACACTTATCAAGTACCTTTGTTTCATCTTATGGAGTCTTTTCAGGAACTGAACATCAATAAATTTCTAGCAAATGCAATAGACGATCTAGGATTCGAAAAACCTACTCCAGTTCAATCTGAGACTTACCCAGTCATCCTCTCGGGTAAAAACGTTGTTGGAATATCACAAACAGGTACTGGTAAGACGTTGGCTTATATGCTTCCTTTACTGCAAGAACTAAAATATTCTAAAGGGTATAAACCAAGGATTATTATTCTGGTACCGACAAGAGAATTAGTCGTACAGGTAGTGGATCAAATTGGTCTGTTCACTAAATACAAAAACATTCGGACTCTCGGTGTTTTTGGAGGTGTAAACATTCGCACTCAGATGTCTGCACTAAGTGAGGGACAAGACATAGTAGTTGGCACACCAGGGAGACTTTATGATTTGGCGGTGAATAGAGCATTGCTTTTACAAGATGTCAAAAAACTAGTAATTGATGAGGTAGATGTCATGTTGGATCTAGGATTTAGATTTCAGCTCAATAATATATTTCAATTACTTCCTGAAAGGCGTCAGAATATTATGTTTTCAGCTACAATGACTGAGGACGTGGAGATTCTGATCAATGAGTATTTTCACGCACCTGCTTACGTAGCTATTGCATTAAGTGGCACTCCGTTAGATAACATCAATCAATTGAGCTTTGGAGTTCCAAATTTCTACACTAAAATAAACCTACTAAAAAGTCTATTAGAAGATAAAGAGCGATTCACCAAGGTACTGGTTTTTATAGATAGCAAAAAGCACGCAGACTTACTGTTTGATGAATTGGTCCATCAATACTGGAACGACCTTGGCGTAATACATAGCAATAAAAGTCAAAACAATCGACTTGCTACAGTAGAAGGGTTTAGTGAAGGTCACCTTCGGGTCCTTATAGCCACAGATGTGATTGCCAGAGGATTGGATCTTTCCTCTATTTCTCACGTCATCAATTTTGACACCCCCAAATATCCTGAGAACTACATGCACCGCATAGGAAGAACAGGACGTGCAGAACGCAAGGGTGAATCAATCCTATTTTTCACAGAATCTGAAAAAGAAGGTAAAAAAGCTATTGAGGATTTAATGGAGATGTCCATCAGTGAAAATTCGTTGCCATCTCGTGTAGAAACTAGTCAGCAGCTAATAGAAGAAGAACGACCTAGAATCATAGAAAAGAACCCTCATAAAAAAATAAAAAGACAAGCTGGGGCAAGTCACCATGAGAAGAAAGACAAGAACAAGAAAGATTACAATATAGGTGGAGGACAAAAGAAAAAATTGAACAAGGCCAAAAAACATAAAAAGCCAATCTCTAGGGGGCTAAAAGCCAAAGGAAAGAAGTGATTCTCTTTAAAAGGTTAGAAAATGAATTTTTCTACTATCTGAAAAATAGCATTTTGGCCATTATCAACTTGATACGTCGAACTCAGACTAGTCATTATTAAACCTAATACGTGCTGAAAAAGTGATTTTCTCCCTACACAACTACTAAAAATGAGAAAATGTAGTAATTCAAACTATAGAAGTGTTAAATACACCGAACAAAAGCACTAATCTGAACAATACGAAGTATTCTTGCACTTTATATATAATAACATGAATAAAGGAACAGTAAAATTCTTCAACGATGAGAAAGGCTTCGGTTTTATCACACCAGAAGATGGAAGTAAAGACGTTTTTGTTCACAAAACAGGGACTAGAACCAGAATCAATGAAGGAGATCAAGTAACGTATGAAGTAGAAGATGGTCCAAAAGGCCCAAGTGCCGTAAACGTAGAATTAGTATAAGAATCTATTAATATAGTTTTTTACAACTAAAAGCCCTTCGCAATGCGAAGGGCTTTTTTATGCCGTTAAGGAATATCCTTTATATCTCAGGATAAAAATACTAAAATATTCAACAATAGAGAAAATCCAAAAAAATCGTGAAAAATCAAATAAGTAAAGAACTATTATTTCCAGAAGTTCTTTGATACTCTAATTTACCTAGCAATAAAATAATCCTAAATTTGGACCATCGTGAAGCGAAATCAAGGAATCGAACAAGATCAACCAAATAATCCATTGCACGGCGTTAAGTTGAAGGAAATCCTTGAATTTTTAGTCCAGTTTTATGGTTGGGAAGAGCTTGGAAATCGAATCAGAATAAACTGTTTCACCAGCAACCCTAGTCTTGGCAGTAGCTTAAAATTTCTACGTAGGAATCCTTGGGCTAGAACAAAGGTTGAGCAGCTCTACATAGAAACCATTCCAAGTTTTGACAAATGAAGCCCGCTAGTATAAGTCAAATTAAAAAGGAGATAGCTCACCTAGAAGCCTCTGAGCTTCGTGAGCTACTGTTAAGGGTTGGCAAGTACAAAGTTGAAAACAAAGAATTACTTACCTATTTGTTGTTCGAATCACATAATGAAGATGGGTATATCGATCTTGTCAAGGAATACGTTGATGAGCAATTTGAGTACATCAATCATCAAAACTATTACTTCATCAAAAAATCGGTAAGGAAGATACTGCGAACAGTCAAAAAATACATTAAGTATTCCAAGCAACCAGAAACTGAAGCGGCTTTACTGATTCATTTTTGTACACAACTGAAGGCAATGGAGCCGTCCTATGCTCGAAATACGGTATTGCTAAATATGTACAACAGGCAGCTCGATCTCGTTGAGAAAACTATAGCTAAACTTCATGAGGATCTTCAATACGATTATAAACTCATGCTCACCGAGCTCTAGTCTATTGCTTTATCCTTTTTGAGTTCAGCTATTTTGATTTGAAACGCAGCAAATATCAAAGTCATAAATGGACTGAGATAGTTAAAAATAGCATACGCAAAATATTCTCCTACCCCTACTCCCAAGACACTGCTCTGGTAAGCTCCACACGTATTCCAAGGAATTAATACTGAAGTAACCGTGCCGCTGTCTTCAAGCGTACGACTTAGATTTTCTGGAGCTAAATTCTTCTCTTTATATGCTTTTTGAAACATTTTTCCAGGTACAACTATTGCTAGATATTGATCACTAGCTGTTACGTTCAATGCAAGGCAACTGGCAACGGTACTGGCAAATAGTCCAAAAACTGTATTTGCTAAACTAAGTAGTGCTTGACTGATTCTACTCAAAGCCCCTATCGCTTCCATAATTCCACCGAAAACCATGGCACATATTATTAACCATACAGTGCCTAACATTCCTTTCATACCTCCCGCACTAAATAAATCATTGAGTGCGACATTTGAAGTTTTCACCGTCAATCCTGTAGTAATGGCAGACATCAATTGTTTATAAACTGCACTAACTCCACCATCCACTAATCCAGGTTGGAATATCACTGCAGCTATACATCCTATCAATGTTCCAACTAATAAAGCAACTGAAGGATTTACTTTTTTTACTATCAAACCAATCACAATTATGGGGACTATGAACAGCCATAGTGATATATGAAATTTCTCTTTAATCGCATCAACTAGATATCCTGCTCCTTGTACTTCACCTACGTCATATCCTGCACTTAAGAAGCCGAATACCAATAGAGTAATTAAAATAGTAGGAACCGTAGTAAATGCCATATAACGTATATGAGTAAATAATGAAGTACCAGCCATAGCGGCGGCTAGATTTGTAGTGTCACTTAGAGGACTCAGTTTATCACCAAAATAAGCTCCACTGATTACTGCTCCTGCGACTACTCCAGCAGGTAATCCAATAGCTTTACCGATAGCTACTAGAGCGATCCCGATGGTAGCACTTGTGGTCCAAGAGCTACCAGTAGCAATACTTATTATAGCAGATATAACTACTGCAGTTGGAAGAAAAATGGTCGGATTAATCAACTGTAAACCATAGTATATCATAGCGGGAATTATTCCGCTAATGAGCCAGGCCGCAGATAAAGATCCTACTAGAAGTAAAATGACAATAGCACCAGAGACAGATTCAAGGTTTGCTCCGATTTGTTTAAACATGCTATCAAGACTAACCTTATTGGAATAGCCAACTAACCCTGCAACAGTCCCACCCATAAGTAGAACAAACTGGTTACTACCACTTACAGCATCGTCACCAAAAACAAAGACGTTGAAAGCCAACATTGCTACAAGAGCAAATACAGGTATGAGTGCCTCCCAAATGGATAGTTCTTTATTCTGAATTATTGAGTTCTTGGCCATAGTTCAAATCAACACTTTTTTTTTCACAAAGTGTCAGATAAGCTAATATTCAGGACCTATCAATGTTAGACTTCAAGAAAAAATGTCAGTATATTATTTACGGCAAAGGAATTGTTATAGAATTGGTAAATGAACAGAATTATTAAATTTTTACTTCTTGGAGGAGTAGTTTGGTTATGTGCTCAACACTTAGAAGGAGTAATGGTTGTAGACTATGTACACGCGATTATCGCTGCATTAGTGCTAGCGATATTAAATACCCTAATACGACCTGTACTAACTATTATATCACTACCTATTACCATTATAACTTTTGGACTATTTAGCTTGGCATTAACCGCATTTATAGTTGAAATAATGGACTACTTCGTAAGTGGAATTACGGTAACCTCCTTTTGGTGGGCGTTACTATTTGGACTAATCGTTTCACTGGCAAACAGTAGCATAGACAAACTTCTTTACCCGAGTAAAAAATCTGCTATAAACGGTTAAATGTGGTTCAAGAAAAAGTAGAATACACAAACTACGAAGAGGTAGATTAATTACATCAGTACATCTTTAACCACTTCTATTTTCGGTGGCAAATTAGTCTCACCTAACATTTCTTTTAGGTCAATCTCTATTGTCCTGCATAATGATAGCATAGGAATATCATTACCGAGACCCTCAAAAGGGTTTTCAGAATAATCACCTATTAGCTCCATCATAAGAAAAACCCATCCTACAATGACGGTAAATGGGATGGATAACCATGCTCCCCAGTCTCCAAAATCCTTGTAATCGTGAAATTCAGTTACCATTCCAAATGGCAACAAAAATATGTATAGCCCAACAAATACATAGCTCATACTACCATACTGTCTTGGGAAAGGAAATTTCTTGAAACGCTCTGCTTTACCTTGATGCGTATAGAAATCATTGAGGATATTCTCAGGCTCCATGTGCCTGAAATCATTAATTATTTTTCTTTCTCTCAAGATTTTTAAATCTTGACTTTGCTGGTCGATGATTTGAGTAGCGGTATTCTGGGCATTTAACAGTCTATCAACTTCGTCTTTAGGAAGGCAGGTAGGTAAAATCTCTTTGGTAGTTTGATCAGTAAACTGGCCTACTCCATAAAAATCTATCCGCGTTTGTGTTACTTTCCTAACCATTTTACTCTGGTTAATATGCTCCCAACTAGTAGGTATGAGCAGCTGACTTCTTAGTGAATATAACCACCCGATATGTCTATAAATCAATCGAGTAATTTCTCCATCTAGCTCTGTTTGCGGTATATCTTTTTCAGTAAATTGATTCGAAACAAATCCCTTAACAGAAACACCCCACATTCTACTAATATTAACTATGGCTCCCAAAATCTTTCGAGCTTCCCACATACAATCGTATGAGGAATTATTTTTAAAACCGAGATAAAAAGCAACCGCAGTACCTATCACTGACAAAGGCAGCCATGGGACTTTAAAACACTCATAACCAAGTACATGTAATCCTTCTATAAAACAAGTTGCTAAAAGAGCCCACAGGGTAAGCCACACTAAGTGTCCACCTGAGAGCTCCATCATTCGCTTGAATCCAAAATTTTTCTTAACATACATTATACATAAATGTACTTTTTTAGGCTAATGCTGAACAGTTAAAATTTAGAGCTGCAATTTGAAACCATTTTCAAAAAGAAATAGCAAAATAAAAAAAGTACTACTCATATTCAGCTCTGATTAGACTAACTCAATAATCTGATTAAATTCTCTTGTATCAGTTTACTTGTAAACCAATTTCTTCAATTAGAAATGAGGATGTTTTCTCCGTTAAATGTTCGATGTCCTCACCAAAAAATCTACTAGGCATACAGTGCTTTCCTGCTTTTGGGAAGACTACCTCAGCTTTTGTTTCAGCACCCAATTCTTTATACATGTCTTGTATAGCTGCTATTGATATCACTGAGTCTTGATACACTTCGTCTTTGTAGTAGTAACCTACAAATGTGGGTACTGACACTTTTCTAAACACCTCATCAGTCATCGTCCCTTCTATCAGCCTTTGCAACTCTACGAGTGCTTCCAGTCTATATGTAGTATGCCAAAATGAATCTGCACCCACAGGAGCATCCCAACTGTGATAATTCCCCCCTTTTACTACTCTAGCTATTTCAAGTCCCCAAGGTCCGGCAAGCAAATCAGCCTTTGGATCAAATACCTTGATATTTGGTGAATAGCAAATCAATCCATCAATCTTATTTTCTGCAGATGAAGCTAAGTACAGACCAACAGTACTCCCGGTGCTCGTAGTCATTAAGATTACCTTTTCTCCTAATTGAGCTGCTAAGGCTAATGCTTTTTGAGCAGAAAGAATATATTTCTCAGCAGTGAAATGCAGCATGTTTTCTTCCTCTACCAACCCGTGATCTGCAAGTCGAGGAGCATATAAATTCATTCCAAATTTCTTAGCAATATCTGAATGGACCGGATCCCCCTCCACAGGGCTGGCTGAAAATCCATGTAAATAAAGCAACACATATTCAGTTTTTTGCCCAATACTATCTGCCCAGTATAGAATGGATTCATTCCCTGGTTTAATATTTAAATCTGCCTCTTCTGCTCTTATTGTAGATTCAACATACTGAATAGGTGGAGCAGAAATTGAACTTTCATGTATCAAATCTGGACTTAAATCTACTTTATCAGGTTTAGGACCTAGCACGTAAATCAAAACACTAAATAAGATAAGTATAGATAATGAGGTAAATATTCTTTTTACTAATTTCATTGGTAAAGTCAAAGTTATTCAATTCTAAAACTCACGAATAACAAAAACTTCATTGTAGATAAACAGAAAACACTACTTTCGAAACTCTATTTTCATTCATGCAAATATTCTCAAGACCAATCAGAAAGATAACTTGTTCCTCAAATAGATTTCCTCTGTTACTCCTAGTCTTCTTGGTTCCATTTATATTAAAAGCCCAAAACATAACGGGTAAAGTGAAGAACAAAAAAGGTGAAGCACTTATTGGTGCCTATGTTGTTGCTCCACAAATACCTGGAATCGGAGCAATAACAAACGAAAGTGGTGCTTTCTCAATCAAAGTCGATAAACTGCCAGTAGAACTGAAAATATCCTACCTAGGATATGAAGACTATACTTGGAATGTGACAAATACTACGCCTAAAACCATAGTTATGAGTCCTGCTCAAGAGAATGTTCTGACAGGTGCTTTGGTGAAAGCAAGTAGAGTGACTGAGAAACAAAAAGAAGCTCCTTTGACCGTAGAATCTATAGGAATTAAGGCCATTAAAGATGCTCCTGCCGCATCCTTTTATGAAAGTCTCGGAAACCTCAAGGGAGTAGACGTCACTGCAGCAAGTTTAGGATTCAGGGTAGTAAATACCAGAGGATTCAATAGTACAAGTCCAGTACGATCACTACAACTTATAGATGGTGTTGACAATCAATCACCAGGATTAAATTTTTCACTAGGAAACTTTTTAGGAGCTAGTGATTTGGACATTCGTCGTGTGAATGTAATAGCTGGTGCTAGCAGTGCATTCTACGGCCCAAATGCCTTTAATGGTGTGATTAGCATGGAGACTAAGTCCTCCTATGATTTCCCTGGTGTGACCTCTGAAGTTAAACTGGGAGAAAGAAACCTAGCTCAAGCCGCAATAAGATATGCCGACTATATCACCAATGAAGAAGGTAGGGAAACCTTTGGTTACAAGGTCAACGTATTCTATATGCAGGCCAATGACTGGGAAGCAGAGAATTACAATCCTACCGAAGATAGTGACCACAACCAACTAAATCCAGGTGGTTATGATGCCGTGAATAGATATGGAGACGAAGTTCTTACTGCCGGTAATGACGACTTTGATAACCCTCAAGGTCACCGTCAAGTTCCCGGAGCCGGCACTTTTTACAGAACAGGTTATGATGAAAAAGATCTAGTAGATTACACTACTGATAACCTAAAACTAAATACAACCTTAAGCTATCGTTTCGCAGACAGCGTTCAATTAGACTACTCGTTTAATTTCAGTACTGGAAGTACCGTCTATCAGGGAGATAATAGATACAGATTAGATGATATCCGATTTTGGCAAAATCACTTAGAACTAAGTAAACCGGGTAAATTTTTTGTGCGTGCATATAGCACACAAGAAGATGCCGGAAACACATACGACATAGTTACAACTGCTTTCAGATTAAATGAAGAAGCTAGTTTAGAAGGTGACTGGTACAATGCTTATAAGCGTGTTTGGAGTGGTGCTCCATTTCGAATCTACAAACAAGTAAGTAGTTGGCCAGGGTTTCCAACCTATAATCCAGATATACACGGATCTCAAGAAGAATGGTCAGAAAATTACTATTTGCCTTTCGTAGCCGCGAATAGAGATACCATAACCAGTATACATGGCTATGCTCGTAGCTTGGTTGATCAGAATAGACTAAATCCTGGTACAGATCAATTTGACAGCACTTTCAATGATATAACAAGCAGACTGTTTACGGACGGAGGAACTCGCTTTTTTGATAAATCTGCTCTTTATCACCTGCAAGGTCAGTACATTTTCACACCTGAATTTGGAAAAATCACTCTTGGTGGAAATGGGAGAATGTTTGCCCCAAATTCTCAAGGTACTATCTTAGAAGATACCGGAAGTGTAGTCATAAGAAACTTGGAAGCGGGAGTTTATGCAGGTATAGAAAAAAGGTGGTTATTAAATCGAGTAATTGCTAATGTAACTACCAGATTAGACAAAAATCAAAATTTCGACTACCTCTTTTCTCCAGCAGCATCTTTCATCTACAAACACAGACCAAATCACGTATTCAGAGTATCCTTTAGTTCTGCCATAAGAAATCCAACATTAGCTGACCAGTACTTATTTTATGATGTAGGGCGAGCTACTTTGCTTGGTAATTTAAATGGTTTTGACTCTTTAGTGAGTATTGAATCATTCAGAGATGCATATGCTGATGAAGCAGATAGATCACTATTAGACTACTATAATGTAGCACCTATAAAACCTGAACAAGCCAGAACACTAGAATTTGGTTACAAAGGGAATTTATTTGACAAATCCTTGTTCATTGATGCAGGTTATTATTACACTTCTTATATCAATTTTATTGGTTTTAATTTTGGGCTAGATCCATTTTTCTTAAACAAAACGGTTAAAACACCCAACTTTGTAAATGCATATCGAGTAGCAGCAAATGCTACATCTATAGTCACCACTCAAGGAGTAGCTATAGGGTTGAATTACTATTTTGATAAGTTTAATCTTGGAGGTAATTACTCTTGGAACGTGCTGAACAAACAAGGAACAGATGATCCAATTATTCCTGCCTTTAATACGCCAGAGCACAAATTCAATGTTAGTTT
The DNA here is from genome assembly GCA_965655315.1 of Bacteroidia bacterium. Classification (GTDB taxonomy): domain Bacteria; phylum Bacteroidota; class Bacteroidia; order NS11-12g; family UBA9320; genus UBA9320. The sequence goes on from CBFHGJ010000002.1 coordinate 94,190, forward strand.
TTCAGGTACTAAACTGAAATTACCTGGTATAGAAGGTGAGAACTTTGGATTTGGAATTAACTATAAGTGGATAGAAGGATTTGTATTCGAAGGCTCTCCACAATTCACAGGTTTTGTCCCAACTTATGATATGCTAGATGCTCAAATAAACTTTGAGGTACCCAAATGGAACACCAGTTTCAAACTAGGTGGATCAAACATATTGGGTATTATGCCGTTGCTAGATTCACAGGGAGAGAATAGTCAACGATCTGTTTTTAATAACTTGAATTATCAAGTATACGGCGGACCTTTTGTTGGAAGAATGGTATATTTTTCAGTTCAACACAACCTTAAGTTTACAAAAGATTAAGAAATAGTTATATTGCGTGCTTAAAATTTAACAAACACAGTACAACATTATATGAAAAAACAATACATACTTTTTACACTTTTAGCAGCTTGCTGGACATTTTCAGCGAATGCACAACAACGATATATCGATCCGATATATACTGAATCAGACATTGAGGTTTCCTCTGACATCGTAGTAGGTACTAACATAGACTTTCTTACGTCTACTACTAGTAATGCAGCAAATGTTGGTCGAGACATTACTGAGATTAGAACGGCTCTAGGTACTGGACAGCCTATTCCGGGTAAGTACTACAATCCTGGAGATGCTTCTTCTGACCTTAAGGTTACAGAAATAAAAATGGATGTCTATAGAGCCAACTCAACGGTTGACGCTACTACAGATAGACCAGTTATTATATTCCTGCATACTGGTAACTTCTTACCTCCAGGGTTAAACGGATCTCCCTTAGGCTTCAAAGGCGACAGTACAGCAATTGTACTTTGTACAGAGTGGGCTAAAAGAGGTTATGTAGCTGCAGCTGTAAACTACAGACTTGGTTGGAATCCACTAGCTGCAAGTGCTGAAGTGAGAAGAGGCCAATTACTGAATGCTGTGTATAGAGCTATTCACGATGTGAAGCAAACTGTAAGGTTTATGAGAAACGATGCAGCTGGAGGAAACACGTATTCAATTGACCCAGATAGAATATCTCTTTATGGTGAAGGTACTGGTGGATATGTTGCTCTAGCTTATGCTACGTTGGACAAAAATGAAGAAATGGAACTTGAGAAGTTCAGAGCTGGAGGAGTTGGTCCATCGTACATTGACCGAGCTACTGTAGGTGAAATCGATGGAAGTGGCGGAGCATTAAACTTATATGCTCAAAGCACTACTTCTTCAGAAATAAATGCAGTAATCACTGCGGGTGGTGCGTTAGCAGACACTTCTTGGTTAGAAACAGGAGATGCTCCTATGATTGCTTTTCAAGCGGTTAGAGACCCTTTCGCTCCTTTTGGTGAAGGTACGGTTATCGTTCCTACTACAAACGAAGATGTTGTAGATGTTCAGGGTGCTAACTTATACATTCAAAAAGCAGTTGCTGTAGGTAATAACGCTGCCTTTGAAGGAATATTAAGTAATGATGCTTATACTATTGCTGCAAGAGCAAACTATGGTGCTGAAGTAGACTACATTTATGCTGCACCATTTGATAAGATTACGATAAATTCTGAAGTAGATGGATTATTCCCAGTTATAAGACCTGTTGCTGATCAAGTATTGAACAACGAAGGTTCTCCTTGGCAATTTTGGGATCCAGAATCTGCACTAGCTAAAACTGTAGTTGGTGAATTTATGGGTCAACCAGTAACTGCTCATATGAACTCTATTGGTTCAAATCCAGGTATGGGTTCTGAAAAAGGTCGTACATATATAGATACTATCTTAGGATATTCTATGCCAAGACTTGCAGTTATTAATGGTGAGGTAACTGTAGAAGCCTTATCTACTAAGCAAGTTTTGCCATCAAATGCAACTTCATTATATCCTAACCCTGCGACGAATTCTTTGACTGTAAGTGTAGCACCTCAATACACTGTTACTGCTATTGAAATAGTGGATTTAACAGGTAGAAATGTGTTGACACTGGCTCCAAGTAATTTGGTTACCGCAAATTTATCTGAGCTACAATCAGGATACTATTTTGTAAATATTACCACTGATGCTGGTACTATTTCTAATAAATTATTAAAGAACTAACCGTTCATTAGAACTTAAAAAAGCCCGGTTGAGAAACTCTCAACCGGGCTTTTTTTATATGTCAGATTCAATTTATTCTAGATACAATCCAAATACAATTCCGGTTCTTAACATATTCCTAGTTCTACTAAAAGGAACATTTATCCATTGTTGACCATCGAATACAGTATTTGTGCCTGTTTCTCTTAATTCAGTAATCATAGTACTTAGACTTAAGTGCCATCCAGCGTGTTCCCTTTTCTTATTGGCTATACCAATCGAAGGGCCCAAAAATGGTCCTTGCTCGACTGTAATTTCATTACCCCACCATCTTGGTCGATTTTCTACTAAAGCTATCCCAGCTCTCAGTTTTACAAAAGGAGTAAATCCCTCTTTTTGGAAACGATATGTTCCTTCAACTCCGAGAGGATATAAATTCGCAAGGTTTGACCAATAAAAATCTACTCCAGCAGTACCTCCCACTGCTAAATTTTCGGTTAGATTATGACCAACACCCAAAGAAAACCCAGGATTTAAAACAAGCCAAGGAGAATATCCAAACCTATTGGCCATATCTAGTGTGAAATAGGTCTTACCCATCGTGTAAGGTTGCGGTGCTCTTTTGTGCCTTCTCCCGCCAATATACTGCACTGATTCTGGAGCTACCTTCCGTAAATCTACTTCTGCTATCTCCTCCCAGTCTATAAATGCAGTATCCTTTAACAATACAATACGAACAAAATCATTATAAGCTAGGTCTACAATCTCCCCTTTGAGTACAATCCCAGATTTGAGTTTAACAGCTCCTTCTTGAACTTGAGCAGAACTGTAAGTTCTAAGTAATATAAATGCAGAAAGAAGAATTAAAGCCTTTAAATCCATCACCAATTCAAAAAATGACATTGAGACTGTAACTTTCCTCTTGGCGGTTTCGTTATATTTGAACATCGTATACAAAACTAATTGGTTATGTCAAATATTATAAAATCCTCTTTACCTATTGCATTTGTTCTTTTACTTATCAGTTTAGGCAGTTGCCAAGACAAATGCACAGAAACCAGAACTTACCTAAAATATACACCTGTTAAAAAAGCTCTCACAGAAGTGAGGGAGAGTTTTAAAGCTATGCCAACACAAGAGCTTCAAAACCCGGGAAAGATTTACACGTTTGGTTCAAGACTGTATATTGTAGACAGAGGAATTGGATTTCACGTAGTAGACAATTCTAATCCTAGTGCTCCAATATTCACCGAGTTTATACAACTAGATGGTTGCTTGGATGTAGCTATGAAAGGAAATACACTTTATGCGAATCAAGGACCAGATATTGTAGCAATAGCTATGGACGGTGAACCAAGAATAATTGGCAGAGGAGAAGATATCTTAAGTGATCAGAACAATTCAGATAGCGTTATTTTGAGATGGGAGAGTCGTGAAGTAACTGAGGTAGTTGAAACTGATTGTGACAATCAAGGAAATTGGAGAGGCAATCCGAGAAGTTTCGCAAATGATGATTTTAGCGGTGGAGTTAGTTTCGAATCATCAAGTACAAGTTCTTCTGTATCAGACAATAATAGAGTGAATAGCTCAGGATCTTCAGGAAGTGGAGTCTCTGGTTCTATGGCTAGATTCAGCATAGTAGCTGGTCAACTATATGTAGTATCTGATTGGAGCATGACCACGTTCGATTTGGATAATGATTTTAGACAAATCAGTCAGTTTAATATAGGTAATGGAGTAGAGACGATTTTTGGAACTCAAGATTATCTGTACCTAGGAACTAACGTCGGTATGCTAATCTACGATAGGAATAATGGCAATACGCCGACTTATGTATCTCAACTAAGCCACGCAAGAGGTTGTGACCCTGTAGTTGTGCAAGGAGATATCGCATTTGTTACCTTAAGAGGAAATAGCAGATGTGGCCAGGCTGAGAGCGGACTCTATGTAGTGAATCTTGCGGAGATTAGAAACCCTTCATTGTTATCTATGCATCCAATGGCTGATCCTTACGGACTTGGAGTGAGAGATGATATTCTTATGATTTGTGATGGAAATGCTGGATTAAGAGTTTTCGATAAGTCAAATTTAGACTTTATAGGAGATTCAGAAATAAGCTCTGATGCAAGCGTTAAGGCATATGATGTTATTCTTCAAGATGATATCGCCATTTTATCTGCTGAAGAAGGCGTGTATCAATATGAATATGATAATGCTGGTAAGCTTAATAAGCTGAGCACGCTTATCGCGAAGTAATCCGACATACTCTTCTATAAAGCCTCAGATTTTTTTTACCTATATTCGGTAAGAACTAAACCAATTATACAAATCATGAAAAAAATCTTAATTGCTTTAGGTGCTATCATAGTAATAGCTCTAATAGCAGCCGCCGCAATGCCAAAAACCTTTGGCTATGAAGACTCAATTACAATAGAAGCTTCTCCATCAAACGTTTGGAAACACGCAGGCTCATTAAAAGGAATGGATGCCTGGAGTCCCTGGATGGCAAAAGATGAAAACATCAAACATACTTGGGAGGGAGAAGACGGTGCTGTCGGCTCATCCAACTGCTGGGATAGTCAAGTAGAAGAAGTTGGTGCAGGATGTCAAAAAGTTGTAGAGGTCGAAGAAAACAAAGCATTTTTAACAGAACTCAATTTCACCAGACCAAACGAAGGACTTGGAAAAGGATATACTTATTTGGAGGAAGATGGAGAGGGAACTAAAGTTCGCTGGGGATTTGAAAGTGAGATGCCTTGGCCATTTAATCTAATGATTCCTATGATGGATATGGAAAAGCAAATGGGCGAAGATTGGAGTAACGGACTTTCCAAGCTAAAAGAGCTTTCAGAAGCTAGCTCTGCTGAAGAAAAAAGAATAGCTGAAGAAGCTGCAGCCGCAGCAGAACAAGAGGCCGCTATGGAAGAGCAAAGTTCCACGGAAGAGTAATCTAAAAATAAAATCAACCAGAAGGACTTGAAATAACTGATTTCAAGTCTTTTTTTTATATACTTGACACCAAACTAATTAATAATGAATATTCAGCAAGCATTTGCAAATAACCAATCTTGGATAAAATCTAAGTTAGACACCGATAAAGAATACTTTGAAACCCTTGCAAAAGGTCAAAGTCCTGAAATCTTATACATAGGATGTTCAGACAGTAGAGTAACTGCAGAAGACATGATAGGTGCAGAACCAGGAGAAATCTTTGTCCATAGAAACGTAGCTAACATGGTGGTCGGAACAGACACCAATGCAATGGCAGTACTTAATTATGCAGTGAATCACCTTAAGGTCAAGCACGTAGTAGTATGTGGTCATTACTTCTGTGGAGGAGTAAAAGCCGCTATGGGAGCCCAAGATTTAGGAGTACTCAATCCCTGGCTAAGAAACATCAGAGACGTTTATAGGACACACCAAAAAGACCTAGATGCTATTTCGGATGAAAATGATCGATACAATAAACTAGTAGAACTCAACGTGCAGGAGCAATGCATCAATCTTACCAAAACAGTTGATGTTCAAAGAGCCTATAACGAAAGAGGACTACAAGTACACGGTTGGGTTTTTGATATACAAAGTGGAAAGCTTATTGACCTAGAGTTAGACCTTGATCATCTGCTGAAGGATATTCAAGGTATCTATGATCTAGGGGCTTAGTCGAATTCGTCCCACCATTTATCCTTGCTCTTTGAATCTAAGGTAAACACCTCACCTATCAAGGGAGTAGTATAAGAAACCCCCTCTTTTTTTGTTGCTGAAACAAATCTATCCGCCGGTTCCTTCCAGTGATGCATAGCAAGAGCAAAACCTGCCCAATGCACTGGCATCATATTCGTCACTTTGGCATCGATACCAGCTTGTACACTTTCTTCTGGATGCATATGTATGTCTCTCCACAGGTCATTGTATTGTCCACACTCCATAAAACCAAAGTCGAATGGGCCGAGCTTTTCTCCTACTTTCTTAAAATGGCCTCCGTAACCGCCGTCACCACTGAAGTAGATATTTTCCTTTTCTGATTGTATTACCCAACCGCCCCAAAATGACTTAGCTCTATTGTTTCCACCTCTACCAGCAAAGTGTCGAGACGGTGTGCAATGAATAGTTAATCCTTCAATCTCTAGAGTGTCCCACCAATCCATCTCTGTAATATTTTGCTTCGCTACTCCCCAATCTTCATAGTGTCTTCCAGTTCCTAGGGTAGTTACATATTTTTTAACTTTCGGCTGTAGCTTTTCAAAACTTGCTAAATCTACATGGTCATAATGGTCGTGCGTCATTAGTAAAATATCAATCTCAGGGAAGTCATCTACTAAATCCAGTGAATTCTTAGAAAAACGCTTGACTGACATTGGGGCTATCGGGGATGCATCAGGACCTAGCATAGGGTCAATAAGTACAGTTTTTCCTCTTACACGCATTAGAACAACCGAATGCCCATACCATATCATTTTTGCTTTTTCAGTTGGAGATAAGAATGCTTCTTTGTCTAAGGATAAAATCGGCAGCGGTTTTAAAGGTTCTCGACCTTTTCTTTTGAAAAACTGGTTATAAATCATCCCTGGAGCTTCCTTCCTCCTATATCTATACCGGTCTGGACTAAGTTTCTAAAAGCACCATCTTTCCAATTGGGTGATTTCTCATATTGAGCAATTCGCTCTTTGGTAAGCTTACCTCCAAATTGTTTTAAGTACTTCATCCTTTTGCTGCCATTGCATTGATATCCTTCCCTTCAAGATGCTTAAGATCCTGATTAGCCGTTACCGAATTAATCATCATCTTACCAAATCTGCTGCTAGTAGTGACAGATTTAAACATCTTAAACAATGGATTAAATGGCTTCATTAGTATGTAGATATACTTATACCAGCTCGTTCCAGAACTTACCTCTCCTTCAGGGATCAATGCTCCGAGTCTAATCATATAGGCATCCTTAAAGCCTTTATTTAACACATAGTTTTCAGTTTTCCCTTTGACTCTAGCCCACATTGTTCTGCCCTTTTCTGTGCTGTCCGTTCCAGTTCCACTCACATAGTTGAAAACCATATTTGGGTTAGCAGTGTGGCATGCATCCACTAAGGACTTGGTAATGTCATAGGTGAATTTTGTAAACTCTAATTCGTTTTTCCCCACCGAAGTAACACCCATACAATGGAAGCATGCATCATATCCTTTGAACTCATTAGACACATTACTAAAGTCCATAAAATCTTTATGAATCAGCTCTTTTAGTTTAGGATGCGAAACATCGAGCTCTCTCCTATTTACAACTAAAACTTCAGAAACCTTATCACTTACAAGGCATTCATTAAGTGTAGAACGTCCTACCATTCCGGTAGAACCGGTTATTATAACTTTCATACTTACTTTTTGAATGCTCCTGTCTCCTCTATTTGTGCAAAAAACTCATTGACGGTAGATTGAATAGGTCGAAACTCCATCTTCAATTCTTTCTTAATTTTTGAGTTATCTGCCTTCCATGGATATCCTACGTTGTCTTTAATGAATTGACGAGGGATGCCAGCTAAAGGCCCCATTATCATCATCAACCACTTTGGCATATTTTTCTTTGGTAATGGGTATTTATCACCGTAGGTTGGTCTTAGCATATTTGCTAATTCCAGAAAGCTTAAATTTTCTGCTGAGCAGATGTGTCTTCCTTTCGCCTCTGGAGTAAATGCTGCTCGGTAGTGTGCCTCAGCAACATCACGTACATCCACACAACCCATATTTAGATCTGCACTCCCAAACTTCAACGTCCCATCACCCATCTGCTTCATTACATTAAAACTTTCAGAAGTCCCATATGGATTAACCCCAGGACCAAGTACAAAGGATGGATTAACAACTACCGTATCAAATCTAGTTTGACCCTCGGTCATCTCCCATGCTTTTTTCTCTGCTACCGTTTTTGAATAATTATACGGAGCTTGATTTACAGAAGATGTGGTATTCCAAATATCCTCGGTCATGGTCTGATTTGGATAGTTTAAGGTATCCTTGGCATCACCGTATATTGCTACACAACTACTAGTCACCACCACTCGTTTTACAGATTCAGTATTCTGAACAGTAGTCATTACATTTTCAGTTCCCTTGAGAGCAGGATCTACTAAATCTCGCTGAGCATTTTTTGTACTTGTAATAAACGGTGAGGCTGTATGTATCACAAGCCCGCACCCTTTCATAGCTTCATCGTATGAACCCGACTGTAATAGATCTGCCTTAAAATACTTGATTGCACCCTTACTATTTGCTGCTATTTCATCGAGGTACTTTATCTTTTCTTTATTATCTGGACTTCTTACTGGAGCATGAACAATATGTCCATCTTCCAGCAACTTCTTAGCAATGTGACCACCTACGTAACCTGTTGCCCCTGTGAGCATTATAGGAGCATTATTATCTATTTTCATTATTTATATTTTTTTCTTAATGTATTTAATAGTCTTTCCTTATCTACTACGTCCTTCTTTAGAATTACAGTGGTTACAAAGCCATCCATATACGCCATAATCAAATCTGCTTCGCCCTCTGGATCTAAATATTTCATTTCAGTCAATGCATCGATTAGAGCCCCTTTAATGGGCTTACTCATTTCATCATCATAAACCTCATTATTCCACTTCATAGAATACATAAGTTTCCAAAAAGGATAATCTTCTTCTTCCATATGAAATGGGACCTCCATTATCGCTGTTATCCGATCTTCTGGTTTTTCCAAGGCTAAAATCTCTTCCATACCTTCATTCACTTTTTCTCTCCCGACCTCCATAATAGCCGTAAGCAGTCCTTGCTTATTCTTGTAATGTCTGAAAATTAACCCCTCTGAGACCGCAGCATTCTTTGCTATCAAACTAGTCGGTACTGCGTCAAACCCCTTGCTAGCAAAAAGCTGAAGTGCAGAATTCAAAATCATTTTTCTCTTAGCAGTCATGATAAAAGTGAGTAATTGCTTACAAAGGTATAATCAAAAAATAATACAAAGCAAAAAAAGGAATAAAAATAGTAAGTAATTGCTCACTTTTATACAAATAAGCTCAGATTATTATCTGAAGAAGTCAGATATTACCTGGGACAGGTATAGTCTAGACTTATTTATAGAATTCTCACTTACTTTTGGGACTCTATGTTAGCAGATCTACCTATCTTTATCTCATTTTTGGGTTTTCAGTAATCTATGTTTGGTACTGGCTATATAAAGCCTCCAACAAAAACAAAACCTACGTATTAATTACAGCAGGGTGGATATTACTTCAATCCATTTTAGGTTCTATTGGATTTTATCAAAATCCAATAGAAAATCCAGTTGCATTTGCACTCCTTATTCCACCAACGCTCATACTCATAGTTACCTTGTTTTTAACACAAAAGGGAAAGAACTTCATTCAAAACTTAGATTTAGAAAGTCTTACATTGCTTCATACTGTCAGGATTCCAGTAGAGATAGGTTTTTTATGGTTATTCACAGCTGGTTTAATCCCAGAGCTTATGACTTTTGAAGGAAGAAATTTTGATATTATAGCAGGATTGACTGCTCAAATTGTCTACTTCCTTTATTTTAAGAAGGCTTTGATTAGTAAAAAAGTACTCTTACTATGGAATATAGTTATGTTGGGTTTCTTGCTAAACATAGTAGTCAACGCTCTGTTGTCTGCTCCTTTACCTTTCCAACAATTTGCATTTGACCAACCAAATATTGGGATACTATATTTTCCGTTTAACCTGCTACCTAGTTTTATAGTACCAGCAGTGCTATTCTCTCACCTAGTTGCGATAAAAAAACTACTGCAAGACTAACCGTAGTACTCTACGTACTGATTTTCAGTTTCATAGAGTTTAATGCAGTGTAAGCTAGCCCGCTTTGGTAGCTCATTCTCTATTTGCTCCCAAATTTTAACCACTATGTTTTCTATGCTAGGCATTACATTTTCAAGAAAGTCAACATCCAAATTAAAATTCTTGTGGTCCAACTTACTCACTACCTTATCTTGTAAAATAAGCTTCAATTTTTTTAAGTCCATGACAAATCCAGTATCAGGATCTGGAAGACCTTTCACCGTTACATACAAATCAAAGTTATGACCATGCCAATTTTCATTCGCACATTTACCAAAGACTTCGTCATTCTGTTCAACGGTCCAGTTAGGATTGTACAATTTGTGAGCTCCATTAAAATGGACTTTTCTAGTTACGTATACCAACTTATTTGACATCGAATTATTTGAGCACTGCAAGTTTAGGTAAAATGAGTAATTGAAGAGCTACTGGAAACAAAAACCCTTAAAAATGCGGCAGCACATAATTTTGGTTCTAGTATTTATTCATCCTAATGAATAAAATATACTCCACCCATATTAGTAACTTTGTCGCAATGGCTATCGTAGTAACTGGTGCAGCAGGTTTTATTGGAAGTTGTCTTGTCTCATTTCTCAATGATCAAGGTCTAGTTGACCTCATTTTGGTAGATGACTTTAGTAAAAGTGAGAAACATAAAAATCTAGAAAAAGCAAAATTTACTGCCAAAATAGATCGCGAAGTTTTTCTTTTTGACATGCATCGACACTCTATAGAGTTCATCTTTCACCTTGGAGCTAGAACGGATACGACAGAATTTGACTTAAGCATTTTTCAAAAGCTAAACTTAGACTACTCCAAATCCATTTGGGAATTCTGTACAGATAAGAATATTCCTTTACTCTATGCATCTTCTGCAGCAACTTATGGTGGCGGAGAACATGGCTTCAATGATGGAAAGAGTATTCAAGATTTGGAACCTTTAAATCCTTATGGAAGAAGTAAGCAAGAATTTGACACTTGGGCACTTGCTCAAGAAACTACTCCCCCATTTTGGGCTGGGCTTAAGTTTTTTAATGTCTTCGGCCCAAACGAAAATCATAAAGGTAGAATGGCTAGTGTGGTCTATCACGCCTTTCATCAAATCAAGGATAAAGGTAGTCTGAAATTGTTTCAAAGTCACCGCACTGACTATGCAGATGGAGAACAAATCAGAGACTTTATTTATGTGAAAGATTTACTAAATCTAATGTGGTTTTGGTACGAGGAACAGTCTTCATCAGGAATATATAATGCTGGAACTGGAACTGCACGCACATTCAACGATTTAGGTAATGCCATTTTTAAGGCACTGAACTTAGCACCTAAGATTTCGTACATACCCACACCTGAAGACATAAGAGATAAGTACCAATACTATACAGAAGCGACAATGTCCAAAACTTTAGCGGTAGGCTTTGATAAACCATTTTGGGATTTGGAAAACGCTGTCTCTGACTACGTTCAAAATTATCTAAGTAAAGAACTTCATTATTGAAAAAAGGCGTCATCATATTATGGACCTTTTTGGTGATTTCAGCTCTAGGTATGATAGCTTGGGCGGTTACACACATCAATGCAAATAATAAGGATTCTACTGTATCATTAGAACCTTTAGTAGCTAACCTTCAAGAAGAAGCAGACCAACTTTTTTCAGAGTACCTGCCTTTAGACTTTAAGACTGAAAATGCAGAACGTGCAATGAGTCTGACAAAGAAAAGGTGGTATTTATATGCTCGTTCAGATGACAAAACTGTTTATTGGAACAGCAATAAAGTAAACCTAGACTCAGCTATTGAAAATAACACTGAATACCCCGTGTATTTTTCATATGGTGATGACAGCTATGTTGTTTTTGACAATGGAAATGATGCCTATCTAGCCTTCAGAATCGCAAACGAAGGCAAACTCCATAGCAGAGTGATTCAAGCATTCCCGGAACTTAGTAATAAGAAGCTGGTAGATCAAAATCAGTTACAACTCAAACCTCCTAATACCCCACTAACATTCATCACAGTCAATCGAGAAAGTGGGCTCTATTGGTGGTTTCAACTTGCACTTTGCATTGCAGGAATCTTCTTAATCCTCTACTACTTTTCTAAAGACAGCTTTGTATTTATATGGATATCGCTAGGGTTGGCCATCGCTAATATAATTAGCTACTATTATCTGGGCACTTCGTTCAAAGACTTCTATTTTTTAACCATAGAGAGCTTTCAAAACATCTCAGACAAGGAATTAACCCTTAGGCTATTCATACATATATTAGGAGCAAGCTCTATTACTCTAACACTTATCTTTCTGCTTGGAAAATTACCTAGTCTACTAGGAAGTATCGGGCAGTTTACTCTTCTATTTTTCAGTCTTGATTTCATCTATAGTCTCATAATAGCTCTAGCTGAGCATTCATCTATATCCTATGACTTTGAAAAGCTTTTTAAGCTTTCATTTTACTCCATATTCAGCATAGCATTACTTGGGCTTTCTCTCTTTATTTTATGGTTTTTAGTGCATTACATCTTTTCTAAGAAAAGAACTATTAAGGAGATAGGAATTGGTATTGTCGTAGCTATTTTGATTTTTTGTTCAGTACAGATTTGGGAAGGCAATCGAACTATTAGTGATCTATGGCAACCTATATTACTGCTGGGCCTTAGCATTTTGATAAGCTTGGGAATTAAAGAAAACCGAGCGAAAATTTATGCTCACTTCATCTATTCAGCTCTCTTTATTTCAATTTTAATATTTACGGGACACAAAAATCGAGAAAAGACCTTCCTCCAAAGTTTTGCTGAGAATATTATTAGCAATAGTGACCCAAGAGCCGAAAGCATTCTGAAAGGAATAGAGAACCAACTTTCTCAAGAATTTTTAACACCCGAAGATTATCGAAATTTTATCTTTAAGAAAGATGTAATCGAGAGTAGAATTAAAAACCTATACTTCAGTAATTATCTAGAAAAATATGAGTTAAAACTACTGAGTTTTGGTCCTTCTGGCGAAAACATAAATGAGAATACACTCTACTCATTTGAGGATTTAAATAAGGTGTTTAACACTCAAACAAAAAGAACAGCGAGTGACTATTTCTATCAAATTGCATCTCCTAGTAGTTTCAATGGATATATAGCCAAATATGAAAACTGCGATATTGATGGCCATTTTGGTTCAACCTTCATTATTCTTCAACCACGCTTAGTACAGTCAGAATTTTTATATCCAGAAGTATTTGCTAATCAAAAAAGTAAAGAACTAATTACCGTCGATGACTACTCCTACGGAATCTACTACAACAATAAGTTAGTAAGTCAACGTGGTAGCTACGATTACAGATTAGATAAACAGCCAGAAAATCTATCTTCATCTTGGCTATCCTTTGGAGCTTTTCATCATGTCTCTTTTACTAGTGATGCTTATGATGTAATACTTAGTAAGCCAGAAAATAGATTGAAATCTTGGTTATCGGCCTTTACGTTTAGCGTTATTATTCTTATTGTTCTGAGTCTCTTCCTTTCGTTATTATCATATAACCTACTGTCTCCTCAGCATTCCTTGAGTCTTGCTTTTTTACCTGGTTCTTCTCGATTTTTAAGTGCCAGAATTCAAACATCTCTGACCATTATTTTATTACTGGGACTATTATTCTCAGTTTATATTATCATAAACTATATCAGGTCTGGGTACAATGAAAATCTAGAAAGTCAGCTACTCACAAAAGTGAAGAGTATAAGTACTCGACTTCAAAACAAAATTGATCTTGATAAAAAATTGCAAGATCCTGAACAGCGTATGCTTATGCTAAACGAGGAAAGCAGCACCTACAAAGTTGATATCAACTTGTTCAACAATGATGGAAAACTGCTTGCTAGCACCAAGCCATACCTCACTTCTGAACAAGTACTAGGTGATCACATGAACCCCAAAGCTTACTTAGAACTTACAAGACAGCAGTCATCTCAACTGTTGGTTCAGGAGGAACTCGAAGGCTCTGATTACTTGAGTGCTTACGTACCCTTATTTGATGGGAAGAATAGAGTCATCGGTTATCTAAACACACCTTTTTTCGCCAAGAACGAGCTGCTAAACAAGCAAATATCTAATCTAGTAGTAAATATTCTAAACATCTATTTCTTGCTCCTTCTTGGAGGTATACTTATAGCATATTTTATCAGTCGACAGATATCTAAACCTTTACTTCTAATTAGAGAAAAAATAGCAAAAACTGAGCTACGAGCTAAAAACGAGCTCATCAAATACAACCGAGATGACGAGATAGGTCAGCTCGTAAAACAGTACAATAAAATGGTACTTGAGCTTGAAGAAAGTGCATCTCAAATGGCTCAATCTGAGCGTGAAGGAGCTTGGCGTGAAATGGCAAAACAAGTAGCTCACGAGATTAAGAATCCTCTTACCCCAATGAAATTGAGTATTCAGCATTTACAACGAGCATATCAAGGTGGACCGAGCGAAAAACTCGACGCTCTATTTACTAAGACAAGTGAACTACTCATCGATCAGATAAATAGTCTCAGTAATATGGCAGGTCAGTTTAGCAATTTTGCACAAATGCCTGTAGGAGAAAAAACAAATTTTGACCTATCTCAAGTGCTTATCAATTCAATTGATTTATTCAAAAGATCAGAAAACACTGATATTATTTCAGAAATAGAAGATAATATCACTATAACAGGAGACCCAGAACAAATACAGCGGGTGTTTAATAATCTTATTAAAAATGCGATCCAGGCAATTCCATACCAGCGAAAAGGCCGAATTACAATAGATTTGAAATCCAAGGATCAAACCGCGTTAATAGAGATCAAGGATAACGGTAAAGGAATCCCCCCAGAACTATCAAAGAAAGTTTTCGTTCCAAATTTTAGTACAAAAAACTCTGGAATGGGTTTGGGCCTTGCGATAAGCAAAAAAATAGTGGAGAATGCTGGAGGGGTTATATATTTTGAAAGCAACCCTGATATTGGGACTACCTTCTTCGTAGACTTACCACAGATATGAAAAATTGGATATCTATATGGATAGCATTGGTTTTTGTTGGTTGTTCTAACAGCGAAAGCAACATAAATTTTGAAGCTATTTTAAAAAAGGCAGATCACACAGTGGTTATGTTTTTAGCTCCAGATTGTCCGCTGTGCGTGACATTGAGTACTCCATTCTCCGAACTTGCAAATCAATATCCTGATGTGCAATTCTTAGGAGTAATAAGCGGTAACCACTACGAAGCCATGGAGATCAATATGTTTGCTACCGAAAAGAGTTTCAAGCCCCGTATTTTTAGAGACTATGATTATGCTATTGCAAGTAGTCTAAAAGCAAGTATTACTCCGGAGTTTCTGCTTCTAGATAGTGCAGGGAATACGATATACCAAGGTATGCTAGATGATAGGATACTTTCATTGGGAAGCTACAAGCAGACTTGGAATGAACATTACCTAAAAGATGCTTTAGATGCTGTAATATCAGGTAAAAAACCTATCGTAGCAAAAACTGAGGCTATAGGCTGTGTACTAGAATATTGACCAAAAAAAAACGCAACCCTAAGGTTGCGTTCTAAAATTATCGGCATAAAAAAACTCTTAGTTCAATTTTTCACATTCACAGTCTGCATTCACCTTTCCTCGTTTTCTATCTTTGGTAACGCAGTAGTCCTCTTTATTTTTTTCTAATTCAGGACAGTCAAACTTCTCTTCCTCTTTAGCTATGCAATCACAATCTTCATTTACCTTACCCCTCTTTCCATCTTTAGTCTTGCAGATATCACCTTCATTCTTTTCTAATTCTGGACAATCAAACTTCTCTTCCTCTTTAGCTATACAATCACAATCTTCATTTACTTTTCCCCATTTACCATCTCTAGTCTTGCACAGATCACCTTTATTTTTTTCTAGTTCAGGACAATCAAACTTCTCTTCTTCCTTTACTTCACAATCACAGTCCTTGTTTACAAAACCCCACTTTCCATCTTCGGTTTTACATCTGTCCTCATAGTTCTTTTCTAGTCTTGGGCAGTCATAACCTCCTTCCTCCTTTGCTTCGCATTCACAGTCTTTATTGATATACCCTTTTTTACCATCTTTAGTTTCGCAATCATCTCTATAGTTCTTTTCTAACTCAGGACAATCATAATCATCTTCCTTCTCTCTTACTTCACAGTCACAGTCTTCATTTACAAAGCCAACTTCCCCATCATCCATCTCGCACTTATCTTTAAAATTGAGTTCTAATCTAGGACAGTCATAGTCCTCATCTTTATCCTCATCCTTGTCTTTTTCTTTTTTTACTCTTTTGATTAAGTCTATAATTTCTGAACGGTCCTTACAACCAGTCCCAACAAAACTGAATCCGAAAACGAATAGTAAAATGGCTATTTTATATTTCATAATTAATTTAACTTATTTACTTCTAAGAGTACTATCTTTTCAATAGTGTTGCCTCAGGTTTAAAAAAATCGATTATTTAAGGTATTCGTCGGTGAAATGTGAAGTACCTCGATCCTTTGAAATTTTTTCATCGTTGTATTTTTTCGAATCACCTTTTGGTATAGACAGGCTTTTCCAAGACTCTCCTTTTATCATGCGACCTACATAGACCATCTGTCCGACATGATATGCATAGTGCATCATCTGTCTATTGATAGCCTCTGATATCGAATGACCCTGATTCCTGATATAAACTTTTGTGCTGAAATTATCATTATTGACACTTTTCAGTGCAGTAAATAAACAATCCCACCCTTCTTCCCATTTGGCTAATAACTCTTGTCTAATTCTTATATCTCCTTCAAACTCGGCATCTCTATTTCTAAATTCCTTTTCACCATCAGTGGTTAAAAAATCTGTCCATCTACTCATCATATTTCCCCAAAGATGTTTGACATAACGGCTATACTATTACTTGCCTCATTGTAGTGCCAAAACAAGTCCTTGTCGGAAAGTTGAGCTATCGTTTTATCTCCTAGCATTTTATAGTAGTTGAATTGCTTTTCGGCACTTTGCAAGTAGTTTTCTTCCATTTCGCCAAGGTAATTAAAACAACGGTAATTGCCCCTTCCATGCCGGATTTTCCAAGGTAAGTAATTCATTCTTGGCACGAATACCACCAGCATAACCCGTAAGTTGTTTATTTGAACCAATTACTCTGTGACACGGCACTAGAATAGATAATGCATTTGCAGACGCTACTGCTCTTATAGCTTTCTCCTTATTCAACTTCTTACTAAGTTCCAGATACGTGCAAGTCGTTCCCTACGGTATTTCAACTAATGCTTTCCAGACAAATTTTTGAAAATCTGATCCTATCAACTTAATAGGTATATCAAACTCCCTAAGATTTTTTCAAAGTAGTAGTCCAATTGTTTTGCCGCTTCGATAAGAAGAGGTGACACTCCAGCTTCGAAAGGCACTTTTAGTTCCTTAGTGAGTCGTGAATCTATTTTTGTTCTTTGTTTACGGTGTAACCAATCCACGAGACATAACTCACCGTTGTATTCACCTAATTTGAGCATACCAAAAGGGGATTTGTACTGCGTTATATTGATGGCTTGATTTGACAAAAAGTATATTTATGCCTCTCAATATAAGTTAGCACAGTAATTCAAGGAATTGAAATAAATGTTGCATAATTGTTGTCTAAATTTAAACACAGCGTTAACAAACCATTAATCAATCACCTATTTGCAACAGCTAAACTTAGATATCTTCAATCCTATTTCACTTAATGAAATGGACAGCGTATCTCTGATGAAGAGGACGGATACTAAATTTATTGCTACCATAGCACAACTTAATAAAGTGCTAAATCAGGTCAAAAATGACTATTCCATTTTAGAAATAGATGGTCAGCGAAAAATAGAATATGCCTCTAATTATTTTGACACAAAAGACTTAGACTTCTATCACGATCATCACAACGGTAAGTCAGATAGGTTGAAGATTCGTACACGAAAATACGTAGCATCTAACCTGAGTTTTCTGGAGATAAAACAGAAGGATCCCCAAGGAAGAACGGTTAAAAGCAGAAAGAGAATTGGTGAATACGATCAGCTCAGCACAGACGAACTAAAATCCTATGTAAATGAAGTAACTGGGCTACAACTCGATTTAAATCAGACTATCACCAACGAATTTTATCGATTCACTTTGGTCAACACCGAGCTAAAAGAAAGAATCACTGTAGATGTGTCTTTAGGATTTAATAGTTTGAGTTTTGATGATAAACTAGTAATAATAGAATTAAAACAAGAAAAACTGCGACGAAGCTCACCCTTCTTCAAAGCATTGAAAGCTGAAAAAATATATCCAATGGGTATCAGCAAGTATTGCATAGGAATGGCAGTTCATAACCCCAAACTGAAACAAAATATTTTCAAACCAAAACTAGGAAAAATAGCAAAGCTAACGACCAAATGACCGAATTTTTAAACATACCACTTTTCGACGATGACTTTTACAAAATGGCTTTCCGTTTTGTGCTAAATCTAGTATTTCTTACAGTGATAATTAAGTGGCTGTATTACTCAGCAGCAAAGAGAAAAGATTATCTGTTCACTTATTTTATGATTGGAATAATTGTATTCTTCCTATGCTTTACCCTTAAAAAGTATGAGCTAGATATAGGAATGGCATTAGGGTTATTTGCCATTTTTGGAATTATACGATACCGTACAGATCCTATTCCTATCAAAGAAATGACTTACCTTTTTGTCATCATCGGAGTATCAGTGATCAACTCTTTAGCAAATCAAAAGATGAGTTATGCGGAGATCATAGGAGCGAATATTGCTGTAGTTGTTGCCCTATGGGTTATGGAAAAACTATGGATTGTAAAAAGTATCTCTACTAAAAAAATACAATACGAGAAGATAGAAAATATAAAACCAGAAAACTACGAAATACTTAAAGCTGACTTGGAAGAGAGGACCGGCTTGGCAATTCAAGAAATAGAAATAGGGAATATTGATTTTCTAAGAGATAGTACTACACTTACTATCAAATACTTTACAGAACAATAATGAAAAATATATATATCACTTTCATCGCTTTGTGCCTAAGTTTAGGAAGTATAGCACAAGAAGGAACTTACGAAACCATTCGAGATTTTGAAGCTTGGACCGCTGCTGAGCTGCATTACAAACCGACTAAAAAAATCAAACTATCACTTCAGCAACAACTTAGGCTGAAAGATGATGCTAGTACGGTGGACCAATATTTTACTCAATTTGATTTTAGGTACAAGCTTGCCAAAGGCCTTTACCTTACACCTGCTGTGCGTTACATCAGAGAAAATGACGATCAAGGTAAAATCCAAGGATATGAGAACCACCTCAGATGGAATGCAGATTTGACCTACAAACACGATATCAAGCGATTTACGCTGAGATATAGAACCCGTTACCAAAGCAAACAGGAACTGCAGGTAGAAGATGAAAACACAAATGTCTTTAGAGCTAAAGCCGCAGTTCATTATAATATCAAGAATTGGAAACTAGATCCAGATTTTGCTGCTGAGTTTTTCAATGAACTAGGAGAGGCTAGCGAATGGTATCGAGTAAGATGGACGCTAGGTACCGATTACAAATTAAAAAATGCTGGAGAACTTGGTCTTTGCTATAGAATAGAACAAGAATTGACTGGGGCGAATCCTAAAACAACCCACATCCTTTTCCTTAAATATGGATACACCTTGAAAAAAGCGAAATAGATGACCAAATCAACAATAAAAACAGCAGCAGTTCTGACACTTTTGCTTACTGTCTTTTCTTGTAAGAAAGTAATATTTATACCGGATGGAGAAGTAAATGAAGGTTTAGCATCTCACAACAATGGCTTCCCTACAGATTATGACGTCGTATTTGACAACTCTAAGGTACATCGTATAGATATAGTTTTTTCATCTGACGAATGGTCAGATATGCAAGCAGACCTATCCGAAAAAACAGCAGGAGGTGGAGGGCCTGGAGGCACATTCAATAGTGAAAATCCAAACTACTACCCTGCAGACATATATTACAACGGTCTAGTTTGAACACAGCAGAGAACAATGTGTATGATGTTCAGGACTCCCATTCTGTCGGCACGCCACATACACTGACCACTGAAAATAGAAAAGGTTAGACCGTCTACCTATTTGCAATTTAGATTTTCAGCGGTCTTTGGCCCTATCAATCCCTTCTTAAAATAGCCGATCTAGTACCTCACATTTCCTTCGCCTCTTTATTCTCAAATAGACACCTTTAACCTACCTTTGCCGCGATGCACAGAACACACACTTGCGGAGAACTACGATTAACAGATAAAGGCACTCAAGTAACCCTTAGCGGATGGGTACAAAAACGCAGAGATTTTGGAGGAATGACCTTCATCGATCTTCGTGACAGATACGGTATCACACAACTTGGATTCAATGAAGAAATAGACAAAGAGTTAAATGATAAGGCTCGTTCTTTGGGTCGTGAGTTTGTGATCAAAGTGCACGGTGAGGTAATAGAACGTAGCAACAAAAATGCGAATATCCCTACGGGCGAAGTAGAGATACAGGTCAACAATTTTGAAGTACTAAACGCAGCACTTACCCCTCCTTTTACTATAGAGGATGAAACGGATGGTGGTGAGGAAATAAGACTTAAATACAGATACTTAGACCTAAGAAGAAATCCTATTCAGGAAAAACTGGTTCTACGTAGTAAACTAAACAAAGCAGTAAGAGACTATTTAGACTCAGCTGATTTCATAGACGTAGAGACCCCATACCTCATCAAATCTACTCCTGAAGGAGCAAGAGATTTTGTGGTACCAAGCAGGCTGAACGAAGGGCAATACTACGCTCTTCCTCAGAGTCCTCAGACTTTTAAGCAGTTGCTTATGGTAAGTGGGTTAGACAAGTACTATCAAATTGTAAAGTGTTTCAGAGACGAAGATTTTAGAGCAGATCGTCAGCCCGAGTTTACTCAGATAGACTGTGAAATGTCTTTTGTAGAAAGAGACGATGTACTCAACACCTTTGAAGGTATGATTAGAACGGTCTTCAAACAGGTGAAAAATATCCAACTAGGAGATATTCCTGTGTTGACCTACGCGGATGCTATGAAACGATTTGGCAGTGATAAACCAGACATGCGTTTTGGGATGGAGCTAGTAGATTTAGATTCAGTAGCTAAAGGGAATGGTCTTGGTGTTTTTGATAATGCAGATAGTGTTGTAGCTATCAATGTAACCGGTGGGAATAAATACACCCGTAAGGAGTTAGATGCCTTCACCAACTGGGTAAAGCGACCTCAAATTGGTGCTTTAGGATTGATCTATTGTAGAGTAAATGAGGACGGTACTTACAAGTCTTCTGTAGATAAATTCTTTGACCAAGATAAATTAGCTCAATGGGCTTCTACTTGTGAAAGTAAAGCTGGAGATCTTATCTTAGTGCTCAGTGGCGGAGCTGAAAAAGTGCGTAAGCAAATGAATGAGCTCCGACTGCACATAGGCGAGCTTAAGGGACTAAGATTAAAAGACAAGTTCAATGCTTGTTGGGTGGTAGATTTCCCATTGGTCGAGTATGACGAAGAAAGTGATAGATGGCATGCAATGCACCATCCGTTTACCTCTCCTCTCCCAGCAGATAGAGATAAAATGGAGACACAACCAGGCGAGGTTAGAGCTAATGCCTACGATATGGCCATTAACGGTATGGAAGTAGGTGGCGGCAGTATTCGTATACACGACAAAGATCTGCAGAAACGCATGTTTAACCTTCTCGGATTCTCAGAAGAAGAAGCACAGGCTCAATTTGGATTCTTACTAAATGCATTCGAATATGGAGCTCCACCGCACGGTGGTATTGCCTTTGGACTCGATAGACTTGCAGCCATTCTAGCAGGCACAGATTCTATTCGCGACGTTATAGCTTTCCCTAAGAATAATATGGGAAGAGATATCATGATAGATGCACCTGCTCCTCTAAATAGGGATCAGAAACGCGAGCTTGGTATAGAAGGTTAATCCCTATTTCTCAGAAAAAGCAAAGAGTAATTATATTTACCCTCTGCTACGCATTGATATGTCTGCACAAGGGATAACCAATAAATACAACCATTACGAACATCTTAAGAGGTTATACCTCTTTGAATGCACCTACTCTATCGTAACCACTATGGTTGCAGGTATAGTGATTTACTCCACAAATGCTGACAATACATACCTACTCCTAGCGTTCACCTTTACCTTCTTCACCGGTATAGAGGCCAAAATGCTACTTAGAGCAAAAGAGGTTAATAGCCGTCACAATCTGATAGCACCTCGTGTTTTTCACTTCATTTACTCTTATATCATGGTAGTACTATTGTGTTACTCTTTACCACAACTTATATGTAAATTTTTAATCCTTATTCCAATGGGTTTATCCCTTATGTCGTTACACCCATTCTTTTAAAAAAATATAAGGAAATAGGAGTTGCAGTTGGAGTTTTAAAGGGAATAGGGCTTATAGCCTCTGAGATTATATCAAAAAGATACTTAGAGCCGGTATCATTAGAAAACTATATTTTTCTCATTTATGCTAGCCTGCTTGTGTGGTTATATACTTTCTTGTCTAACGGGCTGAATAGTAAACTGAAAGACAAGATGAAGGATTTTAAAGGACAGCTGCAGAACGAAAAGGAAAAAACTGCCGCTGCGAATCAAAAAATTGATCAAATATCATATAAGTTGTCTACGGATTTTCGAAACTCACTAACAGAAATAGATAACAAATTACAAAATGTTGTCGATTTAAGCTCCAAGGAAGAACTACAAGAATCATTAGTGTCAAGCAGACAAGAAACTTCTCGTTTAGCAAGCTACATTGACGATTTTACTGACAGCAGGCAGTCCTTATTTAGACCTAAGCTAAGTGAAGCAATAGATGTCACTGAACTATTTGCTAATGAAATCTCCAAATTTTCAGAAGAACTAGAACAAAAAAGTGTTCAAGTGGATTTCAGTCCATATACTGGAGAGGTTTTCCTAATTGACAAGTCGTTGTTGGCATTAGTTTTTAGAAATATTTTAGCAAATGCGATTGACTTTTTGGACTCAGAACAGAAGACTAAACGTATAACTATCAAGTCATTCTCTAGTAATCAAGTATTTCATCTATCGATCTCAGACAATGGAATAGGAATATCTAGAAATGAGATACATGAGGTTTTCAATCTCTACTATTCAACCAAACGAGGTGAAGGTAATCACGGTTTGGGTCTTTATGAGGTAAAAGAAGCCGTAAACCTATTGAATGGAGAATTGACTATTGAATCTGACAATGAAAAAGGGACGACAGTAAGTGTAGCAGTTCCCTTTACCAGTCTACATTAATCCAATTTAGAAGCGTTGAACATGGCTTGCTGATAAGCGTTGTAGCATTCAGAGATCACTTTTAACACTTTTTTCTCATCCTCTGGGGTGTTTTCTTTTTCGATTAATTTATACTCTGCTCTACTGAAACTAGCGAGTATAGTATCTGTTGTACACGCACAGTATTCTTCACTTTGTATCGGGAACCTTACAGCATATCCACCAAGATCATCTAAACAATCTGAAACCATTTGCACCCTATCTTCTGGAGTCCATTTAGATCCTGAAGAATAATTAATAACCACCTTAACAGCAATCAATATCACCACCAAAGCAATGATACCAAGTGCTAAATACTTCTGCCAGTTTTTTGCCATAATGAATAATACTGCAATGTTCTGAAAAAAAAACCTTTGAGCAAGATTACTTTAATTTGTAAAATGAAAATCGAAGCAAGCAGCCCAGAGGAGTATATATCTAAGATTCCTGCGGAACGACAAGAGGCATTTAGAAAGTTGAGAAAAAAGATTTTAGATAATCTTCCAGAAGGATTCGAAGAAGGGAAGCAGTATGGAATGATTTCATATGAAGTTCCTAAATCTATTTACCCTGCCGGCTATCATTGTAAGCCTTTCCCACCTCTTCCATTCGTCAATTTGGCGTCACAAAAGAACTTCATCGCCTTTTATCACATGGGAATGTACGCTAAACCAGAATTATTAGATTGGTTTACAGCAGAGTACCCGAAGAGGTGCAAATACAAACTGGATATGGGTAAAAGCTGTGTTCGGTTCAAAAAAATGGATGATATTCCCTTTGGACTGATTGGTGAACTTATGCAAAAAATGTCTGTGCAAGAATGGATCGATATTTATGAAAACAACTTGAAGCGTTAAATAATTCTGTTATTCTGAAGTAGATAAGAATGCTATTAACTTATCTGCGGCTCTTCCTCGATGACTGATTTTCGATTTTTCTTTCATAGTCATCTCTGCAAATGATCTGTCAAAGCCCTCAGGTATAAAAATTGGGTCATATCCAAACCCCTTCGATCCCGTTTTTATTTTAGCAATTTGACCTTCACTCACTCCTTCAAATAGATATTCCTCACCATCAAAAACTAAAGCAATCACTGTTCGAAATCTTGCTGCTCTATTTTCACTATTCTGTAAGTTTTTGAGTAACAGATTCATGTTGTCCTCTGCATTTTTCGTGTTGCCGGCGTATCGAGCAGAATAAACACCTGGATCTCCATTTAGAGCATCAACCTCTAACCCTGTATCATCTGCAAAACAATTTTCCTTAGTTTTTGAATAGACCTGTCTCACTTTCTGTAAGGCATTTGCCTCTAAAGTACTTCCTGTCTCTAACAGTTCGTCAGGAAAAACTGCAGGATCTAAACCTTGTACTTCATAATCTGGAAGTTTTGCAGTAATCTCTGCGATTTTATTTTGGTTTTGTGAGGCTATGATGATTTTCATCTGAGCAAATATATATCTTTGACCAAGTCAATGGACCAAGGATTTACCATACCTAACCAACCGCTAGCAGAACGTGTTAGACCTGAGTCTTTAGACGAAATAGTTGGTCAGCAGCATATTATTGGGCCCAACAAACCACTTCGTCGTGCCATTGAAAATGGTGTGATGTATTCTTGTATTTTTTGGGGACCACCAGGAGTGGGTAAAACCACTATTGCTCAAGTCATTTCTCACGAACTGAAAACTCCATTCTTTAAACTAAGTGCAATCAATGCTGGGGTAAAAGACGTAAGAGAAGTCATTGAAAAGGCTAAAAAGACAAAGTTCCTTGGAAGCGGAGGAAGTGCTATTCTTTTTATTGACGAAATACATCGGTTCAACAAAAGCCAGCAAGATGCACTACTTGGAGCTGTGGAACAAGGCATCATCACGCTTGTAGGTGCCACAACAGAAAACCCATCCTTTGAAGTGAATGCAGCCCTGCTTTCGAGATGTGAAGTTTTTGTTCTTCAATCACTTGATTTAGAAGATCTGAAACAACTCATTAACCAAGCTTGTAAAAAAGACAACCTATTATCACAGAAAAAAATCACGGTTAAGGAATGGGACTCACTCGTTAGAATAAGTGGTGGAGATGGCAGGAAATTACTCAATGCCTTAGAGATTATTGTCAATCATAAAGGAGGGAAGCAAATCACCATTACTAATAAAATCGTAGACGAAGCTATTCAGCAGAAGCTAGCTATGTTTGATAAAGGCCGAGAGCAGCATTACGATATTATTTCGGCTTTTATAAAGTCTATTCGTGGAAGTGATCCAAATGCGGCGGTGTATTATTTGGCTCGAATGATAGAAGGCGGAGAAGACCCTAAGTTCATTGCACGGAGACTGATCATTTCGGCAAGTGAAGACATCGGTCTTGCTAATCCTAATGCACTACTACTGGCAAACGCTTGTTTTGATGGAGTAGCAAACGTAGGATATCCAGAGTGCAGAATCATACTCTCACAAGCTACTATCTATTTGGCAAACAGCCCAAAGAGTAATGCTAGCTATGCTGCCATAGGCAAGGCTCAAGCACTAGTGAAAGAAACTGGAGATCTTCCTATCCCGCTGAGTTTACGCAATGCTCCAACCAAGCTTATGAAAGATTTGGACTACGGTAAAGGCTATAAATACTCACACGACTTCCCAAACAATTTTGCTGAGCAAGAATTTCTTCCTAAAGAAATCAGTGGAAATAAACTATATGACCCTGG
Organism: Bacteroidia bacterium; assembly: GCA_965655315.1. Lineage (GTDB taxonomy): Bacteria > Bacteroidota > Bacteroidia > NS11-12g > UBA9320 > UBA9320. The sequence continues at coordinate 120,183 of CBFHGJ010000002.1, forward strand.
AGTCAATGCTCAAGAAAACAAAATGCGAGAAAGACTAAAAGCTTTTTGGAAAGATAGATACGGGTACTAAGCGGAACTATCTGACCAAAAGTCGCTTTGCACTTCTACCTTCATCGCTTGAGATTACCACTAAGTAAGCACCCGACAAGATACTCTCTAAATCTATACTAATTCTAGTTTGATTACCAATTTCCTCTGTTAGTAGAGTCTATCCAGTCAAGTTCACAATCTCTATCTTGCCGTTTTTCAACGGTTGATCAAGAGTTAAGTTCAGCCCTTCACTAGCAGGGTTTGGATACATCTTCACGCCGCTAAGCTTAGGAATAGGACCAACTCCAGCGGTAGACTGAAATACCCTATCTGGAAAATCGATAGTAATACCTTTTGATACTATGGCATTCATTGGACATGCATTATCTTGGGCACTGAGATATATTGTGTTATCTCCATTTACGGACCACAACGAATCGTAACAGACCTTTCCATACACAGTGGTACCTGATGCCAAATATTTTGGGCTATCAATTGTTAACTGAAGATGAGAACTTGAACCTAACAGTTTTAATTTTAACGTACCTGGATTAGGATAGGTGTTGGAGGTGGTGGAATTACCACGTTGTCGACAACTTGAAATTCGACACAATCATTGCCTTTTGTCCTACTTCCAACGGATTCAAAATTAATCCGTGGTACTTCATTACTCTGAGTATTTGATACGAAGAACTGAGCTTCTCTTCTGACTTCAGATATATTCTGATACACTCCAAATCTATCCTTTCTCCACTCCTTGACTAGTATTGTCATCACAGTGAATTGATTACTAGAAGTAGATGTTGCCACTAAATTTCCTGACTTAGCATCAAAAAATATCCCAACTGCTGGAATTGTATCGGGATCACTAAATGGAGCTGATGTTCCAGCAGGATAAAAAGCATCAAAGGGATGATTACTGGAAATATTGGTAGCGTTATATGGGGTGCTTATTCCTCTATTGGACTGCGGATTGTCAAATGAAAAAGAAATTGAATCGTGATCTAGTGTATCAACCGCACCTAAAGCAAATGTTGAAGTTTGATTTAATGAACTTCTAAATATGGGTGTAGCATCAAAAGCTGGAGAGTTATTGACTATAGAACCTGGGTTGAATTTCATTACCACTTCAGAATAAAAACTCCCAGCAACACCTGTGGTAATAGCAGAATTTCGACAACATCTTCCTATAGAAAAGACAATGTCATTGCCACAAGAAACAAGGCTGTTATAAGGGGCTACTCCAAAATCTACAATAGCAGTATAAACGTGCTCCTCTACTCCATTTCCCGTCTGTGCGGTATTTTGCGGATTACACGGTAGAGGTGCTCCAATGCAAACAGGAGTAACATTTGTAATACTTTGTAACGTCAAATTAAGAGGTGCACTACTACCTCCTACGCACTCAACCTTAGCGTTTGAACCAAGATTAAGAAGAGCAATCCCATTACAATCTCTATAAATCTTAAAGGTCATCTCATATTGCATTCCTGAAATATGCTTCTAAAAAATATCACTTCCCATCATATGGGTTGCCTCAGATTATAGACTTAAAAATAGAAAAAGACTCAATGCAAAAACAATTCTCTTTAGGTTAATTAGTTGTCTCATGTACTAATAGGATCATTGCTAATTAAACCGTGTTACCTGAAAAAATTATGATGGCAGAATGATGACATTCTATTCCAAAACCGTAAGCTCTACCTTATCGATACGTTGTTCGGATGCTTCTAAGACTTTCACTTCATAATTATCAATGATGAACACCTCGTTGGTACTAGGAATTTCCTCAAGATTTGCTAGAACAAACCCTCCTAGTGTCTCATAATCTCCTTCTGGAAGATTCATATCATATTTCTCGTTAAGATAATCTACCTCAAGTTTAGCTGAAAGCGTGTATACTCCATTTTCGCTTACCTGCTCATCTTCTTCTACTAACTCATCGTGTTCGTCCTCTATCTCCCCAAAAATCTCCTCCATAATATCCTCAACTGTAATAATACCAGCAGTTCCTCCATACTCATCTACCACTAATGCAATACTTTTTTGAGTTTTTGAAAACTCATTGAGCATGTCATTTGCCGCCTTTGATTCATTGGTAATCAGAATTGGAATCAAAATGGACTTTATACTTTTTGGTTTCTTGTGTAACTCCAAATGGTGCACATAGCCAACGATGTGATCGATATTTTCTTTGTACACAAGTATTTTAGAGTGTTGAGATTCTATAAACAGTTCCTCGAGTTCAGTTACAGTTGCATCACTCGCGATAGCCGTAATCTCCGTACGAGGCACCAAACAGTCACGTACCTTCACATTTCCAAAATCTAACGCATTCTTCAGTATATCAGTATCTACTTCAGGCTCTTCACCTTCAGTATTGCTTTGTGCAGATTGAGAAATGAAATGATCTAGATCTACCTTCCCAAATGCAGGTGTTTTCTCAGTGAAATCAGCATTTAAAACTTTACTCAATACGCTATTGCTCAGCCAAATAACAAATACTACCAACGGGTATAACAGATAGTAAAACACTTGGAATGGATAAATGAGAAAACTCAAAATTCCACTTGGATTTAATCTAAAAAGTGCCTTCGGTAAAAATTCTGCTGTGAGAAGTACAATTCCTGTAGAAATTAAGGTTGCTATCAACAAAGCTGGAAACGACCCCCAAACCTCAAAACGAGGTCTTAAAATCTCTTCCATAGTGATACCGTAGATGACTAAAGCTATGTTGTTCCCAACTAGAATGGTAGAGATAAATTTAGAAGGAGATTTTAAATATTTAGAACAAAGAATAGCCCAATGCTTCCCCTGGTTACTGCTCAATTCTATCCGTAGTTTATTGGCCGATATAAACGCTATTTCTAAGCCCGAAAAAAATGCGGAAAGCAATAACGTAAGAATAACGAGAGCTATTGGTGTCATTTAGTTTGATGCAAAAATAGCATCAATCTATCTATTTGGTTTATTTTGTATGTAAATGAGCCAAAAGGATAAATTCCAAGAAGAAATAGCAGCAGGTTACACATTTAAAAATGACTCAGTAATACTAGGTGGAGCAATGATAGACGGGGAAGCTATTCCAAATCTTCATATCAAAGCACCGCTAAAAACTTTTAATCGTCACGGGTTGATAGCTGGTGCCACTGGTACTGGAAAGACAAAAACCCTTCAGAACATCGCTGAACGACTTTCTGAAAAGGGGGTGCCTGTGCTTCTAATGGATGTAAAAGGTGATTTGTCTGGACTATCTCAAGCCAGTGAAGGTCACCCAAAGATTGATGAGAGACATGAGCAGATTGGAAGCCCTTGGAATGGACAGGCCTACCCTACTGAAATGCTGACCATTTCAGAACAGGAAGGAACACGTATGAGGGCAACTATTTCTGAATTTGGTCCTGTACTTCTTTCTAAAATCTTGGAGCTAAATGATGCCCAAAGTGGAATTGTATCTATCATCTTTAAATATTGTGATGATAAGCAATTACCATTACTTGATACAAAAGACTTTAGAAAAGTACTTCAATATATAAGTGGGGACGGAAAAAAAGACATTGAAGAACACTACGGTAGAGTTAGCCCAAGTTCTGTAGGTGCTATTATGAGAGCACTGATTACTATAGAAGAGCAGGGAGCAGATCTATTCTTTGGAGAAACTAGTTTTGATGTAGATGACATGCTTCGCATAGACAAAAATGGGTTAGGCTATATCAATATTCTAAGATTAGACGACATTCAGAGTAAGCCCAAATTATTCTCTATGTTTATGCTCTGTCTTCTTGCAGAGATCTACGAGACTTTCCCAGAGCAGGGAGATAGTGGAAGACCGGAGTTGGTTATTTTCATAGATGAAGCTCACCTCATATTTGAAGAGGCTAGTAAGGCTCTATTAAATCAGATTGAAACAATTGTTAAGCTAATTAGAAGTAAAGGAGTTGGACTCTTTTTTGTGACTCAAAATCCGACGGATGTACCGGAAGATGTGTTGGCTCAACTTGGTATCAAAGTACAACACGCACTACGTGCATTTACAGCGAAAGACAGAAAAGCAATTAAACTCACTTCTGAGAATTATCCGATAACCGAATATTATGAAGTAGACGACTTGCTTACCAAGCTAGGTATTGGAGAAGCAATAATTACAGTACTAAATGAAAAAGGTATACCTACACCACTTGCACACACATTACTTACGGCTCCAAGCTCAAGAATGGATGTAATATCAGATAAGGAGAAAAAAGAGATTCTGAATAACTCAACCATTATGAAGAAGTACAACGAAGAAGTGGACCGTGAGAGTGCCTACGAAATGCTAAACGAAAAACTGAAGGTAGCAGAAGAGTTAAGCAAGAAAGAAGCACCTACAAAGAAAAAAACAACACGAAAAACTACTACTCGGAAAGAGAAATCAACCATAGAAAAAATGGTAAATAGTAGTGCGGGTCGTACCATAATACGTGAAGTAACAAGAGGTTTGTTCGGTGTATTAGGAATCTCAAGTACCAGAAGAAGAACTAAAGGACTATTCGGATAAATGATGAAGAAAAAAATATTATACGGCCTATTTTTAATACTGGGTTTAGTTGCGGGATGTCGTGATGACGTAGAAGATGGTGATTGGCCAGATCCTGAAACTACCTATGACGTTATAGAATTGTCTACCGATTTTGGAGACATCTACCTCTACCTTTTTGATGGCACTCCACTTCATAAGGCAAATTTTGATAGTCTGGTAAGAGCGGGATTTTATGACAATACTGAGTTCCATCGTTGCGTAGACGACTTTGTAATACAAGGTGGGAGCCCGACAAGTAAAGATGACAATAGAAATAATGATGGCAGCGGTGGACCAGGATATACCGTTCCTGCAGAGATAGATAGCTCACTCTACAAACACAAATATGGCTCTCTCGCTGCTGCAAGATTAGGAGATATGGGAAACCCAGAGAGAAGATCTAGCGGTTCACAATTCTATATTGTTACAGATCCGGATGACGCTTCTTTCTTAGATGGTAATTACACGGTTTTTGGAGAAGTATTAGCAGGAATGGATGTAGCCAAAACTATTGAATCACAGCCAAAAAATGGAAGTGGTCTTCCAAATGAACGAATAAAAATGTTCATCAAATATGTATCATTTACTCAAGCACAACTTGATGAAAAAGGAATAAAACTCCCCTAGTTGAAATTTTCAATTCTCATACCTACTTGGAATAATCTTTCTTACCTGCAGAACTGTATTCACAGTATCAGAAGTCACTCTGCCGCAGACCATCAAATCATAGTCATAGTAAATGAAGGTAACGATGGCACCGTAGACTGGTTAGACAAGGAAAAAATAACCTACGTACACCATAAAGAAAATATGGGTATTTGTACGGGATTGAATTCCTCAACGGATAGCATCACAGAAGAATACTTAGTTTATCTAAATGATGATATGTACGTCCTTCCTAACTGGGATTCAGCTTTTAGCGAATGTATAGATACGATAAATCATAAGTCATTTATGCTGAGTGGCACTATGATAGAACCCACTAGTACTGGAAATGACTGCGTTCTAATTCAAGACTTTGGTACAACATTAGAATCGTTTCAAGAAAAAGAACTTCTAGGATATCATTCAACCGCTCAAAAACAGGATTGGACAGGTGCTAGTTGGCCGCCCCTGTTGATGCCTGTCGAACTTTGGAAAAAAGTAGGAGGAATGAGTGAGGAATTTAGTCCTGGGATGTATTCTGACCCAGACTTGAGCATGAAGCTTTGGAAAGAAGGAGTTCGTTATTTCCGAGGAATTGGGAATGCTAGGGTTTACCATTTTGGCAGCAAAAGCACCCATAAATTAGGTAAGAATATAGGAAGAGGTATCTTTTTAAATAAGTGGGGTGTGACTTCTAGATATTTCTATTCCAATATCTTAAAAATGGGCAGTCTTTGGAATGGACCACTTGCTGAGCATAAAGAACCTTTAGGACAAAAGATTATACATCATTTCAAAAAAATAAGAACATGAAAATTAGGATCAAAGGGAATAGTGTAAGATTCAGATTAGCTCAAGATGAAGTTACAGCTCTAGTACAAAACGCTGAAGTTTGGAGTCAATGCCAGTTTGGTACTAGTGTACTCAGCTACGGTTTAGTAGCTACTAATAATTCTGACATATCTAGTGAGATGCGTGAGAATACCATTACTTGTTATATCCCAAAGCTATTGTTAGAAAATTGGGATACAGACGAACGAGTAGGCTTTGAAAACAGAACGGATAGTATGTTCCTTCTAATTGAAAAAGATTGGCAATGCTTAAAGCCAAGAGTACATGAGGATGAAAGTAATCTCTATCAAAATCCGCAGGCTTAATTCTTTCACAGAGTAATAACCCATGGACGACTGCATTCATCGTATAAAACTTCACCGATTCAGGAATGATAAACTCTCAGAACAAGAAGATATTGTAGCTGTAGAGGAACCTTTGGAAATACAGGTAAAGGTAGCAAACGAAAACCAGCCAAAGTCCATATCAGTAACCATGCGAACTCCCGGTGATGACGAGGAGCTAGCACTAGGATTCTTATTCACCGAAGGGCTTATTTCTAGTTACTCTGCTATAAAAGCAGTAAAGTATATTGGTGAAAATATCATTCGGGTTATTATGAATGAAGGAGTAACTTTAGATGTTCAAACCACTGCACGGAATTTCTATACTACCAGTAGCTGTGGTGTATGTGCCAAAGCAAGTATTGAAGCCATCCACACAAAATCAAATTTCAACTGTGAAAGCAAACACAAGATAGAAAATGAAGTGCTATTTTCTTTAAAAGAAAAACTAGCAAAACAACAGTCACTATTCACACAAACTGGGGGTATTCATGCAGCAGCACTTTTCAGCTGTGAGGGTGAGCTTCTAAGTCTAAGAGAAGATGTAGGCCGGCATAACGCACTAGATAAGCTCATAGGTAATACTTTTAAAAAACAAAATCTCCCTCTTAGCAATGCCATACTTATGCTTAGTGGAAGGGCCAGCTTTGAACTTGTACAAAAAGCCACTATGTCTGGAATTAGGCATATTGTATCTGTGGGTGCACCAAGTAGCCTTGCCGTGCAATTGGCCAGGGAAAATGGGCAGAACCTAATTGGATTTCTAAAGAACCAAAGTTACAATGTCTATAGCTAAATATGTAACTTTGACACGTTACGATGCCTACTCAAAAAATTGAAATTGAAAATTTCGACTTTACTGGTCTTATCTTAAAAGAACCAAAAGAAAAAGCTGTAGGTGTTCCTGCTATTATTTCCTCAGTGAAACAAATGGCAAAGTATATGGACCCTATCGATGCTTTTAAGCTTAGTCTAAAAATCAATCAGAAAGGTGGCTTCGATTGTCCTGGATGTGCTTGGCCTGACCCAGACGATGATCGTTCGGCATTGGGTGAGTATTGTGAAAATGGGATAAAGGCAATAGCGGAAGAAGCCACTAGAAAAGCAATTACGGCTGATTTTTTTAGAAATAATTCTGTTGCTGAAATTTCTCAAATGTCTGATTTTCAGATAGGCAAACTAGGTAGACTGGCTGCACCAATGGTTTTGAGAGCTGGATCTACCCATTACGAACTAATATCTTGGGAAGAATCCTTCAGACTTATAGGAGAAGAGCTGAACAGTTTAAAATCGCCTAATGAAGCATTGTTTTATACCAGTGGCAGAACTAGCAATGAAGCAGCATATCTCTATCAATTATTTGTAAGAGCATATGGCACTAACAATCTGCCAGACTGCTCTAATATGTGCCACGAAAGTAGCGGTGTTGCCCTTAGCCATACCGTAGGTATAGGTAAAGGTTCTGTGACTTTGAGCGATTTACACGAGGCGGAAGTCATTATGATCATGGGGCAAAACCCTGGGACCAACCATCCAAGGATGCTTGGAGCATTGGAAAAGTGTAAAGAAAATGGAGGCAAGATTATAACAGTCAATCCGCTACCTGAGGCAGGATTATTAAACTTCATTGACCCTCAATCTCCTAAACGTATTGTCCAAGGTGGAGTATCCCTTACGGACATTTTTGTACCTGTAAAAGTGAACGGAGATGTAGCATTTTTGAAAGCAGTGATGCTCAAACTAGCAGCCAAAGAAGAAGAGAATCCTGGTTCTGTATTCGATTGGAATTTTATTGAAAACTACACCGATGGATTTGATGAGTTTTTAGCTGATCTCAAGTCTTCAAATTTGAAAGAGTGTATAGATAACTCTGGAGTGGAAGAATCTACAATAGACCAAGTAGCAGCCATGATGGCTAAAAATGAAAAAATTATCATTTGCTGGGCAATGGGACTGACACAGCAAAAAAATGGAGTAGGTAATATTCAAGAAGTTGTAAATCTACTCCTAATGCGAGGAGCCATAGGAAAACCGGGGGCCGGAACTTGCCCCGTTCGTGGTCATTCCAATGTGCAAGGTGATAGAACCATGGGAATATGGGAGGCTCCAAAAGAACCATTTCTAAATAGTCTAGATAAAGAACACCATATCGAATCTCCGCGTGAACATGGACATCACGTCGTCAGTGCTATTGAGGCCATGCACAAGGAAGAATGCAAAGTCTTCTTTGCAATGGGAGGCAATTTCTTGAGTGCAACACCAGACACCTTGTATACAGCAGAAGCGTTACAGAAATGTACGTTGACCGCACACGTTAGCACAAAATTGAATAGATCTCATCTCGTCACAGGAAAGCAAGCACTTATTTTACCATGTCTAGGGCGTACGGATAAAGATATGCAAGCTAGCGGTGATCAGTTTGTGAGTTGTGAAAATAGTATGGGAGTGGTACAGAGTTCTCAAGGCATTCTCAATCCTCCAAGTAAACACCTACTGAGCGAACCTGCTATAGTTGCAGGTTTGGCTAAGGCAACATTAAAAAACACAAAGATCGACTGGGATAGTATGGTTGCCAATTATGACAATATTAGAAATGCCATTCAAGCTGTAATTCCTGGATTTGAACAATACAATGAGCGGGTACGAAAATCAGGCGGATTCTACCTTCCAAATGGAGCTAGAGAACGTCAGTTTAATACGGCGAATGGTAAAGCTCTATTCACCGTGAATGATGTTCCAAAACATGAGCTTAAACCAGATGAATATATTATGATGACTATGCGTAGTCACGATCAGTACAACACAACCCTTTATGGCCTGGATGACAGATATAGAGGCATATATAATGAACGAAGAGTGGTCATGATGAATCAATCAGATATGGACGACCGAGGTTGGAAGACAAAACAAGAAGTGCATTTGTACTCCGAATTTAATGGTGTAAAACGTGAAGCTAGAAAGTTTCTCGTAGTACCCTACCCTATTCCAAAAGGAAATATAGCTACTTATTTTCCTGAAGCAAATCCACTAGTGCCCATAGATTCTTTTGCCGACAAGAGTCATACTCCAACAAGCAAACTCGTAAAGGTCACTATAGAGACAAACCAACTAATCTTAACTAAATGAAAATTAATAAAATACTTGTTACACCCACCCTAGTAGGGACGATGCTAATTGCATCTGCTTAATACGATATCCCTATCACTCTTTCGGGACACATCACCAATCCAAACTCAGACACCTTAATCATCCTTAATGGCTGGGAAGAACAATTTCACGTGACCAGTCTAGATAAAAATAGAGATTTTGAATATGAATTTGAAATAGAGCAAGGGTACTACAGCCTTTGTGACAAAAAAGAACAAACTACCATCTACCTGGGCGAAGACTACCACTTGAACTTAACCTTAGATACAGACTCATTTGATGAATCTATACACTACACAGGCTATGGGGCTGAAGCGAATAATTATCTAGCTGCAAAAGCTCTGATCAGAGAAAAGTGGGAACTGAAAAACTACTACGGTTATTTCTGCAAACTATCAGAAACTGACTTTCTACATCTCACAGATTCATTATATAGTGCGAGTATGAATCTCTTATTAGAATCAAATGTCAAAGATGAAAGATTTTTAAAACTAGAGAAAACAGTATCGAGAATGAACGAATCAGAAAGATTGATATGTATCCAGAGACTTACAACTACTTTACAGGAAAATCCCGATACTTTCTGAGACATTTCCAAACCCTTATAAAAACTTCCCTGTAAATGACGCCTCACTTATAGATGCTCCCGGCTTTTTATCAGCTGTCGTAGGTTTAACTTCTTTTGAAAGGGATTCATCTGAATACAAAAAAGCAGGAGACTATACACTTTATGTACTACAAAGTTTAAATCAGAAAGTAACCAACAACAAGGTAAGAGTAGAAGCCATGCACTATTTCTGTAATTCATATCTTACTGGATCCAGAAAGATAGATGAATGTTTCAGCCTCTACCAAGCAATAGAAACAGACCCAAGTCGCCTCAAGCTTATAAATGACAAGTACCTCGCACGCAAAAAAACAAAGGAGGGGGCAACCTCTCCTCCCTTCGCCTATGAAACAATGGAAGGCGATATTGTGACGAACGAAGACCTAAAAGGTAAGCTACTCTACATCGATCTTTGGGCAACTTGGTGTGGACCATGTCTTCGTGAAATACCTTATTTTGACACATTGCAAGAGGCTGTCAAAAATCAAGAAATCACTTTTTTGAGTGTTTACCAAAACGACACCAAAGAGAGATGGCAAAAAATGGTAAAAACAAAGGAACTTAAAGGTTTACATCTCTATGCTGAAGGAGATGGAGGACAGTTTTACAAAGACTACCAGGTTGATGGAATCCCACGTTACATCCTATTAGATGCAGAAGGAAAAATCATAGACTCCGATGCCAAAAGACCTTCTAATCCATTGCTAAAAGCTGAACTAGCCGAACTTTTAAAATAGAATCTTTAACTTAGTGCCGATTATGGGTAAACAAAAGAAAAGCCTCAGAGCAAATAGGAAGAGAAACAGTTACCTTATTGGTATATTTATGGGGGTGCTAATGGGTTTAGTCTTCGGCTATGCCACAGATAGTCTTATCGTTAGTGTTATTGTTTGTGGTTTACTAGGATATGGTCTAGGTCATTTGATATATAAAACGATCAACTAGAAGTGTCAAACGCGTTAGTCGGCGTAGTACTCATGGGCGGCCAAAGCACGCGTATGGGTTCAGATAAATCTCAACTCGAAGTCAGTTCTAGTGTCCCGAGTGATCGAGATGTATCGAGAACAACCTTTGCCCAACTAGCACGCACTAAACTCAAATGTTATGTAGACGAAGTCTACTTCTCTATCAACAAAGACCAACAAAACCTCGACTTAGAAAATACAATCCTTGATGAGTATGAAAACGAGGGACCACTTTCTGGAATTATCTCCGCACTACGAGCTACACAAGCATCTATTTTAGTCTTAGGAGTGGATATGCCTTTGGTCAAAAAACAGACGATTAAAAATCTAATCAAACACAGGAACTGGGATCTACTTACTACAACCTACTATGACGACAAGAATGCTAAATGGGAACCTATGCTCAGTATTTGGGAAATAGAAACCCTTCCTGCTTTGGAGAAATACTTTGATGCAGGTGGCCGATCTATTCAAAACTTCCTAAATCAATTTGGAAATCAGCGAGTACAAATAGATAATCCAGAAGAATTCAAGAATGTGAATACCATGGAGGAGTATCAAGCCTTGATTACAAATTAGTATATTTGGCTAGGCTCAACACTTTGCCTATAGTTATTACTTTCAAGTGCTTAATGTGCGACAAACTATGAGAGATTTAAGTGCCAAAAAAATGTTAACCCTTATTTAATAATAAAAAAATGGTTCCAATTCTTAAAAAGATTCGAAAGAAATTAGCGAGAGATTACGAGCCTATAAAGTATATCCGATATGCAGTTGGCGAAATTCTTTTAGTCGTAGTCGGTATTCTTATTGCATTACAAATTAATAATTGGAATGAAAGCAGAAAACAGAAACAAAAATTAAATACAATTTTGCAAGTAGTAAAGGAAAACTTGGCCAGCAACCTTGTCGAAATCGACACTTTCATGAAAGTATTTAATGGAGATATTAATAAGCCATTTGAAATCTATTTAACCAAAGAATTTACAATTGAAAACTATAAAACCGCCCCATTTAACTGTATGATTGAAGGATATGATGACTTTATAATTAATCAACAAGGTTTTAATCTACTTAAAAATCATACTACCATCAAATCTGCTAGTGGCCAACAAATAGCTTTAGAGATTAGTGAATTCTACAACAATCACCCTATTGAGGTTACTGTTGGAAATAAAGAATTAGGCATTCGGTATATGGAAAACTTAAAAAATATGGAGAATTTCGATTGGTTTTCAACTTATGTTTTAGACCACAAGCTTGATGAGTTTGTTGATTATATTTCAAGTAATCCAAATGCTAAAAACAGGATATTGGTGTACTTTTTACTTTTTCGAGAATACGTGAATGAGCTAACACTCTTTAACAGGGAGGCGAAAAAATTGATTCTTGAAATAGATATGTACTTAAAAGAAAACTAACAATGCCTAACAAAAATGTGATTCAGGCCGCAATTAATAGTACTCATAATTGGATTAGTAAAATTTAAAATACTGCGACCAATGAAGATTATTAATAAAAGTTTTACACGATCCATTTTTTTAAAGTAAGAAACAACTAAAATGAATAGAGATTTACTCCCTAAACGATTTCGACTTTCAAAAAAGATCCATTCTTCATACGGGTTATTCATACTTTTTATTCTAACCACACTAAGTTGTCAGCCTACACAAAAGAAAAATATAAAACCCAACATTCTCTTTATATCTATCGATGATCTTCGCACTACTATTGGTGCTTATGGAGACTCCATCGTCATCAGCCCTAATATTAACCAATTGGCTTCTGAAGGTATGACGTTCAGACAAACATTTAGCCAAGTAGCCGTATGTGCTCCCTCTAGAGCTAGCTTAATGACTGGGTTAAGGCCTGACTCTACACGTGTTTGGCATTTAGGAGATAAGTTTCGTGAGATAAATCCTAATGCAGTGACCATGCCCCAATATTTCTCTAAGCATGGCTACCATACCATTAACCTCGGAAAAATTTTTCATAATTACATGCCTGACTCTGTCTCTTGGGATGAGCCGGATTTGCGTCCTTCTCGATATCTGAAATCCGATTGGTTGAATAGAGACGGAGAAACTTTTTACATCAGCGAAGCTGTTAATCGCTCACAAGCAGTTAAAAGAGATTCATTGCTCAAGCTCAGACCTATCAGATACGCAGATGGTTGGAATACGGGTCCTGCTTGGGAAGCGGCGGACGTACACGATACGATGTACTATGATGGTGCACAGACTGAATTGGCTAAAAAAGCACTGAGCCGACTAGCAAAAAACCAGCAGCCTTTTTATATGGGACTTGGTTTTTTCAGACCTCACCTACCCTTTGCTGTTCCTAAAAAATACTGGGACCTTTACTCACCAGAAAATATACCCCTAGCAGCAAACCCTGAGGTGCCTGATAGTGCACCGATGTTCACCATGAATTCCATGTATGAGTTGAGAGGCTACGATGGATTGAAGCATATTGGTCATCCACAATCTGACTATCAAATGAATGAAGACACCGCTCGTATATTGAAACATGGGTATTATGCTAGTGTTAGTTATGTAGATGCCCTGCTGGGTAATTTATTCAAGCATATGAAGGATATAGGCATCTATGACAACACCATCATCATTCTCTGGGGAGATCACGGATGGAAGCTTGGCGATCACAACAGCTGGGGAAAAATGACTAACTACAATATTGACCTTCAGGTTCCCATGGTTGTTCGTTACCCCAATCAAGAAAATCGTGGAGCTCAGACTTTTGAACTTACGGAACTAATTGATATGTTTCCTTCGCTATGCGAACTGGCAGGAATAGAAACTCCTAACTATATGCAGGGTACAAGTTTTGTCCCTTTAATTAAAAATCCTGATCTCAAATGGAAGGATGCTGCATTTAGCCAATTTCACCGCAGACCAAAGGTTTCCGCTGATGGGAATAGGTATATGGGCTACTCCATAAATACGAAGAAGTATCACTACATAGAATGGTACACTTGGGACGCTAAATTAGGACTCAGAGGTGATTTTGTAGCTAAGGAATTGTATGATAGAGAAAACGACCCACATGAGACGAAAAATATCGCTTCAGAGCCATCCGTAAGTAAAACGATAGAAGACTTATCGGATCAACTCGCCAAGGGTTGGGAAAATGCTCAACCGTTGGCTGAATTAACTCCATAGGACAACATAATCTATGAAGTACTTGGCATACATTTTTCTGTTCTTACTCCTACTATCTGGTTGCACGAAGAAGCCAACCAGTCTGAAACCCGTTTCATATGCTGAATTTGAAGAGTTCGTGAATGAAACAAATTATATTACGGATGCTGAAAAGTATGGATGGTCCATCGTACAAGTTGATGTATACAACTTTAAAACTGTAGAAGCAGCTAATTGGAGAGTACCTGATGGCATTAATAAAGTGAAATCAAGTAAACTGCCTGTTACCCAAGTAAGTTATAATGATGCCCTTGCATATTGTAAGTGGACGAATAAAAGGCTTCCGACATACGAGGAATACTGGGAAATCGTGCAACACGATACTCGTACAATTGTATCCGATAATGATCTACCCATTTCTGAAGTAGAACAGGTCAACGTAGTTGGGAATGTTTGGGATATAACCGAAAGTAAAAATGTTAAAAACATCAGGCTGGCGGGAGGTTCGCTCTTTTGTTCTCCTTCTACTTGTCACGGTACAGTGAAAGAAAGAGAGCTATTTGTAGATAAAGAGACTGCAAATATTCATATTGGCTTCTGTGTCTTGGAATAGGAAAGATAGGTAAAAGCAAAGAGCTCGATTTGATTGAAAAACTCCAATCAATGATTCTTAATTCTAAAATGGAATAGTAGCGAAACTGTCTCAATCAGTATTTAACTGAGACATCCTCTGCTAAGGTAGCGTCTCCTTAGCTACAATCTGAAAGCTTGTAATACCGTAATGAGCTAGGATGTCCTTCACTAAAAAAGTCCTGACCACCAGTAGTAGGTTCTGTTTATCATTAGACTGATATCTATCGATAATGTATTTGGCAGCTAGATGTATTCCCTCATTTTTTAATTCTAGCTTTCCAAGTTCGTCGAGTACTAAAAACTCAAAATCGCCCTCATCGAAAGCTTTGATCAGAGAGTAGTTTGCCATTTTCATAGCATCCTTTGAAAAATGAAATCTTCCTACGGATATAGTGTTCTCGTTTGATTCGGGTACCTGGAGTTGGTATTTAGTTTCAGAATCAATATCAAAAAGGTAGCGTTGCTCATTTTCATCATCTGGACACAGTATACCTTTTACACTGTCCCATGTGTGAATCCATTCTTGAAGAGCTGAAGTTTTGCCAGTACGAATATCTCCGGCTAGAATATATATCATTCCTCTATTTGTAGATGGATACTGTATAAAATAGTATCTCCAATAAAATCTCTAAACTTAATCAACCCTTTGGTATCTTTATTCTCTTTCCAAGCTAGTTTAGTCACTTTTCTCAAATAGGGAAGTAAGGTAAGCGTTTCGTCCACTTCTTCTTGAACACTGTGCTTCTTACCATCCAGGTATTGCTTAAAGTATTTTCTGAACAATGGTGAGAATACATAGTACCACAGAAGCAAAATACCTGTACTTCTTAAGAATATATATAACCAGCTTTTCCAAACCGCATTACCGTCTTTCACAAAGAAATAATAGGCTGCAATAAGTGCAAAGAACCCTGCAAATATGGCCCACTGCTTCCATCGGCCTCTTTTCTTCTTTCCTTTTCCAATATCGTCATCAAACTCTATCGCTTTGATTTGATATTTGATATTACCCTGATTGTACTCTAAATAGGTAACCATATCATAGATCAAATAACCAACTAAAACTCCGATGAGTGCATAAATCCAGAGGTATAAGGATACTAAAACTTGAGATGAAAATACTGAACCAAGTGCCCCCATTTTTATAGTCACATATTCTCCGAAACTATCTATAGCCTTCCATAATGAACTACCATAGATTAACCACACAACTAGTAGTTTCTGAATTGCAGACTCCACAAGAGTCAAAACTCCGAGTAAAATGGCACTCCATCTACTAAGTGCCAGTTTGTTATAAATAACCGCAGCCATTAAAGCTTGAAAACTAACTGCTAGATAAGAAGTAGGTGGAGAATGTGGGCTTACTGCTAGTTTGATGATAAGGACTACTAACAACGAGCGGAAAATTGTCTCCCATTTGTTTTGAGCAAAATAGGCTATGAGACTAATCAAGACTATAGCAAAACTACCTACAAAAAGACCCGTAAGGGGAGATTGCAAAGCGTGCAACACCCCTCCTAGCCCAGCTTCGCTGAGAGCCCAAAGGGCAGTAAGACGAGATATTATCTTAGTATTCCGTTGCACGATTTCAAAGGTAATTAAAAGCGACCATCATAATAGCTGTTGAGTATTATTGAATTCTACTTTTTAGTACAAAAAAAAGAGGAGCGGTATGCACCACTCCTCTTCCTGATTATTTTTTCTGATGCTATTAAACAGAGAAACTTTCACCACATCCACAAGATCTACTTGCATTCGGATTGTTGAATTGAAATCCTTTACCATTTAGGCCATCAGTGAAATCTAATTCTGTTCCACATAAGTATAAAAAGCTCTTCATATCGCATACAATCTTATGCCCATTGCTTTCAAATACTTGGTCATCCTCCTGCTTCTCGTTATCAAAATCCATTTTGTAACTTAAACCTGAGCATCCACCTCCTACGACAGATACTCGGATAAAATACTCTTGATTGAGACCCTCTGTCTCCATAAGAGTTTCTACCTGACTCGCTGCTCTTTCTGATACTGTTATCATCTTTTTTTTAGTTAGTAGTTGTTATTGAATTGTGATTATCCTTCATCAATGGCAACATTAAATGTTAGTAGTGCTTTTTATCGTCTTCTATTGGCTCTAGACCTTGCTTTACGCGGTAGTCATTGATAGCCATTTTAATCGCGTCTTCTGCTAACACAGAACAGTGAATTTTCACTGGTGGTAATGCAAGCTCTTCAACGATTTCCATATTATCTATCTTCATTGCATCATTTACACTTTTCCCTTTCAACCATTCTGTAGCCAAAGAAGAAGAAGCGATAGCTGATCCACAACCAAAAGTTTTGAATTTTGCATCTTTTATTACTCCAGTAGAATCGTCTACTTCAATTTGTAAACGCATAACGTCTCCACATTCTGGTGCACCTACTAATCCAGTCCCTACATCCTTAGACTCCTTGTTTAGAGTTCCAATATTTCTTGGGTTCTGGTAGTGATCGATTACTTTTTCTGAATATGCCATAATTATATTTTTCTTAATGAATAACCTGCAAAGACCATTCCGTTTTTTACTTGTTTTTTTATCTATTAACTACTCTATTTAGTGTTCTGCCCATTCTATAGTCTTCAAGTCAATTCCTTCCTTGAACATTTCCCATAGTGGGCTCATCTCTCTTAATTTCTCTACCGCTTGTTTTACGTGGTCTATTGCAAAATCCACTTCCTCGTCCGTACTGAATCTACCCAAGCCAAATCTTAAGGAAGAGTGAGCAAGCTCATCATCTAAACCAAGACTCTTAAGAACATAACTAGGCTCTAACGATGCACTTGTACAGGCACTACCGCTACTTACCGCAATGTCTTTTGTTCCCATCATCAGTCCTTCACCTTCTACAAATTTGAAAGAGATATTAACTACATGAGGAAGTCTATGTTCTGCATTTCCATTTACATAAGCCTCTTCTATCGTAAGCAACTCCTTCTCTAATCTATCTCGCATAGCACTCAGTCTGATTGCTTCATCTGCCATCTCTTCTTGGCACAATTCGCAAGCTTTCCCAAAACCAACTATACCTGGAACGTTGAGTGTTCCACTTCTCATTCCTCTTTCGTGACCACCGCCATCCATTTGACTGGTAACTTTTACCCTAGGATTCTTACGTCTCACATAAAGTGCACCTACACCTTTAGGTCCGTACATCTTGTGAGCGGTAAAGCTCATCAAGTCAATACCATCTTCCATAACATCAACAGGTATTTTACCTACTGCTTGTGTCGCGTCAGTATGAAACAAGATTCCATTTTTCTTAGCTATGGCAGCTATTGATTTAATATCTTGAACAACTCCTATCTCATTGTTCCCATACATTACGGTGATAAGAATTGTTTTATCAGTAATAGCTGCTTCTAGGTCCGAAAGATTGATTAATCCATCCTCATTAGGAGAAAGGTAAGTTACCTCTCCACCCATTTTCTCTACTTTTTTACAAGCATCTAGAACCGCCTTATGTTCTGTAGTTACAGTGATCATATGGTTCCCTCTTGAACCATACATTTCATAAACACCTTTTATAGCAAGGTTATTAGCCTCCGTAGCTCCAGATGTGAATATCACTTCTTTGCTTGTCGAGCCTGTTAGTCTAGCTACTTGCTCACGAGCGTAGTCTACAGCCTCTTCGGCTGACCATCCAAAACTATGATTTCTACTTGCTGCATTACCGAATTTGTCATTGAAGAAAGGCAACATTACATCCAATACTCTTGGATCCATTGGAGTAGTACTATTATTATCTAGGTATATAGGAAAGTTCATTTTATGCTTCTTATCTTTATTTAGACTTATTCTAACCGCAAATATAACGGTTATCGAAATAGAAAGTTTTCGTGAGATATTAGATTTTTTGATAGTAGAATAAGGTATACGCAGACTAATTGGCTACAAGCTCAACCTTTTTATATTATTCGAGTAAATTTACCCCTCTGAACTATCAAAAAGTTATATCACTCATTGTGCTGCTTAATAGCTCCTTTTGCATCGCTCAAACCAGTAGCCTTCCACTAATTGAGATATCTACAAATGGAAATATTTCTATAAAAGATGAACCCAAAATCTCTGCTCACATGGGTATCATTGATCAAGGGATGAATTCGTTATCTGATTCATGTAATGGATATGACGGCTCTATTGGTATAGAAATAAGAGGAGCTTCGTCACAGTCTTTCCAAAAGAAGAGTTATAGCTTCGAGACAAGACTTTCTAGCGGTGAAAATAACAATGTTTCCCTTCTTGGTATGCCTAAAGAAAATGATTGGGTACTTCATGGCCCTTATTCAGATAAGTCTCTATTACGCAACTCTTTAGCTTATCATATTGGAGCTCAAACCGGTCAATATACCCCACGTACTAGATTATGTGAACTGTATATAAACAAAGATTACAGAGGAGTTTACTTGTTAACTGAAAAAATTAAAAGAGATGAGAATAGGGTAGATATTGCTAATCTAAAGCCTGAAGACATCAGTGGTGATGAGCTTTCTGGTGGCTATATCATACAAATAGACAGAGACAATAAGAGTACTGACATAGATGGCTGGTGGACTGATTATTCTCCTTCAAAATTTGTGGCATTTCACGACCCGTCGTATAATGAGTTACAAGACGTCCAACGAGAATATATTAGAACATACATTTCTGATTTTGAAAATCAGATGAGGACTCCGGATTTTACGAAGAAATATGCGGAATACATCGATGAAGACTCTTGGGTCGATTACTTTATAGTTTCTGAAATCGGAAAACATATAGATGCTTACAAACTCAGTTTCTATATGCACAAAAAGAAAAGTACTAACGGAGGAAAACTGCATTTTGGTCCTCTTTGGGATTTCAACTTAGCCTTTGGGAATTTCGACTTTGTTTGTTCTCCTGATCCAGAAGGCTGGTCGTACGAGTGGCAAGGAACATGTGATAATTCACACCCATTCTGGATTAAAAAACTCACGGACTATCCCAAGGTTTCTGATAAAATAAACTGTAGATGGATAACCTTAAGAAACGGACCTCTTAATACTGATAGTCTATTGCAATACATTGATAATAGACTGATAGAGATGGGTGACGCTCCGACTAGAAACTTTGAAAAATGGGATGTCTTAGGAAACTATGTTTGGCCAAATGATTATGTAGGGGAATCTTATGAAGATGAAGTAACTTATCTCAAAAATTGGCTAACTACCAGACTAACTTGGATGGATAACAATATGATTGGAGAATGCACTGTTTCAAAAGTTGAATCTAATCCAATTTCAGTGTATTCATATACACTTTATCCAAATCCTTGCTCACAGTATCTATTTGTAGAAACTGAGATTGCTCAAGAATATCAACGAATAGAAATCACTAATCACTTAGGCACACTAATCGAATCTTTCCCGCTATCTGGAACAGTTACTAAACTAGATATATCTTCGTTATCAACTGGTCTTTATTCAACTAGAATAGTAAATGACCGACAGATAAAAGGACATCGAATGATATGGGTTAAATGATTTTATGGGAAGAAGATTACACAGAGTGTAAGATTGCATCTCGTTCTGAAGGTATTATAGTTGTTTTGATATCGGTATCTTGCATCTTAATAACGTCATTCAGCGTTTTGACATACTACAGTTGACCTTACATAATCCTCTATAAATAAGTTTAAAGCATTAAACTTGTAGTGATGCAAAAAATAGAGCACATAGGAATTGCGGTAAAGGATATAGTAGAAAGTAACAAGCTCTTTGCTAAGCTGCTTAATACAGAGCACTATAAAATGGAAGAGGTAGAAAGTGAAGGCGTTATTACATCGTTCTTCAAAATTGGAGATGTTAAGATTGAGCTTTTACAAGCTACAAAAGAATCTAGTGCTATTCATTCTTTTGTGAAGAAAAAAGGTGAAGGAGTTCATCACATTGCTTTCGCAGCAGAAGATGTAAATACAGAGCTTGAAAGATTAAAAAATGAAGGATTTGATGCCATCCATCAATATGCAAAAGATGGAGCAGATGGGAAAGTCATAGCATTTCTGCACCCTAAGAGTACCAATCGCGTATTAACCGAAATATGTTCAGATAAGGATGTTACAAAATAAGAATGTAAGGCTAGTCCTAGGTATTCTAGGAGTTCTACTCCTGGGATATACCTTGTGGAACGTTCGTACGATTATTTACTATTTCTTCGCTGCAGGAATCATAGCCTTTATTGCTAGACCTCTCATGCGACTTTTGAGTAAGTTTCATATAAAAGGATGGCATATGACTCCCTGGCTCAAAGCAGGTTTAGTTTTGATTTTATTTGTAGGTCTAGTTTCTGGACTACTCAGATTGATAATCCCTACTGTAATTGAGCAGGCACATATTATTTCAGAAATAGATACTAATGAGGTCATCATCAAATTAGAACCTCAAATCACATCTGTAACCTCATGGTTAGAAAAGACCAACATTGACCAAGACGAATTAATTCTGATGATTCAACAACAAGTTTCCCAGCTATTTAGTATGGGAGATTTTGGCAGTTATATTTCAAATCTACTTAATGGGATTACAGGTTCATTGATTGCTATATTTTCTATTTTGTTCATCACGTTTTTCTTATTGAAAGATGGAAGTATAGTAGACAATGTGGTGTATAGTTTGACCCCCAACAGTTATCTAGAAAAGATCACGACTATTTTTAATCAAACCAAGGATTTACTCTCGAGGTACTTCATTGGGGTAGTACTTCAGATTACTATTGTGATGATCGTCATAACAGTCGGTCTTTCTTTACTGGATGTCAAGAATGCATTACTTATAGGAGTTGTGGCTGGGGTATTTAATATCATTCCCTACGTTGGTCCAATTATGGGTGCTCTGGTTGGGATTTCACTTGCAGCTACTGGTCAACTTCAAGCCCATCCAGAAATGGAGATGACTTCATTTATCTTAGGTGCTATTATTCCATTTCTTGCAGCTCAAGGACTTGATAATTTTGTGTTACAACCACTCATATTTTCTAAAAGCGTAAAAGCTCATCCATTAGAAATCTTTCTTGTTATCCTAGCAGCAGGTTCATTGGCTGGAATAGTTGGAATGATAGTAGCCGTGCCTGCTTATTCATTTCTACGCATTGTGGCCAAAGAATTTTTTAATGGATACAAAGTAGTGCAAGGCTTGACAAAAGACCTATAATTTCTGGAATTGAATCGTCTGACTGTCTGTTTCAGATGTGCTTCTTATGAAGTACACCCCTGAACTGAAATCTCTGGTAGAAATACGATGAAGGTCTGATACAGCAGTACCTTGATAAACCGTTTTACCCGAAATGTCAGTGATAAGCACTCCACTATTATTTTTCACTCCTCCCAGATTGATTTCGTTGATTGCAGGATTTGGATATAACTTAACTTCATTCCCTATTGCTAATTCCTCTCTAGAAGAGACCTGATTACAAATCACATCATACATGAAAAGGGAACTTTTAGTCATAGCATCTACTATTCCTGAAGGAGAGCTTAAATAACTCACATGTCCATCGCCTTCAATTGTATTAAGCTCGGATTTCACACCTACAGCTTTGGCTGCACTATCTATCAAATAGCTACCTTCAACGTAAATTATCTTTTGACCGAAAATTTCAATTTCTGTTCCTCCATAAGGTACGACTCCATCTTCTCTATCATGAAAACTAATGACTGCCGGATCCTGAGAATCTATTACTGCAGCATCTCGTATGGCACCGGAAAAATTGACTACACCCTTTAGTTTAATTCTATCTTCACTATTGCTTATACCATCTATCTCATTGTTAGCATCTAGAGCAGTTTGAACTTCAGCACCTATTTGATCTGAAAAATCAGTCATAGCATAGTTTGTAGCCGTAATAGAACCAGCAGATACACCTCCTACGAATATTAACTCAGAATCAATTCTGTAAGTATTATCTCCTTTTGCATCGTCATATAAATAGGAAACCGCGGCATCCATGTCTATCATTGCTTTTATCACAACATCAAGCATTTCAGGAGTCGTAGGTAGTGGAATGAGCGGCTTGTCATATAATCTGTAATCTATAGAAACTGCCACATAGCCACGTTTTGCATATTCGGTACAGATACTAGCTAGTTGCAATCTATCTCCTTCTATGAAGCTTCCCCCAAAGGCTAGGACTACTACTGCTCTTCTAGAAACTGTATCTCCCTTTGGCTCGTACACATCAAAAAACAATTCCTGATCTGCTCCATTTATAGTTTTTCCTTCAGAAAATTTTACTTTCGATGTCACCTCAACTTCTGAAAAAATAACTTGCTTATAACGGTAATCATCACAAGACGTATTGACTTTAGCTGAGACCGTCAGATTAACAATAGTTAACAGACTAAAACTTATAATCAAGAATATATTTTTCATCATATCAAAGATATAACAATTCATTTTGCTTTGAAGTTCAACTCGTATTATTGTAACGGAATATGTCTCTTAATTGCAGTAAAAAGTATTGTCTGTTGATTTTTGCTTTAATGGCTCAAATTACCTCTAGCCTAGCTCAAACTTACAAGGGTTCTAGCTGGGCCGCAAATTTGTATTTAGGTGTTAGCAATATGAGAGGAGATTTGGGTGGGAGTAATTTCATAGGTGCAGGAGGCATCTTCAATTATGATATACGTGCAAGTCGATTGGCAATAGGAACCGGCATTGCTATGAATAGAGGTGCTTGGAGTCTAGGAGCCAATATACTAGGCACGAGACTCGCTGGTAATGATGACTACACCACAGAAGAGTTTCAAACGAATAGAAATCTAAGCGTACGAACAGACTTAATTGAAGCTAATTTATTGCTAGAACTACGACCGTTTAGCAGATCTGCGGGTTTCAATAGATTCTATATTTACTCAGGAATAGGAGGCATTTACTACCAACCCAAAGCAGAGTACCAAGACGATTGGATAACATTAAGAACCTTAGGAACAGAAGGGCAGTATTTTGAGGGAGCAGAAGGTCCTTACAGTGAATTAGATATCGTCATTCCATATGGTTTAGGATACAAATTCAGATTGGGGAGAAGTACGTCATTGGTTGCGGACCTAGGATTTAGGCACACCTTCACAGATTATTTAGATGATGTGAGCTCAGTTTATGTAGACCCTATTGCTCTAGCAGAAAGTAATGGAGAATTGGCTCCTATTTTAGCAGATCGGTCTACTACTCCTAATACAGTCGGCAGCACACGTGGCAATCCAGACAACAATGATTTTTACTTTTTATTGGGTGTAAAGCTGGAGTATATTCTTGGAGGGAAAGCTGGAGATGGATGCTACTACAATCGAAACCCTCCTAAGACTAGAAGCACACGTATCAATCAAAGGAAGATGTGGACAAGGTAAATGATATGAGTCTACATCAAGAGATTAAAAGATGTACAATCTGCTCAGATCACCTACCACTTGGACCAAGACCTGTAGTCAGTTGGTCTTCTTCCTCGAAAATTGTAATAATTGGACAAGCTCCTGGCATTAAAGTTCACACTAGCGGCATTCCTTGGGATGACAAGAGCGGCAACAATCTAAGAGATTGGATGGGAATAAATGAAGAACAATTCTACAATAATTCAGATATAGCAATCATACCGATGGGGTTTTGTTATCCAGGAACTGGTAAGTCTGGAGATTTGCCTCCTAGACCCGAATGTGCTTCTACTTGGCATAGGGCAGTCATTCAAGAATTAATAAATCCAAATCTATTCCTGTTGATTGGGAAATATGCCCAGAACTATTACCTACCAGAAATAAAGAAATTTACGCTCACAGAAACAGTAAAAAATTACAAGAATCACTTGCCAAAATACTTTGTTTTGCCGCATCCATCCCCTCGCAATAACATATGGCAAGCAAGGAATCCCTGGTTCAAAAAAGAGGTTATCCCGGAGCTAAAAAATACCATAAATAGTGTCTTAAAACTCAACTAGAGTTAGCCTTACCTGTTCCCCTGTATTAAAATTAGATTTTTAGAAACCGATTCAGGTAATTGAACTCATTGCTTACCTAATTCCAATTAGTATATACAAGTACCGTCGTTTTTTTCGTTTATCCTAAAAGAGTAATGATATGATGAGAGTAGAAATATTAAGCCTTGTAATGGGCACAGCGGTGGTAAGTTATGGTCAGTCAAACACTCAAAACAACTGGTCTTATACTGTAATGGTAGGTGCCAGTAACATGCTAGGAGATCTAGGTGGAGGCTCAGGCGATGAACAATTTGGTCCGTTGGATATGGATCTAAAAGCTACTAGACCTGCTATTGGAGTAGGCGGAACACTGCACAGAACTTCCGTTTCACTGAGTACAAATCTTATTTACACAAGACTATATGGAAATGATGCTTACAGCGGTTCTGAAACACGATTGGTTAGGAATCTTAGTGCAAGAACCGACCTAGTAGAGCTAAACGCAGTAGGTGAAATCAGACCATTCTATTCATCAAAAGCTTTAAGAAGAGTGTACTTCTACAGCGGCCTTGGGGGTATATTTTACCAACCAAAAGCAGAATTAGATGGAGAATGGATTAAACTTAGACCACTCGGTACAGAGGGTCAGTTGCTTGCGGATAATCAGACCTATAGTAAATTTGATTTGGTGGTGCCCCTTGGAGCAGGTTATAAGTTTCCACTTACAGAGAGATCAACACTCAACCTTGATATTGGAACTAGGTTTACATTCACGGATTATCTAGATGATGTGAGCACACAATATGCAGACAATGCTGCTATCACTGAAAGTACGGGAAATATTGCAGCATTGCTCGCAGATAGAAGTGGCTTGGCTTATCCAGAAGGAGCAATGAGAGCCAACCCGACTAAGAATGACAGCTACTTTCTTGTTATGCTAAAATTGGAACGGAGCATCGGTTCAGGAAATTCAAGCTGTTATTTTGATGATGTTTCACCAAAAGCTAAACGGAAAATACTGAAACGGCAACGTGGGATGTTTTAGTGGCTTCTATACTAGCCACTAAATTCGTTCATAGCTCCAGTCAGTCCTTTTATAATCCAAGACTCTATAGCTTTACAAGCTCTATCTTTTTGTAAAGCTATTTCTATTTCTTCGTCCTTATCCCACTTCCCTAATACAAACTCTACTTGTCTTCCTCTAGGGAAGTTTCCTCCAGCACCAAAACGGATACGATCGTACTTATCATTTCCTAGTTTCTCTTGAATGTCTTTAAGTCCATTGTGACCACCCGGACTTCCTTTACCACGTATACGTAATTTACCTACGTCTATAGCTATATCATCTGTTACTACAAGCAAATTTTTTGGATTTATTCGTTCAATAGACATCCAGTGTTTCACTGCTTTGCCACTTAAGTTCATAAACGTCGTTGGCTTGATGCAGATGATCTGTTTTCCTCTGAACTTAAACTTCGCTACAGACGCAAGTCTTCCAGATTCCCACTCAGCATCGTGCTGCTTCACCCACTGATCTACAACATCAAATCCTATGTTGTGTCTGGTTCCATCGTAGTCCGCTCCTATGTTTCCTAATCCTACTATTAAAAATTTCATTGGGTCTGGTTCTTTCTCTTTAAAAAATGTCTTTATCCATTTTAACATGGCTTAGTTGATATTCGAAATAGGAGTTTTTGAAGCTTTTATTGACGGATAAATTGAAATTAGATATCCTAGTATAGAAACCGTAGCGAAAGTAAGTACGATATCTCTGAGCAGTAATTTCACAGGATATTCCTGCACCATAGCACTATCCATCGTTATAAATCCAAAATACTCTTGTGCCAACACCAGTGCAGCGGCTAATAGGATACCTGAGGCCCCTCCTATTATGGCTATATAGCTACCTTGCCACATAAATACCTTTCTAATGGTATCTTCTCCTGCTCCCATACTTTTTAATATTCCTATATCTTTCTTCTTGTCTAATACGAGCATTACAAGTGAACCAAATATGTTAAACGATGAAATGAATAATACCAAACTTAAGATCGCAAAAGTGAACCACTTCTCGCTTCTAAATATCTTGTAAATCACTTCATTTAGTTCTTTCCTGGTCTTCACTTGATATGTAGACCCAAGTATTGTTTCAATATTTTCTTTTACCTCTTGTGGGTCTGAATCTATTAACAATTCAATTTCTAACGAACTTACTGAGTGAGGATAAGAAAGTAAGTCTTGTGCAAACTTCAACGATGTAATGAAAATTTCATTATCAACCTCTTCGTGCACTAAAAATATTCCACTAGAACGCAAATACTTCGTACTTAAGGCTGCCATCGGATTTAACGAATTGTATTCAACGTCTCTCCTAGGTACAAAAACCGTTACTACTTCTGGGCTTCCTGGAAATAGGTTGAGTTTATTACTCAATCCGCCTCCAAATACCCCATAATTACTAGAGCTATCACCAAGCTCAAACGAGCCAAGGACCATTAGCGTATCAAATTTATTTGCATCAAAATTTGGTCCTACTCCTTTTATTCGGGCAATCTCTTGATGGTCATCGTATTTTAGTACTACTTTCTCTTCAAGCGTATTTGTGATATTCTTTACCTCATCTAGTTGTTGGATTTTTTGGACTAGATCCTGATTAAAGACAAATGTTTTGCTTTTAGCAGCAGAAATCTTAAGATCTGGATCGTAATTATTGATGGTGCCTTCGACAATCTCACTTAATCCATTGAACGTAGATAATACTGCAACCATAGCAAATGCTCCTACACCAAACCCAAGCATGGCAATAGCTGTGATGATATTTATTGCATTTATTTTTTTCTTAGAAAAGAGGTAGCGGTATGCTATGAAAAGAGGAAGTCTCACTTCACTCTAGATTAAAGTCTGTCAAGCAGATTATTTATCCGTTCAGCGTGGTCCATTGTTCTATCCAGATAGAAATTAAGCTCCGGAACTCTTCTTATCCTTTTCCCTATTTCTCTAGCTAGCTCTTGACGAATTTCTTTGCTATGTTGCTGGATAAGCAACATACTCTTTTCTCGATCCGATGAACCCAATATACTCACGTAGACTTTAGCTAATCCTAAATCAGCGGTAGCTGAAACTTCTACCACAGTAACCAACTCGCCAGGTAGTTTACCTGCCAAATACTTTGAAAGTAACGGAGCTAAATCACGCTGAATAGCTCGAGATATTTTCTCCGTTCGTATGCTCATATATTACTTCAGAGTAAACTCTGCAGTACCCATCTTATGGTTTTCACTAAATACGTTTACTACGTATCTACCTGCAGTCATGCCTTCCGTCTTAGGTATAGAAAATGAACCAGATTCATTTGAGTTCTGGAAGTTCACCACTTTCTTCACCGTGTACAGTCTTTCACCACCATCAAAGTTGAAAGTACCAGAACCTGCTTTATTGTTATGAAGAGTGCTCTTGCTTGGAGTCACCACTTGGAAGAAAAGCATTTTTTCTACTTTCTCAGCTAGATCATTATTTGCTAAAGTATAATCAATCTCGATCTTATCTAACTTAGATAACTTATCTGTGGTTTTAAAGTCTCCGAAAACAGCATCTCGCATTGGTTTTACATCAAGACCTTTCAAGAATATACGAGAACCAACCGCAACTTGTTTTGTAAGTTCAGTATTGACTACAACCATCTCAGCTACCTTTTCGTTCCCAGCCTCTACCTTCTTCTGCATTACATAGTTCTCATCTTTTAGATATTGATTTTCTTTCGAAAGTTCTTCAATTTCAGCCGTAAGAGCCTCTACTTGTGTTTTAAGTCCAGAAATCTCACCTTGAGCTTTATTCAGCTCAGCTTTAGTCACGTTTCCACTCCTAAGCATCGTTCGTATTTGAGACACTTTTGATTGAAGCTCTGCATTTCTTACCTCTATTATGCTGTCCAATTGTTCGTTCTGACCAGATTTTTCAGCAAGATTCATTCGTAGTTCTTCCTCCACGAGTTGCAGTTCTTCTAACTCTTCTTTTGTATCAACTAATTCGGTTTCAGTACTTTTAAGTTCTTTATCCTTGGTGACCAAGTTATAGATTAGTCCTACATTGAGAAGTAGCAAGCCAAGTATGAGGATAAACAATAACCTCTTACTTCTTTTGTCTTTATTTTCTGTGCTCATATATGTTAATATTTAAATAGAATTTAATCTATCAGGGGCTTTCAAAAATAAACTTTTAAAACTAACGTAAAATTATCCGTTCTGTTGCTTGATTAAGTTAAGAGCACTCCCAGCTTTAAACCACTCAATTTGGGCTTCATTATAGGTGTGATTCACATCAAATGTATCGGTAGATCCATCTGAGTGTGTAAGCTTTATCTGCAAAGGCACTCCAGGAGTGAAGTTGTCTAATCCAAGGATATCAATTATATCGTGCTCCTGCACCTTATCGTAATCTGCTGTGTTAGCAAATGTAAGACCTAGCATACCTTGCTTTTTAAGGTTGGTTTCGTGTATACGAGCAAAAGATTTTACCACTACAGCGATTACACCAAGGTGTCTTGGCTCCATTGCTGCGTGCTCTCTACTGCTTCCTTCACCATAGTTTTCTTCTCCAAAAACGATAGATCTATCTCCGCTTGCCTTTATAGCTCTGGCTACTTTAGGAACTCCTTCATACTGCTCAGTATATGGATTCCTAATAGTATCAGTTTTATCATTGAAAGCATTTACTGCTCCTATTAGACAATTGTTTGAAATATTGTCTAGATGACCTCTATACGTCAACCAAGGTCCAGCCATACTGATATGATCTGTGGTACATTTCCCTTTAGTCTTAATTAGAAGTTTAAGCCCGTGTAAATCACCTTCTGTATTTGGTGCGAAAGGCGTCAAAAGTTGAAGTCTTTTAGACTCTGGGCTAACTGCTACTTCTACTCCACTACCATCCTCAGAAGGAGCTAAATAGCCGTTATCCTCTACTCCAAATCCCTGTGGAGGTAGCTCATAACCGGTAGGCTCATCTAGCATTACTTCCTCGCCTTTGTCGTTTATCAAAGGATCAGTAGCTGGATTAAAATCTAGTCTACCAGACAATGCGATAGCCGCTACTATCTCCGGAGAAGCAACAAATGCGTGAGTATTTGGATTCCCGTCTGCACGCTTACTGAAGTTTCGGTTAAATGAGTGAATAATACTATTCTTAGGAGCATTTTTCGGGTCTTTATATCTTGCCCATTGACCTATACAAGGACCACATGCATTTGTAAATATAGTTGCATCTAAATCTTCAAATATCCCTAAAAGCCCATCTCGTTCTGCTGTATATCTTACAGTCTCAGAACCTGGGTTGATACCCAATTGAGACTTCATTTTAATTCCTTTATCTACGGCTTGTTTAGCTACAGAAGCAGCTCTACTCAAATCTTCATAAGAAGAGTTAGTACAAGAACCAATAAGACCCCAGTCTACATCGAGTGGCCATCCGTTTTCAATTGCTCTTTCGGTCATTTCTCCTACTTTGGTATCTAAGTCTGGAGTGAAAGGGCCGTTCATATGAGGCTTAAGCTCGTCTAGATTTATTTCTATAACTTGATCAAAATACTGCTCAGGGTTAGCATATACTTCATCATCTCCTGTTAAGTGTTCCGCTACGCCATTTGCTAATTCAGCAACGTCTGTTCTTCCGGTGGCTCTCAAGTATCTTTCCATACTCTCATCATAACCAAAAGTAGAAGTTGTAGCTCCTATTTCAGCACCCATATTACAGATTGTGCCTTTGCCAGTGCAGCTCATTGACTTTGCACCTTCTCCAAAATACTCAACGATAGCTCCAGTTCCACCTTTTACGGTTAGGATACCTGCAACTTTTAGAATCACATCTTTTGGTGCAGACCATCCACTCAGTCTACCTGTAAGTTTCACACCAATTAATTTAGGGAATTTAAGTTCCCAAGGCATACCTGCCATTACATCTACTGCATCAGCACCACCAACACCTATAGCAACCATACCTAATCCACCAGCATTCACTGTATGTGAATCAGTACCTATCATCATCCCTCCTGGGAATGCGTAGTTTTCTAATACTACTTGGTGAATAATACCTGCACCTGGTTTCCAGAAACCAATACCATATTTATCTGAAACTGACTCTAAGAAGTTGAAAACTTCATTTGATGTATTGATTGCATTCTGTAAATCCTCGTCTGCTCCTATCTTAGCTTGAATTAAGTGATCACAGTGCACAGTAGTAGGCACTGCAACTTTTGATTTCCCAGCTTGCATAAACTGAAGCAATGCCATTTGAGCCGTCGCATCTTGACAAGCTATTCTGTCTGGTGCAAAATCTACGTAGTCTTTACCTCTGTTGAACGATTGAGTCGCATTACCATCCCAAAGGTGAGTGAATAATATTTTTTCTGCTAAAGTAAGTGGTTCCCCTACTGCTTCACGAGCAGCTTTTACTTTTGTATCTAGATTTTGATACGTTTTCTTGATTAAGTTTAAGTCAAATACTTCTTGTGCCATATAGGCTGGCAAAGATAACCCAAACCGCATAATTTACTAAACGTCAGGCCGGAAGAATGTCTATACTCATTTTTCTAAAAATAACCTCCCAGTCGTGATTGGACTTTTATCTGCTAAGAGGGTATAGATGAAAACACCTTGAAGTACCCCCAATCCTGTAATCTCTTGATTTTCAATACTACTAAGGTCCAATTCCAATATGCGTTGTCCCAAAAGTGTTGTGATTTCCAAACGATACTGAACGTTTTCATCAGCATCGGGTATATGTAATTTCACTATATCCTTAGCAGGATTAGGATACAGATTGACGTCATCAAAAGAAATCTCAGGTTCAGGTATAATAATCTGCTCCTCGTAGATACCACTTCTAAAAAGTCGAAGATTTGCTCTCATTTGAGCAATCTGATCGTTAGTAAACATGTTCTGGCATTCTTCATTGGAGTAGTCCATATAATTCTCCAACATATCAGGCTGTTGCTCTTCTCCAGGAAACTCAGTACACGTATTGACACCTTTATTGCATCCATTGCTTGCCCTTCTTGCTCGAGGCGTATCCCTCATAAAATCGTCGGTTCCACAAGGACCGTCACCCCAAATATGTCTAAGTCCTAAGTAATGTCCAACCTCGTGTACCAAAGTTCTATTACCAGTAGAAAAACGATCTTCATTATTTCTGCCCACTACGTTATAATGAACTACTACTCCCTGTCTATCTGCCGTGGCAAATGAAGCCGTCCCATTCCAATTTGCAGCTCCAGTAGGTGGATATGCATACCCCAGCAAAGATTGGAACCCCTGTGCAGACAAATCACATACCCATATATTCAGGTACTTTTCTGTATCCCAAGCTCCACTTCCTACGGCATCGTTCTTTACCAAATCCGTAGCTAAAAGGTTTGCGGGGATACTACCAAATGTAGGACGAATCGTTTTCTTTCTAACAATCCCATCTGTTGGATTTCCAAAGGGATCTTCAGTCGCTAATTCAAATTCTATTTTAGAATCTCCTGCAACGGGTAAAAATATCTCTCGAGTATTTACAGTATCTGCGTTTTGTCTTCTGAAACACTCATTCAACACGTCTAGTTGTGAAAGGATATTGGAATCGGCGACTAGTTGAGAGTCATCAAAATAAACATTATGAAAAACAACCTTAACCTTAAAAACAGTATCATTCCCTACTTTATTCTTAACCTGACTTTCATCTAACGCTGCGTAAAACGTTAGATTCATAGCTTCCTTTATTCCAGGGTCTTGGGTCTCTAAGTAGTCTAGATAATCCTGTGTACCGCAGGGATCTTGTGCATAAACACTAAAACCAATAAAAAGAAAAAGAAAGAGAGAAAGAGTATTACGCATCATTAAAAGAAGTCAAAACTAGTAAAAAGAGTTCACTAGTAATGTAAGAAGATTGTAAACTACTTCCCTTTGAAAGTAGGCTTACGCTTTTCTAAAAATGCAGTCATCCCTTCCTCATAGTCCTCAGAATTACCAGCTATTTGCTGAAAATGAGCTTCGTAATCTAAGACTTCGTTCAAACTTGAGGTACTTGACCTGTTTAGCATTTCTTTGATCATACCGATAGCTAAAGTCGGAGCAGAAGCATAATACGATGCAATCTTAGCTACCTCTTCATCCAATGCCTGATTGTCTACAGCTCTATTGATCAATCCCCATTCTAGAGCTTTACTAGCTGACAGTTTAGATCCTAGTGTAGCCAATTCAAAGGCTCTAGCTTGACCTATGCTTCTAGGTAAGAAATAAGATGACCCAGAGTCCAGCACTAATCCTATGCCTACAAATACTTCAACGAAACTTGCTCTATCATCTGCTACGATAAAATCACAAGCTAATGCTAGCGAACAGCCCGCTCCAGCTGCCACTCCATTGATTCTAGCTACTATAGGTTTTGGAAGAGACCGCATGGCTTGTATCACTGGATTGTACCCATTTTTTAAAAAGTCAGAGAAGTCAATCTTTTTCCCTTCGATATCCTTTAAATCTTGCCCAGAACAAAAAGCTTTACCTTCTCCTGTGAGTACTACAACTCTACAGTCGTCATCTGCTGCGGCTGCATCAAATGCTGCTTTTAACTCTTTCCTCATTTCTCCTGTCACAGCATTATATCGGTCTGGACGATTAAGTGAAATGGTCGTTATGCCATTTGAACAAGTGTAAAGAATCGTATTGTATTCCATTTTTTGAGTTTGGTTTAAAAATAAAGAATTGGTAGTGAAGCAATGAAACCTATGCAAATACCTATACCCAATTCAAATAAAGTATGTGCCCCACTCCTCCATCTTACTACTGCGACTAGAATCAAAATTGCTAGCAAAGAGTAGGATATCTGGGCTAAATCGGTAAGTCTAAAATTATAAAGTATCATCAGACTGCTAAGCAGCAAAAAAGCCCATGCAGCTGTGTGCCAACTAGCTTTTAGTTCTAAAGCAGTAACCCAATAAAGAAGTACATGCAGCAAAAAGCCCGAAAGAAAGAAGCTGACATATTCTGGTATCACAAAATATACTGCAATCATAAGCCCAAGACTAACTAAACTGTATGTTTTGTAAATAGATCTGCGACCATCTAAATCTGGAAATTCTAAATTAATCTTTCGTATTACCCTAAAGTGTAAAAGAGGGAAAAGGTAATAAGCCAATGCTAACCACACTCCCATAAGTAAAAACGCATTCACTTCATATTTGGCTACGAGTGGCCAATAAATGATTAAACTGTATAACGGTAAAAATACAGGATGAGTAACTCCTGCTAAAAGTCTTGCTAATGATTTCATCTATAGCTCCTTTCTTAATCTAGCCACAGGTAAGTTGAGTTGCTCTCTATATTTTGCTACTGTTCTACGTGCAATCTGATATCCTTTCTCTTGAAGAATTTTTTTTAAGGCTTCGTCAGTTAAAGGTTTACGCTTATTCTCCTCATTAATAGCCTGTTGTAGTATATTTTTTACCTCGCGGTTACTCACTTCCTCTCCACTCGTTGTTACTATTCCTTCTGTGAAAAAGTCTTTGAGTAAGAATATGCCAAATTCAGTTTCTACGTATTTACTGCTAGCTACTCGTGATATGGTAGAGATATCCATTTTTATCTCTTCTGCTATATCCTTCAAAATCATAGGTTTGAGGTCAGTCTCATCACCAGACAAGAAGAAGTCGTGTTGTAATTCTACTATCTTCCTCATTGTCAATAGCAATGTATTTTGACGTTGCTTCACTGAATCGATGAACCACTTTGCACCATCTAGTTTTTGTTTGATGTATTGCACGGCATCCTTTTGAGATTTTGTCTTCTCTTTGCTAGCCTCATAACTTTTCAGCGTTTCAGCATAGGTTCTACTCACCTTTAGCTCTGGTGCATTTTTAGAGTTGAGCGATACTTCTAACTCCCCATAGTTTTCCTTGACAATAAAGTCTGGGATAATAAAATCTTTGCCGGAGGCTCCCTCGCTACCAGATTGAGCTGGTTTAGGATTGAGTTTGGCTATAAATTCTAGTGCTTCTCGCAGATAGTCTTCTGAAACATCAAACTTTTTTAGCAGCTTTTTATAATGCTTCTTGGAGAAATCATCCATCATCTCATCCAAAATTCTGAAGGCTAGTTTGTATACAGGATTATTTTTTACCTGCTGTTTTCTCTCGATTTGAAGCAGTAAACACTCCTTCAAATCTCTAGCACCTACTCCAGGAGGATCCAGTTCTTGTATGAAATTTAATATACGTTCTAAGTCTTCTTCGGTAGTTCTTATGTTTTGGGTGAAGAGTAAATCATTCTTGATGGCAGACAATGACCTTCTCAAGTATCCATCATCATCTAAGGTTCCAATAATCTGATCAGCCAGAAGTTCATCTTGATCATTTCTTAGAATACCAGTCACTTGCTCCATCAACCTCTCTCTGAAAGACGAGTAATATACAGCTGGCATGAACTCTTTTTCTTCATCCCCACCTTGATACTCTCCACTGAGATGGATTCCGCCATCGTCATCATTCATGTAGTCAGAGATGTCTATTTCTTCCTTGGTCTGCTCATAGTCCAAGTCAGTATCTTCATCAAAAGAGTTTTCTAATTCTTCTTCTTCATCCTTTCCACTTTCTAAGGCAGGATTATCCAGCAATTCTTCATCCACCCTTTCCTCAAAATTCAGGGTGTTTAGCTGCAACAGTTTGATAAACTGTATCTGCTGTGGACTGAGCTTCTGCAGCAGCTTTTGACTTAAATGCTGTTTTATCATATTCGTTTTAGAAAAGTTCGGAATACCCCTTACTTTTGTCCTTCAAATTTACGGAGTTTTCCACTTCTAACAAATGTATACCAAAGAATTAAGCACGCAGGTTGGACAGACTGTGACCCTAAAAGGATGGGTAGCAAATAAACGTGAAAGTAAGACTGTAGTTTTCATAAATCTACGAGATGGGCTAGGCATGTGCCAGTGTATTTTGAGCTTAGATAATGTGGGAGAAGAACAGTTTGCTACTGCAAAATCACTCGGTCAAGAAAGCTCTATAGCTGTGACTGGGAAAGTAGTAGAAGACACACGACAAATAGGAGGGTTTGAGCTACATTGTACAGACTTAAAAGTGTATCAAAATGCATCAGACTACCCAATAACCAATAAAGAACACGGAGTTGAGTTTTTGGTAGATAATCGACACCTATGGCTACGTAGTAGAAGACAATGGGCTATCATGCGTGTGCGAAATGCCATTATTTATGGTATACACAACTTCTTCCAAAGTGAAGGCTTTGTACAAATGGACGCTCCTGTATTTACAGGAAATGCGGCAGAAGGAACTACGGATCTATTTGAAACAGATTACTACGGTAAGCCAGCTTACTTGACACAAAGCGGGCAGCTATACGGAGAAGCCATGGCTATGGCTATGGGTAAGATTTACACCTTCGGACCTACTTTCCGAGCAGAGAAATCAAAGACGAGACGTCACCTTTCTGAGTTTTGGATGATTGAGCCGGAGGTAGCGTTTTGCGATATCTTTGAGAATATGGACTTGATCGAACGTTTTTTACGGAGTGTAGTTCAAGAAGTAGTAGCAAAGTGCCATCAAGAAATGGAACTGCTAGGCAGAGATATAAGCAAACTAGAGACGGTAAACAAACCATTCCCAAGGTTAAGTTATGATGAGGCAGTAGCCATCCTAAAAGGAGAAAAAAATGTAGAGGGTCAGAACTCTCTCGAAGTGATACAGTCTGACTTGGATGCAGCTATTGCCAGACAAGCAGCATGTGAATCTGAGATAGCAGAACGTGAAACAGCTATCGCAGCAGGTGGAATGAAAAAAGGAGCCATCAACTTCAACCAGAACAAGATAGATAGCCTGAAGAATGAAATCAAACAGCTAGAAGAAGATCAACGTAACTTACCTCAATGGTTAGCTTCTGCACGTGATTTTACGTATGGAAATGACTTCGGAGGTAGTGATGAAACTGTACTTACACGATTATTTGACTTGCCGATTATGGTCTACGATTGGCCGCATGAAATCAAAGCTTTTTATATGAAACGTAATCCTGAAGATCCAAGATTTGCACGTGGAGTAGATGTTTTGGCACCTGAAGGATATGGTGAAATCGTAGGTGGCGGTGAGCGTGAAACAAGTGAGGAATGGCTAGTAGAAAAAATTGAGGAGCATAAATTACCTATGGATGTATTCCAGTGGTATCTTGATCTGCGTAGATACGGAAGTGTACCTCATTCTGGATTTGGACTTGGATTGGAGCGTTTAGTAGCTTGGATTTGTAAATTGGATCACGTTAGAGAAACCATTCCATTCCCAAGATACTACGGTAGACTGGAGCCTTAAGGTTACAACGTATCAAATGGACTAGATATGACCATCAGGTAAAGCCACTTATCTAGTTCGTTATCTGAAACTTCATGTAATAGCTTTTTCTAAAAACTGCAAAGCCAGTTCTATCACGCTGTTGTAAGCAGATATTTTGTTAATTTATAGCTAGTATTGTGCTAATACCAATAGGTTATGCTGCGAATAGAGGATAACTGGTAGTTGTGCATCGTTTGAAAACCACTAAAAATGAATGAATCAATACATTACTTTATAGAGGATTACATTGATCAACTGAAATCTAAAAATGTATCTAAGGGCTCAAGCTCCTTATGGTACTGGAATATTTATAGCTAGAAAAGGCCTAATTGCCTATACCAATACAGCAGCAGGTTATGTAGAAGGAGATGATTTCACGCTGATAGGAAGTCGCAGTGGAGCGAATGCTGTAGCTGTATGGATGATTCTGATGACCAACGGACCTTATGGCTGACAAGAAAAAGTCTTTATTCTACAAAAACGAGCTGCGTGGATGTGTCAGCAGCTTGCTAACCGAAACATAAGATACTATCGTCACGATGGTTCTAATATTATAACCATCAATGCCCAAGATATAGATAAGCAGACAGCTGCAAAATTTGGACTAGTCCCTGATCAACATGATAGTCCTAGTTGGTACAAAATCGTAGTGATGGAACACGTAACCGTAGATAAGCTTCAGCTGGTACTTTCTGATATCGAGGCTAGGAAATTAGCTGTACTAGAAGCTTAGTCGCATCTAACCTTTTTTCAAGGTAAATCCAAAAGTGCTTCCCATTCCTAATGTACTTCTTACATTCACCGTCTGGCGGTGTGCTTCTATGATATGTTTCACAATAGCTAGCCCTAATCCACTTCCTCCTTGATCTCTACTTCTTCCTCTATCCGTTCTGTAAAATCGCTCAAATAAGCGTGGGATATGCTCTTCAGCTATACCATCTCCTTCATCCGTTATTTCTGTAAGTATATTCTTATCCATATCATAAAACCCAATGGTCACTACTCCACCCGATTTGCCATACTTCAAGGCATTGACAACTAGATTTACGAGCACTTGCCTTATCTTGGCTTTATCTGCTTCTACAAACAGTGCCTTTGAGTTCTTTTGGCGGTATTGTATTGCAGTCTTATTCTTTTTTGCTTTGTTCTCTACCAACTCCATTACCTCGTCACAAAGACTTGCCAAGTCAAAAGTTTCAATCGTCAAAGGATCCTTGTTGCCTTCCAAGGCACTAATTTTGGTAAGGTCATCTACGAGTTCTATCAATCTATCTGTACTATTACTAGCCTTGGTGAGAAACTGCCGATTAACGTTTTCATCTTCCAAAGCTCCATCGAGTAAAGTATGTATATACCCCTGAATACTTTGAATTGGTGTTTTCAATTCGTGAGAAACATTTCCTAAAAAGTCTCTTCGATAGTTTTCTTGCTCTTTAAGCTGGTTAATCTCATCACGGTTGGTCTTCATCCAGTCAACTACTTCTCTGCTTACCCTTCCCAATGGGTCTTCATTTTTGGTGTTCAGCTTTTTTAAATCTGAGGAATATTGAGTCTTGTAGCGATAGATACTTTTATATATTACCTTGATTCGATTGTAAATGAACTCTTGTAGTAAAAAGAAAAAAACTGCGTAGCAAAGTACAAGAACTGCAAGAAAGGTAGCAATAACACTAAGTAAATCCAGTGAGACTATGGACACTGAGATGGCTGAAACAACTGCTGCAGCTAAACCCGCTATAAAGGCTATAGATCGTGGACTTAGGTTCTTTCTCACTCTACAAATTTATACCCGACTCCTTTAACTGTTTTGATGCGATTATCCCCGATTTTTTCTCTAATCTTTCTGATATGAACGTCGATAGTACGATCCACCACACTTACTTCCACACCCCACACTTTATTAAGGATTACCTCTCTAGTAAAGACTTTTCCGGGTTTAGATGCTAGTAGATATATTAACTCAAACTCTTTTTTAGGGAATACCTGTTGTTCACCACGAACTAGTACTTCAAATGTGTT
The DNA here is from genome assembly GCA_965655315.1 of Bacteroidia bacterium. Taxonomy (GTDB): domain Bacteria; phylum Bacteroidota; class Bacteroidia; order NS11-12g; family UBA9320; genus UBA9320. The sequence goes on from CBFHGJ010000002.1 coordinate 159,449, forward strand.
TCTATTGATACTAATATCTCCTACTATTATCTCATCAGACTGCACATTTTCCTTCCTACGTTTTAGCATTGCTTTTATCCTGCTAACTAATACTCTAGGTTTTATAGGTTTGGTGATATAATCATCAGCACCAACTTCAAAACCGGCTATTTCACTGTACTCCTCCCCTCTAGCAGTTAGAAAAATTACAAATACATCTTTTAACGAATCTTCTAGGCGAATCTGCCTACAGGCTTCTATCCCATCCATTTTAGGCATCATAATGTCTAACAATATAAGATCGGGAGTTTTTTTCTTAGCCTTGGCTATTGCTTCTTCTCCATTGCTAGCAGTATAGCATTTGAACCCTTCCTTTTCTAGGTTGTATTTTACCAAGTCTACTATGTCTTGGTCATCGTCTACTACGAGTATTTTCTTTCCCATGTGATTAGTAGCAATGGTCATACTCGGAGGCAAAACCAAAGTTATCTCAAAGTTAACAGAATATTATATATGTACAGAAGTAATAATTCTTCTAGCGATAGCGATAGATTCTGGTGTAGATTATGCTATCCGATAAATTACTACTTGCTTCTTCCACGTAGTACCAATCGGTGACTCGAGTTATCCTGCATCGTTTTACTAGACGCTCAATCCCTTCAGCAAGTTTCCCTTCATATGGATTTTCAGAGATTTTAGCATATGTCAGCGTATACATACTGTCGTTTTGCCAAGCGATATCAAACTCTACTATCATCCCATTGCTTTTGATAAATTCCTCTTGAATACTATCCGTTCTATTTACCAAAAAAGTGCCTGTAGGTCGCTCTCGATAATAGAACTTACCCAATTTCCAAACAGAATAATCAGGGTTCTCTAAAATGGGATCAACCTCCTTTGTTGTTTTGATTTGCTCGGTGTTCTCTTCGGAGCTACTTACTGTATTAGAGTCTTGAGTGCATGAAAAGAGTAAGACACAGATAAATATTAGAAAGACTGCGACCCGACTCATTTGCTACTAGTTGAGCAACTCTCCTAATACCTGATCTAGCTGGTGACTTCTAAGTCCAGTTTTGATGATTCTACCCTCTTCATCCAATAAAAAGGTCTGAGGTATAGAACGTACCGCATATAGCTTTGCTGCAGAAGACTTCCAGCCTCCTAAGTCACTTACGTGTTTCCATGGAAGACCATCTTTTTCTATGGCTTGTTTCCATCTAGAAGCACTGTTGTCCAAGGAAACAGCATAAATCTCAAACCCCTTGTCTTTATATTTACTGTATAGTTTTTTGACATTAGGATTTTCCTTTCTACAAGGACCACACCAACTTGCCCAGAAATCTATAAGAACAACCTTACCTCGAAGTGAGGATAAAGCTAACAACTCTCCTTCTGGTGTTTTTAGATTAATATCTGGGGCAACCGCACCTGGCACCGTAGGTCCAATCTGAGCAGCTGCTGCCGCAAGTCTTGTGGCATAAGTAGAAGTAGGCATATCCTGCTTCACTTTTTCGTTTGCTAACAATACAAGCTTGGGAACTTGCTCTTGAAATAAATATTTTACTGCGAAATAGGTCGCTGGTGTTCCTTTTTCAGTTTTGATGAAATTTTCTATCTGCTCACTTCTTCTACTGATTAATGCAGTATAACGTTCATTTGTCTCTTTTCTAATCTGTTCTGTGACTGTGGTAGGGTCTATAACTGCCACATCGGCATTGAACTTATCCATGTCATGCTCGAAAGTAGTGTACACATTGAATAGTCGACTCATTTCTCCATTATACTTCCCACCGTCATAGACTACATCATACGATTTGCCATTCTGTTTTATATCAAGTTTGATCTTGTCGTTACTCTCTACTACAATAGGAATTCCTGGAGGGCTAGTTGTTTTAAAGGTAACAAAGAATATTTCACCTTCTGCATTTCCATAATCACCTTGAAACTGGAACTTACCTTTCTCTCCAACAGTTGTACTGTCTTTTATTTCCAATTTTACGTCCGTAATTTTATTCAGTATGACTAAGGTTCCTGCAAAAACATCTGCAGTCCCACTAATAATTGTACCTACTCCATCTTCGGAGGTACTCCCTGCATTTACGCAAGCCGTACTTAGTATTGTTAATATAGTAATCAGTGTAAAACTTCTTAGCTTGTTAAGTATCATCATTCTCTTTTTATGTATTCTATTACAACTCTTGTACCAATTTATTTGTTCAATGCTTCTCTCAGTAACTGGTTCGTTTTCTTCGGGTCTGCCTTACCTCCACTTTTCTTCATTATCTGCCCCATAAACATACCGAGTAAACCAGTCTTTCCTGACTTATACTCTTCTACTTTTGCAGCATTTTCTGCCAAAACCTCATCAATCAGTTTTTGTAAGGTATCATCATCTCCTGTTTGAGCCAGGTTAAGTTCTTGAATCAACTGACCCACTGTTTTATCTGACTGATCTAGCAAGGCAGGGAATAGTTTCTGCTCTGCTACACTGAAGTTTATAACCCCACTATCTATAGACGAAATGATATCAGCAATTGTTGCCGCGGTCAACGGAAATTTTTCGATATGACTTGCATTGGTATTTACCCAGCTCTTCACTGCACCCATAGTCCAGTTTGCAGCTGCCTTGTAGTTGGTTGTATGATCGCATACGGAGATATAAAAATCTGCCACTTCTTTACTTTCTGTCAATATACTGGCATCATAATCTCCCAATTTATGCTCCTGAGTAAATTTCTGATATAGTTCTTTGGGTAAAGCTGGCATCCCGGCTTTCACACCTTCTATCCACGCTTCACTTATAACTAATGGTGGTAAATCTGGCTCTGGGAAAAATCTATAATCGTTAACCAGTTCTTTACTTCTCATGCTGAAGGTGGTGCCTTTCATAGCATCGAAACTACGAGTCTCGGAGAATATTTCTTCTTCAGCATCAGCCATTTCACACTGTCTTTCAAACTCGTGTTCTATTGCCTTTTTCACATTACTCATGGAGTTCATGTTCTTTACCTCTACTTTGGTTCCAAACTTTTCAGCTCCCAAAGGACGTATGGACACATTGGCATCACATCTTAAACTTCCTTCCTCCATATTCCCATCACAAACTCCAAGATATCGAACTAGTTTTCTCACTTCACTGAGAAATGCGTATGCCTCATCTCCACTTCTGAAATCAGGTTCCGTTACTATCTCCACCAATGGTGTTCCAGCACGATTGTAATCCATCAATGTGTTTTCTATATCTAGATCGTGAATTCCTTTTCCTGTATCCTCCTCCATATGAATACGTGTTAGATTTATCCACTTTGTACTGCCATCTGGTAAGGTGATTTCTATCCGTCCTTGATTGCAGATAGGAGTATCAAGCTGAGTTATTTGATACCCTTTCGGAAGGTCTGCATAGAAATAATTTTTTCTATCGTAAGAGTTGTACTCCCTAATATCACACCCACATGCTAATCCCAACATTATAGCCATATTTATAGCTTCTTTGTTGTGCACAGGTAGAGTGCCTGGATGACCTAAGCTTATTGGACTAACTAGTGTATTTGGAGATGCTCCAAAAGCTACTTCGTCTGCACAAAATGCTTTAGATTTTGTATTTAATTGAGCGTGAATCTCAAGTCCTATGACTACTTCGTATTTGTCGTTTTTAAGCATCCGTTTCTAAAAATTTTATCGCCAATTCTTTTACTTTAGGAAGTCCACTTGGATCAGCACCTCCTGCTTGAGCAAAAAATGGTTGACCACCCCCTCCACCTCGGACCTCTTTAGCCCAATCACGAATTAGTTGTCCAGCGTTCCAACCTTTTTCTTTTACCAAATTATCACTAATCATAATACTGACACTAGGTTTACCCCCTATATCCGCTAGTAATACACAAAATAAGTTGTCTATCTCTTCTTTGAATTGGAAACAAAGGTCTTTCGCTTGACTAGCATTTCCAATATCTACTATTTCTATGATTGCATTTACTCCTTGGCTCTTAATCATTGAACCCTTGAGCTTATCTCTCAGACTGCCGAGCTGATCATTTTCAAATGTCTCCAGTTTTGCTTTTACATCCGCATTCTCTTTTTTCAAATTTTGTAATGCTTTTAGTATATCCTGAGGATTACCTAACTCCGTGCTTAGGTTTTCTAATAGATCTAGTTTCCCCTGTATGAATTGATCGGCTTTCTCTCCAGTTATAGCTTCTATTCGTCTAACACCTGCGGCTACTGCAGTTTCTTGTACCAGTTTCAAACTTCCTATTTGAGCTGTATTACTTACATGGGTACCACCGCAGAGTTCTACAGAGTATTCCGAATCAAATGTGATCACTCGTACTACATCTCCATATTTTTCGCCAAAAAAAGCCATTGCACCTTTACTTACCGCTTCGTCAAAGGGTACGTTTCTAGCTTCTTCTAGAGCAATACCTTGACGAATCTTATCATTCACAAGTTGTTCTATTTGATCTAACTCTTCTTGTTCTACTTTTTGAAAATGACTAAAATCAAAACGAAGATATTTTTCATTAACCAACGAACCTTTTTGAGCTACATGATCACCAAGTACTTCTCTTAGTGCAGCTTGAAGCAAATGCGTAGCACTATGGTTTAAGGTTGTAGCAGCACGTTTTGCTTTATTCACTTTTGCTACGAAAGATTGAGATAGGTTTACTGGAAGCTTATCTGCGATTTGTATGATAAGTAGATTTTCTTTTTGTGTATCAATGATGCCTACTTTCTCCTCATTCTCCTTCCCTATAATCACTCCTTTATCACCTACTTGCCCTCCACTTTCTGCATAAAATGGTGTGATATTAAACACCAAGTGATATTGCTTTTTTCCTTTAGCTTCTACCTCTCGATATCGAGTAAGTTTGACATCTATTTCAGTGTAGTCGTACCCTTCAAATTCTTCACGTTCATCTTCGTGTAATACTATCCAATCTCCTGCTGACTTCTTAGCATCTGCTCGACTTCGATCTTTTTGTTTTTGAAGCTGGGATTTAAATCCTTCTATGTCTACTGCAATCCCCTTTTCTTTTGCTAATAACTGAGTTAGATCAATAGGAAATCCAAAAGTGTCGTATAATTCAAATGCATGCTCCCCTGTAACATCAACCTCTCCATTATTTGAAAACTCTGCAAAAAGCTTTAGCCCTTTATTCAAGGTGTTTAAAAATGATTTTTCCTCTTGCTCTACTACCTTTTGTAGGAAGTCTTGCTGCTCCTGTAATCCCTTAAACGTCTCCTTAAACTTAGCTACGAAGCCAGGAATTAATTTTGTTAAAAAAGGTTTATCAAATTCTAAGAAACTGTATCCATAACGTACAGCTCTTCTCAATATTCGTCTGATGACATAACCAGCTCCTCCGTTATCTGGTAATTGGCCATCAGCAATAGCAAAACAAACTGCTCTTAAATGATCTGCAATCACTCGAAAAGCTATATCTATTTGTTCATTGTGCCCATATTTCTTGCCACTAAGCACCTCTAACTCATGAATACAATCCATGAACAGATCTGAATCGTAGTTGCTTTGATTTCCATGCACGGCTCTTACCAGTCGCTCAAACCCCATACCTGTATCTACGTGTTGGTTTGGTAAATCAACCAAGCTTCCGTCAGCCTTACGATTGTACTGCATAAACACAAGGTTCCATATCTCAATCACCTGTTCGTGATCCGCATTTACTAGTGAAGCTCCATCTTGAGTTGCTATTTCTTCGTCCGAGCGTAAATCAATATGAATCTCTGAACAAGGACCACAAGGACCTGTCTCTCCCATTTCCCAGAAATTATCCTTTTTGTTTCCGAGTATTATTCTGTCCTCAGGCACATGTTTGAGCCATAGACTTTTCGCCTCAGTGTCAAGTTTTAGACCATCCGCTTTGTCTCCTTCAAAAACAGAAACATAGAGTCGGGACTTATCTAACTTAAACTCTTCAGTCAACAGCTCCCAAGCCCAATTGATAGCATCTTCTTTGAAATAGTCTCCAAAACTCCAATTCCCCAGCATCTCAAACATGGTATGATGGTAAGTGTCTACACCTACCTCTTCTAGGTCATTGTGTTTACCACTCACCCTTAGACATTTTTGAGTATCTGTAACACGCTTAGACGTTGGATTCTTGTTCCCTAGGAATACATCTTTGAACTGATTCATCCCGGCATTAGTAAACATTAATGTAGGATCATCCTTAATCACTATAGGTGCAGAATTCACAATATCATGCCCTTTATCTGCGAAGAATTGTAAAAATTTTTGCCTGATTTCCGTTGATGTCATTCGTTCGTCTAATTGTGTATTAAATCCCCCTCGAAAATCGTTATATTCGCGGAAATTTACCGCAATTATACAATGAGTAAAACTAAATTTAGATTTAATCCAGAAACTCTTGAGTACGAAAAAGTATCTTCCAATTATGCAGGTACTATACTTAAGGCTTTAGGATTTCTAAGTTTTGCTGTTATCGTTGCTATAGCGAGTTATTCTTTAGCTCTAAAAGGTAATGATACAGAAGAACTTAAACGAGAAATATCGGAATACGAAGTTCAATTTCAGTTGTTAAACGACAAGTCGTTAGCCATCCAAAAACAGTTGGACGAGTTAGCTCAAATGGACGATGATGTTTATCGTGAGATTTTCGGTGCAGATCCTATCAGTGATGATGTGCGAAAAGCTGGTACGGGTGGTGTAGACAAGTACACGGCTTTGAAAGGATTAAACAATGGAGAAAAAATCAAGGCACTTCATGAGAAACTAGATAATATGAGCTCACAGTATCAAGTGCAGTCTAAATCTTATAGCAACTTGATCAAAATGGCTCAGAATAAAAGCAATATGCTTGCCTCTATTCCAGCTATCCAGCCAATACCAAATAAGAATCTAAGGAGAATCGCTTCTGGATTTGGCTACAGAGTTGATCCTATTTACAAAACCAGAAAAATGCACAAGGGTATGGATTTCACTGCTCCTACAGGTACAAAAATATATGCTACCGGTGATGCAGTTGTGAAAAAAGTACTGAATAAAAGATGGGGGTATGGTAAGCACGTTGTCTTAGACCATGGATATGGTTACGCTACACTTTATGGGCATATGAGCAGAATAAATGTTAGAGTAGGTCAGAAGGTGAAACGAGGACAGCTTATTGGATTAGTTGGTAGCACTGGTAAATCTACTGGACCTCACTTACACTACGAAGTGCATAGAAATGGGACTGCAGTAAATCCAGTGGGATATTTCTACAACGATTTAACAAGTGAGCAGTACGAAGAAATGTTAAAACTTTCTTCTAATCCAAACCAGTCATTTGACTAATGGCTCTGAAACCAGGTAAACTTTTTTATAGCATAACCGAGGTTGCAGAACACTTTAAGGTAGCACCATCACTTCTTCGTTATTGGGAGTCAGAGTTTAATGCTATCCAACCTAGACGAAATGCTAAAGGCACTCGATCCTACACAACAAAGGACATTGACCAACTGTCACGCATCCATTTACTTGTAAAAGAACAAGGATACACCTTAGCTGGAGCTAAGGAGCGATTAAAAAAAGACAAGAAAAAAGTAGATAAAACAGTATCAGTTGTCCAAAAATTAGAAGATATCAAGTCTTATCTGGAAAAATTAAAAGCTCAGCTCTAAAACTCAGTTTCTGCCTTATCTACTATAATTGCAAGGTGAGAGGATTCACATTAATTTCTCTGCTCTGTTTGTCCCTTGTTAAAGTCTGGGCTATTCTTCCTCCTCCTAATAATGCTGTTTCACTGTCTATGGGTAGTGCTTCTGCCGCTTATTTAAACGCATATGCAATAGAAAACAATATTGGAGCTCTGGGCTTCACTGAATCTGAAATTTCTATTAATGGAAGTAACAGGTATGGTCTATCTGAGTATAGTAATTTGTTTGCATCGGGCTGCATACATGTAGATAAGAGTACCATAGGAATTTCAATTAGCTCAATGCCATTAAGCAACTTTACTCAGCTTGAGCTTCAGGCAGCTGTAAGTCGAAAGCTTAGTGAAAAGGTATCTGCTGGTGTCTCATTAAATTATCATAGTTTTAGTTCGACCGATGCTTTCTATCGTCCTACTCAATTATTTACATTCAATGCAGGTCTCTTGTATCGCATAAATAAGAAGCTTGATGTTGGCTTCCAAACTTCTAACCCTACGAGGACCAAACTTACCGACCAATTAAATGAATCTATTCCGGCTGAGTATAAATTTGGATTGAGATATGCTGTTGCTGAAAATATCGATTTATATAGTGATGCAGTGCAACGAACTAATGAAAATCTAAGTGCTAGTGCTGGGATAGAACTTACCAAATCCAATTATCGAATTAGAGGAGGATTTGGGCTAAACTCAACTGTTGCACTTGGTTTTGGATATCAGTTTGAAAACCTAAGTTTCGACGTGGCTGGATCTTATCATAATCAATTAGGATTATCTCCATCATTGAATCTGAGCTATGCGTTCTAAACTATTCCTTGGATTTCTGTTTTTTGGCATTACCTCTTGGGGGCAAACAGAAATTGGCATTGTAAATGAGTATATCGAGAGATATATAGAAAATACTAGCGATGAAGTGGATATTCAGCAATTGGCTGCAGATTTTTTGTTCTATTATGAGCATCCGATCGATTTGAATAAAGCAGATGCGACTAAGCTTTTTGAGGTACCCTTTCTGAACACATTTCAAGTTTTAGAGATTATAGAACATAGAAAAAAGTATGGAGATTTTATTTCCATCTATGAACTTCAAGTTTTACCCAGCTTTTCTGTCTTAGAAATCAAAGAACTCACGCCATTTGTATCCATCAACTCAAATGCACTTTCAATTACTAGTCTCAAGAATATTTGGAAGCTGGGAGAACATCAGATTTTAACGCTGGCGGAGACTACAAGTCCCCGATTCAGAGGAATAGAAATAGGAGATACTGCTAAATCTCAGAATACGAACAGATATACCGGCAGCCAACTTTATTCCAACCTCAGGTATCGATTTGATTTTGATCGAAATATTTCATTTGGCTTTAACGCAGAAAAAGATGCGGGCGAAGCCATGTTCGAAAATCATTCTCCATTAGGATATGACTACATCTCATATTATTTTTCTCTGAGAGATATTGGTAAAATAAAAGCCTTGCAACTCGGTGATTTTCAAGCAAATTTTGGACAAGGACTTACATTAAGTACTGGACTAGCTTTTGGTAAGTCCAGCATAATCACTAATTCAAAAAGAAATTTTAACGGGTTTTCAGCGTATAGGTCTTTGCGAGAAAATGCATTTTTGAGAGGTGGAGCAATAGCTGCTTCCTTCAATAAGTTAAAAATAGGAGCTTTCGCTTCATCTAAAAAAATAGATGGAAACGGAATCTACGGTAATGAAAATCTACAAAATGAAATCGTAGACTTAATCAATGTATCCAGCATACAAGAAGATGGAGGTTTTCACAGAACTTTAAATGAAATAGCGGATAAAGACTTGGTCAGAGACTTACAAACGGGTTTCTATGCTGAATGGAGTTTAAAAAGAGGTAAGGTAGGTACAGTAAATTACCTGCGAAAGTTAAGTGTCCCGCTTACCATATCCGATCAGCCTTATAATCAATTTAGTTTTGAGGGGGATTCTTATTTCAAGAATGGCTTATACTATGACCTCGTGATTAGAAATATAAACCTATATGGAGAGGTTAGCTATGCATCGTTTGACAATAGGATTGCTCAGATTCATGGAGCACTACTTAGTGTCAGCAGAAACTTAGACCTAAGTCTCGTCTATCATAATTATGAGAATGGATTCATCACACTACAAACCAATGGTTTTGGAGAAAACAGCAATAGCACAAATGAAAAAGGTTTCTATACTGGATTTGATATGAGACTATCCAATCATTTCAGGCTGTTGGGTTATTACGATATTTTCACTTTCCCTTGGATGCGATTTCAAACATCTGCACCTAGCTCTGGACAAGACTTTTGGGCAGAATTACAATACAAACCAAGCCGCAGTTTTAATGTGTACTATAGATACAGAACTGAGACCAAACAGCAGAATGATATTGGTGTTACTGTGAAGCCTATTTCAGCGGAAACTATCAGCAGACATAGAATAAATATCAACTATAAACTGGCAAAGTGTATAGAACTTCACAATAGGTTGGAATGGTCTTCTGTAACTAATAATAGTGAGCAGTCCTTTGGTAGTTTACTATATCAAGACGTTATATATAAGCCCTTTGGGAAGTGGTACCAAATTAGTGGAAGGGTGGCTTACAGCCAAATTGATCGGTTTGATAATAGAATATTCAGTTTCGAGCAGAGTCCACTGTATGACTATCCCCTTTTCACTCACGGTTTTACCGGATTACGCTTTTATATTCTCACTAGAATTAAACCCAGAAGAAATCTAGATATTTGGTTTAAATATGGATTGACACAGCACGAAATTCCATTGAATCTAGAAGCAAATAATTATACCATAGGCTCAGGCCTATCCGCAACTTCAGGAAACATTAGAAACACATTTACTGTTCAATTAAGATATAAATTCAAATGACAAAGCTTAGTGTTAATATCAATAAAATAGCGACTATAAGAAATGCTCGTGGAGGGAAGCTACCTGATGTCTTAAAAGCAGCAGCAGCACTTGAGAACTTCGGAGCAGATGGAATTACCGTACACCCGAGACCTGATGAGAGACACATTACGCGTATAGATGCGTATGACTTAAAAGATATCGTCACTACTGAATATAACATAGAAGGTTATCCAAGTGAAGATTTCTTGAAGATGGTCATATCGATCAGACCTGACCAGGTAACTCTTGTTCCTGACGGTCCAGATGTATTGACCAGTAATGCTGGATGGGACTGTAAAAAGCAACTTGAAACCCTTAAACCGATTGTTAAAAGACTGAAAGAGACTGGTATAAGAGTCTCAATATTTCTTGATCCGGAACCCGAACAGGTAGAATACGCCAAGCAAACGGGAACTGATCGTATTGAATTGTACACGGAAGCCTATGCAGAAAAATATCACAGTGATAAAGAGAGTGCTATAAAACCATATATAAAAACAGCTGAGCTAGCACAAGAAAAGGGAATAGGAATCAATGCAGGTCACGATCTCAATCTTGATAATCTAGCTTATTTTGTGGGTCACGTTCCTGGACTCATGGAAGTGTCTATAGGTCACGCCTTTATCTCAGATGCTCTTTACCTAGGTCTAAACAATACCGTACAGATGTATAAGGAACGGTGCAAGTAAATTAGTTGGTTCTTAGTTCGTTGTCTCTAAGCTCTTTATAAACTTTCTCCAACGTGCTATTCAAAGTACTTGAGAGTTGATGCATATCATTTAAGTTCGGTTCTTTCTTTGCATTTTGCTCTATACTTCGGATAACGGTATGAAGTGATTCGATTCCCATAATATCCAAAGAAGGCTTCATTTTATGAGATGCTGAGCGTACATCCTCCCAATCCTCAAGTTTAATCCCATTCTCTACTCTGTCAACAAGAGCTGGAGTCACGTCTAAAAACATAGTAATCATCTTAGTCACAAACTCCTAACTACCAGAAGCTATTGCTTTGAGTTGCTATAGATTATACAGTCTACTTTCCGTTAAAGCAATAACAATTAGAGTACTTTTTCTTGTATCATTCTGTAAATCGTAGATTTACCAATACCGAGTTTCTTAGCTACTCCCAAAACATCATCATCATATTTATCTAAATAATGTCTGATAATAATTGATTTATACTCATCTAAGGTCATTTCCTTATTCAAAATAGAATCTACAGTTCCGGTAGTGTTCAATGTTATATCTTCATCTTCAATAAGCTTTTGATCTGTCATCACACAAGCAAGTTCGACTGCGGCTTTCAATTCTCTTATATTTCCTGGCCATTGATGTCTTAATAACTTCTTTTGAGCGGCAGTTGTAAACTTGAGCAATTCCATATTATTCTCAGAACAATACACCTGCACAAAATATTTTGCTAACAACAGTATATCGTTGCCTCTTTGCCTTAGTGGCGGCATATCAATAGGCAGACCTAATAAACGATAGTAAAGATCCTCCCTAAACTTGTCCTTTTGAACTAAAGCACCTAAGTCTTGATGAGTTGCTGTAATCACCCTACAATCAATCTTTATCACCTTATTCCCTCCAACACGCGTGAGCTCTCTCTCTTGTAACACTCTTAGCAGCTTACTCTGCATATTGATATTCATCTCACCTATTTCATCTAAAAAAATAGTCCCTCCTGCTGCTTCCTCAAATTTTCCAATACGCCTACCTACAGCTCCTGTAAATGCTCCTTTTTCATGTCCAAACAATTCAGATTCTATGAGTTCAGATGGAATTGCTGTAATATTTACTGGGATGAAAGGCTTTTGTGACCTTTCAGAATTATAATGAATAGCCTTAGCTATAACCTCTTTACCTGTACCTGTTTCACCAGTTATGGATACCGTAATGTTAGAATTGATAGCTTTCTGTACCTTGGTAAATACCTGTTTAATGCTTTTACTATTACCAATTATATTGGTATTAAAATTATAATCAGTCTTTACTTGTTCTCTGAGTCTTGTAATCTCACTTCTTAGAGACTGTTTCTCTTTGATATTCTTTATTACATTCCACAACCTGTCCTTTGTATCCACATCCTTTACTAGATAGTCGAAGGCTCCGCTACGTAGTAATGCCATAGCTGTAGTAATGTCTTCTTGCCCAGAAATAATAACCACTGGGATATCAGAATTATAGGATTTGATTTTTTGTAAAACCTCCTCTCCCGCCATATCTGGCAAAGAATAATCCAATGTAATGGCATCAGGATTGTGATGAATGTTTTTTTAAAAATTCATCCGCAGTTGCAAACCTTTAAACCGAGATATCTGGATTTAAAGACAAATGATATTCTAAGACTCCGCTGTAGAAGTCATCATCTTCGACGATGAATACTTTATAGTTTTTTGACACTTACAGTAGTAGTTACAAAATTGCGGCTTACAACCGCGTATTAAATGTAGTCTAAAATATGGAATATTCTTATTTTCAGAACTGACTTTCCAAATATTGGAAATATTATTTAGAATCAGTCTGCTTAAGCACCGAAGTTACCTTTGTACTTTAAGATTCTTTATAGAACTAATAACAATGTCAAACAAAGGAAAAATTTCTCAAATCATTGGGCCAGTCGTAGACGTAGCATTCGACCAAGAAGGCTCTAGCTTACCAAAAATTTACAACTCACTTCTTGTGTACAAGGATGATGGGTCAAAAGTAGTTTTAGAGGTTCAGTCTCATCTAGGACAAAATACTATTAGAGCAATATCTATGGACTCTACAGAAGGCCTTATAAGGGGTGCTGAAGTTACTGACACAGGAGATGCGATTGCTGTTCCTACTGGAGAAGCTCTAAAAGGTAGACTGCTAAATGTAGTAGGAGACGCTATTGATGGTATAGACGAAATTGAAAAAACTACCACTCGATCTATACACCAAGATCCGCCTAAGTATGAAAACCTTTCTACTAGTGCAGAGCCATTATTTACAGGGATCAAAGTAATCGACCTTATCGAGCCTTATGCAAAAGGTGGAAAGATTGGTTTGTTCGGTGGTGCTGGTGTAGGTAAAACGGTACTTATTCAGGAATTGATTAACAATATTGCAAAAGCATATTCTGGTCTATCGGTATTTGCTGGTGTGGGTGAAAGAACCCGTGAGGGAAATGACCTACTTAGAGAGATGATAGAATCAGGAGTTATCAAATATGGTGATGATTTCACTCACTCTATGGAAGAAGGTGGTTGGGACCTTACCAAAGTAGATAAAGAAGAACTTCAAAAATCACAAGCAACACTCGTTTTTGGTCAGATGAATGAGCCTCCAGGAGCAAGAGCTCGTGTGGCACTTACAGGTCTATCTATAGCTGAGTATTTCCGTGATGGAGATGAAAAATCTGGAGGAAGAGATATTCTATTCTTCGTAGACAACATCTTTAGATTTACACAAGCTGGTTCTGAGGTATCTGCACTATTAGGTCGTATGCCATCAGCCGTAGGTTACCAACCAACGCTAGCATCTGAAATGGGTGTGATGCAGGAAAGAATTACCTCTACAAATAGAGGATCTATTACGTCTGTACAGGCTGTTTATGTTCCTGCAGATGATATCACTGACCCTGCTCCAGCGACAACATTTGCTCACCTGGATGCAACTACAGTACTTTCTCGTAACTTGGCATCTCTAGGTATCTACCCAGCTGTTGACCCTCTAGATTCTACGTCACGTATTCTTACTCCAGACGTAGTAGGTGCCGAGCACTACAATACTGCTCAGAGAGTAAAAGAGCTTCTTCAGAGATACAAAGAGCTTCAGGATATTATTGCTATCCTTGGTATGGATGAATTAAGTGAGGAAGATAAACTAGCTGTATCTAGAGCTAGACGTGTACAACGTTTCTTATCACAGCCATTCCACGTTGCAGAGCAATTTACAGGACTGAAAGGAACACTAGTAGATATCCAAGATACTATCAAAGGATTCAATATGATAATGGACGGTGAAGTAGACCAATATCCAGAAGCAGCATTTAACCTAGTAGGAAGTATAGAAGAGGCTATAGAAAAAGGAGAGAAACTAATTAAAGAAGCAGGAGAATAATGATCGTAGAAGTAATAACACCAGACAAGGTGCTATTCTCTGGCGAGGCTGTTTCTGTGAAACTACCTGGCAGTGGAGGCTCCTTTGAGGCTCTGGCTAATCACTCTCCGCTTATATCCAGCTTAGAAAAAGGTTCTGTTGTAATAAGAACAGATTCCGGTGATCAAGTTTTTGAAGTAAACGGAGGAATAGTTGAAGTCCTAAATAATAAAGTTGTTGTTTTAGCATAGAACTTTAGACATATAAATTTTAAAAAGTCGCTACTAAGTAGCGACTTTTTTTGTGCATCAAAATCTGCCCCAGAAAGTAAATTTGTTGAACCATCATAATACAAATAAGCTAAGATATCTCTAGATGAAATCACCGAAGCCATTGCTCATTCAAAATTAGCTGAGTCAGACGCTAAGGTATCTACTCCTCCACTGTGCGCTCCAACATTTGTAGTGCTGTCAGTAAAATTATTATTTCTAAGTATTACTCCATTTAGATTAATGAAACGTAATGTTTTCTCTCCTCCATCATTAATGATGGATACTATCTAGTGTAACTACATTTGTGGTAGGAATAGTATCTTTAGCTCCAGTATCTTGAAAAACTGACACCCCATTCGTGTCTAAATAGACATCTCTAATGGTTACATTGTCTGTCCCTACAGTGACATCATACAGCGTTTGTGCACTAGTCGTTTCGCTTTTTATAAAAAGAACAAGGAACGAAAGAATACTTTTGAGAAATCTCATTATTTCATTAGTAGTTATTGGTTCAAATAGTTGTTAATCACTTCTTGGACGACAGAAGTCACATCTGTCAGACCAATCAGCTTGTAAAATGAACCAATTAGTGTACCATACAGGAATACAAGAAAATTAAAATTCTTAATATCTGATTAATAAACACTTACAGAAAAGAAAAAATAGGAAACAAAATGAGAATAATTCCATATTTTGGAATAAATTCTCATCTTAGGAAAATATTACTGAGTTTTTGGTCGGATTTTCTTGAATCTTAACCTAACCACGCCAAACAGGGCTTCCTTAATGATACCTCCATTCATTTTGCTCTCACCGGCTGTTCTATCGGTAAAAATGATCGGCACTTCAGAGATATGACGGCCTAAACGATAAGCAGTATATTTCATTTCTATCTGAAATGCGTAACCCCTGAATTTAATTTTATCTAAATCAATAGTAGATAGTAAATTATTTGTATAGCCAACAAATCCAGCTGTAGAATCTGCCAAATTCATTCCTGTAAAAAAACGGACGTAGGCCGAAGCAAAGTAACTGAGCAATACTCGAGTCATTGGCCAGTTGACCACATTGACCACATTGCCTACATACCTTGACCCTACTACCATGTCTACTGAACTTTTTTGTAGCTCACTATACAATCGAATCAAATCATCTGGGTTGTGAGAAAAATCACAGTCCATCTCAAAAATATAAGGATAATATCGCTCTAAGCACCATTTGAACCCTGCTATATATGCGGTTCCCAACCCATTTTTTTCACCATTCTCCAAAAGGTGAATACGGTCAAATGCCTTCTGCTGATCCTTGACTAAGCTAGCAGTACCATCTGGTGAGTCATCATCAACAACTAGTACGTCAAACTTAGGCTCCAAGGACATCACTTTCTGAAGCATCTTGGTGATGTTCTCTTTTTCGTTGTAAGTAGGTATGATTACTATAGGATTCAAACGCTTGTTATAATAGTGCTGTAGGGGTATATAATTCCTTGTTATCTTTCAAAAGACTGTTTTACTCCTTCATAGTTCGCCTATGAGTTTGCTTTTTTATGATCTGCTAAAAACTTAGCAAGACCTATATCAGTTAACGGGTGCTTAACTAACCCTAGTATAGAACTCAACGGACAAGTACATACATCAGCACCTGCTTCTGCAGCTCTAACAATATGCAAAGGATTTCGGATAGAAGCTGCTAATATCTGTGTGTCAAACCCTTGTATCTCATAAATGTCGGCAATTTGAGCAATCAACTCTATCCCATCCCAATTCATATCATCTACTCTACCGATAAATGGAGATAAATAGGTAGCTCCTGCCTTAGCAGCAAGTATAGCTTGACCTGCTGAAAACACTAGTGTACAATTGGTCTTTATACCATTATCTGTAAACCAACGAATAGCTTTGATGCCATCTATAGTCATAGGTACTTTCACCACAATGTTAGGATGTATATCAGCAAGTGCTTTACCCTCCTCTATCATACCTTTATAATCTGTAGCTATAACTTCAGCACTGATGTCACCATCTGCAAGATCACAAATTGCTTTATAATGTGCTCTGACATTTTCTTCTCCACTTATTCCTTCTTTAGCCATAAGAGAAGGATTTGTCGTAACGCCGTCCAAAATACCAAGATCTTGAGCTTCTTTGATTTGCTCTAAGTTCGCTGTGTCTACAAAAAATTTCATCAGTTTTGTTTTTTATTGGTTGCAAAAATACGATTTGAGTAGTCAATAATTGATTCGTTAATTACTTTAGGATAACAAATGGATTCTACTGTTTAGCGGATATACGTAGAAAAACGTATTTCAAATTGTATCTTAGTAGACTTATTAACTTCATGCTGAGATATCTACTTATATTCTGCTGTTTCATAGGCCTAGCAAAAAGTATAAATGCACAACACTATTCGGACAGTATTTCTGTCAACTTTTTCTTAATAGATGAATGTAGAATTTGTCAAAATATGACCGGGGAGATTAATGAAGTTATGGGTATTCATAACAGTGATAATATTGTTTACAACGCCTATTTCCCAAATTCATCTTCGACAGAAAAGAATATTACTGATTTTATGAGTGAGTATAATCTATCCATACCATTTCATACAGATTATGATAAAGTCAAAACAAAGCATTACAATGCTAGTATAGCACCTCAAGTTGTAGTGTATGATGAACGAAATCAAGTGACACTATACTCAGGAAGAATAGATAATTCGTACGCCCAGATCGGCTCTAGAAGAAGAGTAGTGACATCAAAAGACCTGCGAGCAACACTATCCGCAATCCAAAATAATAAACCTATACCTACTGCAGAAACGGAAGCAGTAGGATGCTACATTAATAAATAAAAAACAATGATTAGAATAATCCTTTTCACATTTTTCATAGCAGTAATTACTCAGTATCAAGGATACGCTCAAGTAACCTATTCGAATAATATTGCTAAAATTATCTATACAAAATGTTCCTCATGTCACCGAGATGGCGAAGTAGGACCAATGTCATTGACAAAATACGAGGAAGTAAAGGCCTGGGGCGAGACAATAGGCTATGTCACAGAAAATAGGATTATGCCTCCTTGGCAAGCAGATCCATCTTTTGGGAACTATCTCGGCGAGAATTATCTTACCGAAGAAGAAATAACCTCAATTAAAGATTGGATAGATTTGGGAATGCCAAGAGGAGATGTTCAAGAAGAACCAGACTTCCCTGATTTCCCAAAAGGATCAGTATTAGGTGAGCCTGACCTGGTTCTAGAAATGTCTGAATCTTGGTTGCATAAAGGAAACAGCACTGACGATTACAGATACTTTGTCCTTCCAACCAACCTTACTGAAGACAAAGTAATTAAAGCTGTAGAGTTTAGACCTGGAAATTCAAAAATCGTACATCACGCTTTACTCTTTGAAGATAAAGAAGGAGTGGCAGCTGCTAAAGATGCTGCAACACCCGAATACGGATTTAACGGATTTGGGAGTTTCAATGGTGGGAATGCGGCAAGTATTTTAAATCAGAAGCAATTTCCAGGATATGTTCCAGGGGAAAAGCCAATACGATTTCCTGATGGAGTAGGACAAAAATTGCATAAAGGCTCTGATATAGTGGCACAAATCCACTACGCTCCATGGCCTGTGAATGACTCGGATCAATCCAAGATTAACATATTTTTCATGGATGAACAGGAGACTCTGGAACGAGAGTTACAAGGTCATATTATGGTTCCTTTATTTGATGTTATTAACGAACCTTTTTTCATTTCTCCAAATCAGGAAAAAACATTTCGTGGAAAATACACTGTACCTGTAGATGTGAGTTTAGTAAATATCACACCACATATGCATCTCCTAGGTAAGTCTTGGGAAGTATGGTTAGAAAAACCTGGAGGTGAAATTGTAAACCTGATAAAAATACCAGATTGGGATTTTAATTGGCAAGGCTCTTACTATTTTAACCGATATATCGTTGCTCCAAAAGGTTCAATAGTTCACGCAAAAGCAACATATGACAACACAGATGACAATCCAAATAATCCAAGTAACCCACCAAAATTTGTGACTTGGGGAGAAGGAACAACAAATGAGATGTATTATCTCCCTATTGGTTATGTTCCCTATGAAGACGGTGATGAGTCAATAAGGTTTGATGAATCGACATTAAATATTTCAGAACTAACTTCAGGAAATATGCTGTATCCCATTAGACCAAATCCTGTAAATAAACAAGCAGTAATCGGATTCCGGTTAGATAGAGGACAAACCTTAAATATAGAAATCCGTGATATCAATGGAAGGTTGGTGAGGACATTAAGAAATTCAGAATTTTATAATATCGGAGAACACTTTACAAATATGTCTACTTCGAATCTGGCAATTGGAGCTTATACAATCCAGCTGCAAGGATCTAACTTTGTAAGGACTCAGAAATTTATTAAAAATTAGACCTGCTGCTGACCAGTACGCTTTGATGTAGTTGTTTTTAAAAAACAAAAAGGCTGACATCAAACCGCTACAACCTCCTACCCTTGCTGCATTCCTGCCCTGGGGGAGTTCGGAGGGAGCTGGCTATGTCAGCCGCCGCAAAGGTAAGCACTCATTTATTTTGGGCAACACAATTCAACTGAAATTATTAAAGTTATTTTAACCATTGTTTAATCCCTAAAACAGCTAGTCAAGTATCGTTTGTTTTGGGTCACCAAAGCTAAAAACAAATATTTTTTTCTTAGGTTTGAGGCTAGGTATGAACCAACAAGAACTTGCTCTAAATAAAAACGAAGACGTCAATAAAATGGCGTTAAGCGACTACCAAAAACTTGCCAAAAAAATTCATCTTGGAGGTGGCGAAAAGTCAGCATCGAAGCAAAAAGCGAAAGGCAAACTATTGGCAAGAGAAAGAATTGAATACCTAAAAGATGACAACGCTGACTTTTTAGAAATTGGAACTTTTGTAGGATATGAAATGTATCCTGAGTACGGTGGGTGTCCAGCTGGAGGTGTAGTAGGTGGTATCACAAGAGTATCGGGTCGCACTTGTCTTGTTGTAGCGAATGATGCTACTGTAAAAGCAGGAGCTTGGTTCCCTATTACAGCTAAGAAAAATCTAAGATTTCAGGAGATTGCTTTAGAAAATAGAATCCCAATAATCTATCTAGTGGATAGTGCAGGCGTCTTCCTTCCTATGCAAGATGAGATATTCCCAGATAAAGAGCATTTTGGTAGAATATTTAGAAACAATGCTATACTAAGTAGTAAAGGAATACCTCAAATCAGTGCAGTAATGGGAAGTTGTGTTGCAGGTGGTGCATATCTTCCTATAATGAGTGATGAGGCCCTCATAGTTGACAAAACAGGTAGTATTTTTTTAGCTGGAAGCTATTTGGTAAAAGCAGCTATAGGTGAAAATATAGATAATGAGTCCTTAGGTGGCAGCAAAGCACAAACAGACCTTTCTGGAGTGATAGACGATAGATTCCCAAATGACGAAGCTTGTCTTGATCGCATAAAGTATCTTATGGATAAGATTGGCTCGTTTGAGCAAGCAGGATTTAATAGAGTTGAGCCGAAAGCTCCTAAGCTAAAAGAAAAAGATATTCTTCGCCATTTGCCAGCTGAGCGATCTAAGCCATACAACTCTCTGGAGATCATAAAGAGATTGGTAGACAATTCTGAATTTGAACAATACAAAGAAAACTACGGCAAAACCATTGTATGCGGATATGGAAGAATAGATGGCTGGGCTGTAGGTATAGTTACCAATAATAGGGAGCTAACCAAAAGTGAAAAAGGCGAAATGCAGTTTGGTGGAGTCATCTACTCAGATAGTGCTGATAAAGCTGCCCGATTTATTATGAATTGTAATCAAAAGAAAATCCCACTAGTATTCTTGCAAGATGTCACAGGGTTTATGGTAGGAAGCAGGTCTGAGCACGGTGGTATAATAAAAGATGGAGCTAAGCTAGTGAGTGCCATGAGCAATAGTACAGTTCCCAAATTTACTGTTGTAATAGGCAATAGCTACGGGGCAGGAAACTATGCTATGTGCGGAAAAGCCTATGATCCTAGACTCATTGTTGCTTGGCCAAGTGCTAAGATAGCGGTAATGGGGGGTGAACAAGCAGCCAAAGTTTTACTGCAAATAGAAAAAGCCAGTCTAGCCAAACAAGGTGAAGAAATAACTGCTGAAAAGGAAAAAGAACTACTGGACAAAATTATCAATCGCTATGATAAACAGACCACACCCGAATACGCAGCATCACGCCTTTGGGTAGATGAAATCATAGATCCATTGGATACTAGAAAATGGATTAGTACAGGTATTGAAATAGCAAGTAATGCTCCTGTTGAGAAATACAACGTAGGAGTAATTCAAACCTAGAACTTATTCAAATAAGGTGCTAGCAATTGTGCCTTTATGTGCAATGTTATAGCAGACCCCTATAGTTAAACTCGGACTTACTTTTGAAACCATAGGTACAGAATCCAATTCTGCTACAGAAAGCGGTTCTTGGTCATACTTTTTGTCTTTTAAAAGTTCGAAAGCTGGTTCTTCATATGGATAAATGTTAATCACCGAAATAATAGCTAACGACCCAATACTATATCCATATCCTAAGCCTCCAGCTATTCTCCTATTAAATATACCCAAAGTGGCATTTTCATTTGGGCTTAAGTCACTCAAGGGAAAATTTAAGTAAATAGTATGTTTAGGTTTTACCTTATATCCCAATAGGGCACTAATCATCCCGGACACCCCTGAAGAACTTCCATACCCGCCTAGAGTACTATCTTTTTTTATGTAATATTCTTTAGGTCCATTTATATATCCATTGAATCCAAAACTAAATCCTAACTGAAATTTTTGTAACCGATTAATGCCCCGATCTAAATTTGCCTCCAACTCACTTATCCTCTGTTCCAAAGATGCTATATTATTTGAACTAAATCAGACTCAATCGTATCTTTTACAATTTGAGCCTTGGTATGAAATAATAGAAAAATTAGTACAGCGATTAGAAGATATCTCACATTCAGTTTTATTAAGCTTTAGTTTTACTTTGCGGGTATGCGAGATTTAAGGCTTAGTAAAGGTTTTCGGTTTTTAATAAACGCTTTTGTCCTACTAATTAGTATATCTGGTTGTAAGGATACACGTAAGACTGCTGATAAAATTATAATAGCAGACAAGGTATACACTTGTGATTCTAGCTATACTATTTCTCAAGCTATAGCCATAGAAAATGGACTTATCATAGCTGTAGGTACTAAAGACGAAATAACTAGCAGCTATAAGACCAAGGAGGAAATGATTTACCCTGGGACTTTATTCCCAGGATTCATAGATGCACATTCTCACTTTTATGGCTACGCCCTTACATTGAATAGAGTAAATCTGAAAAACACTACGAGTATGCAGGATATAGTTCAAAAGCTGATCGAGTACACAAAAACTACAAATGAAGAATGGATTACAGGACGTGGATGGGATGAGACAACTTGGGAGTCAAAAGGCACTATATCAAATAATTTGTTGAATGCGTACTTTCCTGAAAGACCAGTTTTTATCAAGCGGGTAGATGGACACCAAGGTATAGCCAATAATAAAGCACTTGAGTTAGCGGGATTGGATATAGACTCTAAAGTGGATGGAGGTGAAATTGGGAAAATGGGGGGTAGACTTACAGGAGTCTTAATAGACAATGCGATGGGTCTGGTAGATAAAATGATTCCGCCGCCATCTAGAAAAAGTGAAATTAGTGCATTGCTAAAAGCACAGGAAAAATGCTTTGAAGCAGGACTTACCACTGTAACAGATGCTGGATTAGATCTAGATATTATACTTCTAATTGATAGTCTTCAAAAGGCAGGAGATTTGAAGATGAGAATTTATGCCATGGCTAATCCTAGTGAAGAAAATTTTGAATATTTTGAGAAAAATGGTCCGATTTCAAATGATAAGCTTCAAGTTTCTTCATTTAAACTGTATGCAGATGGTTCATTGGGTTCTAGAGGAGCAAAACTAAAAGAGAGTTATTGCGATCACGAAAACTACACGGGCCTTTGGGTGACTCAACCATACGAATTGAAACAACTTTGTGAGCGAATAAACGCCCTAGATTTTCAAGCAAACACCCACTGTATCGGTGATAGTGCGAACAAGAAAACACTTGAGATATATGGAAGTATCTTAAAAGGAAAAAATGATAAACGTTGGCGAATAGAACACGCACAAGTAGTTACCCCTATGGATAGAAAACTATTTGAAGAATACTCTATACTTCCGTCGGTACAACCTACACATGCTACAAGCGATATGGTTTGGGCTGATGATCGTTTATGCGAGGACCGAATGAATGGAGCATACGCCTATAAAAGCTTATTAGGTACTAATGGATATCTACCACTGGGAACAGACTTTCCCGTAGAGGCAATTTACCCTTTAGAAACCTATTTCGCAGCTGTCCATCGACAAGACAAAGAATACAAACCACTTGATGGATTTCTACCACAAGAGTCATTAACACCTACAGAAGCTATCCTAGGGATGACCTCTTGGGCTGCTAAAGCAAATAGAATGGATTATATCGTTGGAAGTATTGAAGTAGGTAAAAAAGCAGATTTTGTAATACTTGATAAAGATATTACGCTAGATAAGTATATGCTAAAGACTAAAGTAATTGCAACATATCAAGAGGGAAACGTTGTAAACTAAAAAAGGGCATCGTTTCCGACGCCCTTTCAAGTGTTTTTATGTACTACTTATCTTTTATCTCTTGGAACAAAAGCTCGAGTAGTAGGACCCGTATATATCTGTCTTGGCCTGCCTATTGGGTGTTTACCTTCTAACATTTCTTTCCACTGTGCGATCCATCCTGGAAGTCTACCTAGTGCAAATAAAACTGTAAACATTTCTACTGGGAATCCCATAGCTCTGTAGATAATTCCAGAATAGAAGTCCACGTTAGGGAAAAGCTTTCTTTCAACGAAATATGGATCGTTTAATGCCGCCTCTTCAAGTTTCTTTGCAATTTCTAATGTAGGGTCATTGACACCCAATTTGCCAAGTACTTCGTCTGCAGACTTTTTGATTATTTTAGCTCGTGGATCAAAGTTCTTGTAAACTCTATGACCAAAACCCATTAATCTGAAAGGATCATTTTTATCTTTTGCTTTATCAATGTACTTCTGCGCATTCCCTCCATCAGCCTCAATGGCCTCAAGCATTTCTATAACTTTTTGATTTGCACCCCCGTGCAATGGACCCCAAAGTGCAGCTATACCTGCAGAAATAGATGCATATAAGTTCGATTGTGAAGAACCAACAAGTCTCACTGTAGATGCTGAACAATTTTGTTCGTGATCTGCGTGTAGAATCATTAGCTTATTCATCGCACTAACAAGTACAGGATCAATATGATAATCTTCAGTAACGTGCTTAAACGTCATATTCAAATAATTCTCAACATAGCCAAGGCTATTTTGAGGATAGATTAATGGATGCCCAATTCTTTTTTTAGAAATCATCGCACATATTGTTGGCATTTTTGCGAGTAATCGAGTAATCGTTCTCATCCTAGCCTCATTACCTGAGTTTGGATTTAAGCTTTCTGGATAAAACGAAGATAGCGATGATATCATCGCGATTAATTGTCCCATTGGGTGTGAACCAGTAGGCCAAGCATCAAAAATATTTTTTAAATCACCATTTACTAGCGTATGTCTTGTGATTTCAGTATCCCATTTCTCGTATTGTTCCTCATTGGGCAACTCACCGTTTATTAGTAAATAAGCAACTTCTAAAAACTCTGCTTTATCTGCTAATTCCTCGATTGAGTATCCTCGATGTCTTAGAATTCCTGCCTCTCCATCCAGATAAGTGATGTTACTGGAAGTACTTCCAGTATTCTTATACCCAAAATCCAAGGTTACTGCACCAGTCTCAGCTCTTAATTTACTAATGTCTAGCCCAACTTCGTTTTCTGTACCAATGATAATAGGAAACTCTGCTTCGTTGCCTTGAATTTTAATTTTTGCGGTTTCTGACATTTAAGATTTGTTTTTTGAGTGTTGCAAATTTACAAATTTGTAGCCGTTTTAAAAAGACAACAATCCCATTCTGTGCATTGTTCGTCTGATAGAATAAATTTGTAATTACCAAACAACATGTCAGAAGATATAGTGCAAATCATAGGCGGACTAAATAATAAAGCTGCCCTCAAACAACACATCTATCGAAATACAAAGGCCGTTTTTGACCAGCTCAAGAAATGTGCTAAAGAAATAGCTCATGACCTTACTCCTGAAGTGATAAAAAAGGACAAAAGCTTAGAAGTAAAGTATTTTGAAAAAAGTGAGTTTGAGTTTCACCTGAAGTTTAGTGGAGATACTATAGCATTTATAATGCACACCAATGTTTTCAATTTTCCTCCAGATCACGAATTAAGTAAAATGCCATATGTGCAGGACAGTCCACAACGCTCCTATTCTGGAATGATACAAGCTTACAACTTCTTATCAGATAGTATCAAATACCAGAGACTTGCAGATGTAGGATATCTCATCGCTAGATTATTTATCAACTCAGAAGGGCATTTTTATGTTGATGGCCAAAGACAACTTGGATTTCTTTTCAAAGATTTTGCAAAAAATAAAATTGATGAGGATTCAATTGTGAAAATAATCGAACAGTCTATGCTCTTTGCTCTTGATTTTGATTTGTATGTGCCTCCTATGGAAATGATGTCACAAATGACATTACAGCAAAAGAACTATGTGAATAATCCTAGTGGTATGGCTACTGGTAAACGTTTAGGATTTAAAAAAGAATAAAGTTTCTACTACCCTACTCCATTTTCCTCCATCCATTCTACTCCACTAGCAGTAGCTCTAAAACTACTTTCTTTCATCTTGTCTACATCATAGATCCAAGCCAAACTATTTGCTGAATTATCAGCCAATAGTAGTTTAGTATGAATAAGATTTTTGATTGCATCGGCAATTACACTTTGCTTTTTTTCTGAAGTACACTCAGCAGCTATGGATTCGAAAGTTTCTGGAAAAATACATAGGCGTAGTATTTCCATCTCTAGTTCTGGGAGTTCTATTATCTTAGCTTTCTGTCTTTCCATTTGTAGTGAAGTAATTGGCTCAATGGTGGAATAACAACCATATAGAAGATAAGAAACGGTTGGCCAAGTAATATTGTTTGCAACCATTTGTCTTGACTAAAAAAAGAGGCAATTGAACTGTAAAATTTCTATTCAGCTATCAGTTTTACAAGAACTAAAAAGAATGAAGCCAATAATCCAAATGGATTTAAACTCAATAATGAAATTACTATCATTACGTTATACAGCCATACAAACACAAGAATTAAGGTATTCTTATGTATAGAGTAGTCAATGTTCTTGCTCGCCCAACGTATTCTTTGATTCCAGAAGACCTTCAAATCAGAAGGTGGTTCAGTCATAACAAATGCATCTCTATTTTTACTAAACACTACCCAGCTTTGATTCTTTTCAAACACACTTTGTAATATAAAAACATCATCTCCACTTGCCTTATTCTCTTTTAGATTCACTTCTGATACTAAGGATTTTCTATAAGCCAAATTAGCCCCATTACAAATCATGGGTAAATGCCATTCTATATATGCCGCTCCAATTGCAACTAGGCCACTATAGTCTAACGTTACAATTCTTTGCCAAAATCCATCACTTTTGGTATAAACTACTGGTCCACTTACAAGTAAATTATTCCTGTCCATAAATGGCTCTAACATTGAAAATAGCCAGGTCTTGTTAAAAGTGCAGTCCGCGTCAGTTGTATGATTATATCTCCAATAGCATTCCCCCAATCTCGCTTAATAGCTTCCTTTTTACCTGTCTTATCGGATAAGGTGATAATTCTATAGTCTAGCTCAAGTTTGTACTCTTGGATAATAGACAACCCGTTATCAGTGGAATGGTCATTGATAAAGATGACTTCAACTAAATTCTTGCCAATCTCTAATCTAGATAATGGATCTAATAGGGTGCTTAAAGACTTTGCTTCATTGCGAAAAGGGACTAAGATAGATACATTAAATGATTGGTCATAGATATAGTCTGATACTTCAATGCTTTCCCACAATGCCTTATACTTTGACAACAGCCAGTAATATCCTACAGCCGTAGCTAAAACTATGATTATGAAAGTTAGTACCACCTCTTCTTTAGATTACTGAAAATGATATATAACGTTCCGATTATACCTGGGATTATCAGATTTGTAAACCACAGTGTAGAAACGGCCTGTAAAATTACTTGGTTAGATAATGTATCGCCAAAAAGAAATTGCGATACCGCCACTCTAACACCTATATCTGTTATTGCAGGAACTGGTACAATGCTTTGTAGTAAATAAGCTGATGGAATTAATACTATTGCTCCAATAGACAATTGAAATCCTGAAAAAATTTGTAGTAGTAAAAAGAACTGTATTCTAAAGCTTAAATATCGCAAAAATGCTAAACCAAGGACTTTTGAGAATAAAGACCTATCATAGTTTTTTATTAGCCTAAGAGGCCTTGCCAAAGCATCTGGCAATCGCTTTTTCAAAATACTTATCCATCTATTTGCCGATAGAATTGCAACTATTACTAGTACAAACGCTACGGCTACGAAGATCAGTTCTCGACCTTGTTGAACACCTGCAAAATCGGTAAACAGCGTTAAGTAGCCTATGGACAATAGACCTAATCCATAGGTCATCATTACCTGAGTGATGTTTCCCGTGATTGTAGCTACCACTAATTTAAGTGGATGTACCATTTTGAGCACTAATCCTCTTCCGATATACTCACCAGTTCTAGCAGGTGTAAAGTTGCTTATTGCCATTCCTGAAAAAATAATTAACAAAGCCTTAAACCTTTTGAGTACTATTTCTGATTTTATCAAAAGACTAAATTTAAGTGATTCCCCTGTCCAGTTTAGAAAAGCAAGAATGAGGGTAAGAATAACCAAAAGCTTATTTTCAGCAAATACAACAGACAGATTTGAAAAAAAATCTCTTCTAATCCCTTAACTTGAATAATGAAAAAATAAACAGATAGGCCGCTAAAGATCCACTTCAGAATCGGATAAAATCTCTTATATCCTTGGCTAGATCTAGAATTAGACATTTGTGAATAAGCTATGGTCTTAGATAGTTTACTTTTGTCAGTAAGCGTGGCGAAAGATAATACTTACGACAAGATAATATTAGGGATAGATCCAGGAACGAATATAGCAGGCTATGGAGTTATTGGTATTAGCAAGAACAATATGACGTTGCTTAGTATGGGGATCTTTGATATGCGTAAGGAAGGTGAACATGCCGATAAGCTGAAATCTATTTTTCATAAATGTACGGAGATAATTGATGCCTTTCTTCCTGATGAAGTTGCTTTAGAGGCCCCCTTTATGGGTAAAAATCCTCAGAGTATGCTTAAACTTGGTAGAGCTCAAGGTGTATGTATGGCTGCTGCTTTAAATCGATTACTCCCAGTCTTTGAATACGCTCCAAGGAGAGTAAAACAAAGTGTCACTGGAAAGGGGACTGCTAGTAAAGAGCAAGTTGCGGGAATGGTACAAGCCTTACTCAAATTAGAAACAGCTCATAGTAAGCTTGATGCAAGTGATGCTGTCGCGGTTGCGATATGCCATCATTTTATGCATACAGGGAAAACTGCTTCCAACACTGGAAAAAGCTACGGAAGCTGGTCTAGTTTTGTAGCTAAAAATCCTAATAAGCTTAAATGATCAAAGAGCTTCGTGAGCTGCCCGGATCTCACTAGCTATTTCTTCCATTCTATCTTCAGAAAAAACAATTTTGTTCGATGAAAAATTAATGTCTCCAACATTATTTATTGGCACTAGGTGAATATGCGTATGTGGGACTTCTAATCCAATTACTGCTGTACCTATTCGCTTACAATCAATCACCTTTGTTATGGCATTTGCTACACGTTTTGAGAATATATGAAGCTCAGCTAACTCTTGATCCTCCAAATCAAATATATAGTCAACCGGTTCTTTGGGGATTACCAAAGTGTGTCCCTCTTTTAACGGAAACACATCTAAGAAGGCTAAGAACTTTTCGTTCTCAGCAATTTTATAACTAGGTATTTCACCAGCTATTATTTTTTCAAATATTGTCACTAGATACTAATGTCTAATATCTCAAACTGTATAACTCCAGCTGGAACCTTTATATCAGCAATTTCGCCTATTTTTTTACCCATTAACCCTTCACCAATTGGTGATTTAACTGATATTTTTCCTGCTTTAAGATTGGATTCTGATTCCGCTACTATTGTATAGGTAACTTCCTTGTTAACCTTCATATTTTTCAGTTTCACGATAGTTTGAATATTTACTTTACTAAGGTCAATATCTTTGGGATCTATGACTCTGCTGTTTGCTAGTGTATTCTTGAGCTTAGAAATTTTTAATTCCAATAACCCTTGAGCTTCCTTAGCAGCATCATATTCTGCATTCTCGGATAAATCTCCTTTATCTCTAGCCTCAGCTATTTGACCAGATATTTTCCTTCTTTCTACCTTTTCCAAATACTTGATCTCTTCATTTAAAGAGTCATACCCTTCCTGAGATATATAATTGATCGACATAATTTACTATTTATACTAAAAACAACAGTGTTACACCCAAGCGGATGCAACACTGCAAAAATAATTATCTTAATTTATATGGTTTAACCTCCTAGATTCAAACGAACCCCAAAACTATGAGATCCTCCAAATGGATTAGAGTGTCTATATGAGTAATCAAATCCGAATATAGTTTCCGAATCTTCTCTAACTGGAACCTCAAAAGTAAAACCACCCATTACGCCAGTAAATGCATTAGTACGCGTTTCATAAGATAGAATTCCGTCTTCATAAGCATATCCAGTTCTAATTTGAAACATACTCTTATATCCATATTCTAGACCTAGAGTAAACTGATTACTTGCAAAAGCATGATTCGTAAATGCAAACGCTGGTGTTAATCTATGCCAGTATGTTTCATCATTTTTATCTAGTCTAAGGTCATAAGACGCACTAATATTCATTAGTGTAGGTAGGTTAAATGAAGCTGCACGTTGGTTTACCGTAGACTCAACATCCGTTTGAGGATCTGTAAGCTTAACCGAAAGACCGTCACCACTGTAACTGGCATCTGGACCTATGTTCTTTAAAGAAACCCCAAATCGAACATCATCTCTCTTCAATTTCTGACCTTTCCTAAGTGTACTGATGTATTGTATACCTGCATCTAAAGCAACTCCTTGTGCTCTGACATTGGTAGTAGCCTCAGAGAATATCTTTACTCCTACTCCACCAGAAATCTCACGTGTAAACTGCTTTGAATATCCAGCACTAATATTAGTAAATGTTGGCTTGTAAGTTCCAAGTCCACCATCAGGCTGCTCTACCGTAGTAATAGGTATTTCACCCATATCATAGCTCATTATACTTACACCAAGTACACCGTTACCTCCTAGATTCTGTGAAAATCCGAAAGTATTGATATTAATATCACTTCCTCTTAGCCAAGAAGTTCGTGAAAATATAATCTCAGTACTTTCTGTATAGGCTAAACCACCTAGGTTGTTGTACATTGCTTCTAGCCCCTTCGAGTTACTTGCAGCACACCATCCCCATCCCGAAGATCTTGCCCAACCATTTATATTTAGTTGCATAGCTCCTGCCTGTCCGATTCTATCCGGACTTCCAGCAAATAAGCTAGAGGATACAGCAACTAAAATTGTTAATACTATTGTTTTTCTCATTGTTTTAATCGTAATCTATTCTATATCTACTTTCTAGAATGAGTCTAGGTCTAACTCTCTCATGACTCCCATCCATTTTAACACTTTCTCTCCTAGTTCTCCAGCATCTACGTGGATGATATATAAACCACTTGCTATTGGCACTCCTGCATTATTCTTAAGTGTCCAATCTACTTCTGTCGTTTCATCGTCTTTACGTATTCTTCTTACCAATGCACCATCTAATGTGTATATGGAAATTTCACAACTCGGAGGAAGATTTGTGAACTTCACTCTATTATCAATAGGACTATTCTCATAAGCAGAGAATGCATAGTATGGATTCGGAACAATGTTTACCAGATCTAAAGACTTCGTTCCATTTTCTACAGTAATATCATTATATATATCATCCGTATTAAACCTGAACTTAGGCAAACCATTATTATCAGCAATTTCAGGAGTTCTTCCATAAGGCTTGGCTACTCTAAGTCTGATTTTTACTTCGGTTGGAGGTACAGCAATACCATCTTCATTTTCTTGTAAAGTATTTCCTATGGTAGCATATGCTGGTATTACCCAATCACAGTTTTGATATATAGCAGTCATTAACTGAGTTACTCTAGCAGCACTTGCAGTTTCTATTTCAGTAAAAATATCTTCATATGTTTTACCTGCTACATTGCTGTTACCACCATTTGAGGCATCAGGGAAGACTCCTCCATATGTTGGTCCCTTTGGTTGTAAAGTAGGAGATATTCCTGAGTGAGATCCCATTACGTAAATAAAGTGTCTACCTCCGAAACGTGGATACCCGTTTCCTTTGAAACTTGCATCATCGGTAGGATTCCACTTCATATCTCTACCATTGTTTTCTCCAAGATATGAATCTTCTCCTACAATTATGTTTAATCTTTCACCTGTTTCCACGTTAATAGCGTAACCTGGGAAAATAGTCTTACCTCTTGGTAAGTCTTGACCCTTGTAATTCAGAGTTCCGCTTCTCATTTGGAATTTTGGTACTCCTCCTTGGTTAAGGGCTTCATCTTCTCCCATCTCTATCATAACACATTCAGACCATTTGGATTCATCTGGCGTGATAACCAAATCAACACTTGTCAGGTTCTCTAAACCTATACCTTGAGTCGCTAAGTAACCATACGTAAAGGCTTGAACCAAGTTTGCTGGTCTTCCTGGACTCAACAGTGAATATGCGGCAGTGCTAGACACCAATCTATTTGGAGCTATTCTTCCTTCCCATATTCCCTGAAATACTTTATTCCTATCTAGAGGACCTTCATTATTGGCATAACTTTCCCAAGATAAATCCTCATAATTTGGACTTCCTTGTGTCCCTGAACGTATCCAATCAAATACTCCAAACTGCCCAGCTGCAGATGCATCAACATCCGTAACAGCTGTAAGCCATTCTTGACTTGGGTCTGCAAACTCTACTGACCAATCTAAAAGACCATTATTTGTGACTACTTGAGAGTTAGTGCCTGGCTCTGAAGCCTGCTCCAGTGTTACAGCCATACCCCAATCAAAAATAGAACTACCAGTGGTCGATTCTAAAATAATCTGCTCATTTCTATAACCTAAAGAAGTATCTGCAAATACGGTATCGTTAGGAAGTTTTACTAAGATCCAACCTAAAGAATCCCCAGTAAGACTGTCATCATCACCAACATTTGCTCCAGATGTATATGGAACTAACGAAAGTTCAAAGTCACCTTTTGGTACTTTTAGCGGATCTATCACTTTTATATCTACTGGACCTACGCCATTTTCATAAATTGGATTTTCTACAGCTTCACCATTGAATATCCTATCAATAACTTCTTGCTTGAGTTCTATACTGTTTGTCCCATTTCCTTTCCCAGAAACACGTACCAATTCTGGTCCATCACCATAAAATGATGGTACTCCAGACCCGCCAAATTTTGGCTCCATCTTATGTGGTGAAGCAACAAATTTTTGAACTTTTCTACCTTCTAGATACGGGGCTAATTCGCTAGTTGAACTTGCTGCATAAGCCAATACTATGTAGTGATAGTCTTTGAAATTTACTAAAGATTTATTAGAACCAGTAGCGAACGCATCCTCTGTAAGACGAATAGTATGCTCCAATCCCTCGTTCTCACCTTCTACCTTTAGTACTGGAATGTTTGCTCCAACTTCAGGTGCATATTCAGCATTTATGATTCTATCAAAACCATCTTGTAAATCACATTGGAAAACTTCTCTAGCTTTAGATCCATCTGTCAATTCAGACAAACTTACAGACCCATCTTTCAATTGAAATACTCTGTATCCTTGGAAGCTGTATATGTCTAGATTGTTGTCTGCATCTAAAACAGTATCTACATACTCCTCTATTTCTTTAGTATTCCCAAGTGATAGTATTATCTGTTGATCTTGCTCATGCACTTCAACTTCAGGTGCATTGGGTCCATCCACAAGATCGAAACAAGAATTGAATAACTGTTGTGCTTTTCTACTTGCTAATTTCAACAAGTCTAATGAGCCTTCTGCACCACCAAATGGTGCTCTAGCCCAAACTACTCCTACAGTTAATCTCTGCACAGAACCAGGTACCAACTCAAATGGCCCAGAAGATTGCAAAAATCTTCTATCTGCAGGGGCATTCCCCGCTTGTCTTTCATTCCAGTTGTCATTTGGATGATCAGGGTCGGTATCAAATGGGAACATGTAATTTGCTACAGTACCGTCAGTTCCTGTTATTCCGTCTCCACCAAATTCAATATCTGCTCCATTCATCCATCTACCTCTTAAGTAATTATAATAATCAGGAGCAAAAGATGGGTTACCGTTTATTGGATCTCGATCATTATTATAATATACAAACTTTGAAAGTCCTAACTCCTCTATTTCTCCCGTAGTTTCATTAAGTGCTCGAGGTCCTTCAAAGAAATCCACACCAATCGAAGGAGGATTTAAACCATAACCTAAAACACCCTCGTCATTATCATCTCCGTTGTAACAAAATCCTAAAGAAAGACCCACATCACAACCAACGTAGTCATCTACGTAGTTTCCTAAATCAGCATCTACCCATTGACCAAAGTAAGTATTCTTAAGTGTAGAGCTTGCACGGTTAATAATTCTAGTTGTATAGAAAGTCATATCATTGACTTCATCATTTGTAGCAAAAGCGAATGCTGTTGTTTGCATCTCAACACCTATTGCATCTCCTTGAGTCTCAGAGTGAATATTTCCATTATCGTTATAAATCCACCAAAGCATTTGATCTGGTTGATCTTCCGGTAAATTATCCTGAACTAATCCATTACATACTTCTCTAAGAATCGGATAGTCTCCATTCTCAGGATCATAAATCTGATTATCGTTTACATCTTTGTAAGGAGCCCCTACTTCTGCAGGCCAATCTCTAATCTGTTCGTCTACAACTCCCGTTCCTGCGTTTTCTGCGTGATCTATTATCGCTTGACCTTCTACTTTAAAAATCTTATCCCATCTTTCACAAGTTCCACTGTTAGTATTTCCCGTAGCAGGATCTAAGGGTCCTGGCCAAAAATCTGATCCTCTTTGACGATAAGTCATAGCAGCTAGTCGTAACTGTTCAGCTTGGTCTTCTCCACCGATCCAAATAGCTCCGGCGAACATACTGTTCTTTCTAACCGCATTGGCATCCTCTATTTTAGGAATTTCGTATCTAGCATTCGCTAAATCCCACCACATATCACCACCATTCAAAATCTTTGTACGCACGTTGTTTACATCTAGATCAGCACTCTGACTAGCTGGCTCACAATCTGCCCCAAATTTCATTAACATATCATTTTGGCGATTAGAATTATTTCCATTCCTATCACCCACATTTTCTTTTGCTATTACTCCTGAAGACAGTAGCAAGCAAAAAACTATAATAACCTTGTTTTTCATCTTTTTTCTCATCTTTTCTTTTCTTTATTGATATTGGTTAGAAAAACAGTTTAACTCCTAATCTCATTTGCCTTGGCGTAGCATAGAAAAATGGGTTGTTTACTTTTATATTGTATAAGTCTATATATGATTGCGTGCTTATTTGCTGAGCCGCGTCTTGCTGTCCCTCTGGAGAACTCAACCATCCATCATCATCAGGTAAATCAGAGAATCCATAAACACTTCTTACGTTTCTATTATTTAGCAGGTTTTGAACCCATAAGAAAACTCTAATTTGAGTATAAGGGCTTCGATATTGATCTTTTGGATTCTTTTTCTTAATTCTGAAATCCTTCATCAAGTTAGCATCCACTCTAAATTGCCAAGGCAACCTTGAACCATTTGGGTTTCCATCTAGTACACGTCTTTGAGCTGCTCCAAACAGTGCTCTTGCAGTAGGATTAGAATAAGCAGAATATGGCTGACCAGAACGAGAGGTTACAATGAAGTTAGCTCCTGAGTTTTCAAATACTCTTTTATCAAACCAGATAGGACCAGTATACTCATTCCCGCCTTTGAATCTGTAATCAAAAACAGCATTGATAACGTGTCTAGTGTCAAAGTCCATTGGGAACAACGATCTTAGGTTAGGTTGATTCGCCGCTATTAATGCAGCGGCAGATTGAGAATTAGAAGCCGTACCATCTGCATACTGTAAAGTATAGTTTAGCCTAAGTGACGTTCTACCCTCACCTCTCAGCTCATATTCAGCTCTAAAACTTTTAGTATTTGAAAAGTCAAGATTCGCAAAACTATTGTACTGAATAGGATAAGCTTGATTAATTCTAACTAATGCATAATCATCTCTTGTTTCTCTGTAACTAGCAATTAAACTAAGAGCAGAATTCTGAGATAATGTTTGCTTGAAACCAAACTCATAAGCAGTAGTTACACGAGGTCTTAACTGACCATTTCCAACAACTGCACCTTGATTTGCTTCTAAGTAATATAATGTGCTGAAAGGCACGAAAATGTTTCCATTTGCTGGTCGCTGTGCAAGCTTATCATAATTAGCGAATAACTGAGCTTCACTGTTTATTGGGAAAGAGAACCATATTCTAGGTAGCACATTAATTACCGGATCGTAGTCTTGGAAAGACTCCTCAATCAACTCTTCTTCACTAGAAACTAAGAAAGGTTGTATTCTGTTACTATTTGCTGATTGAGCAAGGATATCTGGACTCGAAAGCTCTATACCTTCGGAATTATACCAGGTAGCTCCATCTCTATAACCAAGTATTTTAGTAGGATTGTCAACATCGTTCACATATACCACATAATCATCTCCTATGGTTCCCGGTATAGAGTAGCCATTTAATAGATTCACCCCACGACCGTCTTGAGGTTGGAAACCTTCGGTTATTTCACCCGCACTGTAGGTAGGATATAAACTATATTGATCGCTTAATGCTCTTTGATTTGCATCATAACGCTCTACACGAACACCAAGTCTAAGAATCAGATCTTTAAACTGAAACTTATCTTGTAACCATATCGCATTATATACTGGAGCAAATGAACCTAAACTCCTGTTGGCTTCGTTATTTGCGAAATCATTAAAAGAGAATCTGTCTCTAGTTCGATTACCTAAATAATCATATCCAAAGTATCCTACAAAACTGTTACCATTATTCCATAAGTCATCTGCACTAAACATATCCAGACTGAAGGTGGATGGATCTAAGTTATTTATGTCGATGAAAGTAGATTCAGTATATAAGTTACCATATACGTCTCTTGAACCATCTGCAATCAATTTATCTCTAAGATTTCTGTCAAATGCTTTTTGTTGATCATAATCAATTCGAGTATTATAGCTTATGGTATCTGTGAAGAATCCGTTTTCATCATACGAATGAACACCTCCATAGGTGATACCATCTTCTGTAGTTCTATCCAGTTCCGAAATATGAATATTAGCTAATTGTGGCATCAAACGCCATAAGTTGGTTGCAGCAATACTCCAGCTTGAAAAGAAAGTTTGTTCGAAATACATTCCAAATTGCAAGTCATGTGGATTTTCTAAATTTAGTATCGCCTCACCTTGTGCGTAAGCTGCAATACGCTCATTTTGCCTTTTTGCGAATGAGTTTCCAGCTAATCCTGGATTAGTCCACAATGAATAAGTAGTATTTGGAGTAAAACCATTGTACAACCCTTGATTATTTAATACTTGAGTTTGACTAAATACGGTACCTCCTGCTTCATCTACAAAGTCAAAATAGTTCTGAGTATACCTGCTACGTAGTGGGTTGTAACTCGAAGAATCAAACTCAATTCTTTCTGGTCCGAATCCTTCTAGATTGAAATATCCTTGTCTGGTAACAGTGTCTCCATTCTGATCTACAAAAATTGCAGGATCATTTTGATATACGTATACCGGACGTCTGTACTCAGTAAATCTGCCAACGTGTCCATATTCAAATAGATTTTCTCCGTGGTCTGGATTTT
The DNA here is from genome assembly GCA_965655315.1 of Bacteroidia bacterium. Lineage (GTDB taxonomy): Bacteria > Bacteroidota > Bacteroidia > NS11-12g > UBA9320 > UBA9320. Next base: position 196,555 of record CBFHGJ010000002.1, read on the forward strand.
CTGTTTCGGACCAATTACTTTGGTAATCCAGTCTCACATTATAAAATGCATCTGAAAACAGTGATTTTTCTTTTTCCTTATCTTCCTCACTTGTACTTCCTAGTCTCTGTGTGAATTTAAGATATGTTCTTAACGTTTGACTAGTAGTAAATGAAAACTCATTGAAGTTCATCAAACTCTGGTTGTAGTTCCAGTTATTTGTGTTTCCATTATTGAAACTACCAAAAGCAGTAATGGTAGTATTCTTATTTGGTTGGAATTCTAATTTGGTTTGTAGATTACCAACGTATTGTGCAGCATTTTTTCTGGCTTTGTTTAATTCCAAATCCTCTCTAGTCAATAGATTCGATCTATACACAAATCCTACCCCGTTAGGATTAGGGATAATTGGGTCCGTTTCTATTCTTTTCAAGACATCTGGCTTCACAGAATAAGTACCTCCGAAAACTGGTCTAGGATCTGCCGTGTAATTAAAGTTACCCGCTATAAGATACCCAAGAGCAACATACTCTTTATCTCCTCCACCTTTGTTCTTAACCCAAAGTGGTCCTAGTGCAGAAAACTCTGCTTGGTTAAAGTGGTAAGGGTCAAACGGACTTGAAGAAAGCATTTCAAACGAGCGTGAAACAGCTCTAGATGGTCCTTTTGTGGTTACACTAATAGCACCACCGGTAAAGTCACCATATTGAGCAGGAACTCCTGATTGTATGATATCTATTTGACCTTGTGCAGCTTGAGGAACGCTGCTACTTCCTACTACACGTACACCGTCTACAAAGTATGCTGTTCCATCACTTCTACTTCCTAAGAAGTTTATGGCACCATCATTTGCTTGGTTTACACCTGCAGCTGTTGAAGCAATAGCATTTAAACTACGAGTAGGTAATTTAGTAATATCCTTACTACTCAGTGTAGTAGCATTTTTATCTTTTTCGATAAGTGGTTTTCCGGCTCTAATAGTAACTACCTGTAACTTCTCCCCACCATCAGCGGCTTGAGTCATTTCTACATTTAAGTATTTAGTACTATTTGAATTTACCTCTACCCCAGTCACTTTCTTGTCTGGGTAATCTAGGTACTTAACTGTCACAGAGTAGTCTCCTGGCTCAAGAGCATTGATCACATACTTCCCACTTTCATCGGTGTATGCACCACCTTTTCGGATTCCATCTCTTTCGAGTATTATGGTTGCATATGCAACCGGAGCCTTTGTTTTTGCATCAGTTACGGTACCTTGAATCTTTCCAAAATTGGACTGAGAGTAAACCGTAGTAACAAAAAAACAGGCAAATAAAATAGTAAGTGCTTTCTTCATATACTTTGCTTTTTACACGTTTTTTAGAACTTCAATATTTGCTTAAAAAAAGGAATTATTCAAATTAAATTTACTTAGGGTTTAGTTTGAGTTAACAAGTGGTTACTAGAATCAAGTTGTTTTAAAATTTTTTCTGCTAAAACTTCTGCCAAGGATTTAAAGGAATCCTTCGTCAAACCGCCAATGTGAGGGGTAATAATCACCTTTTTATTGTTCGCCAGAAAATCAAATTCTACTTTTTCATTTTCAGAAAATGAATTTAACTTTTCGTTTGGTAAGACATCTAGAGCCAAACCTAAAATACTCTTGTCTTTTAGCCCCTTAATTACATCTGAAACTTTTAACACACGGCCTCTTGACAGATTTAGTAGAAAAAAAGGTTTTGCCATAGCTCTAACAAAGTCATCATTAATCATCTCATAAGAACTCTTATTCAATGGAGTATGACAAGTAACAATATCAGCATCTTTTTGTATCTTCTTCAAATCACATTCTTCGGCAATCTCAGAACCATAACCTGATATATATTTATCATAAGCCAAAACTTTACATCCAAAAGGCACAAGCAACTCAGCTAGTCTACTTCCTACATTCCCATATCCAATAATACCTACGGTAAGATTTTTCAATTCTAACCCTTGATTTCCTTTTCTATCCCAACTACATGACCGCACCTCTCTCGCTGATTTATCTATATTAGACAGCAATCCTAATAGCATTCCTAAGGTCTGTTCGGCCACAGCATTCCTATTTCCTTCAGGGGCATTGATACAAGATATACCCTTTGACATTGCAAAATCAATATCAATGTTATCCATTCCAGAACCAAGTCTCCCAATAATCTTTAGTTTAGGAGCTTGTTGAATCCAATCTTTAGTAATTCTCAATTTGCTCCGAACAATTAGCACCTCAGCGGTTTTTAAACTATTTGGCAATTCATCTAAGGATATATATGGATGATATGCCAAATCATGATCTTTCAATTGATCTAACAGAATGGGGTGAACCTCATCTATAATTAGTATCTGCTTTTTTACTATCAATTGCCTTATTTAGAAAGAAGTACGCAAAGTAAGACTTATTGTCCTAGGTGCTCCGAAATGATTAGGATTGTTTAATTTTAAATTATAATTCTGAACAAAGGATATTGCGTTTTGTTCTTTTTCTATTTCTTGCTGGCCTACTGGAGAGGAAAGATAACCGTCATTAGTGGCTGAAGCTGTAGCCGCATATACATTTTGAATATTCTGGATGTTCAGAACATTTAAAACATTCAGTTGTAAGACAACTGGTTTACTCCTAAATAGTAGCACTTTACTCACAGATAAATCTACGTTATAATTCCATGGCATTCTAGAACCGAATGGGTTTCCTTTTATTTGGCTTCTACTTACAGTACCGAGGTTTTGAGCTTCAGGTACTGGTGTGGCATAAGCAGTAAATGGTAGACCTGAAGTTGTATTACTATAGATATTTAATTGAGCATTACTAAATATACTTTTTGTCTTGCTTGACAATACAGATAAATCAATAGTGGTACTAGTGTTTAACTTATGACGTACATCATAGGCTAAAGGATAAAGACTTCTAAGATTTGGTTGACCAGCCTGTAACAAGGATGATGCACTATTTGCATTTGAGCCTGTCCCATCTGCATATTGCAACAAATAACTAACCCCAAGATCAATCACCTTTTTATTTAAGGCATATTCTACTTGAAACTTTTTAACTGTTGAAAAATCGATATTCCCGTAGGTAAAATAGCTCCTAGGGTAAGCTTGCTCCAAGTGTATCAAATTTATATCGTCTCTAATATCCGCATAGCCTACCATCAAATTAATTGTACTAAACTGTCCTAGCATTTGCTTGTACCCTAGCTGATAATCCGTTCTTTTTGTTTGACGAAGTGCTGAATTTGGTAATAGTGTCGTATTCGAATTTTCTAGAAAGTAATAGGTATTAATGGGAGTAAATGATTGAGTGAAACTTGGCCTTTGAGCAAATTTGTCATAGTATGCATAAAAAAGACCAGTGGTAGTTACAGGAAATGAGATAGACAAACGAGGCAGTAATATTAATTCTGGTGCATAGTCTCGAAAAGTTTCGCTCGTTATTTCCTGGTTGTTTATATCTATCAATAAAGGTTGAATAACTCCATTTGTAGATTCTTGACGGATTTTCTCTCCTCCGGATAACTCTACTCCGTTTTCGTCATACCATTGACTCCCTTCTCGATAGCCCACTATGTGTGACGGGGAACTCAAATCATTAACGTACACTTTTGCATTGTCTGAAATGTTATTGGGATGAACTATTTGGTTCCCAGCAAATGAATTAACCTCCGCTTTAGTTCTAATGGGGTATAGACTGTAAGGGTCGTTTAGAACTAATTGATTCGCATCATATGTTTCTACTCTCAACCCTGCTCTAATTTTAAGTTTCTCCAATACAAACTTGTCCTGAATCCACATAGCTGTATAATTTGGGCTGTGCCCTCCAATACTTCGTTTGTCTGGATCGTTTAAAAAATCTGAAATACTGAATCTTCCTTTTTGTTTATTCCCTAAATAATCGTAGCCTGCATAGCTTACAACTGAGCTTCCATTATTCCAAAGTTCATCGGCACTAAACATATTAAGTGTAAAGAATTCAGGGCTAAGTTCATTTATATCTATGAAGTGAGCTCCTCCAGAAATATAACCGTTATCCGATGAGATTTTTTCTCGAATTGATTTATCAAAAGTAGATTGGCTGCTTAAGTTTGAGCTGTATGAATAATTCACTGTGTCAGTAAACATTCCATTTTCATCAAAACTGAGCTCAGCGGTACTTTGACTAGGCAAGTAAAACTGATTGTTAACTAATTGAGGCATTAATCTCCAGAGTGAATTTGCATCAAGATTGTAGAATGAGTGTTTCCTCTGCTCGAACAACAGTCCTATTTGTATGTCATGTTGATTTGCGAGCGTTTTTTTAGGATTCATGCTAACATTGAGAATAGCATTCAAACTGGCCTTTTGCACATCATTTTTAGCATAATTTGATACTACAGCTCCTGGTGCATTCCACATTCCGTAAATAGCAGTCGGGTTTTGACCATTTAGCAAGCCTTGATTTTGACTAACTTCTGCTAAAGTTGATACTTGGTCCGTGTCAAAAACATACTCGGTAATGCTAGATCGAAACTCATTTTCAGTATTTGGATTAAAAGCTAAGCCAGTGTTCTGATAGCCCAACCATTCATAGAAACCTCTTATAATGCGACTATCCCCAAACTGGTCAGTAACCACTTTTTCTTCATCTACATATCTATAATTATCTTGTCCATTAGAAGAAAACAGTCCAACATGGCCATAGCTGAATATATCATCCTTATAAACAGGGTCCTTAATTTCAGAATGAAAATGCTGATAATCAGCTGTTACTCCATAATTAATTTTACTAAATAAGGTGTTGTCATATATGAGATTACCCCTTTTATCATACGGCTGCTTTAGTGTATGTGAAATTTGAGCGTTAATCTTTCCCGTAAGCGAAGTATTCAATGGGTTATGATTTGCATTCAATAAACTGTTGCTAAATAAAAACTGTTTTGCTCTAGTGTACTGAACTGAAGGAGCTAAAGTAATGAGTAAATCGTTTTGAGGTTTCCAAGAAATTCCTGCACTGGTATAGATATTTTGTGCATCTACATTCTCTCTGGCCTGTATTTTCTCAAAGTTTTCTTCTCTAAAATTATGGGGTGCAGTAGTTGATGACACATTTTCTGTCTCTGTAAATGGGTTCTGCAAAAGGTCTTTGAGTGCAGTATCAGACAACTTATACAAGTTGCTTATAGTCGGGTTGGGATCATTTTGGTATCCTATAAACAGTGAATGTGTGAAAGCTAACTTCGTATTCCCTTCTTCTACAATTAATGGCTTATATAAGAAAGTCTCCGCTGCGTTTTGGTGGTACGAATTGAAGGGACTAGAGGAACGAAATAATACGTTTCTTTTAGATACGGTATCTAAATAAGTTGCATTTGTATATTCAATAGCACCTCCTACAAAGTCCCCATACATGGCAGGAACTCCGTTTGCTACAACCCTTACTTGACCCAATGAAAATGTTGCTGGTGTTAAAGGCCCTAATTGCGTTACTCCATGGTGCAGAATCGACAATTGGCCAGCTCTTGCATCTGAGCTTTGGAGTCTTCCTCTTACTATCGTCAAATTTGGATTATTGACTAGAATACCTCCAATACCATTGTACGGACCTTCTATAATTTTCTTTCCTTCAACCGGAGGGTCATCTTTAATTTCTCTTTGAGCAACTATTGTTGCCGTCCCAAAGGTATCAACGAGGCTTGAAATTAATCTAATTGATAGAAAATTGGATTCATCCGAACTCAGTTGGAAACTGATTTTGTACATTTTAAATCCCATGGCACGAACTTCTAAGTTATAATTCCCAATAGGAAGTTCAGAAAAGATAAAACTCCCTTCAGGAGATACATTGGCTTGCTTCACTGTTACATTATCTTTTAGAAGCTTCACATAGGCTACCGCTACTGGTTCCTTGTCATCTGTAACTACTCCACGTACATCACTGAATTGTGCGGAACAATTGAAAAAACGAATTAGTAAAGCGAGTAAGATAAATAAGTGTTTGTCTAGCATAATTTTAATCATTGATTTATGCTAAGTTCAGCAAGAATTAAGAAATTATGGACGTACTATTTACGAAAGCCAGCTTTGTACAAAGGATAGTATACATCTATTTTACAAGCGTGCACGTACCGATGGTTAGCTTAAACTAACCGATCATTTGAAATAGCTTTAATCTAGTAGTGTTCTGGAGAAGGATACCTTTTTGCCAAGAAATAGTTCAGCTTCTTTAACAAATTCTTCAGTGACATCGGAAAGGTGAAACTCGTCATCTACCATCTTATTAGAATTTAGTAATCCCTTGGCAACTAAAGAACGCTCAACTTCTTCTGCTATGATTTTAGGTGTATGAAGCACCTTTAGTTTATGATTAAAGAACGCTTCTATCTGCTCGTAAATAATAGGGTAATGTGTACATGCTGGAATAAGAAGCTGGCAGTGCTCAAAACCCAAGAAGTATCTTTCAAACACAGGGAATAATGCTTTTTTATCCAAAAATCCATCCTCAATAAGTGGGACTAGTACAGGTGTTGCTTTAGCAATTAAGTTCAGTTCTGGATTGAGATTGCCTATAGCTTTATTGAACATACCTGAATTAATGGTCTTTCTCGTACCGATAATCCCTATGTTATTGTATTTGTTTTGACTTGCGACAAGTGATACGATAGGACTTATAACCTCTACGATATCATCATTGGCATACGGAAGCGAGTTGGTCTTATGAATTACTGTAGTGGCACTGTTGCACGCGACTACTATCATTTTACAATTTTGCTGATATAGGAAATTGGTGATTTTTTCTACGTATGTAAGCAGAGCTTCTTCACTTTTTTCTCCATACGGCAAATGAGCAGTATCACCATAGTAGATGAACTGCTCATTTGGAAGTTTTTTTTGCAGAGCTTTTAGAATTGTTAATCCACCAAGCCCCGAGTCAAAAACGCCTATAGGTTGAGACGCCTTGATAATAAGATTATTTTACTCCTAACTTAGCTTTTACAAGCGGCATTAGGTTATACTTTGTATCACTATAAATTACTCCCCCACTACCCTCAGTAGTATCTACTACGTAGCTGTAGCCATTTGCCTTAGCAACTTCTGCTATTGTAGCTTTCACTTTATCAAGCAACGGTGTTAGCAGTTCTTGCTGCTTTAATTGTAATTCCTTGTTTGCACGTTGCTGCATCTCTTGATACTGCTGCTGTAAATTCTCTACTTCCTGAGTCTTAATTTCTTTCTCTGCTTTAGAAACTGCTGGGTCATCAAGAATAGTCATTAATGCATTATACTTTGTAGTAGCTTCTGTTTGCTTACCTGCGAGTAAACGCTGCCACATTTCTTGCTCAGCTGTAAGCTTCTGTTGAATGCTGTCCGCTTCTGGTAACATCTCAATAAGCTCACCGCTATTGATATGACCTACTTTTGTTTGAGCTTGTGTTGCTGCTGCAGCACACATCATAGCTACGATTATGAATACTTTCTTCATTATTATTTGTGTAATTATATTAGATTTTATGTTTTTATCTCGGAGGAAGATCATAGTCTTCATCTCCTGGTAAGTTATCTCCATTTCCACCTTCAATGGAAACTACCCCTAGTTCTTCAAGTACTTCCCCGCTTCTATCATATTTTGGGTTTGATACTAGCATTAGCATATCTCCACTTTTGTCAAATATGAAGTCTAAGCCATTTTCTCGTGCTACTTTATTGATAGCTTCGTAAACCTTATCTTGTATAGGTTTTATAAGCTCGGCTCTTTTTTTGAAAAGCTCCCCATCGTATCCAAATTTACTATTTTGAAGTTTTTTTGCAGCTCGTTCGGTTTCTATAATCTCATTCTCCTTTTTGGTTTGCATATCCTTTGTCATCAGAACCTTCTCAGCCTGATACTTCTTGTACATTTTATCAATTTCTTCAAATTTCTGATCTACTTCAGATTGCCATTGTTTACTTAACTCGTCTAACTCAGCCTGAGCCGATTTGTAAGTTGGCATTTGAGATAGGATAAACTCAGAGTCTACATAGGCAAATTTCTGAGCAGATGCATTGAAGCTTAGCAGGGCTAACGTAAGTGTGATTAATGATGATTTAACTATTAGTTTCATATGTGTTTTTGTTAATTCAGTTTATACAACGCACAAACTATGCTAAACTTGCTAAAGTGCTGCAAACTTATAAAAAAATGGAGCTTTCAGCCTTTATACTGTTACTTTATTGCGGTATTCGAAATATACATAATAAAATACACTAGTGCTCTAAAATCATTATTGGGGTGGTGACTTGATTGCTAATATTTAGATCTCGATCTATCAAGTTGATTTCTAGCTTAAGTTTCTCTGGTCTCGTATTTTGTGGATTTGCGAGCAAGTCAACATAAAGGACCCCTTCAATGGCCTTAAAGTTACCTTCAGGTGTGAGGTTTGGTACGCGTTCGTGTTCATTTCTATAAGGTTCATTAGATCCTGGTTTTTTTAACTCTTCATACTCTCCCATACTGTTCTCGACCAAATAAGTTACAGGTAAATTATGAAAAAAAGGACTTCCGAAATTAAATGGTGGTGCTGTATCACTATCAGTCAAGCCAATATCTCCATCTCCATCGCTGTAAAAAAGTTCTACAGTAATTACACTATCTTTTCCTGCTACGTTGTCAATTATTTCAACAGATCGAAGCTCTATTTCAGGTATGGTAGAATCAGGCACTACCTCCGGATTACACGCAGATATAATACCAATAATCAGAACTGTTATTACATTTGCTATGGTGATTGATTTACCTAACATGAATTCTATCTGGTCTGTAAATGAGCACAATTTTAACGACTTGGCATTACACATATTTCAACTTCAGGTAAAAAATAACCCTGTGTATGCTGAATATGTGAATTTACTTGATAAACGTTCAAATAAAATTAACCATTATTCGGAAATCCCGTTTTTACCAATCTCGTTTTTTAAAACACATCAAGTTGTTTCCTCAACTTTTTCACCAGAAAAAATATTTGAAAGCAGCTCTACTACTGGTGACACAGTCTCAAAGCATTACGTAATTTCTGTTAAGGATTATCTACAAAACGCTGAAAAAATATTTAACTCAAATTTTGGGGACTTGAGCGATTACGACATTCTCGGCTTACTCCCAAGTTACCTTGAACGACAGAATAGTTCACTCATTTGCATGGTCGATTATTTAATGCAACAAGCAAAAGTGACTGATGGCTATTTTCTCTATAACCATGCTAATTTAATTGAACGTTTAAACCGAAGAAACCCCAAGAAAATAGTACTATTCGGAGTCACATTTGCATTATTAGATTTAGCAGAAAATTTTCAGTCAGATAAAGAATTTACTATAGTTGAAACTGGAGGCATGAAAGGTAGAAAACGAGAATTGACCAAACTAGAAATGCATAAAATCATAAGAAAGTCTTTTCCAAATGCTAGATTATGTAGCGAATATGGTATGACAGAACTTATGAGTCAGGCTTATGCAATCGAATCACTTAGATATACATCTCCACCTTGGATGAAGGTCTTACCCAGAGCGGATACTGATCCTCTTAGTAAAAGTGCAGTAGGGCAAACTGCCGCATTGAATATCATAGACCTTGCAAATATTCATTCATGTAGTTTTATTGCTACTGACGATTTAGGATATGTTTATCCTGATGGAAGCTTTGAAGTAAAAGGAAGGTTGGATCATTCAGATATTCGTGGCTGTAGTTTACTTGCTTTATAAAAACAATCTAGCTGCGTACTATTGTATCGTGTTTAAGACAACAATCATTTCTTGTATTTTAATGATTTCTGCATGTGGCCCAATAGAGACAGATAATCAGGTAAAAAAAGTAGTTAATTACCAGCAACTACAAACTGAATTTGCTCTTCGTGAAGAGAAACTTCTAGTTGTTAATTTTTGGGCAACATGGTGCAAACCATGTGTAAAGGAATTGCCTCATTTTATGGAAGTGAATGATCAATTTAAGAATAATAGTAGCTATGAAATGATTCTAGTTTCTTTAGATAAATCCGAAAGCCTGGACAAAGAGATGAGCGAAGTTGCTGAGAAACTAAACTTGACCACCGATTTATACTTACTCAATGATATTACCAATATGAATACCTGGATTCCAGCTATTGACTCTAGTTGGTCGGGAGCTATTCCTGCCACAGTATTTTATAAAGATGGAAGAAAGGTAGCTTTTACTGAAGGGCAGCTTAGTAAATCAGAATTAACTCAGAAAATTAAACAATATTTGTAGCAATGAATCAAGTCACATTTAGCCTTCTACTAGCAGCTTTTATAATAACTAGTTGTTCGCAAACTGCAAATCAAAATCAAGAATCCGATTCGACTTCATCAGATGAGACGGAGAATCAAATAGAAGAAAAAGTTGAGCGACCAGCAGGTTATGTAATAGGAGATGTAGCAACTGATTTCTCACTTGAAAATGTAGATGGCAATATGGTTTCGTTAGCAGATTATCCTGACGCAAAAGGTTTTATTATAACATTTACCTGTAACCACTGTCCATACGCCGTGGCCTATGAAAGCAGAATTATGGCTCTTAATTATAAGTATGCACCGTTAGGTTATCCAGTTATTGCAATAAGTCCAAATGATCCTAAAATAGTACCAGAAGATGGACTAGAAGAGATGAAAAAACTCGCTGCAGAGAAGGGATATTCTTTCCCATATTTACTAGATGCCGACCAATCCATATACCCACAATATGGAGCTACAAAAACACCTCACATATACCTTCTAAATAAAGAAGATGCAGGTAACGTAGTGAAATATATTGGAACTATAGATAACAACTACGAAGACGAGTCTGCAGTAACCAAGAGATATGTGGAAGACGCGGTAGATGCTTTGCTTGCTGGAAATGAAATTGCATTGACTACCACAAAAGCAATTGGGTGCAGTATAAAGGATAAACGATTCAAATAAGAATCTGCTTAAGCTGTCAATTGTTGCTCAAGAATTCTATATATCTTGGCAATTGGAGGGGTAAGAAAAGCATTTAGTATACGCTTAATGTCTTGATTATTTTTATACGGTGTAATGCAGTTGTTAAGATCTTCCTGATCTAATTGAAAATCTTCATCTATATATCCAAAACCTTGATATTCTCCGTTTTTTATGGCGACTATGGCCTTTTCCTCCCTAGTTCTGCCCGGCCCTACAATAAAGATATTTAGTCTGGTATTCTCAGTTTTTGCAACTTCAACAACTCTGGTATTATAATCAGAACTTAGCTGGCGATTACTGCAAAAATCGCACTCAGAACCTCTGTAACAGCTACTTTTCGTTCTCTCCAATCCAGCATATTTTGGACAGAGGTTATGTTTTTCAACCAGCTGATACAAGTAGTCCTTTGCCATTACCATAGAGCTGAAGCTTTTGATGCTGTTTTGCACGTGTTTTTGCATAAACACATCTACCCGTAAAACACCATCCTGACCTTCATAGTAACAAACGTGAAAATTATTGCGTTTATACTTCTGAGCCTTATTATATGGAGGGAAATTCTTTTTAATTTCGTTACTTTCAAAAAGAAGTGCAACTAACTCATTTCCTGTCTTTTCATAACTAACGTGATGAATTTTACGCAATAGTTCCGCTTTCTTTATCGAGCTTTCCGTAAAATGAGTAACTATTCGTTTTTTTATGTTTTTAGCCTTTCCAACATATAGCACTTCCATTTTTCGACCTAGTAAATAATACACCCCGGGTGAAGTTGGAAGTTCATCAAACTCCTGCTTGGCCAAATTGGGAGGAAGAGTTGCCTCTCTATTGAGTTGATTTAGAGAATGTAGAATGAAATCATTGTCATCTTTATTCTTTAGTAGATGGAACAATTCAACTGTGGCCATAGTATCTCCCATAGCCCTGTGTCTATTTTTATTCTTTATGCCTAAATCATTGCATAACTTTCCCAGCGAATATGAGTTATGTCCTGGAATAATCCCTCTTGACAAACGGACTGTACAAAGCTTTTTCCTATTGAAGTTCATACCTAGATCTTCAAAATGGTTTTTAATTATTCCATAATCAAAACTCACGTTGTGTGCTATGAAAATAGTATCCCCAAGAAACTCGTCTAATTCATCTGCAATTTCTTCAAATGAAGGAGCATCACTGACCATATCATTCGATATTCCAGTGAGTAAAGAGATGGACTTTGGAATAAAAACACTTGGATTTACTAGTGTCTCGAATTGGGCTAATATTGCTTTCCCATCAGTTCGTACTGCGGCAATCTCAGTTATCCGATTTCCGTGGGATCCCCCAGTTGTTTCTATATCTACTACAGTAAATATCAAAAAAGTCTAGAATAATCCTTCTATAATGCTGTCTGACGAGACACCTTCAGCTTCCGCTTTGTAGTTACGTACGATTCTATGTCGTAGAACCATTTTTGCAACAGCTTGCACATCTTCTATATCGGGAGAGTACTTACCATTGATGAGTGCATTTGCTTTTGCTCCGATAATTAGATATTGTGATGCTCTGGGACCAGCTCCGTAATCTACAAACTCATTTATATGCTCGGTTGCTAATTCTCTACCAGCTCTTGTTTTCCCTACTAGCCTAACAGCATATTCGTATACATTATCACTCACAGGAACTTTTCTAACTAGATTTTGGAAACCTAGTATTTCCTCTTGACTTACTATCTTATCTACTTGAACAGATTTATGCACAGTGGTAGCCTTCACGATACTAATCTCTTCCTCTGTACTCGGATAATCCAGTACCATATTAAACATGAATCGGTCTAATTGTGCCTCAGGAAGGGGATAAGTCCCTTCTTGCTCAATTGGATTCTGAGTAGCTAAAACAAAAAACGGCTTTGGTAAGAGATATTCAGTTCCTGAAACAGTAACAGTCTTTTCTTGCATAGCTTCTAGCAATGCAGCTTGGGTTTTTGGAGGTGTTCGATTTATCTCATCTGCTAATACAATATTTGCAAAGACAGGACCTTTATTAAACTTAAAGTTTCTCGATTCATCTAGAATCTCTGCTCCAATAATATCACTCGGCATCAAGTCAGGAGTGAATTGCACTCTATTGAAACTCATATCAAGTGCTTCACTTATGGTTTTAATCAGAAGAGTTTTAGCTAGTCCTGGCACTCCAATAAGAAGAGCATGACCGTTACTCACGATACTCGTTATGACACCATTTATTACTTCCTCTTGGCCTATAATAACCTTACCAATCTCTTTTTTAAGCTCTACTACTTTAGCTGCGAGAGCATCTGCAGCCATTTTATCATCCGAAAAATCTATCATTCTTTAATTACTTAATCCTTTCCAACCGCTCAATTCTTCACAATCAGCATATTTTTTATCAATCCACACGTAAACTCCTGATTTATATTGTTCTACCCAGTTATCTACCGTCGTTTCTTGTTTCTTTTCTGTAGCTAGTGTTTGTATTTTTTGATAATCATCTCTGAGATTTGCCTTGTGGGCAGGGACCTCTTTCTTTAAGATAAAAAATCGATAACCTACAGTGCCATCATAATCCTGGTATTGTTCTGGAGCAGAATATTGGCCAACCTTTAAAGTCTGAGCTTTTGCAGCAATTAGTGGATCTAGTGTTTCAACCGGTACCTGAGTGGAGCCTGTAGTTGGATCTGTATAAAATCCACAGTTATCCTTGGTCTGATTATCTTCGCTATACTCTGTTGCAACTTGGCACATAGTTAAACTATCGTTCTCTAAAGCGTCAATCAGTCCTAGCATTTGATTTTTCAATCGATTCAAATCAGATTTTACAATAAGAGGTTTTATTAGGATATGGCGAGCATTTACTTTTTCTCCTTTTCTGTCTATAAGTTCGATTATATGAAATCCATACTGGGTTTCGATCACCTCAGATATAGAATCTTCTGGCAGTCTGAATGCAGTCCGTTCAAACTCACTTACCATTTGACCTCTGGAAAAATAACCTAGTTCGCCTCCGTTCACGGCTGTCCCCTTATCATCACTATTAGATCTTGCAGCTATGTCAAAACTATAAGTGCCGTCGATAATTGACTTTCTGATGCCTGTTATTTTTTCTAGAGCATATTGACGTGCATAATCACTTGGAGTCGGTTTATCCGTTATTACCCCAAGCTCTATTTCTTTCCCAAAGGTGGGTAAGCTATCTGAAGGAATCTCAGCAAAAAATTTACGTACATCGGTAGGTGATGCTTTTACATTAGCAATGAGAGTTTGTTGAACTTGTTGAGTAGTCATCTGCTCCCTCACTTTTACAGACATTTGTTTTTTATACTCTGCTAGAGACTTGCCCAAGTATTTCTCAAGGTTAGCCTCACCTCCTATCTGAGAAGCATAGTATTGTATTCTTCTATCCACTTCTCCTGCTACCCTATCATCACCAACTACTATACTATCTAATGCAGCTTTATGCAGGTATAACTTTTGGATGACTAATTGATTGAGCAACTCACATTTCATATCTCCATCAAATGCTTGCATCTGAGCCTTAGCTTGAGCATACTCTGCCTCAAGCTCAGAACGAAGCACAATGTTCTCTCCTACTACGGCTACTATTTCATCTAATACTCTATTCTCTTGAGCAAAGCTGAATCCTCCTAAAAACAGGAGTACTATGGTCTTTAATAATTTCAAAATACGTTTATTTCTTTTTTACTATACGCCTCATCTACCAATTTTGTTTCAATAGACTTTATTAATTCCTGTTGCCTATTCATGAGCAAAATTTGTTTGATATTCTCTTTCTCAAGAGAAAACGGAGATGTTGTACTTCTTATTTTAAAGTCCACGATTTTAATGAAGTAAACATACTCCCCATCTTTGAGACGGATATTTTTGTTATTATTTAGGAAATGCTCTTGATTATATGTATTGATCGGTATTTCTTTTAGAATATCGTCGAAGTACACCCAAGTGCTATCGTTCGTATAGTAATTCCCATCTTCTTCAGATAAATATTTCAGCTTTGGAAAGATAGTCTTATCGCCGTACTTGAAACTAGACCATAACAAATCAATATCCTGAACCTCATTGGAGATTTTATAAAACCTGATTTTGATAATGTTTTGAGATAACTCAAAGTCTGTTGTGTTTTCTTCGTAATAAGCCTCTAATTCACTTTCAATAAAAGAGGTATCTAACTCTGTTAAGGCAAGCTTGTTTAAGACTCCATAAGTCAAAAGATCGGTCTCATATTCTTTTAATTGCTTTGATTTGTCTTTCTCTTCCAACGAAAGAAGCTGTTCAGCTTGATGGAGCAAAACTTGCTGCCTCAACCATACGTTGATATACTCTTTTGTTATAAAAACACTGTCCTCTTTGCTTATATTTTCAGATACTAGACTGAGCAATTCATCTTCATACAGCTTATTTCCATATGCTTCAGCGACTACAACACCTTTATTAGGCTCATTACAGGCCACTGAAACAGAGAATAACAAGAAGATTACAAGGATTTTATTCACCTATCTAGTTATAAAGCTTTTTCAAATTATCCTTATATACTTTTATGGGACATTTGATTTTTAGACGCTCTATCCATTTTTCTTCCAAGTAATTCTGATAATCAGAAGTAACTTGCCCAAGATTTTCGTCTAATGGTTTAACCATCGGCGGAATCACTTCTTTGATATGTACAAACTTCGCTCTATCATTTTCACTTGATAGATTAAATACCCCTTGCTTCCATTCTATTTGAGACAGCAATTCATTTTTCCCTTTCTCATATTTCTTACTCTCTGTTGTTATCGCTAGTGGGTCCTTTTCATTGCACTTTTCTAATTTTTCAGCAGTTAACTTGCCTTTACCTACAAGTTTTGAAGCTTTCTTAGCTATCTTTTCATCTTTACAACTATAGATAGTGGCATCTACTCTTTCTCGCCACATGTAGTCGTCTTTGTTTGTCTCATAGTAGTTCTTCATCCCTAAAGTATCTTCTACAGCTTTGGACCACACTTCCTGATCCGTAAGTTCAAATAGTAGTATACCATCTTTATACTCTTGCATGATATATCTGAACTCTGGATATTTTTCTTCTAAAATGCTTTCTTCATAATCAAGATTCATCTTGTCAACAAAGTCATTATAGTAGTCGCTTACTGCTTGTTCAAGTGTTTTCCCTGTTCTAGTTTGATTTGTAGCAACGTATTCGTAGAAATCTGAATCTGTAAATGGCTTTTTATTGATTGTGAAAAGTACTGCATCATTCCCCTCTTTTTTCTCAAACTTACTTTCCAATAAATCTTTAGAAAATTGATCTTTCACTGCGTTAAGCCCTGTAACCTCCTTATAAAAGTTTTCACTCTTTACTCTCGCCACTACAACTTCCTTATTCAACTCACTTCTACTATCTCTCTCTACTCGTCGTCTTAATCTATCCTCAGACTCTTCAAAAGTCGGCATTGGTTTCAACTCCTCTCTTCTTATGATGTGCCATCCAAATTTGGTTTTAATTGGCTGACTGTAATCCTTATCATTTTTTAATTCGTATGCCGCATTTTTGAACTCTGGAGGAATATTTCCTGTAGTTCGGTTGAACCAGCTTAACTTTCCACCTTTACTATTGGTATTAAAGTCGTCAGAAAACTCCTCTACAGTTTTCTCCCAATTTGCACCACTTTGCAATTTTTCATATACCGCATCTATTTTTTGCTTTACGCTATCCACCTGATCTTCATTGTAATATTTCATCATAATATGAGAAACCAAAATATCTCCTAGTGATTTTCTTTTTTCTTGAACGTAAACCAGATGGTACCCAAATTGAGTTCTGACTGGCAAGCTTACATCCCCTACCTTCTGAGTAAATGCTGCGTTTTCAAAAGGATATATCATTTGAAATGCAGTAAAGTATCCTAAATCTCCTTGATTATTTTTTGCAGATGGATCATCTGAAAATTCTGTAGCTAGTTTGCCAAAGTCTTCACCTTCCACTATTCGGTTACGGAGTTCTACAATTTTGTTGTAGGCAGCTAGAGAATCCTCTGGGCGAGCATCAAGTGCACAGTTTATAAGTAAATGACTTGCTTTTACTTCCTGTTGTGACCTATCATAGGCTTGTCTCACTAATCTATCTGTAACCGTCTTATCCGTCAGATAGGGTTGTGCTAATTGCACTCGATATCCAGCAAGTTCTTTAATAAAACTTGGCACAGTATCCATCTTTCTAGCATACGCCTCCTCTACCTTAAGCTTAAATTTTACGTATAAATCTAAATACTCCTCGATATCTTCTTGGGATGGTGATTCATCACCTTTTTTGTTCTTATTGAATACCCGCATAAACTCGTCGCTCAATACGGTCTTATTACCATAATCAAAAATAGGGAATGGAGCAGATTTCCGATTCAATTCTGCCTCTACTGGTAAAGACTGAGCAAAGGCGTTAGCCATAACACAGATAGTTAATACGATTAATCCAAAAGGTCTCAACTTCATTTTATTCTTACTTATTTAAATAGTCCGCGAATTTAAGTAAATATGGACGCATTTAAGTCTGAAAAACCTATTCAAGAAAAGACAAAGAACCTTGTGTGAAGAAAGATATATACTTTTGAAAGAAAATAGCTGAAATTTGACAAAAACCGGAATAACCTTCAGCCACGATTTTCAGGATATAGAGTACGTAAATCAAGTGGTTCATAATTGGGAACAAGGTGCACAAAGTTTCCAATTAAAGACCTCTGGGAGTACAGGAATTCCCAAACCTTTGACACTATCTCGTAAGCTTCTAGTTTGGAGTGTAAAAGGTACAAAAGCTTCACTTCGACTTGACGATCATCAAAAGATATTATGCTGTCTCCCGATAAGAAAAACTGGAGGATTCATGCAGCTCATTCGTGCACTTTATTTAGAGTGGGACATTCATTTTATAAACCCTTCAGCAAATCCTTTGAAAGGAATAAATGGAGGACAATTTACACTTACCTCGTTGACCCCTATGCAGCTTGAGAATAGTCTAGAACACGAAGAAGTATTAAGGTCCATATCGAATGTATTGGTAGGAGGTGCCCCAGTACATCCAGAATTGGCCCTAAAATTAGTCTCTCTTCCAAATACATATTGGGAAACATATGGAATGACCGAAACTGCGAGCCACATAGCATTGCGACAAATTGGTCGAGATTCTGAATTCATCCCGATGCAAGGTGTTCAAGTGAATACCAAAGACAACAGGTTGAAAATTGGTATAGAATCCCTAGGTATTGCATTACTAACAAATGATATAGCTTTAATAGATAACGAGGGTAACTTCAAGATACTTGGGCGAGTAGATGATATAATCAATAGTGGTGGATTAAAGATTTATCCTATTGAACTTGAGTCAAAAATTCAGTCCATACTAACCGCGGCTGACTTCACAGCTACTTTTTATGTCTCACATCTTCCTGATCAACTACTTGGACAAAAAGTGATACTCATAATGGAACAATCAGAAGAGATTGACCGAAAGATCTTGCTCAGCACACTAAAGGCAACATTAGATAAACCTTACATACCAAAGGGTATTTACTGGGTAGAGCATATACTAAGAACAGATACAGATAAACTGATTAGAAGACCTTTAGATGCCTACGATAAATATTCCTAGCTTACTTGATAAGTCTTAAATTCGCATTGTGGGAAAGGTAGGAAAACTACAACGATTTGCAGAAGTATCCGCATTTGAAAATTGCTATGAATATGCAAAAGACTTAAAAGGTAAATGGCATACTTCAGTGTTTAAAAATGATAATTTAATCACGGTCGAACTTGCTTGTGGAAAAGGAGAATATACCGTTGGTTTAGCCGAGCGATTCCCGGATCGAAACTTTATCGGAATAGATGTAAAAGGTAATAGAATTTGGAAAGGTGCGAAATACGCTCTGGATAATAACCTTAAAAACGTGGCTTTCCATAGACTAATGATCGGAAACATTGTCGACTATTTTGAAAAAGATGAAATAGATGAGTTTTGGATTACGTTCCCTGATCCCCAGCATGCTAAAGAAAGAAAAAGGCTTACAAATTCAATGTTTTTAGACAGATATAGAGCCATTTCTAAACCAGGTGCTATTATGAACCTAAAAAGTGATAGCAGTCGATTCTATAATTACACAAAAGAGGTTATCAACGAACAGAAACTGACAGTACTGGAAGACAGTAGCAATATTTACGAATGGGAAAATGCTCCAGAATACCTTCTGAACATTCAAACCTTTTACGAAAACATGTGGCTTGAAGAAGGTAAGAAAATAAAGTACTTAAGGTACGTCCTTTAGAACTCGTCTCTCAGCCCATATACAACCTTGTTTCCTTCTTGAAACTTCACATTTAGATTCCTGACATTTATCTCGCCTTTAGTCTTATTCCAGACGAATGTTATAAGAATTGCATCCTTCGGTAATGAGATATTGGAGAATTGTATAGTGTGAATTATTCTTTGCCAAGATCTACTAGAATCCGTCAAATATTCTTCTAGTTTCATTTCACTCCAATGTAGTATGCCATTCTCAGATTGAACTGAAGAAACCAAAGAAATATCATCAAGAGGATTAGTATTCCCTAGCTCGACAGTTAAGACTAGTTCATCGTTTGGATGTATCAATATTGTATCCAAGGCAATTGTCAAAGGCTTAGACCATTCGGTGTTTAACTTTATTGGCTTTACTGAGCTATTTTCTTGAATACTGGTACTTACAGGATCAAAGTTTTTAGAGAAGACAAACGTACTCGCACCTACATAATGTTTGCTCCAAGAAATATTCGGGTAGTAGTATTTAATAATACTACAAAAATTAGGATTCATGCTAGACCAGCCCCCTAGGTAAATAGACCCTTAAGCTTTTGACTTATCTTCAATAAACTTTTCAAATACTCCTAATTTCTGAAATGTATCAACGTCCGTGAAGTCTGCATCCAAACCTAATTTATCTAAATAATACCGTGTAATTCTTTGATTCGAACTTACCAAACAGGTTAAAACTCCTTAGTACTTTGCTTCTCCCATATCAGCAACAATTTGCTCATAATTTGAATTATACAGTAGTTCAATGGTAGTGTTTTTCTACGTAGTCTATTAGGGAATGAATTACCTTGATATGAATCTCCTGAGCCCTATCCGCATAATCACTTTTGGGTGCACGGATTTCGACATCACATAAGCCTGCCATAGCACCACCATCCTTACCAGTAAGACCGATTATTTTCATTCCTTTGGTCCTAGCGGCGGTGATTGCATTTATAACATTTTGACTATTTCCACTAGTACTAATTCCAAGTAACACATCTCCCTTACGTCCTACTCCTTCAATGTATCTAGAAAAGACATACTCGTATCCATAATCATTACCTACACAAGCCATATGACTCACATCTGAGATAGCAATAGCTCCTATTGCTGGTCTATCATTTCGATATCTTCCAGTAAGCTCTTCAGCAAAATGCATCGCATCACATAAGCTTCCGCCATTTCCGCAACTCAGCACCTTACCGTCGTTTTTAAAACTTTCTACTAGCAGCTTCCCAGCCGCTTCAATTGCTTCAAAATTCTCATCATTTGACAGAAAAGCGTTCAACACTTCCTGTGCTTCAATAAAATGCTCTCTTATACTCATTTTAGTTTGAAGCTAATTTCAATTCCATCCTACTCTGATATTCCTTTAATCCTTTTTCCAGAAAATTGACATATGCTGCCTCATCCAGGTCATAGGTTCTAGTCGGTTGTAATAGTTCGCCATTATTGTCCAAAAGAGCATATTGAGGCTGAGCATTGGCATCAAAATAACACTCTTGTATCCAGCTATTCTTTTTAGCTAAATTAGTGACCAATCTTCCGTTTTTATAAAACTGTTCTAACTCAGGAAGATTAATAGTTTTATCATCCACATAAAGCGATATCACAACATAGTCCTCTCCTAGAATAGTTTTAACTTTTTCTGTAGACCATACTCTAGCTTCCATTTCCCGGCAGTTTACACAACCGTGACCTGTAAAGTCTAGAAATATAGGACGTCCAATTTGTCGAGCTACTTCCATTCCTTGTTCATAGTCAAAATAGCCTCTAATTCCATGAGGTATGTGAAGCTTATCAGCATACTTTGGTTTTACCCCAGCATAATAATCTGTAGAATGTGCTTTATCTCCGCCCTCTAATAGATTGAAATCGTGCGTACTCATTGGAGGCATATATCCAGCAAGTGATTTAAGTGGAGCACCCCATAAACCAGGGATCAAGTAAGTCACAAATGCAAAAGTGATAATAGCTAAGAATAATCTAGGAACACCTAAATATGGTAAATCGCTATCGTGACTAAACTTGAGTTTACCTAATAAGTAAACACCCATTAAGAAAAAGATAACGATCCATAGACCAATATAAATCTCTCTGTCTAACAAACCCCAGTGATAGGTCTGGTCGGCTACACTCAAGAATTTTAATCCCAATGCTAGTTCCAAAAATCCTAGAACAACTTTCACGGAATTCAGCCAACCACCTGACTTTGGAAGCCCATTCAACCAACTAGGAAATATGGCAAATAATGCAAATGGTATGGCGAATGCTAGGGAAAAGCCCAACATTCCCACTAGTGGTTTAACAAATGCTCCTCCAGCTGATTCTACCAGTATACTCCCAACTATAGGTCCAGTGCAAGAAAAAGAAACAAGAACTATGGTGAATGCCATAAAAAAGATTCCTGTCAATCCTCCTTTGTCGGCTTGTTGGTCCGCTTTGTTGACCAACCAACTAGGTAGTGTGATTTCAAATGCTCCGAAGAATGATGCTGCAAAAATCACAAAAACAAGGAAGAAAAAGATATTTGGCAACCAATGAGTAGACAGCCAATTTGCGGCAGCTGGTCCAGCAATTACAGCAACCAAAGTACCTATTAAAACATAAATACCTACAATACTAAGGCCATAGATAATTCCATTTCTTCGAGCTTTTGTTTTACTCCCATCCTTCATAAAAAAAGAAACGGTCATAGGTATCATAGGAAATACACAGGGCGTAAGCAAAGCCGCCAAACCAGAAATAAATGCAACTAAAAATAGACCCCAGAAACTTTGTTTGTCTTCCGTTTTTTGACCTTCAAACGTCTTAATTTCACAAGGAGCATTATCCTCGGCAGATTTTGCACGGTATGAACTATAATTTACATCTTCAGCCTTTATAATTCCGGCATACTTAGTAAACCCAACCTCATTGCCAGAATTAACGGTACCTAAAACATCTTCATTACTTACAAGGTTTTCATCTTGATCAGTTTCAGAATTCTGGAGTTCTGGATTTTCAAGATTAGTATCAGTATCACCTGATTTCATCTCATCAATTATTTCAGTTTCCCCATTTTTTTCACTAGGTATAACCTCTTTTACTGCCGTCCCTGAAACTTTGAGATCTGAAACTTCGTACTCATATTCAAATAGTACGCACATCCCATCATCAGTGCACATCTGATATTCCAGTAAACCAGTGATTTTCGGGTTTGGGTTTAGTACCTTTATTTTTTGTCTGAATTCTGCTTTCTTCTCAAAATCAGCAACTTCACACTCAAAAATTTCATCAGTATAATGATGTGAGCCTATTGGCTTTGCAGTACCTATTAACTTAAATGTTGGACTTTTATCCCAATTAAACTTAGCCTTAACAGGAGGACAATCTCCATAATCGTTGGAATAAATGTGATATCCATCAGGGATATCAGTCTTAAAAATAGCCTCTATCTCATCTCCTACATTTAGAGTAGTCTTATCTACAGTGTGGTTCCAGTCTGCCGCTGGTATTTTTTGTCCAAATACAGCTACAGAAACAACCATTGCAAGCAGAAAAGTTAACGGTTTTAG
>CBFHGJ010000003.1:0-143401 GCA_965655315.1 Bacteroidia bacterium
TTTAAAGATGGGAATGTCACTTTAATTCGATAAGCAAGAAGACTAAAGGTTAGATAACAGTCTTATGGACTCTACTCGATGCGATTTATCGAACTGATAAATCTTGTTGGTCTAGATTCTCAGACTAAATATTCGATAAGAGTCTCAAAGCCTCTACTCGATGCGATTTATCGAACTAATAAATCTTATTGGTCTAGATTTTTAGACTACAGATTCGATAACAGTCTCAAAGACTCTACTCGATGCGATTTATCGAACTAATAAATCTTATTGGTCTAGATTTTTAGACTGTAGATTCGATAACAGTTTCATAGACTCTACCAGAGCGGAATAGTTGAATTTTAGTTCACTATTCCGCTGTTCATCCGTGGACAGCTTTTTTTAATTCTCTTTATTATTTCTACGGCTAATTCATCAATAGCTACTTTTTATATTGAACATCACATTTTATTTTAGTGAATAATCATAATATTGAGTGTTGCAAGAGTTAATTCGTAAAATAGAAGGCCAGATGACACTAGGGCCTCAAGGGCAAGTGCCCCATAAAGGATGGTTCCCAGCAGCTAATCCACTTTCAGCTGAGAAATAGTCTGGGATAGTGCTGATATTAGAAACACACCATTGTGTTAAATCTTGGTTAAATGCATCTGCAAACCAGAACATATTGTTCATATTGGCTACATTACTTACATCCCAGCCACTAATATTTTGATTAAAAGACTTAGCATTTCCAAACATACTGGTCATATTAGTCACATTACCTACATCCCAACTACCAATGTCTTGATTAAATGACTCAGCCCCTCCAAAAACACCTGCCATGTTAGTCACACTGCTGACATACTGTAAGGTTTGTACCAGCTTCGTGCCCCAAAACCATCTCCGACCATGTTCTGAGCGACAGAACCAGACACAAAAACAGTACATACAACTCCTAAGAGAAACCGTACAGTTTTGTTCAAGTTAGTTAGATGCATTCAGATGTTCCTTACTGTTTGTAAATCAAAATAAGTATTTACGTTATTGATAATAATCGCTATAACGATGACTGGTAGAAGAACCAAGGCGAATGGAAGTTGATCAGTAAAGAGTGACGAAGTATCCCTTCAATTTAGAATAAACAAAGAGCCTATTGAAGGTCTGAAATATAAAACCACTAGTTGCTGACAACTAGCATGTTGCCACTTCGATTTACACGGTAGGTTTTTAAATTACAAATAGTAGGACCTGTGAGTCGAGCACTATTAAAATCATAAGTAGAAGCACAACACTCTACAAAGGTGGTGTCATCAGTAAACTCACCACATCTTAGTTGAAGTATATCCTTATCTAAGACAACACGAGAACACTCATCATCAGACTTATAAGTACACGTTCGCTCTACGGCATAAAAGAGGTCATCGTAGTTGTGAATAACATAAACGCCTCGATTTCCGGCAGTCTCAAAAGACACAAATTCACCCAAATTTTGTAGATTAAAATATTCAGGCAAATTCATGTTAATCGTAAGATTTACTGCTATTTCAGAAATGAAACAATCTCCTCCATCGAAAGGATCTTCGGTGTTGCAGGACCCTAAAGCGAATCCAAGGATAACAAGAATAACTACAAGCCTTTTCATTTATTCGTAAGAATAGAAACCTCTTCCTGATTTTCTTCCATAATAACCTGCTTGGGTCTTCTTTTGTTGTATTCGGTTAGGTCTAAATTTCTGATCATAGTTGAAAAGTTCATACATCGACTCAGTAACCGAAAGGTTGGTTTCTACACCAATTAAGTCCATAAGTTGAAATGGTCCCATTTTAAAACCACTTGCTCTGACTAAATCATCAATTACGTCGTGAGTAGCCACCTTTTCTTCTAAGACCTTTAATCCTTCTACATAAAAATGACGAGCTACTCTATTGACTATAAAACCTGGGGCATCTGCCGCAATTACACATTTTTTCTTTACACTGCTGACATAATCAAGAGCTACTTGCAACACTTCTTCAGATGTTTGTTCAGCTCGAATAACCTCTACAAGTTTCATTATATGAGCTGGATTAAAGTAGTGAATACCAACGACTTGCTTTGGGAACTGGAAATTCGCAGCTATCTGAGTAAGTGGGATAGATGACGTGTTTGAAGCATATACAGTATGCTCTCTATTTATTTCAGCTAAGTCTGCAAGAACTTTAGCTTTCACGTCTAGTCTCTCAACGATAGCTTCAATTATCAGATCTACCTGCACATCCGCTATACTATTACTAAACTGCAGCTTACTTAGACTAGCATTTTTCCCTTGTTCATCTAACTTACCAAGCTGTATAGCTTTATTTAGATTCTTTTCTACTGCAATTTTTGCAGATTCTAGGACTTCATAGTTGATGTCAAAAAGTACTACATCATGTCCAGCCATAGCAGATACCTGGGCAATTCCACGACCCATCACTCCTGCTCCGATTACTCCTACTTTCACAGGTGCTAATATCTACCTTTTATTAAACTTAAACAATGAAGGCAAAAACAGCTAAATCCCCTCTTTGAAAAACTTCTCAGGGTCTACTTGTACTTCCCTTTGCCACACTTCTACATGTAGCATTGGTCGACTATCAACATTTTTGGTTATGGTTCCTAATACGTCTTCTTGATTTATCTTATCTCCAATCTTTATTCTAACTGAACCTAAGTCTCCATAGACAAAAAGTAATTCTTTGTGTTTTAATACGACTGTACTACTACTATCGCTGCTTGGGAAAATTGAACTAATAGTTCCGTCTCCTGCGGCAAATACGTTACTGCTTGGAAGGGATAAAATGTCAACTCCAGTGTTTTCCAACAGTATTTTCCTTTCTGTGGGGTGCTGATACTTTCCGAATGGCCTTACAATTAAGCCAGTCTCTACTGGGAAAGCGAATCCACTAATGTCTTCCTGAACCTTTGTATGTCTACTTTGATTTAACAATAACTGTAGTTTAAGACTGTCTACTAGCCTATTTGTTGCTGCATTTTGAGCGTACTTGCTTCTTAATTTACTATTTAAATCTACAACTATATCTGTCCGTTGTTCATTCAGTAATTCATGATCCTTTTGGGTTCCTGTATAAATCAAATCCAACGCTTTGGCTTCTTCATACTTTGCTTTAAGTCTATGCAATTGTCTTAATCTAAGACTAGACACAAGATTTACATACTTTATTTTTTTAATGAAGGCACTAACACCTTCCGTGACAAATAAGCTAAATAAATTAGCCTTTCCTTTTCTATAAATATAATCTCGGACTAGGGCTTCTTTGGTACGTGTTTTTAAGGCTTTAATAGCTTGTTGACTTATTACAACCTCATCTTTTAACAATTGAAGCTCTTCTTCAACTAGCTCATTATTAACGTCAATCAACTTAATAATTCTCCTAGCAGCTAAGATTTCATATTCTAGATCAATCTGCTTCTGAATAGAATTTGCACTTTTCCTCTCACTTTCCTTTATCAACAACTTTAATCTGTTTATCCTGTTGCCAAAATTTTCTTCAGCATCTAAATAAGTAGGAATACTAGTAATAGAGGTACAGATAAAACAAAGAAGAAGAAATAAAGTATATCTACTTACGTGTAAACCCATAAGGAATTTTAAATGGATATTTACGAATACTGTTCGTATTAATATTCTGATAGTTTAACGCTACATCAAGTGTTGTTGTTCCTTGTCTAATATCAATGCTCACTGCTCTTGGTAAGACACCAAAATCTCCGACTGAAGTATATTCATCGTACTGAACCAATGCGTTCTGAGTAGAATCTTGAGCGGTTAGAATTGAATATGCAGTACGCGTTTGTTTATTTATAGCTATGCGATTTTTACCTACACCTTGTCTAGCTATAAGCTCCTTTTCTGAAGGATAAAATGTGTACTCAGATTCTGTAAAAACGGCATTCCCTAAAAGTAAATTTTGGACTTGAGTAACCGATGCTCTAAATCCTAAAAATTGGTCCAAATAACTATTGTCATAAGCCATGTATTCCTGCGACAATGTATTCACCATAAAAAAGCTATCCTCAGTTATCAATACAGTTGCTCCGATTCCAAACATGCTAAACTTACCCCAAATGATGCTATCTTTTCTCATTTTAAGATGCATAGCTACGTTAGTTGTTTTTCCATTTGTGGTAATAGATGCCTTTCCGCGAGCTTCTAGGTAGTCGCCAGAATATTGCGAATTCCAATACTCTGAAATGATCTTTATCTCAGGTGAAACAACTGTGGAACCAGTTTTTTTGGATTTGCAAGAGGAAAATGCAACACTTAGCAGGAGAACCAAACTTAAGAAACTAAGATTTTTCATTGAGCTCATCTATTTTATCTTGCATGTTGCGTGCCATAGTCTTGTTTCCTACAGCTAAAAATATCTCTTTTGCGTGTCTATAGTATTCCGGATTTTGAGGGTCTATTTCCATGCATTGATCTAGAATTTTAAGTGCTTTCGTGTACTCTTTTTTACCATAAAGAATCCAAGCTTTCGTATCAAGGAAGAACGGATTGCCCGGCTCTAACTTTATAGCTACAGAAATCATAGAATCTGCAACATCAAGGCGTTCTTTCCTTTCTGCTAAACTAAAGGCATAATTGTTTAAGGCTGTTGTGTTATACGGGTCTATCTCTAGGATTTGATCAAAAGTCTCGTCAACTTTTCCAAAGTTCTCTAGTTTACCATAGGCAGATGCTTGGCACTGTAATAGTTGCTGTCTGTCCTCTTTTTTTACTGCTAAATCTAATCCTTCATTGGTTATTTCAATAGCACTCTGATACTCTTTCAGACCTAAATACGCAAGTCCCTTTGCAACATACAGTCCAGCCATATTTGGAAATATTTCTAAGGCTTTATCCACTGCATCAATTTGTGCCTTATCATCCAATAATCTAGTATTGAGATTAATCAGTTTGCCCCAAAGTCTATAATCTGTATCGTCAATTTCTAACGCCTTACGCACATAGTTTCTGGAAAGCTGATATTGCCCTACTGTGCCGTGAATGTCTGCTCTGAACATATACGGTTCGAGTTCATTGGGGTAGTCATCTAGCAATATATCACTTAACTCAAGGAGTAAATTCTTTGCCTCTTCGTTACCCTGGATTTGTGAGAAAATAGGAGTAATAGCTTTCAACTTCTGTTGAAGTGAAATGTCATCATACTTAAAGGATTCCTTTAGATTTTTTAAGGCCAAATCTTTATTACCTCTTTCAGAATAAACAGTATATAGTGCATAATAAGCCTTTCCTGTTTCTGGTTCCAAATCAAGCACCTGATTAAGTGTGTTAATTGCTTTTTCTTGTTCACCAGCTTTCATATAGGTTTCGGCTAAGAATCCTAAAAATCTGATGTTCGAAGGGTCTGTAGCTACTAATTCTTCCATAACCTCAACAGCCTTTTGCTTTTTGCCGATAGACGAATAAATATAATCAAGTCTAGACGCAGTTTCTAAATCTATTCCAAACCTTTCTTGAGCCAATTTTAGATACTCTATCGCTTTGTCAGGTTGCTTCGCATTAAAATACTGGCTAGCTGCTTCAGTGTAGTTTTTCTTAACATTAGGCTCATTTTTAACCATTTTTGAGAATTCTGCAGCACTTTTATCATACTTCCCAAACTTATTGTAAAATTGAGCAAGCTGCCCTGAATACCAATGATTAAATTTTGAATTAGTCGCTACACTTTTTTCTGCCCAGTAAAGAGCATCGTTGTACTGCTTGTCTTTGTAGTAAAGCTTTGCCAACTGATACATAGAAGCGTGACTTTGAGGGTCTATTTCAAGTGCTTTATTGTAAAGTTCCAGTGCTTTCTCATCATTCTTGAGTACTTTTTGTTTGTTGGCATCAAAATATGCACGTTCAAAAGCCTTTTGAGTTTTATACTCTAAACTAGACTCAACCGCAACCTTTGAAGATTTACATCCATAAAGTAAACCAAGTAATAGCGTTATGTAAACAGCCTTAACCAATTTTTTGAGTGCAATAATCTCCTATACTTACTTCATTCGCCTTACCATCATAATGAGCTTTGTTTCCAATCATAGAATTTGTAATATCAGCATTTACAATAACAGCTTCTTTCTGTACAATACTATTTGAAACAACGCTATTTTCAATTCTGCTATTACTCCCAATGGATACATATGGACCAACGGTGCAATTCCTTAGTTCAACCCCTTCCCCGATATAACAAGGCTCTATAATTTCAGCATTATCCAAATTCACAGAATCTGCAATGATATTCCCACTAGAATTTGCCAAAACCCGTTGATTTGTATTTACCGTCGCATTTTTATTACCACAATCCCACCACTCTATAACCTTTCCAGGAGTAAATTTAGCTCCTTTATCCTTCAAGTTATCTAATGCATTAGTCAGTTGATATTCCCCTTTTTCTCTGACATCGTTGTCAAGTAAATATTCAATCTCAGATTTTAAGGCTCCGCCATCTTTGAAATAGTAAATACCAATAATAGCCAAATTTGATTTTGGGTTTTCAGGCTTTTCTACAAAATCTTCGATAAACCCATCATCATCCAACTGTACTACTCCAAATGCACGAGGATCTTCTACTTCTTTAACCCAAATTGTGCCATCCACACTAGCATCAAGCACAAAATCAGCCCGAAAAAGAGTATCAGCAAAAGCAACAATAACGTTTCCATTTAAAGCTTGTTTAGCTTGATAAATAGCGTGTGCAGTTCCTAAAGCCTCTGTTTGTATATGTATAGAACCTTTCCCTCCTAGCTTAGCCGCCACATCAAGTAAGTTTTGCTGCACATCTTTCCCAAAAAACTGTTCGTTGGGACCTACTACAAATGCTATTTGTTCAAGTGGTTCATTCACCACCTTTGCTATATCTTCTACAAGCCTTTGTACAATAGGTTTACCTGCCACTGGAACTAAAGGTTTAGGAACAGTAAGTGTATGAGGTCTCAACCTACTTCCTATTCCTGCCATTGGTATTATAATATTCATATTTGCTTATTATCGTTTTTTTTATTTTCCAGTATGTCCGTAACCACCTGAACCCCTACTAGTTTCGTCTAATTTATCAGTTAGTCGAAAAGTTACCTGCTCGTACTTATTTATTATCATCTGTGCTACTCTATCTCCACTTTTTACCGTGTAATCATCCTGAGATAAATTGATTAATGCTATTTTTAATTCTCCTCTGTAATCAGCATCTATAGTGCCTGGAGTATTTATCACCGAAATGCCGTATTTGAATGCCATCCCACTTCTAGGTCTAATCATTGCTTCGTATCCTTCAGGAAGAGCCATATACAACCCTGTTCCGATAAGTTTTCGCTCCATCGGTTTGAGGATGACGTCCTCTTCTAAAAATGCCCTAAGATCTACGCCAGCAGACTGTGAAGTTTGATACTCTGGCAACGGATTATTACTCCTATTTATGACTGGCAATTCCATCTTTAGCGGGCAAATTTAGCTATTTTTAAGGCTCAGTAACATTCGATATCCTAGTATTCCATAGATTGCTAGAAGTGCCAAGTGCACTACCTTTTCAAAATAATAATGTACTTCTATACTCACACCCAAGACATATAAACCAATCATAAGTCCTATCATACCAATGTTTAATTTAGAATGATATTCCACTGGGTAATGTCTTTGTCCTAATAAATAGCTTAGCACAGTCATTAATAGATATGCAAGAAGTGTGGTAATAGCTG
Organism: Bacteroidia bacterium; assembly: GCA_965655315.1. Taxonomy (GTDB): domain Bacteria; phylum Bacteroidota; class Bacteroidia; order NS11-12g; family UBA9320; genus UBA9320. The sequence continues at coordinate 7,702 of CBFHGJ010000003.1, forward strand.
CTGCAAGAAAACCGTAAACCGGAACATAGATCAGTAGTAATATGATTGTGAGGATCGCTCCTAAGACTGATATTACTGCTCCTATAAGGTTTTTATTATTTAACTTGTACCAGATACTCAGATTAAAAAACACACCCAAAAATAAATTTGCTAGCAGCAAAATGGGAACGATAGTTAGGGCATCTGGATGATTATGGTACTCTGGTTTTCTAATAAACAAATCTGCAATTTCGACTTTAAACAAACTAACCGTTAGGAAAATACCGCCACAAGCATATATAAACCAATCCATAATCTTGATGTACGATTCTTTTGCATCTTTTCTATTAGCCTGAGAAAAGAATAAAGGTTCTGCGGCATATCTAAAAGCTTGAATAAAAATGGTCATTAGCATGCTTAACTTGTAAAAAGCACCATACACTCCTATCTCATATTCCACATTCTCAGCAGGAAGAAGTTTTCTGAGAGCTAATCTATCAAATGTTTCATTTATTACGCCGGCAAAACCCAAAAGAATTAGTGGCCAAGCATATTTGAACATTCGTTTCCAAAGATCAAGACTAGCTTTTCCTAGGTGCTTGAAAATATCTGTAGAAATAAATAGCAGCTCTGCTCCGCTTGCTATTAAATTAGTAATAAAGATGAATTCTATATCCGGTTCTGTTCCTTGAATTACCGGATAATAAACCACAAAAAAAATGTTTAATACTACGTTGATCAGAATTCCTAAACTCTTAACTGTTGCAAATTTTTTAGCTCTATTCAAATAACGGAGTAGGCCGTAAGGCACAGATTTTAGAACATCAATTGCTAAGATTAAAGTAAACCATACCACGTATGAAATATGATCTGGATATCCAACGAAACCTCCAACACTCTCTTTGTTTGTGAGCATTAGTATAATAAACAACGCAACTGCAATCAACAGAGAAGTGATCGCTGTTGCAAATACATCTTTATAGGAATCTTCTCCTCTAGAAAAATTGAAAAATGCAGTTTCCATACCATGAGGAAGAACTACAAAAAAGAATGCAGCATAAGCATAAAACTCCACGTGAGGAGCCAAAAATTCAGGAGTGAAATACGCAGTAAAAAAGAATATTAATAAGAAATTAATGGACCGACCTACGATACTTGGTATACCATAGATAGCAGTATCTCCTGCTAGCTTTTTTACAATGCTCATTTGGTTATGACAAAACTACTCACAAGCAAGGTGAGTAAATACACACAGGTAACGCTATTAACCCAATGTGTATGATAATTGAAACCGTGCTGTTCTAGGAGCACCTAGATCTGCTGGTCTAATAGCATATTCTCTATTTAACAAATTCGATAAAATTATATTTACCTTCCAGGCTGATGCTATCTTATAGCTAATTCGAGTATTTATTAAAAAAAATCTTGTAAGCTGTTGGTCTATAGACTCTTGTACTCCTGGAACAAAAATAGAAAATGGCTGACTAACAAAAGCTGCATCTATATTTTCTACTGCCGATTGGTAACTAAGTCCAGCTCCGATAGTCAGCCTAGATCGAGTAAAGATAAAATCTCCTTTTACTACGTCTCTTGGTCTATATTTTAGTGCATTGATGCTTGGGTTAGAGCTAGTATTGATATATGTAAGGTTATTTCCGTTTGCTTCTCCAATTGTTTTGTTAGGCTGCAGGGCTTCAGTGACTACCAGGGTGTAACCAAAAAACCCTTGTAAGGAGGATTTCCCTGATTTTTTTTCGAAGCTCAATGATATCTCTGAACCTCTAACTTGGCTCCTTCCCGTATTTAATGTTTTAAATCCAGCACCAAAAGTAGGTGGGGTTATTGGGCCCCACTGACCGAATGTGAATTCCATCATATTATCATACTGCATACTGAAAAAGGCTGCGTCAAGCATAAACTCAGTTTTGATTAGCCTAAAGCCTTGCTTTAATCCTATCTCGATATTACTGCTCGACTCTGAGTTTAATGCATTGTTCGGGTATACAGATATTGGGCCTACAGATGTGGTAACATATGATTCTGCAATACTTGGGAAACGATATCCTTCTCCATAACTTGCTCTTAAAAATGTATACTTAGCTAATTCATAATTGAGACCAGCTCTAAACACAGGCTTTGATTCTTCCCGATTATTAAGTGTAAACTGTTCGTATCTACCACCCGCAGTAAGCGTTAGCTTACTGATTTCTTGAGTCAGTTGAGCATATATAGATCTATTACTAGCTTCCTGCTCGCCAGAAAAAAGTGGCGAGGCTGTTGCAATGGAAGAGCTGACAATTCCTCCAACTAGAGTAGTGTTTTTTCTTGAATATTTGGCTTGATATTCTCTGTACAACAAATTGGAAGTGTTAGACTGATCATTTGTTGGATCACCATTATCTACCTGATTGTCAATATTCAAATACCTAGCTTGAAATGTATGCTTAATGTTTCCTGTAAATACATGTATAAATGGGTCTAAACTTAATCTACTCACATCATTATCTGTGGTGTTACTGTCTAAAGCGGTGTAACCCAAATCTAAAGACTCCCAGAGTAAAAAGCTACCGGACTCTCCCTGCTGATAAGATGTATTCACTCCAACCCGTATTTTAGGACCAATCCTCTGCTGTAATCCAAGATTTACTCGAACTCTATTATCATAATCTCCCATTTTGTAACCTTCGTCTTCCAAGACGTTAATACCTATATTTATTCCCGTATTCTTGATATGTGAGGAATGATACGCTGTTAAGTTGGATACTACGTTTCTACTTTCTCCATTGTACCTGAGAGATTCACGTTTGGGTAAATCGTAAACACCTGTAGAAACTGTAACTTGCGTAAAAGGATCAGAAAATGGGCTTCGAGTCTTTAAATTAATCACACCATTGAGAGCGGAGCTTCCGTAAATAACCGAACTAGCTCCTTTAAGTACTTCTACGTTTTTTATACCTTCTGTTGGTAGAAACGTCCATAACGGTTGACCAGCATCACCGGATAACATAGGCAAACCATCTACCAAAACTTGCACCCTACTGCCAGCACCATAACTCCAGCCTCCACCACCTCGTATACTAGGCTGATTATCTACTATTTGCACGCCTGACATCCTATTGATGGACTCCTCTATATTCGTCGGACTAGTATTGGAAATCAACTCTGGTCTGATTATATCTAATGAGATCGTACTATTCTTCAATCTACTTGCTGTTTTGTTTTCGCTAATCGTGAATGTTTCGAGCATGTTCATAGTGGGTTTCAACACTATACGCTGCTTACCGTCTCGTACTATAACTCTTTCATAACCGATTTGATATACCGTTATTTCTCGTGATAATGATTCAAAATAATACTCACCCAAAGAGTCCGTTAATGCTATGACTTTAAACCTTTCTTCATCTCTTAATTCAGCTCCAACAGCAGGTTCTCCTGAAGCATTTAGTACTTTTCCTTGATATACGAGAGTACTTTGGCTCCATACCTCACCAAATGAAAGAAGTAGCACTATTTGTATCATTAACCTCTTGCACATATCTTCGTTTTCTCACAAATGTAAAAGAATAGGTGCTTATGATTCGATTAATAATTCCCGTTACGATAATCCTTTTGTCCATTGGTACTGCGATTGCACAAGCTTGTGTGCCTAACGACACGATAACCCAACCAGGGATATATCCTGAGCAATTAGACACAGCCTTTGCAGATGAACCCTATGAAATGATTCTTCAAATTTTGACTATAAAGGATACTACGGCATCTCTGGGCGGTCAAGAAGTTAATGCAGCCATAGACAGTGTAAAGGTTACGGGTGTTGAAAATTTACCAGACGGTTTTGACTATGTATGTGAACCAAACAACTGCACATTTACTCCTGATGCTGTTGGCTGTGTAAAGTTAACTGGAAACCCAACAAACAATCAAACTGGCGAATATGAATTAACCATAAAAACAACGGCATATGCTAGAGTAGGTATACTAGAGGTCCCACAGAATCAAGATATAACTAGCTACAAAATTGTCGTAAAAGGTGATGGCACAACTGGCATAGACAACTTGGATAATAATGTAATTAAGGTCTTCCCTAACCCTTCTATTTCAGGAGTGTTTTCTTTGAGTTCGCCCATTAATCAAAAAGAGGTTTTTGTATACACGTTAGCAGGAAAAAGGGTGTTTCCGCTAATCAACTCAGCATCAAACAAGACAACTATAAATCTTTCTTCAGAGTCAAGGGGAGTTTACTTGTTGAGAGTACCCCAGCCCGGTGGGAATCTCAATTTAAAGCTTGTATACTAGCACTCTGGAGGTAGTGAAATTTTAATTATACCTTTGCACCACTCAAAATGGCAACAAAAGTGGCTCAAAAATCAACTACATCTATATCCAAAAAAGAATTTGTACAACAAGTAATAGCTGATTATACTATGGTCTACAAAAGCCGGCAAACTTCACTTCTCGGCAGAAAAGAGGTACTGACCGGGAAAGCTAAGTTTGGAATTTTTGGTGATGGAAAAGAAGTAGCACAAGTAGCTATGGCTCGTTTTATGAAAAACGGTGATTTCCGTGCCGGTTATTACAGAGATCAAACTGTAATGTTTGCTTTAGGACTGAGTGATGTACAGAAATTCTTTGCTCAACTCTATGCTCATCCAAGTGTAGAGCATGAACCTAGTAGTGCAGGAAGAAGCATGAATGGTCATTTTGGGACCAGAATGTTAGATGATAATGGCCAATGGTTGCCTCAAACCGACAGAATAAATATTTCTTCAGACATTTCTCCCACTGCGGGTCAAATGCCAAGAGTACTTGGGCTTGCTTTTGCATCTAAGGTTTACAAGCAGAATGATAACCTTCATCACAAAACAGATTTTTCAAACCAAGGAAATGAAATAGCCTGGGGAACTATCGGAAATGCTTCTACCTCTGAAGGACATTTTTGGGAAAGCATTAATGCTGCTGGTGTAATGCAGGTACCTATGCTAATCAGTATATGGGATGACGAATATGGTATATCTGTGCATGCTGAACATCAAACCACTAAACAAAATCTCACTTCCATCCTTTCTGGATTTAAAACAGATAAAAATGGAACGGGTATAGAATTAATAACTGTAAATGGCTGGGACTACCCTAGCCTGATGAATGCATATAAAAAAGCATCTGAAGTATGTAGAACTAAGCATACTCCAGTAGTGGTGCATGTAAAGGAACTCACTCAACCACAAGGACATAGTACTTCTGGTTCCCACGAAAGATATAAATCAAAAGATAGATTAGCTTGGGAAGTAGAACAGGACTGTGTAGCTCAAATGAGGAGTTGGATGGTTGAAAAAAAAATCGCTACTTCTGAAGAGTTGGATGCGTTAGAGAAAGAAACTCTAAATGAGGTAAAACAAGCAAAAAAAGATGCTTGGACTGCGTTTTCTGGTGAAATAAAAGCAGAAGTGCAGGAGGCTGCAGAAATTTTAATGGATCTTGATTCTAATGCAGCAAATGAACTGAAATCTGCAATGGATCCTGGTAGAAAGGACATACTTAAAACGATTCATAAAACACTATCTGCAAATATTGGCAACCCACAAGCAGAAAGTATTAGGTTGTTCTACCACAACTACCTGAATAAATACCAATATATATACAGCAGTCATTTACACAGTGAGTCAGAAAATCGTGCACTGAATATTGAGGAAATAAAACCGGAATATGAAGAAGATGGAAAAGTCTTAAATGGCTTTGAAATTCTTAATAGAACATTTGATCATTTACTTTCTAATCATCCTGAGGTAATTGCATTTGGTGAAGATGTAGGAAAAATAGGAGACGTTAATCAAGGTTTTGCCGGCTTACAAGAAAAGCATGGAGATACACGCGTTATGGATATGGGTATCCGTGAAAATACCATTGTTGGTCAAGCTGTTGGTGCTTCTCTTCGCGGTTTGCGACCTATCGCAGAAATTCAATACTTAGATTACTTATTGTATGGCGTTCAGATGATGAGTGACGATATAGCAACTGTACAATATCGAACAAAAGGTGGACAGAAATATCCATTGATTATTCGTACACGTGGTCACAGATTAGAAGGTATCTGGCATAGTGGTTCTCCTATGGGGATGATACTTAACGCAGTGAGAGGTGTCAATGTATTAGTTCCTCGAGATATGACTCGTGCAGCTGGTTTCTACAATACTATAATGAAGTCAGATGAGCCAGCTCTAATCGTAGAATGTCTGAATGGATATAGACTCAAGGAAAAACTGCCGACTAATCTGAGCGAGTTTACCGTTCCGGTTGGAGTACCTGAAGTAATCAGTTATGGAGATGATGTCACTGTCGTAACCTACGGTTCTTGCGTACGAATAGCACAAGAGGGAATAGCTCTCTTAGAACAGAAAGGGATTTCAGTAGAACTAATAGACGTACAGTCACTTCTCCCGTTTGATGTAAATCATAACATCGTAGAATCTTTGATGAAAACAAATAAGGTAGTCTTTATGGACGAAGATGTAAGAGGTGGAGCAACCGCATTTATGATGCAAAAAGTACTTGAAGAACAAGGTGGATATAGATTCTTAGATAGTGCACCTCAAACACTTACTTCAGAGGATCACAGACCAGCTTATGGAACGGATGGAGACTACTTCTCTAAGTCTAATCCGGAACAGCTGTTTGATTTAGTGTATGGAATGATGAGCGAGAATAATCCAGATAAATTTCCTGAATCTGGATTATAAAACGTTCCTTCATAGACCATAAAAAATGCCTAACCTTAAACCAAATGTCCAGTTCCTTTTTTTGGCATAAAAAAAGACCGGTCATTTCTGACCAGCCTTTCTATTATTTTTACAACTTATGAGAATTACTTTTTAAGAGAACCTCTTATCTCTGTAAGTAAGTCTACTTCAGAAGGACCAGCTGGCGCTGCTTCTGGCTCAGGTGCCTTAGTCTTATTGTAAGCTCGAACAATAAGGAACATAACAAACCCGATAATCAATAAACTGATGATATCATTGATCCAGCTACCATATGCAACTACTGCCGCACCTGCTTCTTGAGCTGCCGCCAATGATTCATAAGGAGTATCTGTTAGGTTGAAAAATCTGTCCGCAAAGTTGACATCTCCAGTAAGCGTACTTACAAGAAGCATTACAATTTTGTCTACAAATCCCTTAATTACAGCTCCAAGAGCTCCTGCCAAGATTACTGCAACTGCGAAGTCAATCACATTGCCAGTCATAATAAATTCTTAAATTCTTTTAACATAATTTTAATTGGTTTTAGTTTTAATAAGACGCAAAACAATGCGGAGGTCACATGTCAAGGTAAATTTTTGTTAACAGAGCTCTACACTAGCGGCTTTACTAATTGTATACCGTTTCTGATTTGAAACATTTAAGCACAGTACCCTTGATCTTCTATCCTCTAACTTCTTATAGACTACATTTTTAAACATAAAAGCAGACCCAAAGTCTACCTCTTCGAGGTAAATAGTCCTACTAGAATCAAAATATGAAAATGCCTTTTCCAATTCCAAACTAACTCCGCTACAGGCCTTTGGGTTTTTTAATTCCTGAATAACTGCCTCAAGAATCTGACGATCTCGTGCATATTCTACGCTCATTTCAAAAAAATCAAATAGTTCTTGAAAATTCTTCTTCCATTCGATGCCATGAGGCTTTACACTGTTCTCATATTCAAGAAAAGTTTTTAGGTGAGCTATCTCATGAATTAGTGTGAATAAAAAACGATAAGAGTTCTCATCGTGGTTCACACTAATGCTCAATTTATCGCGAAAATGTCTAAAATCTCCTCTTTTAGTTTTCCTTGGACGTGTTATTCTGAGAGAACAGCGTCTATCGTTTATATAGTCAAGAATAAGTTTAGCTTTTTGAGAAGGAAGATGCTTTTCTAGATACTCTTGTACCTTCACAAAAAAGCTTAATTGTATACTGCTAATAAAGTTTCTGAAGCAGTAACTTTTTGCTCCAGTTCCACTTTGATATCTGTACCTAGCGGTACAAAAATATCCACTCTAGAACCGAACTTGATAAAACCCATTTCTTCTCCTTTTCCTACCTTGTCTTGAGGTTTAATATACCATCTAATACGTCGAGCTACTGCTCCAGCTATTTGTCTGAAGAGGATTTCTACACCACTATCGCTTTTAATAACGGCAGTAGTTCTTTCATTCTCAGTGCTAGACTTAGGATGCCACGCTACCAGATACTTACCAGGATGATATTTGAAATAGCTAACTATTCCAGCTATCGGATTCCTATTTACGTGCACATTTAACGGAGACATAAATACAGAAATTTGAATTCTCTTATCCTTGAAATATTCAGTTTCTTCTACCTCCTCAATAACCACAACTTTACCATCACAAGGACTTACAATCCCGTTTTCCGTTTGATCCGCTGGTCTAGGTGGATTTCTGAAAAAACGTATAATCAGAATGTACAATACCAATAATGGTAGACCTAATAAATACATCAACCATTGTGTAGCCGCTAAGGCAGAAAGACCATAAAGCACTCCTACAAACAATAAGGTAGAAATAAGTACAATCTTATATCCTTCTCTATGCAAATTCATGATTTAAAAAATACCTCTTAACTTAGACGTATCTGCAACTTTCTGAATTGCAACTATATATGCTGCAGTTCTTAGACTACACTTATGTTTTCTTGCTGCTTTATAAACCGCATCAAATGCTAATTTCATAACTCTATCAGCACGTCTATTCACACGCTCTTCAGTCCAGAAATAACCTAGTCTGTTTTGTACCCACTCAAAATAAGACACTGATACACCCCCTGCATTGGCTAAGATGTCTGGAACTACCATGATGCCCTTTTCTTCTAGTATTTTATCTGCTGTAGAAGCAGTCGGTCCATTTGCACCTTCTACGATTAGCTTCGCTTTTATTCTACTAGCGTTTTCTTCTGTAATTTGATCTTCTAGAGCCGCTGGAACCAAGATGTCTACATCTAGTTCAAGGAGTTCTTCGTTACTGATTATTTTTCCGCCTTTATAACCTTCTAAACTTTTGTGCTTTGAGGTATACTTAATAGCTTCTTCGATATCTAAACCTTCTTTGTTGTAGTAGGCACCGGACACGTCAGAAATTGCAACAATAGTCACTCCCTGAAGCTCTAGTAATTTAGCAGAAATACTACCTACGTTTCCAAATCCTTGTACAGCACAAGTAGAATGTGAAGGGTTCATTTTTAGCTTAGCCATAGCACTTCTTGCAGAAACCATAACACCCCTTCCTGTAGCTTCTACTCTCCCTAATGAACCTCCCAATACAAGTGGCTTACCTGTAACAACTGCAGGAGATGCTTGACCAACCAACTTAGAATATTCATCCATAATCCAAGCCATAGTCTGAGGGTTAGTTCCCATATCAGGTGCTGGGATATCTCTTTCTGGTCCAAAGACATCTCTCATTGCTCCAGTAAACACACGAGTAAGTCTCTCTAACTCCCCTTGTGACATTTTGCGAGGATCACACTGAATACCTCCTTTACCACCGCCATAGGGAATACCAACTACAGCACACTTCCAGGTCATCCAAGCCGCTAGTGCTTTTACCTCATCTAAGTTTACGCCCATAGAGTATCGTATACCTCCTTTACTAGGTCCTAGCTTAGAAGAATGAACTACTCGATAGCCTTGAAAAACTTCCACCTTGCCATTATCCATGGTTACTGGTAAACTTACGATTACCGCTTTTTCAGGTGATTTAAGTGCACTGTAAGTAGAGTCGTCCAATCCTAAAATCTTAGCAGCCTCGTCAAAACGCTGCATCATTGACTCCAGAGGATTTAAATGGTCCGTTATGGGAGCTGGTTCTTTGAACTTTAAAGTCATAGTTCTAATGTCTGATTATGTTTTTAAAACAAAAAAGTATGGCAAATGTATCTAATCTGTTCGATGCCAAGATACACCGAAGACGTATTTTTCATCAAAGAAGTAACAATATGATGATGTAGGGTATCGCAGATAAATAAATAGAGTCCATTCTATCCAATATACCACCATGACCAGGGATCAAATTGCCACTATCTTTAACCTGAAGTTTTCTCTTCATGTAGGACTCTACAAAATCTCCAAACGTGGCGAAAAACACTACAACAACAGCGAGTAAATAAGGCACTGTAGGCAGTTCTAACCAAAAATGGTTTAATGCAATCATTACAACCAAAGTTACAATAGCACCTCCTGCTGTGCCCTCAATGGTCTTTTTAGGAGAGACTTTTGGAAAAATTGGCGTTTTTCCAAATGCTTTGCCTACTACATAAGCCATAGAATCATACACCCAAATCGTAATTAGATAAAACACAATATACTCTGTAGCCAAGTTCTCGTGTTGCATAAACCAGATGGCTAAAGCTAGAACAGGTAAAAACAAGTAAATAGTGGCAACTATATAATTCACTGATTGACTTTGTTTTAACTCTTTGTAAAGTGAGAATACGCTACCTAATTGTATAATCCAAAACAAGCCATATATCAGTAGCTCAATATCTTTAGCTCCTTGAAAGGTTAGATATACCAGTATTCCAGCGAATAAACCAGGATTTAGCCACAAATGTTGACTTGAAGTTTTCCCAGCTAGCTTAGCCATTTCATTTAAGGATAAAAAAGCTATCAGAGCCATGACCACACCAAAAAATGGAGTTCCGAACACGGCAGCAGTGACCATAATTGCCACATAAATTGCTCCAAATATGATTCTTAATGCGAGGTTAGACATAAAAGTTCTCCGTTTTAGTTGTCGTGTTATTTTGGATATAATAGAATAAACCAGCAACTATGACCAGTAGTGCTACACTAGCTCCTACAGGCAGAGTAGCTCCTTGCTCCAGTGCTTTTTCATAGCTTCCATCAGTAAAAAAGTAAAGCTGAATTACAGCCATTGCATTATTCAAAAAATGAGCAAGAACTGAGGTCCATACTGAGCCAGACCAATATGCAGCATACCCAAAAACAATAGCTAAAAACATCATGGGAAGGAACTTAGTAAACTGAAGGTGAATAACGCTAAAAATAATGGCAGTAACTACAATCGCTACATGCATGTTTTTGAACATCCCATTGAAAACATTCATCAAAAAGCCTCTAAAAAATAGTTCTTCTGCTAGAGCAGGAAAAAAAGCCATGAATAATAAACTAGTAAGAATTGATAATCCATTTTTCTCGCCTATCATAGCCTCATACAGGGCATTATTATTTAAGTCTTGTTCCTGAAGCCAGCTGTATAATTCTGGCCATTGACTAAAATCTATTAATTCATTGATCTGAAGAAAAAGGCCCATAAGTGGTATAGAGACAAATACAAAAAGGATTGATAAACCAAACCACTTTAAATTCCCAGGCAGGTGTAGCATAAGAAAATCTTTTGGAGTAGCCTTAATCGTCAGTACCACCAGAAATGCTGCCGCTATCATTGGTAATGATGAACTGATAAAAATAAAGATTTTTAATAGAATGGGATCCGATTTTAGATCCTCTACAATGCTAAGTGCAGCAGAAATATCAGAAAACTCACCGTGAAGTAAATATGAACAAACACCGACAGCTACACCAGATAAGACTAAGGCAGATCCAAAAAAGAACATAATCCCAAGTACAAGATGTAAAAAGGCTCTAAGTCTATCCGGACGACTATAAAGGGATTCTGTATCTTTGCCGTTCTCTAAATCTTCAAAGCTCATATCTCAGGCAAATATGGTAAAAATAGGCAATATAGAACTCGGCGACTTTCCGCTACTCCTCGCTCCTATGGAAGATGTAAGCGATCCACCTTTTCGTGCAGTGTGCAAAGAAAACGGAGTAGATGTGATGTATACCGAGTTTATTTCTAGTGAGGGTCTCATCAGAGATGCCGCTAAGAGCACCCAAAAACTCGACATATTTGAATATGAAAGACCTATCGGTATTCAAATTTTTGGGTCGGATATCAACTCGATGAAAGAAGCAACGGAAATTACCGCTTCTGCTAATCCAGATCTCATTGATATCAATTACGGTTGTCCGGTAAAAAAAGTGGCCTGTAAAGGTGCTGGAGCAGGTATATTACAAGACATCCCAAAGATGGTAGAAATGACCGCTGAAATTGTAAAAAGTACAGATCTTCCTGTCACTGTAAAAACCAGGCTAGGTTGGGATGATAAAACCAAGTACATCGAAGAGGTGGCCGAGCGACTACAAGATGTTGGAATAAAGGCACTTAGTATTCACGGACGTACAAGGAAACAGATGTACAAAGGTGAGGCTGACTGGTCACTCATTGGGAAGATAAAAGATAATCCACGTGTAAAGATTCCAATTTTTGGCAATGGAGACATAGATAGTCCTGAAAAAGCCAAGTTGTACAAAGAGCGATATAATGTAGACGGTATAATGATAGGGAGAGCCTCTATTGGTTATCCTTGGATCTTCAATGAAATAAAACACTATCTAGCTACAGGTGAATACTTAGCAGCTCCTACTATTGCTCAAAGAGTAGATGTATGTAAGCGTCATTTTGAATTCGGAATGAAATGGAAAGGTGATGTTTTAGGAATTGTAGAAATGCGTAGGCATTATAGTAACTATTTTAAGGGAATTTCTCATTTCAAAGAATACCGAACTAGACTAGTTAGCACTATGGATGAGCAGGAAATCCATAACATTTTAGATGAAGTAGCTGAGAAGTTTGGCGATTATGAATTTGCCTAATGTTAGGCTATAACTTATAGTGATTTAGCTTATCACTTATAGCATACTTATATAATTATCCATTAAACTGTTTAGCTAAAAAAGCTAAAACCATAGCTCCAAGTAGCAGTATAAAAATAAAACTCCTCCAAAAGAAATAACCCTTATTCTTCGCGTTTTGTCCTACAAAGTAGGCTACAGCTATAACAGCGACTACGTACAGATATACCCACATTACTTATTCTCTTTCAGAAAGCTACGCCAGCTTTGCAATGTTTCCTTCTTCAATACTCTCGGAAACTTACCTTGTGCTCCTTCTTTCCCTGTAAAACGAAGCCATTCGTAAAACTTACTGCTTGGGAGCAGATGAACTATAATATTCTTAAGTGCTGCCGATCGTTCTACTCTATAATCATCGTTTAGTACCTTGAGTGTCATATCTAGTTTATACCTTATCTCTTCTGTTTTAGTCCGTATATTTTCATAATCACATGAAATGTACCACTCATGAGCAAAGAAGCCTTGATATGGAACACCACATACTGTAAATTCATCAAAAGAGACATTATACTCTTCAGAAACTAACTCAATGGCTTTGTTCATATTATCAATTGACAAGTGCTCACCGCAAAGTGAAAGGAAATGTTTTGTTCTACCTGTGATTTTTATTTCGCACCGATCTAGGTTGGTAAAACGAATGGTATCTCCTATTAAATACCTCCAAGCTCCGCTGCAAGTAGAGATAAGTATGGCATATTCATCTTTATCGTTGACCTGAGCCAATCGCAATGCTTTTGCTTCTTTTCTTAATTCTCCATTTTCAGTAAAATTATCTCTATTAAAAGGCACAAACTCATAATAAATCCCATTTCTAAGCAGCAGCTTCATCCCACCTTCGTTATCTAATCTTGTTTGATAAGCCAAAAAACCCTCAGATGCCAAATAAGTCTCAAAGTACTTAATGGGTCTGCCCATCAATCCATCTAATGATTTTCGGTAAGGTGAGAGGGCCACTCCTCCATGAATATAGGCTTCGAAATGTGGCCAAATATCATGGATGCTATCGACATTGTAGTGCTCTATTATACTCTCCACCAACAACTTTACCCACGCAGGGACTCCAGCTATCATACCTACATCCCAGTCTTTTGCCTCCTCAGTAATTTTCGCAATCTTATCCGTCCAGTTTTTCTCTTTTCTAATATGGATACCCGGTTTAGAAAGCCGTTGAAAAAGTATAGGAACAGAACCAGTCGTTATGCCGCTGAGGTCTCCAGAATAGTACATACCATTGTATTCTAACTCAGTGCTTCCTCCGATCATTAACCACTTTTTTGCAATGTGGTCTTTCGGTACATCGGTTTGTATAATAGAGAGTACCTGCCTCATACTAGCTCGTCTTATATACTTCAGCATTTGATCACTGACCGGTATATACTTACTACTTCCATCAGAAGTACCTGAACTAACGGCATAGTTCTTTATTGATTCTGGCCAAGTAACATTCTCTTCTCCTGCTCTGCTTCTAGTCCACCATGGCAATATATTTAGATAATCTCCCATAGCCACAGCTTCTTGATAATCGGTTAGTAGCCTATCACTATTTACTAATTCTGAAAAATGATGGCTTTCCCCAAATGCTGTTTGTTGGGCTTTGTCCAATAGCTTATTTAGTGTTTTACTTTGGATAACTTCACCCTCTTCGATGTTAACTTTAGTAAAAACCCCTCGGTTTTTTGCCTCAGTAAGTAATCTTTGCAAGAGCGATGCCATAAAGCAAATGAACTAAATTTATTTGACTTGACTCGCCATCCTATAAACATTCAAAAAATGAACGAGTTGAAAGAAGAGAATATAAAAGTTAAGTGGTTTAAAATCAGAGAACTTATCGAAAGAGTGTTTGAAAAAACCCCAGACTTAAGTGCCATACTCTACGTAATTGGTATGCGTGAATTAGGTAAGCCGCAGACTAAGTTTAAAAAGGAAGAAAAAGTAAAACTCATGCACATTGCTACCTGTAGAGTCCTAAGTACATCTGGTCATTATAGGCTAAAAGGAGTCGATGAAAACGATTGGCCAGTTTGGGAGCTAGTTCAAAAACTACCGAATCAAGATTTACTTGAGCAAGAGATGTACCTTAGACATCATATTGTGAATTATTTTGAAGAGGAGGAGTTAATATAAGGCAGCCCTTTTGCCACCTTTTCCACATCACTTGTCACTAGAAAATTATAAAATAACTTTGCTCAATTTTAAGAATCGATGCCTAAAGATAGCAGTATAAAACACGTCCTCATCATTGGAAGTGGACCAATTATTATAGGACAAGCATGTGAATTTGACTACTCTGGAAGTCAAGCTACACAAAGTCTTAGAGAAGAAGGAATAGAGGTTTCACTTGTAAACTCTAATCCTGCAACCATTATGACTGACCCCAGCATGGCTAATCATGTATATCTGCTCCCGCTCACAGTCGAAAGTCTTGAAAAAATACTAATAGAACAACCTTCTATAACTCATGTCCTACCAACAATGGGAGGACAGACCGCTCTTAACCTAGCTATTGAAGCTGACGAAATAGGTCTTTGGGAAAAGTATGATGTGAAAATTATTGGAGTAGATATAGCTGCAATAGAAAAAACTGAAAATAGAGATTTGTTCCGTTCATTTATGATGGAACTGAACATACCTATCGCTACTTCTAAAATAGCAAACTCTTATTTAGAGGCTAAAGAAGTGGCTCAAGAAATAGGCTTTCCTCTAGTTATCCGTCCGTCATTTACTATGGGTGGCTATGGAGGCGGATTCGTTCATAAGAAAGAAGAATTTGACGAGGCTGTAAAAAGAGGTTTAGAAGCATCTCCTACCCACGAGGTTTTAGTAGAGCAAGCGGTACTTGGTTGGAAAGAATACGAGCTAGAACTCTTGCGAGATGGAAATGATAATATCGCTGTAATCTGTACCATAGAAAACTTTGACCCTATGGGTATACATACAGGTGAAAGTATCACAGTTGCTCCTGCGATGACACTCAGTGATACCTGTTTCCAACAAATGCGTGATATGGCTTTTGATATGATGCGTAATCTCGGAACTTTTGCTGGTGGTTGTAATGTTCAATTCTCAGTAAATCCAGAAGATGAACAAATCATAGCTATAGAAATAAACCCTCGTGTATCGAGAAGTTCAGCCTTAGCCTCTAAAGCTACCGGATATCCAATTGCTAGTATAGCAGCCAAACTAGCTTTAGGTCTCTTTCTAGATGAACTCAAAAATCCAGTAACACAGACTACGTCAGCTTTCTTCGAGCCAAGTATTGACTATACCATCGTTAAAATTCCTCGTTGGGATTTCAAAAAATTCCAAGGAGCGGAAACCACACTCGGTTTACAGATGAAATCTGTGGGTGAAGTAATGGCTATTGGTAGAAGTTTCCAAGAAGCACTTCAAAAAGCTTGTCAATCATTAGAAATCAAACGATTAGGTATAGGAGCTGACGGATATGAACTTAAGAAGCTTGATCCTATCTTAGAAAGTTTAGAAAATCCAAGTTGGGATAGAATTTTCCACATAAGAGATGCGATGGCCTTAGGTATGCCAATAACTAGTATCCAAAAAATCACTAAAATAGACCGTTGGTTCCTTGAGCAGATCTATGAAATAGTGAAAATGGAACGAGAAATTAAAAAGTATACTTTAGAAAACATAGATCCAGACACATTAAGACTGGCAAAACAAAAAGGTTTTGCAGACGCTCAAATAGCACATCTCATCGGTGGGGAGATTACCGATATGGATGTCTACCGCAAGAGAAATGAACTGGGTATAAGTCGTATCTACAAAATGGTTGACACTTGCTCAGCTGAGTTTACTTCTCCTACCAATTATTTCTATTCATCATTTGACGGTGAAAACGAAAGTGTAGTTACCGATAAGAAAAAGATTATTGTAATCGGATCTGGACCTAACAGAATAGGTCAAGGAATTGAGTTTGACTATAGCTGTGTACACGGAATTAAAGCAGTACAACAAGCTGGCTATGAGGCCATAATGATAAATTGCAACCCTGAGACTGTAAGTACGGATTTCAATACTGCTGACAAACTATATTTTGAACCAATTTTTTGGGAACATCTTTGGGATGTAATTCAATTAGAAAAACCTGAGGGTGTAATTGTTCAACTCGGAGGACAAACCGCTCTTAAACTTTCTGAACGATTAAGGGACGAAGGAATTAAGATTATCGGAACCTCGTTTGAAAATATGGATTTAGCTGAAGATAGAGGTTCATTCTCTACTCTACTTAAAGACCTAGGTATTCCATATCCAAAATTTGGTGTAGCTGAAAATGCTTACGAAGCTATTGAAGTTGCAAACCAGGTTGGATACCCTGTATTAGTAAGACCAAGTTATGTGCTAGGTGGCCAAGGAATGAAG
Source organism: Bacteroidia bacterium (assembly GCA_965655315.1). GTDB lineage: Bacteria > Bacteroidota > Bacteroidia > NS11-12g > UBA9320 > UBA9320. The sequence goes on from CBFHGJ010000003.1 coordinate 24,826, forward strand.
ATTGTTATCAATGATGAAGATCTACAAAAAGCAGTTATAGATTTACTAGGTGACTTACCAGGAAACAAGGTGCTTATTGACCACTTCTTGGATCGAGCTGAGGAGGCAGAAAGTGATAGTATTAGCGATGGGGACGACTGTCATATCATTGGTATGATGGAGCACATTGAACCAGCAGGCATTCACTCAGGTGATAGTAGTGCGGTGCTACCACCATTTAGCTTTTCAGATAATGTGATAAACAAGATAGAAGAGTATACCAAAAAGATAGCTAAAGCTATGGATGTCAGAGGTTTACTAAACATACAATTCGCAGTCAAAGACGAAGAGGTCTATGTAATTGAAGCAAATCCACGTGCAAGTCGTACCGTGCCATTTATTTGCAAAGCATATCGAGTGCCTTATGTCAACATTGCAACAAAAGTGATGCTCGGTCACAAAAAGTTAAACGAATTTGACATCCAACCTTACAAGCACGGATATGCAATAAAGCAACCTATTTTCTCTTTTAATAAGTTCCCTAACGTAAACAAGGAATTGGGACCTGAAATGAAGTCTACTGGAGAAGCTATTCTTTTTGTAGATGACACTAAAGATCCTGTTTTCAGAGAGTTATATAACCAAAAATCAATGTTCTTGAGTAGGTAATGTTTCGTTACATTATATTAGGCATACTGATTTATTGGATTGTGAAACGTGTTTTCCGTGTTACTGAAGCAGTGAAACAAGACAAAGTAAATGCTGAACAAGGAACAGAAGTAAAAGGTAAGCCAAAACCCAGAAAAGATAATCACGGTGGAGAATACGTAGACTATAAAGAGGTAGATTAACACTTTTCCGATTTCTTGCGAACACTATACCTCTTTGCAGTGTTACACTATCCATGAGCAAGCACATTCTTATTATAGGGGGCAATTCAGGTGTTGGAGAGAAACTAAAGCATCTTTTAGAACAAGAAGGACATAAAGTAACCTCAGCCAGCAGGTCTGATGGAGGACTAGATGTTACAGAAGAGTCTCCAAATTTCCCAGAAATAGAAGGACCAGTAGACGGAGTTGCCTATTGCCCTGGAAGTATATTACTAAAGCCTTTCAGAGGTTTGAAGATGCAAAACTTCCAAGATGATATTGCAGTGAATTATCTCGGAGCAGTTAAGACAATACAACACTATCAAAAAGCACTTGCAGAAAATAGTAGTATTGTGTTCTTCAGCACTGTAGCAGTAACTAAGGGTATGCCTTTTCACGCTAGTATAGCAGGAGCAAAAGGAGCAGTAGAAGGGCTTACAAGATCATTGGCAGCGGAACTCTCACCTAAAGTACGTGTAAACTGCATAGCCCCTAGTCTAACAGATACACCTCTTGCTGAAAAATTACTACGTAACGATAAGCTTAGAGAAAATGCAGCACAAAGACATCCTTTAAAATCTTTTGGGCAAGCAGAAGATATAGCACAAATGGCTCATTTCCTTCTCAGTGATAGGTCTAAGTGGATGACTGGACAAGTTGTGCACGTAGATGGAGGTATGGGAGCAATCTCCAATGGCTAAAAAGCAACATCTTCCATACAAGGTTTGTATAGTATGCGGCAGACCTTTTACCTGGAGAAAAAAGTGGGAGAAAAACTGGGAAAACGTGAAATACTGCAGCAAACGATGTGGTAGTCAAAAACGCAGCACCTAGCTAACAGAACCAAAAATAGTCTCTTCCTTTGCTAAGTTTTGATGAACTGATAATGTTGGCAATTTCAGCCTTATCATCGGGACCACTTATTGCAAGTATATGTTGGTGTTGTTTCAGGTCGATTTGATCTAACGATTGTAACTTCTTCCCATAAATAGGTACAGTAAGTTTATTACTATTATTCGTAACCCACAGAAATTCTACGTTTCTATCAAGTAGTAGTCTTGCAATCAACTTTCCTTTTTTTCCCGCTCCCCAAAGCACGAGATGCTTTTCATGTACTCTGTCCAGTTTCAGAAAGCACTCTACTTTTAAAGGATAATAGGCTATCGGAAAATACTTGCTCTCAATTCTTGAGGTACGCTCCGAGGAGTCTCTCCAATAGTGCACTACTTGATTTATGAAATTAACCTGAAGCTCATGCTCCTTAATTCTAAAAGCTAAATCATAGTCCTCTGGCATCAGAGCAGAATTGAAACCCCCAATTTTTTCAAAATCTTCTCGATACATTAACCAGGCTGGAGATGCTATAGGACACTCTTTGTAAACACCGCTCCATCCATTTCCATCCTTCCAAATTGAATTTAGCCAGTTTTCGTACTTCTTAAATCCGTCTCCAATCTTTTTGTCTTTACAGAAATATTTCACTTTCCCTGTGACCACTGAATTCTGAGCCAGTTCGCCCAACAAAAGCTCTAATTTTCTACTGGGCATAATGTCATCCGCATCCATACGATGTATCGCATCCCCGCTGCTTTGAGCATAGCCTGTTTGAAGAGCAGAAATAATACCATTTCCAGTACTTTTTATAACAGATATTCGATTATCTCGACTTGCGTAATCTTGAAGTATGGCTAAAGACCTATCCGTACTATGGTCATCCACAGCAATTAGCTCCCAATCGCTATGGGATTGAACAAGAATAGACTCCACACATTCTACCAAATATTGACCTGCATTCTTTACAGGCATGATGATGCTAATCACGAGTAACGAAGATAACTGCCAGAATAAAAAAAGCACTCATCGCTGAGTGCTTCTCTCATTTTTGATTTTAACTGGCTACTGTATCTAAAAGAAAGTATTTAATGTAATATGACTTGACTCTTTTAAATTAACCTATATCATTATGACGTCATAATAGAAAAAAGTCACTATTTTTTAACTTGAATACTAGTAAGCCATACACCTTGTTTTATCTTCGTACCAAGGGACTGGGTCAATTTGAAAAATTTACACCGATTACATTTCCGGCCGTAACCGAAGCGTATAAGAGCAGGCCTCAAATCCAGACTTGTCGGTAAAGACTCTCCGGTTTATCGGAGAAGAACATTGGAAGTTCGTGACGCAGAGGTGGCCAAATCCTATCATTTTTTTGAAGTTTTTCAAAAAAATTCTAGTCCCTTTTTTAGTTTATCACCCCACTACCTACCAAGACGTCTCCTTTGTACCAAGCAACAAATTGTCCTTTTGCTACGGCTTTTTGTGGTTTCTCAAACTCGATTTCCAATCCAGTTTCTTTCATGGCAAGCTGTGCACCAAATAAGGGCTGTCTGTGTCGAATTCGGATGTTATATTCTCTAGATTCACCCAGTTTCATTTTGTCTAGTGCATTTACAAAATGAATATCTTCTTTGTTTACCAAAAGTCCAGGTCTACTAAGACCGGGATGATGATCTCCTTCTCCTACGTAAATAGTATTCGTCTTCGTGTCAATTGCTATTATAAACATAGGGTTTACGTGACCTCCTATGTTCAGTCCTTTTCGCTGCCCAATGGTATAAAAATGAGCTCCATTATGCTGCCCAATTACTTTGCCGTCTGATTCAGTATAGCTGTACTCGTCTGCTGGGTTTAGAGCTGATTTATACCCCTCCCAGTCTTCGAATATTTCTACCACATTTCCCTTCTTTTCCTTTAGCTGCTGTTTGAGAAAGTCTGGTAACTTTACTTTTCCAATAAAGCAGAGCCCTTGACTATCTCGTTTTTCTGCCGTAACCAAATCTTGCTCTTTTGCAATTCGTCTTACCTCACTCTTTTCTAATTCTCCAATTGGAAATAGCGTCTTTGATAGCTGCTCTTGATTGACCTGGCACAGAAAGTAACTCTGATCTTTATTTCCATCCAAGCCGGCTAGAAGTTGAAATCCATCTTCTGTTTCTCGTTTTCTACAGTAGTGCCCGGTTGCCACATAATCAGCCCCTAGCTTCAATGCATGCTTTAAAAAGGTATCAAACTTTATTTCTCGGTTACACAGCACATCAGGATTTGGAGTCCGTCCATTCTTATATTCCTCAAACATATAAGATACTATGCGTTCGTAGTACTCCTTACTTAAATCTATTGTATGAAAAGGTATACCAAGTTTATCCGCAACTAATAAAGCATCCTTGCTGTCTTCTTCCCAAGGACACTCATCGCTTATAGTAAACTCTGTGTCGTGCCAGTTTTTCATGAAGACACCAATAACCTCGTGTCCCTGTTCTTGAAGTAAGTGTGCTGTAACTGATGAATCTACCCCCCCAGATAAGCCTACTACTACTCTTGCCATTTTCCCTTATTCTATTTGTAAACGATAATGAATTGCTCCATTATCAGATTGCAAAGTAAGTAAATACATTGCTGGAGTAGAAACACTAGGTGTAATAGAATTGTTTAATACGACTCCACTCTCAACTAGCTTACCAGTTAGACTATGCAATTGATAGGTAGAAACATTTGCTCCATTTATTTTTAAAGTATGACCGATTGACAAGGGGTTGGGGTATACAGCATAATTTCGTTCAAGTTCTGAAATACTTACATTATAACTAAGCTCCAACTCTTCACCAACTTCATTTTCACCACAACTATTTTTCACGTTTAGCGTAGTGGTGTATTTTCCTTGATCTGGAAACTTGTGTGTAGGATTTAGCTCCTCACTTGTTTCTCCATCACCAAAACTCCACAAAAACTCTTCTCCAAATTCAGATTTGTTAGTGAAAACAACCTCTATACCGTCCTTGTCGCTAGAAAACTTCGCTACAGGTGCCGCTAGAACAAACTGGTTCTCAGATTTCGGTGGGCCATCCACACAGTCGTTTTTACCCAATACAGTTATATTATGAGTGCCTCCTTCGGTCCAGTCAACACGTATGCTATTTATTAAATCAGCAACAATGCTTCCCCCAAAGGCAACATTCCATAAATATTCCTCTGCGTTTTCTAACGGATCAATCTTATAGGTTTCTGTGCCTAGACACGCTGTATCTTTTGTTACAAACAAGCTCGGGGTATCAATCTCGTCACTTTTTACCTTGATAATAAAAGTTGCAGTATCTGAACCAAAATTGTTTGTAGTTATGAGTCTAATTGTTTGGTTTCCAGGAGTAGTATATGTTACGGTATGTGGACCTTCCGTAACCGCGGTTGCGGGAGAAGCTCCAATACCAAAATCCCAAGCATAGTTTTGTATGCTACCTTTTGAGGTATCTGTGATTACAACAGAGCTATTGGGACATAATTCTGACTTGTTTGTTTGAAATCCCGATATTGGTTTTGTAATGGTGCATTCCCCTGGCTTGATTTCAATCATAGCGGATTGGGTACAAGATGCATTTGCAGTACTCTTATTGCTAATATAGTTTCCTGCTGCCACATCAGAAGTTACAAGGTTCGCATTTCGCTGTCCATTGGTAAGACTGTAGTGCATTACCTTACTGTTGTCCCTTACGTGAGCTAATTGGTGACCATGTCCGAGTTCATGAGTCGTAACACTTTGAAAGTCATACTGAGCGAACCCTGGTTTATCGGTACCATAATACCACGCATAGGTACTATCAAACTCTATATCTAATTCATTGACAAACCATTGCATAGACTGTCTATTATTGATAAAGCAACCGCTGTATCTGCTGTAACATACTCCTAGTCTACTATCTCCAAAACTAGTGAAGGTTACTACGTTTACATTATCCCTATTTGCGGAATCAATTGTAGTGTTTTGACCCACTTCCCAGTTCATTCCCGTTTCACATCTCCACTCTTCCAATGATCTCAGAAAAGATGAAACCGCATCTTGTTTACTAGAAAAGTTAGAGTGCATTTGCCAAGTGTAACCACCTTGAGAATTATCATTTATGTGACTCAGTTCGTAGAAAGGCGTATCAGAAACAGAAAGTGGATATACAATATTCAAATGCCCCCAATCAATCACAAGCTCATCTTTGGACTCGCCTGTCTCTCCAGCGGTATTTACCACTTCTACTACCCCAGTACCAGCTCTACTTGGCACTCTTACTTTTATCTGAGAATTGCTCCAAGATACATATGACCACCCAGTGGGTGAATAGTAGAAACGACCATCGCCAAAGTTTGCGTCCTTGAATCCAACTTTTCCAGAGCCTCTAGCAAATCCAAAATTACTGCCATTTATAGTCAATTCAGTGCCTGTACCTGAAGTTAATGTATCCAATGAAAATGAAGTTATAGATGGTGGTGCAAGCGGAGTTATTCCGCCTCCGGATCTAATTGTATTAAATGGTTTAGTTACGCTATAAGATTCGTTTGTAATTGATGTTATTTCAGGATATAAGTCATGATAAATTGTTGGATAACTCACTGTGTAGTCTAATGCTTTGTAGTTATTTAGATCATACTTCAAAAACGACTGAACTGAAGCTGTTGGCTTGTAGACGTCTGTACCTGCCTCAAATTGAGTAGTGTGCTCCTTAAGTAAAAATATTCCGACTTCCCCTTTTTGAATCTCTAAAGAAGGAGAAACGCTCAATGCTTCTAGACCAACTACACCACCTTCAGTAGCTAAGATAATCTTGTCCGACCTTACGGTGCCTTTGAATACTTTAAACACCTCAATCGTATTCAATGTATATATACTGAGTTTATTCTTGTCCCAAACACATTGTTTTCCTACTACTTGACCTTCTATGACAACTTCACTTTTATTGGTCCTCTTTTCCAGTGACCAGATGTCAATTGTACATTGACCGAAGGAAACTGCTGCAGTAAAAACTAGTATTGCTAGAGCGTAAAAATATTTCACGTTAAGGGATTTTTCAGTTGTTGATGCTTTAAACAAAGCAAAGGATTTTTTTCCATTTCTCAAGGCCATTGAGCTTGGAGTAGACTTCTATTACCTATTTTATTTCTAGATATTCTAACTAGTTCAAATAATTTTTGACCTTTGTGCGGTTTGAACAATAAACTTAATTCAAAGATTGGAATCCTCGGCGGTGGCCAATTAGGGAAAATGCTTTTTGAAGCAGGTTCTCCATTAAACATCAACTATAGTTTCATAGAAGCGAAAAAAGATTGTCCTGCTCACTTGGTATGCAAAAATCTAATTCTTGGATCTCTTCAAGATGAAGAGAAGATTAAGGAATTAGCAGCTAAAAGTGACGTGATTTCTTTTGAAATAGAACATGTAAACGTAGATGCTCTGCAAAGGCTAGAAGAGCAAGGAAAGAAGATTATTCCTCAACCAGGTGTCTTATCGGTAATACAAGATAAGGGTCTTCAAAAACAATTTTACAAGGACCACAATATCCCAACGTTGGATTTTCAATTAGCAGAATCTAAATCTCTACTAGAAGAGGTTAATAAATGGTCTGATGATAAATTTGTTTTGAAACATCGAAAAGGTGGATACGACGGCAAAGGTGTTCAGCTTTTGGATAAACAAAGGTTTAGAGAGCTCCAATCTAACGGAGATGAAGGTTTGTCTAGTCCAGATGGATATGTCCTCGAAAGACTAGCAAAAAATGCTGTCGAAGTATCTGTAATTGTTGCTGTAGGTCAGGATGGAGAGCAGCTTACTTACCCCCCATGTGAAATGGTCTTTGATCCCAAATCCAACCTTATGGATTACCTTATAGCTCCAAGCAGTTTAGACAACGATATAAATTCAAAGTGTGAAACCATTGCACTGAAGGCAATAAATTCATTTAAAAGTCCAGGAGTATTTGCTGTCGAGTTATTCGTAGAACCCGATGGTGGTGTGTATGTAAACGAGATAGCTCCAAGAGCACATAATAGTGGCCACCATACTATTGAATCCAGTTACACATCTCAATATGAGCAAATAAATCGAGTTTTGCTAGGTCTTCCTCTTGGTAATTCGTCTCTTTTGACCCCTGCAGCTACTTGCAATATAGTAGGACCAGAAGACGTAAATGGAACCTATCAACTGGCTAATCTAAATCAAGTTTTAAAGATAAGTGGAGTATACGTTCACATGTACGGAAAGACTCATACTTCTCCGGATCGAAAGCTTGGTCATTTTACGGTTTTAGCAGAAACAAGGGATGATGTGGTCAAAAAGATGAATAAGGTAAAGGCATTACTGTCAATAAAAAGCAACTAAATTCGCATTATGGCAGATGTATTAATCATTATGGGGTCTGACTCTGACTTACCTGTAATGTCAGAAGCAGCTAAGGTGTTAGATGAAATAGGAGTAGATTACGACTTGACGGTAGTCTCAGCACATAGAACTCCTGAGAGAATGTATGAATATGCTAAAAATGCAGCTTCTCAAGGGTATAAATCAATTATAGCAGGGGCTGGTGGAGCAGCTCACCTTCCGGGTATGGTAGCTTCTTTGACTACACTACCAGTTATCGGTGTTCCGGTAAAATCTAGTAATATGAGTGGCATAGATTCTTTATACAGTATTGTCCAAATGCCTCCAGGTATTCCTGTGGCTACCATGGCTATAAACGGTGCCAAAAATGCGGGGATTTTGGCTGCTAGGATGATTGGAGCACATAATAGCAATGTTGAAAAAAATGTAGCTCAATATGCTAGTAACATGGAAAATTCAGTCTTAAAGAAAGCTGAGAACTTGGAAGACGTTGGCTATAAAACTTATCTTGAAAGTAAGTAATGCTTAAGGTTGACAACTGCCTTATATCTGAAGACGTAATTGATCAAGCGTTTGCTTGCAACGTTTTGGCTTGTAAAGGCGTATGTTGTATTGAAGGGGACGCTGGTGCTCCGCTAGACTCTGAAGAAATTGATGTAATTCAAGACAACCTAGAAACCATTAAAACGGAAATGGATGAAACCGGTCTAGCATTACTTGAAAAAGAAGGGTTTGCGGAAAAAGATCCATTTGACCAAATGGATGTGACCACTTGTAAAGAAAATAAGGAATGTGTTTTTGTAGTTAGAAAAGATGGTATTCTGAATTGTGCAATAGAGATTGCCAATAAGAAGCATGATTTTGGTTTTCCCAAGCCAATCAGTTGCCATTTATATCCGGTGCGATTAGATAAGTACAATGAGTATTACGCTCTCAATTACCACAGATGGAGTATTTGTTCTGATGCGTGCAAAAAAGGGAAGGATGATAACATTATGGTCTATCAGTTTGCCAAAACTGCACTAGAGAGAAAATTCGGAGAACAGTGGTATAAAGACTTAGAAGTTGCTGTAAAAGAGTATTTCCAATCTAAGGGTTAGCCATTATGGCTATGAGTTTCCCTTTGTAGTACGTTTTCCTAGATTTCATCATTCCATTCTGCCCCCATTCTTCTACAATTCCATCTTGTACACCTCTTACGTAGTTGGCATTTAACTTTTTAGTGCCACACTTATAGTATTCCACCCGTCTACCATTTTCCAATCCATTGGTAAAAATGGACGCCTTCTTTAGTTCGCCTGTTCTATAAAAGGTTTTTTGTATACCGTGTAATCTACCATCGGAATAGGTTAACTCTGAGAAAGAATCTTCTTCTGTATCTCTGCACAAAGGCCCCGAATATGGCTGTTCGCCGAAGAATAAAACATCGTCCTTTAACTGATAATCTTTGGCGATATATGGTTTTGCTGATATCAAAGTATTGTCAACAACGGGATGTCAAAATAATCAATTCTTAATCGTTTTACCAAACTTATCCACACTTTTCTTGAATTGGGACTTAACGCAAAAAAAAGAGGACACTTTTCAGTGTCCTCTTCATATTACTTCTTTATTCCAAAAGAATCTAGCTACATCCTGTAGTAGTACCGCAGTTTGTGCATAGATGACAAGTACCGTTTCTGATCAGTGCAAGACTTCCACAGTTTGTACAAGGAAGTGCATCTGAAGATGTGCCTGTAGCTTGAACCGCACTTGCTTTAGTCGCAGTGGCTGCCTTTTGAACCTTATCTGCTGGCTTAAAACTAACCGCCTTTGGAGCTGGGTTCGCTTGAGTTTTTAATTGACCTACATCTATCTTAGCTTGAGCTTCTTCTTTAGTAGGTTTAATGTGAACCAAATCTGTACGATTTAAGTATTCAAAACCTAGTAGTCTGAAGATATAATCAATAATAGAGGTGGAATTTTTAATATTCGGGTGACCTTCTACCATTCCACTTGGCTCAAACCTAGTAAAGGTGAATTTACTTACATACTCATCTAATGGTACGCCATATTGTAACCCTATAGATACTGCAATTGAGAAACAGTTCATCAATGAACGGAAAGTAGCTCCCTCACGATGCATGTCTATAAATATCTCACCAAGAGTACCATCATTGTACTCTCCCGTACGCACGAATAACGTTTGTCCTCCTACTTTGGCTTTTTGTGTGAAACCTCTACGTTTCCAAGGTAATCGCTTACGCTCTACTATACTAGATAATTGACGCATAAACTCTGTGCTCTTGGAGTCGTCAAGTATGCGTTGAGCCGCGTTTAATACTTGCTCCTGGGTCAACTCACCTATATTGGTTAATGCTGCATCACCTACTGCATTATCTACAGCAGATATTACATCTTCTTCCTCATCTTCTACGTCCGACTTGTTGCTAAGTGGTTGAGACAATTTAGATCCATCTCTATAAAGAGCATTAGCTTTAGTTCCCAACTCCCAGCTCATCTGATAACAAGACTTGATGTCCTCTTCCGTAGCTTCATTTGGCAAGTTTATAGTTTTAGAAATAGCACCTGATAAGAACGGCTGAGCAGCAGCCATCATACGAATATGTCCATGTGCGTGTATGTATCTCTCTCCTTTTTCACCGCACTTATTTGCACAATCAAAAACAGGTAGGTGTTCTTCCTTTAGGTAAGGTGCACCTTCTACTGTCATTGTTCCACATACATAATCATTTGCTTTAGAAATTTCCTTTTTGCTAAAACCTAAAGCTCTTAACAAATTAAAACCTTCTGAATTGTATTGGTCTTTTGAAAAACCTAAACGCTCCATAGCCTCATCTCCAAGTACCCAGTGGTTAAAAGCAAAACTGATTTCAAAAGCGGACGCTAATCCAGATTCAACTTTTTCTAAATCCGCCGAAGTAAATCCTTTATCAGTAAGCGTTTGATGGTTGATTGAAGGAGCTCCTTTTAACGTTGCGTGCCCTTTAGCATAGTTTACTATACTTTCTATTTGCTCTTCAGAATACTCTAAATTTCTAAGTGCTAGCGGTACAGATTGATTTACAATCTTAAAGTATCCACCACCAGATAGTTTTTTGAATTTAACTAATGCAAAATCTGGCTCTATACCTGTTGTGTCGCAATCCATTACAAGACCTATTGTTCCTGTTGGTGCAATTACAGTAGTTTGAGCATTTCTGTATCCATATTTTTCACCCCATTGAACAGCTTTATCCCAAGCTCCTGTTGCTCTACCGTGTAGATAGTCAGGGCAATGTTTAGGATCTATTCCTACAGGCTTTATGCTTAGACCATCATACTCGTCTAAGTTGTAAGCAGCATACCTGTGATTCTTCATCACACGTAACATGTGCTCTTTGTTTTTCTCGTATTGATCAAATGTACCTAGGAAGCTCGCCATCTCCGCAGAAGTTGCGTATGACGTTCCAGTTAATATTGCAGTAACTGCACCACCTATAGCCGTAGCTTCTTCACTGTCATATGGTATCCCGCTTACCATAAGTACTGAACCAAGGTTCGCATAACCTAAACCTAAAGTTCTATATTGATAAGAAAGTTTAGCAACATCTTTACTAGGGAACTGTGCCATAAGAACAGATATTTCTAGCACAACAGTCCAAAGTCTAGAAGCGTACTCGATAGCCTCTACGTCAAATGTTTTAGTGTCTTCATCGTAATACTTTCTAAGGTTTAATGATGCTAAATTACAAGCTGTGTTGTCCAAGAACATATACTCCGAACAAGGGTTAGAAGCATTAATTCTTCCACCTTCAGGACAAGTGTGCCATTCATTTATTGTTGTATCGAACTGAACACCAGGATCAGCACAAGCCCACGCAGCAAATGAAATATCATCCCATACTTGATTTGCAGATACACTTGAAATAGGCTCTCCTGTAGTTCTGGATATTAATTCCCACTCACCTTCATTTTTTAGTGCTTCCATAAACTTGTTCGGAATACGAACCGAGTTGTTAGAATTCTGACCAGAAACAGTGGCATATGCCTCTCCTTCATAACTAGAATCGTAACCAGCATCTATAAGAGCCTTTACTTTTTTCTCCTCGTCTTTTTTCCAATTGATAAAAGACATAATCTCAGGGTGGTCTAGGTCAAGACAAACCATTTTAGCAGCTCTACGAGTAGTTCCGCCTGATTTTATAGCTCCTGCAGCTCTATCACCTATTTTTAAGAAGCTCATCAGTCCAGATGAGTTACCTCCTCCACTTAATTTTTCATTTGCTCCTCTTATACTAGAGAAATTTGTACCAACACCTGAACCATACTTAAAGATACGAGCTTCACGTACCCATAGGTCCATAATACCGCCTTCATTTACCAAGTCGTCATCTACAGAAAGGATAAAACATGCATGAGGTTGAGGGCGTTCGTAAGCTGATGTAGATTTTTTAACATTTCCTGTATCAGGATCTGCATAATAGTGACCTTGCGGCTTTCCAGTTATTCCATATGTATTGTGAAGTCCAGTATTAAACCATTGTGGACTATTTGGAGCTGCCATCTGACCAAGAATACTGTAGACCAATTCATCATAAAAGATTTGAGCATCTTTTTTAGAAGCGAAGTAGCCATTTCTCTCACCCCAAGTTCTCCAACAATCCGCTAGTCTATGAGCAACTTGTTTTACTGAAGTCTCAGAACCTGTAGTTCCATCTTTTTGAGGAACACCAGCTTTTCTAAAATACTTCTGAGCTAAAATGTCAGTAGCAACTTGTGACCAATCCTTAGGCACCTCGACATTTTCCATTTTGAAAACGTCATCTCCTGCTGGATTCTTTATTACCGATGTTCTGTATTCGTATTCGTATAGATCGGTAGCAGGAATACCGTTTTTAGTGTTAAAACGCTTAAACTTTAACGCGTTCTTGTTGTACTTGGACTTTTGGCTCATAATGATAATAAGGTTCTTGGTTTAAAATGTATTATATAAAAACTCAATATTTATAAACTCTGTGGTACACAAAAATTTATAGTGAGTTTTGAGACAAATCTACAGTGAGAATATTTTAATTTTAATCGGGGTTTTCCACACACTCACAATTAAATTTTTACGTTGCCCAATTTTTAAGAGATTTGCGGTGTTGATAACAAAAAAAGTGAATTTTTTCTAGGAAAACCGACCAAGAATTACAATTTAAATAGAGTCCAAAAACACAAACAAAAGACTATTAGCACATTACAAAAAATATCAAGTTTAGCTGCCAAAAATCAGAAAATGCTTGCTATACTAATTGATTCAGACAAAGTTAATGATGCTCAGCTAGATAGAATATTTTCAAAGTGTTGATTTGATATTTGTAGGAGGAAGTTTAGTTACCAACGGAAATATGAGCTCGTGCATATCTTCCATAAAATTAAAAACAAATAAACCATTAGTCATCTTCCCTGGCAGCCTAAATCAAATTGATGAGCAAGCTGATGCTATTTTATTGCTCAGCTTGGTAAGTGGTCGAAATTCAGAATTGCTTACAGGTAAACACGTAGAGGCTTCATATACATTAAAACATTCGGGCCTTGAAATAATTTCTACGGCATATATCTTAATCGATGGTGGGCGGACTACCACTGTAAGTTACATAAGTGGCACTGCACCTATTCCCCAGGACAAACCTGGAATAGCTGCAGCAACGGCTTTAGCAAGTTCACAGCTAGGTATGCAACTCACTTACCTGGACTGCGGAAGTGGGGCAAATCAGCATGTTGCCCCTACATTGATCCAAGCAGTTAAAAATGAAATAAACGGACCACTGGTAGTAGGTGGGGGCATAAAAACTGCAAAAGATGCCACAGCTGTTTGGAATGCTGGAGCAGATCTAATCGTAGTTGGAAATAAACTTGAACAGGATATTGGCTTTTTACAAGAGCTAGTCGCTGCCAAGACCGCTTCTCTCTAAACTGACTCTAGCTCGAAAACAGAAATCTCTGGTAGAAATCCTACTCTACCTGGATAACCTAAATAACCGAAACCTCTATTCACATAAAGATACTGGCCATTTTCTTCATAAAGGTCAGCCCATTCAGGGTATTGGTACTTCACAGGACTCCATCTATAATATTTAGTATCTATACCAAACTGCATACCGTGAGTATGACCAGCAAACATTGCATCTATGCTAGGGTAATCTTTCAGAACCTCTGCTCTCCAATGACTTGGGTCGTGTGAGAGTAACAATTTGTTTTCAACCTCTTCAGCCCCCTTGTACGCTTGACTCAGGCTACCATATTTCGGGAATCGCATATGTGAACTCCAATTTTCTACCCCAATTATAGCAAGACGTTCTCCATCTTTTTCTATAACCTTGTTTTCGTTCATCAACAAATTCCAACCCATATCTTTATGATGATTTTTTAAATCCTGAAGGTTTTGAGCCTTTGTTTTACCAGACTTTGAAGGCCATCTATAATAGTCTCCATAATCGTGATTTCCTAAAACGGAAAAAACACCAAAAGGAGCTTTTAGTCTACCAAATATTTCCTTAAACCCTTCAAACTCTTCTGCAGTATTATTTACCAAATCTCCTGTAAAAAATATAGCATCAGGTTTTTGATCTAGAATTTTTTGAATACCCCGAGCTACCCCATCTTTACTCCAGAAACTTCCCGAATGAACATCTGATATCTGAACTATTGTAAAACCATCAAATGCTTTAGGTAAGTTTTTTAATTTTAATTTTCGTAAGTGCACCTGATAGTTGTGAGCACCGCGAGCTATACCATAAATCATGGTAGAGAATAATGTGCCAGCCGCTAAAGCTCCTGTAGTTACTAAAAACTCTGATCTACTTATCGTTTTGGAATTTCCAGGGTTTGATATCTTTTGACCGGTAAACTTAAATAAGCGAGTTACATCATCCATTAATAAAAAAGCTACCCAAATAACCTTTGCTATAAACAACCCAAACAAAATACTACTAGCCCACATCATTACCCGACTTTTAGTGGGTGCTGGGGACCAAACCATTACCGAGATGACTGTGCCAATAAGTAAGATTGGCAGAGCCCAGTATATTACAGAAAACAAAGACGCTTGACTGGGTAACCAGCGTCTAATTATTAGCTTGTATCCTTGAAATACATAAAATTCTAGAATTAAAAATATAAGGATGAAAATGCTAAATGTGATTATTCTAGACATGTCGCTTTTTTGTTGAGTGCAATATTCGATTGAATGGCCATAAACCAATATTTATAAATAACACTTTGGACGTAATGTAGATTTGCTTCGCTAAACATTTATTCATATTGTATGTTTTATATCTCATACACCTAATAGTTCAGATCTATATGGGAATTAATGATATAATTAAACAGAAGGCATTTGCTAGTGAAGCTCAAAAGGCAATAGTGAATCTCGCTTACACTCAGAGTTATTTCTCTGGTGTGGTAGCAAATGCATTGAAACCATTCAATATCACCAATCAACAGTTTAATGTTTTAAGAATATTAAAAGGTCAAGACCCAGAACCAATTTCGATAAATGAGATCTCCAATAGAATGGTTGATCGTATGTCAAATGCCTCTAGATTGGTAGATAAACTTTGCAAAAAGGGACTAGCATTAAGATCTATTAGTAACCATGATAAAAGACAGGTAGATGTAAGTCTAACTTCTCAGGGTGCTGAAATACTAAGCCAGTTGAATGTTTTAATAAATAAAGTAGTCGAAGAGCACGATACTCTGTGTGAAGAAGAATTTGTGCAACTAAATGATCTCCTAGATAAGTTTAGAAGAGATTAGTCTTTGATTCTTCACACCTATTTATTCAATTATTATAGAATCTTCTTTCTTATTAGCTACAGAGAAGTAACCTAACGCTCCATTGCTTATATTGTTGTTTGGGTTTGCTGGCGGAGGGTCAAAAGGTGTACCACTTCGGCTTTGCTGAGCATTCAAATCTAAAATATATTGAAAGTAGTCTAGGGTGACTGCAAACTGCTCCACCATCACCTTATCTCCTTCTTCTACATCTGTAAGTATTGGCCTCGGTAGAAATCCACGACTTACTTCGCCTGCTATGTCGTTCACATCAAACGTAGAATTCAATAGCGAAACACTACCGAATTCATCATTATCGAGATCCTCTGACGTTAATGAGTCATTTTTATAGGTTCTAAAAATGTAATAGTTGTCCTGTGTTGGGTCTGTCTGACCCTGAACAAAAACATAAATGCCAGAAGGAAAAAAGCTCACATCAGGTGGTAGGAAAAAGCCTGCTAGTGTATCAAGTTCAAAAGCATTTTTCATTGTTTCAGAAGCAATATAGTTCTCCCCTTGGTAGTCAACGCTCAAAGTATATGATTCTCCAACAACACATTGCTGAGTATCTGCAGAAACAAACATACCTGTGTCTGTATGCGTCAATAAAACATCTGAACCATCTGTCCCTGTAATCCTCACAACAGCATTGCTGATAGCTTCCGCTTCGTCCTGATCAAAGTAGGGCTGACTTAGTGTTAATCTTACTTGCCAAGGTACGCGTTGATCCGTAATTTGACCCTCAATCACCAATCTTGGATCTTCTGAAGGTAGGTCTACTTCTACTATCTTTTCGCAGGCAGCAAAGACTGTAGAAACAATCAAAAGGTATGCTAATTTTCTAATCATGCTCGTTTTCTTAAAATTCAAAGTTCCAGGTTATTGCAGGTATAATTTTAAATAGCGTTGTCTGAAACGCTGCAGTATTCCCTTCTACGGCACCATCAAATTTTTCAGCGTCTCCTGCATCGATAGTCCTGAAGTATATAGCATAAGGATTCTCTCTGTTGTATAAATTATAAACGGAAAAATTCCAATTGCTTCTAAATGATTTATCTGGTCTTTCTTTACCTTTTAACGTGACCCCAATGTCGGCTCTATGATATGCAGCCACTCTAAAATTGTTTCGTTCCTGTTCATCATAATTACTAATCCATTCTCCCTTGAACAAGTATTTAGATACTGGTGTGGTGAGAGGTTGACCACTTGAGAAAACAAAAGATGCTGTAGCTAAAAGTCTTTTAGAAAACTTTTGAGTAAACACCACAGATAAGTTGTGCCTTCTGTCAAAATTAGCCACGTAAGGATTACCCCCACTTATTCCTTCTATTTGTCTCATAGTCCGTGCCCAGGTATAAGATATAAAGCCAGAAGAAGCTCCCTCAGTCTTAGCCACATAGAATTCTGCACCGTATGCCCAACCTTCTCCGGTTAGCAACTCTCCGTCCAACTGCTCGTTAAATGCAATCTGAGCATTATCCCTATAGTCTATCTGATTATCCATCCACTTGTAGTAGATCTCCGCAGAAGTCTCTAGGCCAATGTCAAAATTCTTAAATAATCCAATTGCCACTTGATCGGCTCTTTGCGGCTTTATGTTTCCATTAGCACTAAACCACTGGTCAGTAGGAAAGGCAGAAGCAGTATTCGTAGCTTGCTGGATATATTGAAAAGTTCTATTGTACGAGCCTTTTAATGCCATCGTAGTGGTCAGATTATAGCTTATAGATGCACGAGGTTCAAGGCCGATGTAGGTATTGTAAATCTCATTCGATCCGTATACCGTAGTGACCAATAAACTATCTATTGACTCATAAGTTTCTGGGTTCTTAGTATAAGTGAATTCAGTACCGCCTACATTACTAAAACTTGAAAAACGAAGTCCATATCTCATGTTCAAACGATTGCTAGGCTTATACTCACGGTCTAAATAAAAACCTGTTTCTAATGCTTTTCTTTCTTCTATCTGAACCTCTTGGAAAATTGCTTCAGACTCTTCATTATTCGCTGCAAAAAGTCCAGGATTAAACCTGTGATAAGTAACCTGTCCACCAAAGTTTAGCTTACTCTCTTGGCTGATGAAATTGGTCCAATCTGATTTGATGTAAATATCGTTAATCGCTTGATCAAGTCCAAAGCTCGCATTCTCAGCAAAACTGATATCAAATCCATAATTAAAATCACTATATACCAATGAGGTGTTGACGAACATTTTGTCATTTACTAAGTGATTCCACCTAAGTGTAGCTGTTGCATTTCCCCAATTTAAACTAAATAACTCCCCCAGTCCCAAAACATCTCTTCCAAAGTAACCACTAATATATATCCTATCGCGATCACTCAATTCATAATTTGCTTTCATGTTTAAATCATAAAAGAACAACTTACTGTTTTGAATACTCTCATCTGGAGCAAGTGGCAAAAACAAGTCTGCATAGCTTCTTCTTCCCGCTATCATAAAGCTAGACTTATCTTTAACTATTGGCCCTTCTAGAGTTAATCTACTTGAAATGGTTCCAATACCGCCTATACCTGAAAACTTCTTAGCATTACCGTCCCTCATTTTTATATCTACTATTGACGAAAGTCTACCTCCATATTTAGCTGGGATACCTCCTTTATATACTTCTAGGTCTTTAACAGCGTCCCCATTAAACACGCTAAAAAAACCAAGCAAGTGAGAAGCATTATATACGGTGGCTTCATCAAGCAGAATTAAATTCTGGTCTTGCGAACCTCCCCTAACATTGAACCCACTATTACCTTCACCGGCAGATTGGATTCCAGGTAAAAGTGTAATCGTTTTCAAAATATCTACCTCACCAAAAATCACAGGAATTTCCTTGATTTTGGCGGTTTCCATTTTCACAACACTTATCTTTTTATTCTCTACTTTTCGCTCTAAAGCTTTAGCACTAATCACTGCAGGCCCAATAACGTTAGCTTTAACCCCTAGTTCTACATTTATCGTTTTGTTTCCATCTAGCACTATAGTTTCTTCTATATCATCATACCCCAAATATTTGTAGATCAGCGTATAGTTTCCAGCTTCTAGTGATATAGAGTAGAAACCGTATTCGTTAGTTACTGTTCCTCCTCCTGATTTTACCAGTACCGTTGCTCCAAGGAGTGTTTCTCCGTTTGAAGCATCCTTTACTCTACCACTTACTGTATAAGTCTGAGCAAAAGAGGCAACAGAGCATAGAAGAAGTAAAAGTTGAAAAAAGTGTTTCATTAATGTCTAATTCTGTGTTGCGAAACTACAATGGAGTAGTTCTTGTGTTTTCATTTTTAGTTAATCCTATTGATTTAACGGATTAAGGTATCTAGTCGTTTATCCTGTGAAATTTATTTCACACCCTATAGAAACAAATATTTACATTTAAAGTTCCTTCAAATTCTAAAATATCAAAACCGCGAGAGAGTTAAATACTTTGGTTCTACATATACTTTGCATATTTGCACCAGCAATGATGGTATACATTCTTTTTGCAATTGGCTTTGTAGTCCTCATAAAAGGAGCGGATTATTTAGTGGCTGGTTCTGCATCAATAGCTCAGAAATATAATGTGTCTGACTTGGTTATTGGATTGACCATAGTATCTATGGGTACTAGTATGCCTGAACTCATTGTAAATATACTAGCTAGTAATTCTGGGTCTTCCGATATTGCCATTGGAAACGTTATTGGTTCCAATATATCCAACATTCTACTAATTCTAGGGGTGGCGGCTGTTATCTACCCATTAAGTATACAGCGAAGTACAACCTATTCAGAAATCCCTTATTCTATAGTTGCATTGTTACTAGTTGCATTCGTAGCAAATGCTATTCTTTTTAGTAGCTCGGATCTACATACTATAAGCAGAGGAGATGGAATCATCCTTATGTTATTTTTTGCTCTCTTTATCACATATATATTGAGACTAGCCAAAGAGGAGAGAGCCGACCTAATAGGGGAAACACCTGAGGAGATAATGCCTATGGGTAAATCAATTTTGTTTGTGTTGCTTGGTATGGCAGGTCTCTTTTTCGGTGGTAAATGGGTTGTAGATGGTGCGGTTCGTATCGCATTTGAATTTGGGTTAAGTGAAAAACTAATTGGACTTACCATAGTCGCCATAGGTACTTCTTTACCAGAACTAGTAACATCAGCTGTAGCTGCTTACAAGAAAAATACTGATATAGCAGTAGCCAATGTGGTTGGATCTAACATCTTTAACCTATTGTGGGTTCTTGGTGTTAGTGCTATTATAAGACCTCTAAACTTTGACACGCAAATCAACACAGATATTTTTGTTTTACTCGTTGCGTCTTGTTTTATGATTTTTGGTCTTGGAATGGATAGAAATAGAAAGCAGCTGGGTAGACCTGCGGGCATTTTATTCCTATTTGCTTACGCTTCCTATCTTGTTTTTTTAGTTTATCGCGGATAATAGATTTTTGAAATTGCCTACTTTTGAGAGGTATGCGTTTGGTTCAATCTTTTGTTTTATTTCTCCTCATTCTTACTGCAGGATATGCTCAGGACAATTTATACTCTTTAAAATCGGGTAATGTAAATCATTTTAATCCTGCTCTGGTAGGTGCTCAAAGTGATGCTGCTGTTAGTTTAGCTTATAGAAATCAATGGCCAACGCTTCCAGGCCAATTTATTACAACTTCACTTTTAGCCAACTACAACTTAAAGAATAATCTTGGTCTTGGATTAGAACTCTCAGATGACAGAGCTGGTGAAGGGTTAAGTCGGTCATCAGTTATAAAAGGAAATATCAATTATGCTTTTAATAAAAAAGAGGTAAAAACAAGAGTTGGTCTGAACATAGGATATAGACAGTCTAACACAAACTCGCAAAGACTTAAATTTGAGGACGAAATAACTCCAGATAGTGGGTTTTCGAACCCAACAAATGAACCATTTACACCCCGTGATCCTGATGCTTTAGTATTAGACTTCGGGTTTTTAAGTGAATATAAGAGCGTAATTTTTGGTTTATCAGCCACGCAGCTCAACCAACCTAATGTTTCTGTAATCATGGCACCCGACCCAAGCCCTTTGCCGGTAAGGTATATCGGAATATTAGGGTACAGTAAAAAAATCAAGAAAATTAATCTCGTTGGATTAGCAACTTTCCAAACTCAGGGTGAGTCTACTTCCATAGCTACTCAAGTTAATAGCCAGTATAAGTTTGCTCGACTAGGAGTTGGTTATCGGCAGCCATTTGGCGAATATGGAAGTGGTGATTGGCTGCTAGCAAGTGCAGGAGTTCAGTTTGACAAATTCCAGGTTTCATATGCATATGACGCTTATCAAGTAGAAGTAGGTGGCAGACAAAACTTTGCTACACACGAGTTTTCTGCAGCTTGGTTTATCAAAGGATTGAAGAAAGAAGACAATATTAGTGACTTTTTGAACGGTATATTGTAAACCGTCTATGAAATGACGGTATATCCTAGCCACTTTTTTAAGTTTCACGCTATTATGTGTAACAGCTCAGGACCACTTGTATTCTATAAAGTCAGGCAACCTAAACCACTATAACGCAGCTCTGGTGGGAACACAAAGTGATGTGTCAGCAATCTTTACACAAAGAGGTTTTCGGCCCTATTTCGATGATCAAGGACACTATTCTAATAGATCAATACTTGCAAACTATAATTTTAAGAATAAATGGGGAGTTGGACTTTCACACACAAAAGATAATAGATCTTCGACCTTCGTTGGTAATTATTGTGCTCTATTCAGAACAAGTAAAACGGTGTGTAATAGGATTTGAGAACGCAAATGCTTTTTAAAGTCTGAATAGCTATAGACTAACTGCAACTTTGAACACCGTTTCTCCTACGGCTTGAAGCGTGCTTTTATCAATAGCCGCCATGTTATCGGTGTGCTTATGCCA
This sequence comes from Bacteroidia bacterium, assembly GCA_965655315.1. GTDB lineage: Bacteria > Bacteroidota > Bacteroidia > NS11-12g > UBA9320 > UBA9320. Next base: position 46,569 of record CBFHGJ010000003.1, read on the forward strand.
AAAATCTCCAAAACCTTGTCCATTGGATGGGTCGTAGTGTATAATGTCTAGTGTAGGGATTCCTCTTATCGTATTAATAAATAAATGATCATCTATTATGGGTCCAATTTGCCTATTGACAAAGTATTGCCCGTGTCCCAATTCCCTAGCTGTTTTCCAGACTTTCTTCACGTAAGGCTGAGCATACTGCCAAGAGTTTGCCTCTATAGCAAAAACAGCGTCTTGAGGCCCTACCATATCTAAGAGTATGCCAAAACGAGCTACATAATTAGGTTTATGAGGAGTCTTAGACCAATATTGTGAACCAAGACACCAAGAGTTTGCAGCACCTCTTCGATCTCCCATATCCTCCGCATCAAAAAATATAATGTCTACCCCAGCATCAGGTCTTTGCAATTGTAGTTGTCTAGCTATTTCTAGAAGTACACCCACTCCACTGCCCCCATCATTTGCTCCATCGGCAGGTTCATTTGGTCTATCAGGATCTTCATCTGCTTGAGGTCTTGTATCCCAATGAGCACAAAGCAGGATTCGTTTCGTTTTTTTAGGGTTTATAGTGCCGATTATATTTTTTATCTCGACATACTTTCCTTTGAAATCAGTTGCACTACCGTACTGGGTAAATGCTGTGTCACAGTATTCCGAAAGTTTGTTTTGCAGCCATACCGCAGTTTTTGCGTGTTCTTCTGTTCCAGGAACTCTAGGGCCAAAATCCACTTGGTCTTGTATGAATTGATATGCACTATCCGCATTAAACGAAACCTTGAATTCTTTTTTTACAATTGGCGGAGTCTTGGGTGGTTGCTTTTTTGGCTCACTCTTACAACCAGCTGCAAGAATCAGTAAAATAAAGCCAAATGTTTTTAGTGTATGTAGCATTAATTTACCTTATACGTAGTTCCTTCTCGGCTATCCATGACCTCGACCCCTGCATCTTTCAAACCATCTCGAATTTTATCAGCAGTACCCCAATCTTTATTTGCTTTAGCTGCTTTTCTTATGTCTAGTACCAGGTTCATAACACCGTCTAAAGCTTGACTATCGCCTTCTTCTTCAGAAACTAAACCTAAAATATCAAATACAAATGTTGAAAATGTAGTCTTCAACACTTCTAAGTTTTCTTCGTCTAGCTGCATTCGTCTCCCTGAAGCTTCATTGATCCATTTTGCAGCTTCAAAAAGAGTAGCAATAACCTGTGGAGTAGCAAGATCATTATTCATTTGATCGTACAGCTTATCTCTCCAAACAATTACATCTACATCATTCTGCTTACTGACAATTATTTCATCAAGTTTGTTGGCGGCACTTATCAATCTTTTTAGCCCTTTTTCGGCAGCTTGAAGAGCTTCATTGCTAAAATCAAGAGTGCTTCTGTAATGTGCTTGTAACAAAAAGAATCTCAACGTCATGGGACTATAAGCCTGCTCGAGTAGATGGTGATCTCCAGAGAACAATTCCTCTATAAGAACACCATTATTCAGACTTTTAGCCATCTTTTGGCCATTGATAGTTATCATGTTATTGTGCAACCAGTACTTTGGTGTGGACCTTCCGCAAGAGTGACTTTGGGCTATCTCACTTTCATGATGAGGAAACAACAAGTCCATTCCTCCAGCGTGTATATCAAACTGGTTTCCCAAATACTTATCACTCATAGCTGAACACTCAATATGCCATCCTGGAAAGCCTAGACTCCAAGGGCTATTCCACTTCATAATATGTTCTGGTGTGGCTTTTTTCCAAAGAGCAAAATCATTAGGATTCTTCTTCTCCTCCTGCCCTTCTAAATTTCTTCTTTCTTCACCCGCTCCAGCAATGAGGTCCTCTATTTTTCGTCCACTAAGCTTTCCGTAGTCATTTGATTCTGCATACTTTAGCACATCGAAATACACAGACCCTCGACTTTCATAAGCAAACCCAGCTTCTATAATATCTTCTACCAACTCTATCTGTTCTATGATATGGCCACTTGCTCGGGGTTCGATACTCGGTGGTAGAACATTCATTTTTCTAAGAGCGGTATGATATGCATTGGTATATTGCTGTGCAACCTCCATAGGCTCTATTTGATTTGCCTTGGCTATCCTTCCAATTTTATCTTCACCTTCATCAGCATCATTAAGTAAATGGCCTACATCTGTGATATTTCTCACATACCTTACTTTAAAATCTAAATGAGTAAGATAACGATACAACACATCCATCATCACTGCACCACGACTATGTCCTAAATGTGGATCTCCGTAAACTGTAGGACCACATAAATACATCCCAACAAATGGCGGATTTAATGGCTTGAATTCCTCAGTTTGCTTAGATAAAGTGTTATAAAAATGAAGTCGAGAAGACATAGGGCAAATATAGTATTGGTAACTCACTAAAGCAGTAAGTGCTTTTACTTGAAACTTCCTTCTTCTGCCAACATAATAAAGTAATTAAAGTGAGCAAATAGCTCTAACAAATCTAGATATACCTAGTAGTGTTATATTCGTAGAAACTAGACTCTTGAGTCAAAAGAAACATATATATCTTCTAATCTTACTGCTTGGAACGTTGTATACACAAGCAACCACTTGGGAAACAGTTTCTCGAGGTTTTTGGCAAGACTCGTCAGTTTGGGTTGGAGGAATAGTTCCAGATACAAGTAGTGCGGACACATTTCTAATCAACCACCCAGTAGTTATTGAATGTGGTCTTAATTTAGAGAGTGGGGCATTCATAAAAATAAACGAAAACGGAGGAATATGTGGGCATCAGATAGCTACAGTTTTAGGAGGGGCCAAGCTAGACGTTTACGGAATCTTAGAGCTGGATGAATTGTACGTGAATAGCGGATTAGTAACTATTAATAAAGGAAATGTGAAACTGACGACCTATGCACAGATAAGCGGTCAGGGTGCTAGACTAAAAGTAGAAGAAGATGCTAGCTTTATCGTAGGGGAATGGTTTGAGTGCCTTTTGCCTGACTATGCATTTGCTCTAATTGGTACATCTAGCATAAACAAAAAAACTATTGACCCTGCTATTTCTGTTTATCCAAACCCTTTTTCACGCACCATCACTTTAGAAAACCCGTTCAATCAGTCCGCCGTAGTGACAATTTTTAATTCTGTGGGGACTGAGGTGTATACCAGAGTACTTCATATTGAAAAAGCTGAACGCATAGATTTAAGCCAGTTGAAGAGTGGAATTTATTGGCTTGTTTTTATGAGCGAGCAAGAGTCTAAAGTTGAAAAACTGTTTAAGTATTAAAACCCACCTTCTCACTCCAGTCTCCTCTTTGTCCTTCTGGCAGCTGAGTATCTTTAGAAACCTCACCAATATAAAAAAGACCGAGACACCTCTCGTGTTCTTCCAACCTTAAAAAAGCAGCAAAATCTTCCTCCATAGCATAAGCAGGTGTACTCCAATAACCTCCATAAAGATTTGTGGCTGATAAACTCAACCACAGATTTTGCACCGCCATAGAAGTGGCAGCTATTTCTTCCCATTCAGGCACTACTTCGTGCCTTTGCACACAAACCGCTATAATATGACTTACCTGCTTTTTTCGCAGTTCTATCTTCTGAATTTTAGCATGATTGTAACTTTCTGCCGGTGTGCTTCTTACGTAGCATTCTTTGCATTGATCCAATAGCCTTTCCATAGACTTACCCGAGTAAACCCTGAACCTCCACGGCTCTGTGCGTCTATGAGTAGGTGCCCAGTTTGCTGCTTCAAGAGCCTGATCCAAAACTAGACTTGGCACTTTACCTCCGCTCATTTGTTTTGGGAAAACAGCCCTCCGTTTTCGAATCATTTCTTTAACTTCTATTTCACTCATATATATTCAACATTTTTCTTCGTCAAAAGTGTACTATAACCCCTGTTTATTATGGTATAAACAAACAATTTTCATTGTTAAACGTACTATCTATACATTTGAACTCAAACAAATAAAACAAAAATACTATGTCATTTGAATTACCAAACTTACCATATGCACACGACGCACTTGAGCCACATATAGATGCTCGTACAATGGAAATACACCACGGCAAACACCACAACGGATATACCACAAAGCTTAACAGAGCAGTTGAAGGTTCTTATTTAGAAGGAAAGAGTATAGAAGATATATTGACCAATCTAGATATGAATAATGGTGCTGTACGTAATAATGGCGGCGGTTACTATAATCACAACCAATTCTGGACTGCGATGAGTCCAAACGGAGGTGGGAATCCTTCAGGAGATCTTGCTTCAGCAATAGATGAAGATTTTGGAAGCTTCGATGCATTCAAAGAAGAATTCAGTAAAGCTGCAGCTACTCGTTTTGGGAGTGGATGGGCTTGGCTTTGTGTCACAGATGGTAAATTAGAAGTATGTTCATCAGCAAACCAAGACAACCCGTTGATGCCAGGTATTGGATGTGGAGGAACTCCTATCTTAGGTTTGGATGTATGGGAACACGCATACTACCTAAATTACCAAAACCGCAGACCTGATTACGTTTCTGCATTTTTTAATGTAATCAACTGGGACGAAATAGCGAATAGATACGCTGCCGCTAAATAAGTAGACAGTAACATATAAATGAATTCAAGCTCACTTGCCTTTGGTAAGTGAGCTTTTCTTTTTGTCTATTTTTGCACTATGACTTTCATCAAGTGGTTCTTGTATTTTCTGGCCTTAGGTGCTTTTATATGGTACGTTTTTCTTCGAGAAATCACTGCTGAAGCTCTTAAGCCTGCTGCTATCGAGGCCGTCAGTGAATTAGAAAATATCGATTCTGATAGTGTCGATAACCAAACAGAAGACACTGATTTAAGCGAAGAAGAAATTTGGGAAGATGCAGACTCATCTGTCATAGTCTCCAATGATGATTGGTCGGAGTCAGATGATGTTGTTCCTGTAGAAAACCCAAAAGATGAAGAAGACAATGAGTCCGAAATAGATAATCAAGAGTCGAGTGAAAGTGAGCCGATAGTCGAAAAACCATTAACCCAGCTGAATCTAGATGCGAGGTATTTAGTTGTAATTGGTAGCTTTGGAAGTAAGGCAAATGCAAACCGTTTACTCGATAAAGTGTCTCAAATTTACCCTGACTCTGAGATTTCTTTCATAAATGGACTAAATAGAGTTGTCATAGCATCCTATGACGAAGAAAATGCAGCTGAACAAAAAAAGTCTAACTACATAAGCAGTACTGGAGGTTCAGCGTTTGTATTAGCTCAATAAAAACCTATTAAAATTGGGTTGCTAAAGTGAACCTAAGACCGCTAAACGCAGGTTCTAGTCTGCATATACCTCCTGTACAAACTACTCCTTCTACCTGTTTTACATACGCAGCAGTAAACGAAGTAGTATTGATATTGTACTTTACAAAAAAACTAGGGTAATGCAACACTTGGTCTGCTAAACTTGGGTTAACTATTCTTACTGGATTTGTATTTACCATGTCGCTTATCGCAACAGTAAAGTGAGGAGAGCTATTCCACTCTAGGATTCCGTGATAAAAACTACCCAAATCTTGGTCTGTCATCAGAAATTGTGATTCAAATCGAATGCTATTCTTCCTATTTGCTTTGTAAGTCACCTCAAAAAATGGAGTTACCGTTTCTACGTTTTCCACTTTCTTGGGGTCCTTGCCTTCGTAGACTGCTTGATTGTACTCTACCATTTGCAGACCAACTTTTCCTTTCCATTTTCTATTTACCTTGTGCTCAACTTGCACAAACTGCTCGCTAAAAAGTTGCTCGCCTTCTAAATCTACTATGTCTGAATAATTTAACGTGACATTTGTCTTTTTACTCAACGAATAAATAACCTCAGCTTGATAAGCTTGCTCGCCTGTAAACTGAGCCGGAGCTTGATACCTAGCTAACATTCTATAACTTGCTTGTCTGCTTAGTGAGGGTTGGTAAGTTAAGATTCCATTTAGCAAGTTTTCATAAGGAGAAACGGTAAGTGGAAAATCTTCTATTCTACGGTATTGGAAATTTACCCCTATCCCTTGTTTCTTGTTTCTGCCAAGTTTTCTTTTTGAATAGTTTAACCCAGCTAAGAATAAAGATCCATCACTCAGATATAGGTTTCCAGAGTTATCTCTAATGGCATCATCTGTTTTGTAGTTATACTCCGCATTGAAACCAAAGTCTTTATAAGCAAGGTTCATATACCCATTGAGCACATATACGTTGTATTTAGGAGCAAATCTATCTCTAAGCGGGAATCCATTTATTTCTGTGACCAGTTGGGACATTGTATTATCATCTAGCGTTCTGTTGACTCCTGACACTCCCAAGTTTAATGCCGTGCCATCTGAAAAATAAAAACCCTTTTCCGCATTTATTCCTTTTACAATTTGAGGTGAGGCTTCAAAACGTTCTTCTTGAGAACCTTTCTGCTTACCAGTAAAAGCTTTTACCACAAAGTCATCTGATACATTGTATTTCAATCTTATACCCTCTACCGCATAATCAATACCTATCAGTCTATTTTCAAATGCTCTAAAAGCTGCACCAGACCCAAATTGATCATAAAAAGAACCAGCTGTTATTTCTAAGTCTCCTATGCTCTTTTTAATCTGCCAAAACCCTATGCCTTGACCACTGTATGAGGTTGAGGGGTTTAATAGGTTACTATTGTGAAATAGATCGTATCTAGCCGCAATATGATATCCTTTAATGTCATAGTTTAGAAAAAGCCAAGCTTCAGACGAACTAATTTGCTTGCCGTATTGAGGGGAAGCTTCTTCCGTGGCTCCTATTAACGAATCTTTGAGGAAAACAGAAAAATTAGATTGGAAGTTGCCACTAAAAACTCCTTTATCCTGTGCGGACGCTGAAGCAAAAAATATAAAACCAGCGACAGCTAAGAAAAGATACTTTTTCATTATTGGCGGTAAATGTAAATAATTCTAAAAATACACCCTATTTTCTTTTTTTTTGAAGCGTGAACATAACTGAACTTAAATCTCAAATTCGTCTTAAAAAAAGTTTTCTGTGTGTGGGGTTGGATACTGATATAACCAAACTTCCAGAAGGAATCAGCAAAAGTGTAGAGGGAATGGTTGATTTTAATCGCGAAATCATAGAAGCCACCAAGGATTATGCTGTAGCCTATAAAATAAACACAGCGTTTTACGAACAGTTGGGGAGCAAAGGCTGGAGAGCACTAGAAAAAACACGTGAGCTTTTGCCTGATCACGCTTTGACCATTGCAGATGCAAAGCGTGGGGATATAGGAAACACGAGTACTATGTATGCAAAGGCGTTTTTTGAAACCATGGATTTTGACTCAATTACAGTTGCTCCATATATGGGTTTAGACAGCGTGAAACCTTTTTTAAAATTCACCAATAAAATAACAATAGTTTTAGGTCTAACTTCTAATGCCGGAAGTACCGATTTTCAGACGAACTCAATTTATAATCCACCACTATACAAGACTGTTTTACAACGAGTTTCATCATGGGGTTCTAGCGATAATTTGATGTTTGTAGTGGGAGCTACTAAAGCCGAAGCACTAAAAGAAATTAGGCGTATTGTTCCCGATCACTTTTTACTGATCCCTGGAGTAGGTGCTCAAGGAGGTAATGCTGTGGAGGTTTGTAAACACGGCACAAACCAACACGGGGGTTTACTAATAAATTCTTCTAGAGGTATAATTTATGCTTCTCAAGGCAAAGATTTCGCCAGAGTCGCTAGAGAAAAAGCTAAAGAATTAGCTTTAGAAACTGCTCCTTTTGCTGAGAGCATATGAGTTTTGAGTATGGTGAGGATTTGCTGCAGTTTATTTGGCAGTATCAGCTATACGAACAAAAAGATTTGGTCACGACCAACAGACAAAAAATTCAAATAGTAAATCAAGGTTATTTAAATCAAAACAGTGGGCCTGATTTTGAAAATGCTACCATAAAACTTAACGGGGTTAGTTTTTATGGAGCCGTTGAGATACATATAGATTCTAACTCTTGGAAGACACATAGACATCACAAAGACAAAGCATACAACAACGTCGTTTTACACGTGTGTTTTTCTGAAAGTGCAATTGCTCATAGAGAGGACGGAACCGAAATTCCCCTATTACTTCTCCAACATAGAATAAATGATTCTTCGCTCGCCAATTACTCTGGCTTAATGACTTCACAAAGTTTCATTCCTTGTGAAAACCAAATTAGTAAAGTGAAAAAACTTGATGTTAATAATTGGCTTGAGCGATTGATTGTCGAGAGGCTAGAAGATCGTTCGGAAAAATTTTCCAAGTACCTCTGAGATAGCGAGAATAATTGGAATCAAGCCTTTTACATTTCAATTGCTAGGTGTTTTGGAATGCCTATAAATTCGGAGTGTTTTGAATAAATAGGACAATACCTCCCTTACGATGTAGTGCTTAAACACTCTAAATCCATTTTTCAACTAGAAGCTCTTTTCTTGGGGACCGCAAGCTTACTAGAAGAGAAAAATACTGACACTTATTATTTAGGTCTACAAATGGAATATGGCTTTCTGAAAGCTAAATATAGACTGCAATGTATACCTAGTCAATTGAAGTTTGGCAGAATGAGACCACGGAACTTGCCACATATTAAACTGGCACAGCTTGCTGCATTATTTCACCACATCCCAAATTTTTGTCAAATGGTCTTAGATTTTCCGGACATAAAAAAGATAAAAAAGTTGTTACAATTTGACCTAAGCCTATATTGGAATACACACTATTCGTTTGGCAAGGAATCAAAAGAACAAAAGAAAAACATCTCCCCAAGCTTCATAAACCATTTGTTTCTAAATGCCATTATTCCATTTACCTTTCACTATCAAAAAATAAAAATGGATCAAAATGGGGAAAAAGCTTTGTCCTATTTAGAAGCACTCCCTTCTGAAAAAAATTCCATTCTTTCCAATTGGGATAGCATAGGAATAAAAAGCAATAATGCACTAAACAGTCAATCCTTATTACATTTGTATAAGCATTATTGTCAACCTAAGAAGTGTTTAAATTGTAATATTGGAAGGGCAATTCTAGTTAAAAGTCAATAAATGGATCAATTAAAGAAGCATATAGAAAATTATGCGTTCGGTGTATGTGCTTATCTAGGTGAAAAGTTCAACATTCGCTCCAGCACCATTCGTTTATACTTTATTTATGCATCTTTTTTTACCTTAGGAAGCCCGGTCATCATTTATATCATTTTTGCGTTCTGGATTAACATAAAACACTATCTCACAACGCGTAACCACTCTGTTTGGGATCTCTAGTTCCTGTATAGTTTACTGTTCACCTTCTTTTTTTTGCGTTAATAAACGTTAAGCATACCTGCTCTACATTTGAACTTATGCAACAACAAATGAACTTTTATAGGACCACTAAGAGCTTTCAGAACAATCATAAAACTACCGCTCTTGTTTGCCAAAACTGCGAACAAGATTTTTTAGCAAACAGAAAAACTGCAAAATTCTGTAGTAGCTCTTGCCGATCTCAGTTCTGGATGACGAAAAATCAAAAAAAGGTTATCACTATAGCAGTTCCAATTGATATAGATGAAGATTACTTGGACAAAGTAAAAGAAATGCTAATGAACTATAAGTCTGGGAATAAAGCTGTCAAAACAGAATCCACAATTAAGACCAAGACTATTGAATCATTTGAATCTGAGCAGGAACTAAGAGCTTACATGGAATCTGTGGGATATACGGATTATAAGATTCCTAAGCATGACATGGGTATCTACTATGATAAGGGGTTAAGCATAAAGAAACACGAAGACTCTTTCGAGGTTAAAATTGTGGCTTAGTGTCTATGCACTAAAAGTTTTATTCAAAAATTAAATCGACGTCATCGCTAAGCGGATGAGCTTGACATGTAAGTATGTAGCCTTCATCAATCTCAGCGTCACTCAGACCTTCTCGTTCTTCCATATTTGCTTTACCGCTGCGTAGTCTAGCTCTGCACGTAGTGCAGACACCAACAGTGCAGCTATAAGGAGGATCCATACCTTCTCGTTGTGCAGCTATCAAAATAGTTTCTTCGGGTTTTACCGTAATATCTTTTTGCTCTCCAAATACTTCTACTTTAATATTTCTTTCCCTTATATCCTCACTGTAATTTAATGCTTCGGATGTTGTTGCTGACTCCGTTGATTCTTCAGTCTCATCTTTAGTCTTTGCAGTGAAGTACTCCGTATTGATATTGTCATCTCGAACTCCAATACCGCTAAGACTTTTTACTACGATGTCCATAAGTGGACTAGGACCACAGGTATAATAATGTGCAATTGGATAGTTTAGACCAAGCTCTTGTCTCACTAAATCAGAAACTTTTTCAACGGTTAGAAAGCCTGTATGCCCATCCCAGTTTTGCTGAGGATTGTCAAGAGTATAAATTATCTTGAAGTTTTCGTTATTCTTTTCTAATTCATTCAGTTCATTTTCGAAAATGATGCTTTCTTCATCTCTATTAGAATAAACTAAAATGCATTTACTATTTGGTTCTGCGACTAAAGCCGTTTTTATAATGCTCAATAAAGGAGTTATGCCACTTCCCCCACCAAAAAACATGTAATTCTTGGATGCTGAACTATCTGGCTCAAGAATAAACTTACCCATGGGCGGCATCACATTTAAAACTTCACCCGCTTTAATTTCGGTGTTTAAATAATTACTCATCCTCCCACCTTCAACCGCTTTCACAGCTATGGACATTTTAGAATCAGTGATAGGACTAGAACATAACGAATATGATCTTCTTACCTCTTCTCCACCTATCAGAATGCTAAATGTTAGGTACTGGCCTGCTTTATATTCAAAATCTGAAGCTAAATGGTCAGGTAAATCAAAAGTAACGCTCACGGCATCCTTAGTCTCTCTGTTTACTTCTGCTATTTTTAATGAGTGAAATCCTGCTGGCATGTTTTAATTATTTATCAATTTTTCTAATATTTCAACCGCATTTGTTGCGGCACCTTTTCTTAAGTTATCTGCTACTACCCACATGTTCAATGTATTTGGCAGTGACTCGTCTACACGGAGTCTTCCCACCATTACCTCATCTTTATCCGCAGCCTGTAGGGGCATAGGGTAGACATTATTTGCAACATCGTCCACAAGTTGAACACCTTCAATGCTATTTAAAATCTCTCGTACTTCTTGTAAATCAAATTCGTTTTTAAACTGAACATTGAGGGATTCTGAATGTCCACCAACTACTGGAACGCGAACTGCTGTAGCGGTAATATTTAGCTCAGGATCATTTAATATTTTTCTCGTTTCGTGTACCAATTTCATTTCTTCTTTGGTATACCCATTTTCTAAAAAAACATCACAGTGAGGAATACAGTTTTTATCAATTGTATACTCATACACCTTATTTTCAGAAGACCCATATTTACGCTCATTTTCCATTTGCTCTACGGCTGCCTTTCCTGTACCTGTTACAGACTGATAGGTGGATATAACTAAACGTTCTATCCCGTACTTCGTATGAAGTGGAGCCAAAGCCATCACCATTTGTATGGTACTACAATTAGGATTCGCTATGATTTTGGTCTGCTCAGTTATTGTATCTTGATTTATCTGAGGAACTACTAGTGGACAGTTTTTGTCCATTCTCCAGGCAGAAGAGTTGTCTATCACAACAACACCCTTTTCCGCAAATTTTGGAGCCCACTCCAGAGAAACATCTCCTCCTGCAGAGAACAGAGCATAATCCAATGGTTCGGCTAGTGCTTCTTCCATAAGACAAACCTTGTATTCTTTACCCATGTAAGAAATAGACTTACCCTTACTTGCTTGACTTGCAATTGGGAAAAGGTTATCTACTTCAATGTTATGCTCTTCTAAAACTTTGAGCATAGTGCGTCCTACCATTCCAGTGGCTCCGGCTATTGCTAGGTTCATATTATTTCTTGGAACTTATTGTTTAAATCTAAGGTTCTACCAGAGAGCTCTGCTTGTTTACGTAGGGCAAGCACCATCTCTTTCATCGTGTCTAGGTACATGGACTGAAACCCATCTGAAAGAGCTTCTTCAGGTTCGTTATGAACTTCAATCATAAGTCCATCTGCCCCCGCTGCTATAGAAGCAAATGACATAGGTGTAACTAAACTTCGTTTGCCTGTACCTTGACTAGGGTCTGCAATCACAGGTAAATGACTCAATTCTTTTGCTAAAGGAATGGCTGCTATGTCCATTGTATTTCTTACTGAAGTATCGAAAGTTCTTATTCCTCTCTCACAAAGAATAACATTTTCATTTCCGCCTAGCAAGATGTACTCTGCTGCTAATAACCATTCATCTATCGTACTAGACATGCCTCTTTTGAGCAAAATAGGCTTGTCCACCTTTCCTAATTCTTTTAAAAATTGGTAGTTTTTAGCATTTCTAGATCCAACTTGAAGGACATCTGCATAATCGTAAACTTCTTCAATAAGTGAAGTGTCAAGAACCTCTGTAACTACTTTTACACCATATTTTTCAGAAGCAGACTTCAAAAGCTTGAGGCCTTCTTTCTTCAATCCTTGAAATGCATATGGAGAGGTGCGAGGTTTATATGCACCGCCTCGCATGAACTTGATTCCTAAGGAAGAGATTCCTTCGGCTATTTCGAATAGCTGTTGTTCTGATTCTACAGCACATGGACCAGCTATCATGCACAACTCTTTTTCTCCTATGGTCTCGTCACCTACTCTGATTACACTTTTGTGTTCGGAATGTTGTTTGGAGACCAGTCTAAGGTCTGACATCACTGCAAATTAAACAGATAGATTCTATTTCAGTTTCGTGTAGGTAACAGAAACTTTAATGTCACCTTTAGTATTATCACTATTTATCACCGCTCGATATGGAACCGCAGGGTTAGTTCTTGGTATAGTGAGATAAAATCCATTGAAATAGTTAATTCCAGTATTGTTGTAATCCTTTACCAAATCCTGTAAATATCTATTGAAAAATATATTATAGGTCGAACCATCTAAAGCACCAGATGCAAATCTAGGGTCGTTGTCATCATCTATGACTGTAAGGGCCCTTTCTGGGTTAGTTGTGTCGGGAACTAATAGAAAAAAACTTCCAGGAGCATCGTACACTCCATCTACAACTGTAGACTCGTCTAGTGAGAACTCAATTTTAGCCTCGTTGACTACTATTTCCTCTCCACCTTCAATAATTTGATTCAACTCTGAAATATCTACTCTCACCTTACCTCCCAGCAGAGATTGAGGATATACCTTAGTAAAGCTTCCCGTTCCGTTCATCTGAGCTTCTATTTCGGTTGATCGCTCTGTCTCATAAAAGCTGAACGATTTAGATTCTTGAGACATCGGAAAGGCTTTGACTAATGTATCGTAGTAAAGTAGAAGTCCAGACGCACTAGAAAATGTTTCTACAGCTACAATTGCACCTTCACCGGAAGAAGTATTATTTCTTGGAACTAGTGCTATACCTTTGATTGCAGAAGCGAAGCTTTCTTGATCACTAAATGAGGATGGGTCTAAATCAACAAGCTGTTGTCCGAAGGACTGATCTAAACGAACCTTTAGTTCAGGTAAAAAAGTGACCGTATCCCCGTCTACAACTCCTGAAGTTGTTGTATTTATATTAAAAGTACCCGTATATTCTCCAATTTTATTTCCAAGTTGTGGATTGTAGTTTACCGGGTAAAGTGAATCCTGTTCAAGCACTTCGTCCAATTGATATATATCCAGAGTAATTACACTGTTTGTGTCTCCATATTGCAAGCTAAATGCCTGATTGCCTACTAATTGAATCCTGTCATATCTTAGGATTAAATCAATAGAATCTGCAACTACATTGTTAAAATCACCCCCTAGTTCAGATAATCTTGGTTGAACAACCACACTAGACTTTCTCAGTCCAAATAAGGGGTCATTTATCACCCCTAATATTCGCGGGGCACCTGGAACTAAAACAAAAGAGTCTCCAGCAACCGTTCGACTTGCTATGTCTGTGTACTGAACATTGATGGAATTTATTCCACCTTTATCTTGCCTTAGGTTTGCTCCTATTTCTGTTGTTTCTTTTTTACAAGAAAAAAGTCCAAGCAAAAAGAAAAGGGGCAAAACCCCTTTTACTCTATTGTTTAAAATGTTTGTTTTCACTTATAATTTATTCGTTTTCAGACAGTAAAGAATTATAAAAATTCAAATAATTGTCTGCAAGCTGTTCATCGGTATGGTTAAGCACTGGCTTTTCATAAGAAGAAAGCTTGGCTTCCACTTCGTCTGCGATAGTATTACATCTTACAACCGCGTCTGCATGAGCTATCCCACCCATATGCATGCTAGAACAATCTGCCTTTGAAAAAGGCTCAAGCTCCTCGTCTTCTATATAATTCAGACTTGCTTTTCTCATGAAGTCTTGCCCAAGGTCTTCGTTGAAGTCGTTTTCATAAACCGAGTATATTACTTTAGCATTAGAAAAAACAGGCTCGTCTTTATAAAGCGTCTTAAGATATAGCGGAATCAAGCTAGTCATCCAGCCTTGACAGTGTATGATATCTGGGTACCAACCTAACTTTTTAACAGTTTCAAGAGCTCCTTTACAAAAGAAAATCGTACGCTCATCGTTATCTTCGAAAAACTGTTCATTTTCATCATTATATATGAACTTACGGTGAAAGAAATCTTCATTATCTAAGAAATACACCTGCATCTTAGTGTTTGGTATAGATGCCACTTTGATAGTAAGTGGATTGTCATTGTCATCTATAGTGATATTCATTCCTGAGAGTCTAACTACTTCGTGAAGTCTATTTCTACGCTCATTAATAACACCAAATCTCGGAACTAGAATTCTTACTTCATTGTCCTTTTCTTGTATTTTCTGAGGCAGGTATCGTGCAATTTCTGCTAATGGAGTATCTCCGTCCAAAAATGGTCTCATTTCAGAAGAGATAAATAGAATTTTTTTTCTTTCTTGATTATTATCCATATAGTGTTAATGTATTAGAATTGCAAAGATACTACCGTACATGTGTACTACTATCACTTGTAACTATTGTATTTCTAGTATTTTTTTTGTATATATATGCACATATTTAAGTCCGCAGAGAAGCTTTCTAGCTACCTAAACACACTACGTTCACAGAATAAAAATGTTACAATTGGTTTTGTACCAACTATGGGAGCATTGCACAAAGGACATACCAGTCTGATTGAAGAATGCGTGAAAAACAATGACATTAGTGTATGTAGTATTTTCGTAAACCCTACTCAGTTTGGGGAATCTAAAGATCTGGAAACATATCCAAAGCCGATAGAAAAAGATATAGAATCGCTGCTGAACGTCAATTGCAGCATACTTTTCCTCCCCGAAGTTAACCAGGTTTATCCTGAAACATATGAACCTATAGTCTACGATCTAGAAGGTGTTGATTTAAAAATAGAAGGAGCAAGTAGACCAGGGCACTTTCAGGGGGTTTGTAATGTTATAGATCGTTTTCTTACTATCATAGAGCCGAACGAAGCTTATTTTGGTCAGAAGGACTTTCAGCAAACGGTGGTAGTCAAAAAACTGGTCAACATTCTCAATAGCAAAACTGAAATTATCGTTGTTCCTATTAAGCGAGAACCACACGGTCTCGCTATGAGTTCTAGAAATATACGACTATCTGAAAAAGGAAGAAAGAATGCAGCCTTTATCTACAAAGCTCTATCTCAACTTAAAGAAGATGTCTCTGAGCAACCGCTTGATGAAGCAGTGGAAAAAGTAAAGCAATTTATCTCAGCTCAAAAGGGAGCAAGGATAGATTACCTTCTCGCAATAGACACTAGCTCCTTGCAAGAAGTTACACATATAGAAGATGCAGAAGAAATAGCTGTTGTTACAGTTGTAGAGTATGAAGGCGTAAGGCTGCTTGACAATATTATTCTTACATAAAGGCTTTTGTGTAATAAATATTGTCCTTATCTTTGCAGCCAATTATCGCGGGATGGAGCAGTGGTAGCTCGTCGGGCTCATAACCCGAAGGTCACAGGTTCGAGTCCTGTTCCCGCAACTAAATAGAAGTCTCGCTTAACGGCGGGACTTTTTTTATGGATGATTTCCTTAACTATTAGCTTAGCCCAATCCATTTACATTCTCTAAGACAAGGACAAAAAAAAGCGAGCTCACCAATGGTGAGCTCGCTTTAACATTCTAAGTGTTCCTATTACTTATTCACTATGAATCTAGCAACTCCATTAGCATCTGCAGACTGAAGCTTAAGTATATATGACCCTGAAATAAGTGAGCTAACCTCTAGTGAATTATTTAGAAGAGCTCCTTCTAAAACTTTCACTCCTTGAAGGTTGCAAACTTCGAAAGAATTCCAAGCTGTAGTGCTTCTAACTGTTAAGCTAGAAGAAGTTGGATTTGGATACAACTCAACAGCTAACAGTTCAAGGTTACGAACATTGTTAACTGGAGCCTCGTATTCTGAAACATCACTTAACATTCTTGGGAATATTTGATATCCATTATCTGCAGGAACATCAAAAGTAAATTGACCGCCTAAACCGGTTATCGTCATTGTGTCGTAATCTATTGGCTGACCTACCATATCAGCAACGTCTCCATCCACTCTTATTTGGAAGGTGTCTTTAGCTTCATTAGTCAATAACAAGTTGCCATTATCTGGCCATACAGTAGCTTCCTCTGCCAACCATACTTTTCTTAAAACGATGAACTCAGATTCTGTAGACTCATCAGGCTTTTCAACTTCTAGTGGCTCAGCTAAGGCATTTCCTTGGCTGTTTACAACTATACTATCAACTCTAAGTTCTAATAACCCTCTATAGAATACGATGTGGCCTTTAACCGTAAGATCGTCCCCTTCTGCTATATCAGCAACTCCGTCTACATCTACAAAACTGTGTATGTTTATACCTTTGGTGTCATCCACTAAAGTGAAAGAATAACCAGCATTTCCATCAAAGTCAGGTCCGTAAACAACTCCGTTTATTTCGTATAAAGAGTCTAAGTTAGTTGGGGTAAGGTCAGCATCTAGTTGGAATAGTTCACTAACACTTGCTTTTCTGTAAATCAATGTAGGTTCTTTCCAGAAGTAGATGTTATCTACAAAAATATTTGAGCCTGTTCTTGCCACGTCTTCAAGCTTTAATTGGAATATTTGGTCAAGAGACAAACCTGCAGTAACGTAGTCCGCTAGTGGAATGTCTAGACTAGTCCAAGAGCCTGCAGTTAAGTTGTTTGCGATAGCTCTTTCTCCTGTGTTTCTAGTGATAGGAGATACGCTAAGGCTCGCAAGGTCTGCTGTCCACACATCCATATGAAGAAACTCCATGTTTGACGCATTTACATCAGAACCAAACTCTATACCTTGATAATCAAGACCAGAATATTTGATCATACTGTCCTGTCCTATTTCAAATACCTCATACTGGGTTCCTTGGTTCCAAAAAGGGAAAAAACTAGTCCCTGCTAGATTACCATAAGTTTCACTATAAATAGAAATTACATCTTCTTCTTCTTGAGCTGGGTCTGCTGCTGCTGCAGTAGGCTCCGTAGCTGCAGATGGATGACAATCTGAACTGTGTGAACCTAGGTAGCTCCAAGTGTTTTGTGGATATACATCCCATTCATTTGCTCCAATAGTCCAATCAGTTTGGCCAGCTTTCACAGTAGCCTTTCTTACTAATGTGTGATTCGCTGTAGAACCTGTGCCCACAGTCCAATTTTTTCCTGGATCTACCCACCTTACTCCAAGAACGTCGATTGTGTCCGTGCCTTTCAATAGGCATACTGCGTCGTCTCCATTAAAGTGACAGACACTAGGAAAAGAAAGAGCTGTGTCAGCCATAGCTTGGGTTGCAGAATCCATTTGATCTGTTGTTAAGATAAAGACATCATCTGAAGCCAAAGTCCCATAAAGGTCAAATGTATTTGTAAAAGAGCCGCCATTTCCAATTACCACAATAGAGTAATTTGACAGGTCTGCATCTGATCCAGAAGGGTTGTATAATTCAAGTCCTTTATTGTTACTGGACCCTTCAAGATACTCACTAATGAATACGTCTGTACATTGTGCAGAAACAGCAAAAGTTGCTATCAGTGCGGAAAGTAGAAAGTAAATTTTTTTCATATTTGCTTGTTTTTTTAATTTGATGAGCGACAAATTTAATATTCTAATGTCATGGTTCATAACCAAACTATTGTAATCTTTGAAGTCTAATTAAATGAGAGCACTGCTTTTACTTATTGTTTTGGAAATTCTCACAGTTTTTGTCTTTACGACATTGACTCCAAAACCAGAAATAAACGATTCTGTAGAATACATAAACCTAGCCAACAATCTTGAAGGTGAAGGTTTGTATTATAGCGGGAGTCAATCGACGAATTTAGATTACCGGCTTTTTTCAAAACGTACTTTAGGCTATCCGTTTTTCCTACAGTTGCAATGGTTAAACAAAAGCGTAGTGTCAGCTCTTCAAGCTTTATTGGTGCTCTTTGTTTACTTTTTAGGTTTAATCCTCTTAAGACAACTTAGCGATAGCAGCCCTCCCGCACTAATTTACACTGCTGCATTTTCAACTTTACTTGCTGTTTTTTGTCATGCTGGTTTTATTCTATCAGACTTGTTGCTTACAGTAATTATTACTTTGGCAGTACTCGTTTTTTATTCTAAATCTATCAAAGAAAAAAACTGGCCACTTTCAATTCTATGGACTATTGGGCTATTGATTAAGCCTGTTTTACTTCCAACTTTAATTCTAGTTCCATTGGTATTAGTCTTCAAGTTTATTAAAAATGAATTTTCTGCCCTTTGGTTTGTTCTTCCGATTCTAACTTTTGCTTCAGTTTCCTATATAAATCGATGTAATACAGGGCAATTTGAATATAGTTCTATTTCTACTATAAATCTAGCTCAATACAACGCCAAACTAACAATTGCAAAAACCTACGGGTTTGATTCTGCTCAGCAATTTAGCAAGAGTATATTTCACAAGTTGCCAGAGAATAAAGTGGAGTATGCTCAATACAAAACAGAGGCCACTCTACTCGGTAAATCTGCTATACTAGAGAATTTTGGAGACTACTTGTATGTTCATACTCTTGGTTCTGTGAAAATGATACTAGATCCGGGAAGGTTTGAGCTATTTACACTGGCTGGGGTAAGCACATCTCAATTGAGTTTAACCGAAATGATTTTTAGTGGAAACACAAAAGAAGTCGTCACTTCGATGAAAGAACAACCTGTATTAATTTCTGTATTTGTCGTTTTTCTAATCCTTAGGGTCTTGTTGCTTTTTGGCCTATTTGCCAGTGTGACTGAGTTTAAAAAGTATTGGATGTTTTGGCTAGTTTTGATTTATTTCTTGGCTATTTCTGGACCAGTAGGTGCTGCACGGTTTTTCTTGCCAGTCAGCATAGTTTTTGTTGTGTTGTCTGCTTTAGGTTGGTCTAAGATTCTAATATTTTTCAAGAAAAGTCCTAAAAGCTAGGATGTTCTCTCCATATTTTTTTTGCGTATCACCTCTTAACCTATCTGCATGTTTTTCTGTGTATTCTGCAAAGTCATCCCAACTGTCTAGTTCGTACTGAATCGCATAGGAGTTGTGAACCTTAGCTGTAGGATCTTCTATTATTTTAAACATCTGATAGTTTTTAAAAAGATTAGTTTCCATTACATCTGGAATGTGGGTCTCTTTAAACCACTTTATCGCTTCTTTTTCTATCTCTGGATTTATGCTTATTGTTACGTTATATATAATCATTACGCTCTCGGGTGAAATTGTTCTATTACTGTTTTTAAATATGCTTTGTCTAAGTGAGTATAAATCTCTGTAGTCGTTATGCTCTCGTGACCGAGCATCTGTTGTACGGCCCTGAGATCTGCCCCCGCCTCTATCAATACTGTTGCAAATGAATGCCTCAAAGTGTGTGGACTTATATTTTTATTTATCTGTGCTTTTTGAGCTAAGTCTTTTATCATTGAAAAAATAAAAACTCTGCTAATCTTATTTCCACGTTGATTCAATATCACGTAATTTTTGTCAGCTTTACGTTTGATGTGGTTCCTATACCTTTCTTTATAAAAGGCAATTTGTCTTAATGTTTTTTTGCCGATTGGAACAAGCCTTTCTTTCTCCCCTTTTCCCGTAACTTTTATAAACTCATCTTCCTCATAAATATCATTCAAAGTAAGTTCTGTCAACTCTGAAACCCTCAGTCCACAACCATACATTAACATTATTATAGCCTTGTCTCTTTCTCCAGAAAATTTCGATAAATCTATCTGGTTTATCATCGCTTCAATCTCAAAATGAGTAAGCACTTCCGGGAGCTTTTTAGGCAGCTTTGGAGTCTGTATCATTTTCAATGGATTAGATTCCAGTTCACCTATCGTGACCAGGTACTTATAAAAGGTCTTTAAACCTGAGATAATTCTTGCCGCAGATCTAGGGCTTAGTTCCAGTTTGTTTAAGTAAACTAGAAACTCTGATATGTCTTCAGATTTTTGACTCTTTAACTCCTTACCTTTACTAAATTGTAGAAGCTTTCCGATATCTGAAATGTAGGCGTTGATCGTGTTTACACTGAGTGAACGATCGAGTTTAAGGTGTGTTTCAAACTCTGAAACAAGACGAGAGTCTTCCGGGTTTATTTCAATTTGATCTCCGTACAATGGATAACCTCTTTGTTTTCTTCCCCATTGTAGTTTACAAATGCTGCTAAGCTAGCATTTGATAGATCCAACCCCTCTGGCAACTGAACTTGATATTCTACTTCGATTCTAGACCCTACTTGAATGGGGGCTCCGTCAGGAACTGTGAGCGGCATGCCGTTATACGGTGTTATGTTTTCTCTAAGCACGTGATCATGAATATATTCATTGTCTACTCCATTAGGTGTAGTCTGCGGGTGAGATATTCCATTCTCTAAAAGCAACAAAGTTAGAAATGGTTGTTCCTCTGGAACACTTGTAAAAGTCGCAAAACAATTAAAGACCATTGTCGAGTCATCTTTCTGCGTCTTTAAGACATCAAGGTTAACGATTGTTTTTTCGTCCTTGTAGGTTTCAGCCATATTGGCCCAAATAGTATGTGTAGTGTTTAATGAGGCCGAACCATCTGCTGCACGCCTATTCACCCCTCCTCCAGGTAGAAGATTTCCAAAGTTGTAAATGTTTGTACCTATTAGTTGAGCTGCCTCGGTTCTCATGTCTATATCATTGTTATGTGGACCCGTAAGTGACTTAGGTCCTTCTGTATAAAGACCCAATATTACCACTTCATTATTTTCACTGTCATCCTTGACCGATTTTGCAGACTTTGCTGCTTCAGGGCAGTTATTACAACGAACTCCTGTCAAGTCCTCTATTAATATCCCTCTATATTGAGATGGCGGAAGCTCTGGTGTAGAAAGACTCTCCGAACCGTGGAACAATAGTATGGTTCCTGGCTTTCCAAAATCTACAGGAGGAATAGATTCTTCACAGGAAACTGCTGTTAAAACAATTAGAAAAGCTACAAATACATGTTTCATACATCAAATTTATCTTTTTGTTCTTAAATAAACTTCGAGGCCTTTGAGCTCCCTACTGTTTAACTCCCTATACATGCCCTTTCTCAAACCTCGCTTTTCAAACGTATGGAACATCACTCTGTCAAGCTTAATCACCTCACTACCAACATGTTCGAACATTCTTCGAATCACCCTATTCTTACCAGAATGTATCTCAATGCCATACCGATTCTCTTCGTCCTCTTGCAATTCCACAATTTTGTCAAATTTACTTACCCCGTCTTCTAGCTCAACCCCCTCGACAAGTTGGTTTAATTCCTCTTGCGTCAATTGACGAGAGGCTTTTGCCTTATATACCTTCCTAACCTTTTTTGTAGGATGTAACAGGTTTTGAGTTAAGTCCCCATCATTGGTAAGTAACAACACTCCAGTAGTATTTCTGTCCAATCGACCTACGGGGTAAAGATGAGCATATTTACTAGGCAACAGATCTAAAACTGTTTTCCGGCCTTTTTCATCCTTCCTAGTACAAATCGTATTCTTTGGTTTATTTAACAAAACATAGATTTTGGCACCTGTAGAAATGGTCTTATTATCAACTTCCACTTTGTCCACCAAATTAACTTTCACACCCAGGCTTTTTACTACCTTGTTATTAACCTTAACTCTTCCTTCTTCTATCAAGGCATCGGCTGCCCTTCTGCTGCACACACCAGCATTCGAAATATACTTGTTGAGTCTTACCAAATCAGCCATCTCTGTGTCATTCGTTTGTTTTCTGTGTGTATTCTCTTTCATGCCTGTAGCTTTGCGGTAATTTTTGCAAATTAATAGCGTTATAGTTGATAATACTTGCTGATTTGAGAATATTGGTTGTCATATGCTTGCTCATAGGAGTTAATTCGCTGGCGGTTACAGCACCTGCCCAGCTATTAAGGGCATGTATCAACAATGACAACATGGTTGTTACTTTATCATGGAACCCACCAGAAGACAACTGTGGGTCATTCACCAAGTATAGAGTATACGGGAGCGAGAACAACGGAGCGTTTCAACTATTAGACGAAATAACCAACCTTGCCGTTTCTGAATATCCACATGGGCTATCAGTAATAAACACCAATTGGAGATACTACATGGTGACACTCAACACCTGTGATGGTTTAGATAGCACAGTATCCGACACCATTGACGTCGACATACTTTATCCAGAAAACATACAAATAGACTCAGTAAGTTATGATCTAACGACACAGCACATTATTGCAGGCTGGACAGCTAATATAGCTCCAGACACTGACGGTTATCAGATATACAACTTTTCATCGGGTGACGGTGACTCTATTGGTTATACTTTAGGAACCAACTACACAGTTACAACCAACCCAAACAATCATTTTCCAATTGTAATAGCAACACTAGACAGTTGTAGTTTATCATCCCTCTTGTCTACACCTCATATGCCAGCCTTTTTGAATAGCAATATCGACACTTGTGAGAATGAAATAACTCTAAATTGGTCCCTATACACCGGCTGGGATGCAATTGACAGCCAGGTAATTTTTTATTCATTTAATAATTTGAATTACACGCCCTTAACGGTAGTTTCTTCAGGAACTAATTCTTTTACTTTCAACAACTTCAATCTAGGAGATTCAATCAATTTCTATGTAAGAACATTCTCAGAAAACAAGTCGTCATCTAGCAATATTGTCCGTATAGAAACAAGAGAGTTGGTTAAACCAAACTATGTATACCTAGATTATGTTACGGTAACAAATCAAGACCAAATCGAAATCCAGTGGCAAGCAAAACCAGACCAAGATATAGACCATTACGACATTAAAAAGTCTACGGATGGGATTGTCTTTAATTCTATCTCTCAAACCAACTCATTCACAAACAACTATACCGATGTTAGCGTAAGCACCAACCAAGAATCCTACTTCTATAATATCGTTGCCGTCAACAAGTGCGGTGCTGCAATAGACTCTGGCAACATATCACAAAGCATCCTTCTTCACCTAGAACCAAACCTAGAACATAACGATTATGGCATATGGGAAAACGGGGTTAATTTATACGAATTAGAACGACAAGAGAATGGTTCCACGTGGAACAGCATAGAGTCTAGCACATCAACTATCACTCCAATCGAAGAATTAACAACTGGTTGTTACAGGATAAAAGCAACTGAAGAAACCAACTCGTTGAGTGAGTCTAACGTAAGCTATTCTAATATTGTATGTAAGCAAGATAGTCTAAAGGTGTTTGTGACAGAATCCATAAACAGCACTACATCAAACAATCGGTTTGCAATCTATGGAACTGGCCTTGATCACGAAAAATCTAGCTACCAGGTTTATAACCGATGGGGTGAACTGTTAGTACATAATCGTACAGATGAAACCTGGCTCTTTATCTACAATAACAAGCCAATACAACCTGGAGTCTACTTATATGTCATTGATGTCCATGGTAACCTTGGGGAAAAAAGAACAATAAAAGGCACTGTACATGTACTTAGATAACATTCAAATAGAAAACCAAACAACTCACTCCCTTGAAGGGTTAATGAGTAATGGTTTGGAAAAAGTTCGTGTTTCACTAGGACTAAATAAATCGATTTTCTATTTATTCGTTTCTGATAAAGAAATGCTTCGGTTGAACAATCAGGTTTTAAAACATGATTACTATACCGACATCATCACATTCGATTATGAAGACGATGAAGATCTTGAAGCAAATGAAATAGTAATAAGTTTAGATCGGGTAATAGAAAACGCTAAAAACAACAAAACTACGTTTGTCAATGAGCTACATAGGGTGTGCATTCATGGAATGTTGCACATTTTTGGACTTAAGGATGAAACCAAAGAACAGAAAATTAAAATGAGAAGCGAGGAAGACCGTTATATAAATTTGCACTGTTCCACGTGAAACAAATAGTAAAAATATGTATGATGTTATAGTAGTAGGGGCAGGACACGCTGGATGTGAAGCTGCTAATATAGCTGCCAAAATGGGATCTAAAGTCCTATTAATCACTATGAATATGGAGACCATAGCTAAAATGTCATGTAATCCAGCTATGGGTGGCGTAGCTAAAGGTCAGATAATTAGAGAGTTAGATGCTCTTGGGGGTTTGTCTGCAATCGTATCAGACTATAGTATGATGCAGTTTCGGATGCTTAATCTGTCAAAAGGTCCCGCAATGTGGAGTCCAAGAACTCAAAACGATAGGACCTTATTTGCTCTAAAGTGGAGAGAGTTGCTTGAAAATAATTTTAATGTAGACTTCTCACAAGACTCTGTTAGTGAAATACTTGTAGATAAAAATAAGGTTACCGGGGTGTTAACCTCTTCAGGAAACAAGCATTTTTCAAAATCGGTAATACTGACCAGTGGTACATTTATGAATGGCATTATCCATATAGGTAGAAAACAAATGAAAGGTGGAAGAATGGGAGATAAAGCATCCTATGGCATCACAGAACAATTGGTTTCTTTGGGTTTTGAAAGTGGTAGAATGAAAACCGGAACACCACCCAGAGTTGATGGTAGGTCGATAGACTACTCTAAAATGGAGGAACAACCCGGAGATACAAACCCACAATGCTTTTCATTTAGAAAACCAACACAGATAGAGAGACAACATAGTTGTCATATAACTTATACAAACGAAGAAGTTCACGATACCCTACGTGAAGCATTTGACGATTCTCCTTTGTTTAACGGGACTATTCAGGGAGCTGGACCTCGTTACTGTCCATCAATTGAAGATAAAATCAATCGGTTTGCAGAGAGAAATAGACATCAAATATTTGTAGAACCGGAAGGCTGGAACACTTATGAAACCTATATCAACGGGTTCAGCACATCGTTACCACAAGAAATACAATATAACGCCCTGAGAAAAGTACCTGGGTTTGAACAAGCAAAAATATTTAGACCAGGATATGCAATAGAATATGACTTCTTTTTTCCTACACAGCTAAAACCAAATCTAGAAACTAAAGCTGTTGAAAATCTTTTCTTCGCAGGTCAAATAAATGGAACTACAGGTTACGAGGAAGCAGGGTGCCAAGGCCTGATGGCAGGAATTAATGCACACCAAAACATCAATGAAGAAGAACCATTTGTGTTAAAGAGGAGTGATGCTTATATAGGTGTACTTATAGATGATTTGGTAAATAAAGGTACTAAAGAACCTTACAGAATGTTTACGAGTAGAGCAGAGTATAGAATCCTTTTAAGACAAGACAACGCGGATCTTAGACTGATGCCTATGGCACACAAACTAGGTACTATAAGTGACGAAGAACTGGAAGTGGTTAATATCAAACAGAATCACATAGAACAACTCTATAAAAAAGTAACCAAAACTACCGTAAGACCTGAGGAAGTAAATCCAGTACTTAGTAAGTACAATACTGCTGAAATTCCTCAAAACTATCATGTCGAAAAAATCTTAGCTAGACCTCAAATGGATCATACTAAAATACTCGAAGTAGATAGTATAAATAATTGGATGTCAAAATATTCAAAAGAAGTAAGGCAGCAAGTCGAGATACTTATAAAGTACAAAGGATATATCAGAAATGAACAGGAAAATGTGGAGCGTCTACTAAAATTAGAAAACTACAAATTAGAAAGATCTTTTGACTATAAATCTATTACCGCATTATCCATGGAAGCAAGAGATAAGCTTAGCACAATACAACCAGAAAGTATTGGTCAGGCTACTAGAATAAGCGGTGTTAGTCCAGCAGATATTTCAGTACTACTTGTGCACTTTGGACGTCTATGAAATATATTATAGTCTTCTCCTTATTTCTTTTGTCTTGTGCCTCTGTTCAACCACTTAATGGAGGACAAAAAGACGAAATACCACCAAAAGTACTGAGTGTAAGTCCAGACAGTGCAAGTATTAATATAGCCAATAAGGATTTTGAATTTACATTCGATGAGTACGTGAAAACAACCAAACTAAATGACTTACTTATTATATCACCTAATCAAAAAATAAAACCAATAGTTAAAGTAAAAGGTAAAAAAGTTATACTCTCGCTGCAAGACAAACTAATACCTAACACAACATATACCTTCCAGTTCAATGGAAGTATAATTGATATAAATGAAGGAAATGCTTTAACTAATTATAGTTATGTTATATCTACTGGAGCATATTTAGACTCACTAGAACACAGAGGTGTTGTAAGAGATATTACCACAAATAAGCCGTGTAAGGAATGTAATGTTCAGTTATATAAGGCCGCTAAAAATGATAGCGTTATACTAACTAGTAAACCAGATTATCTAGCAAAAACAGATGAAGCTGGTATTTTTAATTTTCAAAATCTTCCAAATGATACATTCACTAGAATTGTTCTAAACGATCAAAACAATAACCTTGTTCTAGATCAAGATGAACTAGTTAGTTTATCTGATAATGTAATAATTAATAACAACAAGAAAGACACTATACTCGTATTTCCTACACCATCAACTGAAAAGTTAAAAGCGAAGTTAATTAAATCACAACCAGGAATAATAAAGATAGAAACTAATAAGCCAATAGATAAACGAGAATACAAACTCTTTATAAATGATAGTATAGAAGATTATAAACTAAATACTGATCTAAATACAGTATCACTTTTCTATACACCTAAAATAGATACTTCTTATATCACACTTTTAGGTTTAGGTGATACAATAAAAATTACTAGTATTCTACCTATTTCAAAACTAAACTACACTCCGATATTAGAATTATCTAATCAATTCCCTACTAAACTACAATTAAGCACGCCAATAAAATCTATTGATACTTCTAATATTTCACTGCTATTGGATTCTCTTAAAACTCCATTTACATTAGAAATACAAAACCGCACAGATTTAATATTAACTCATAAAAAATACTTTAAAACATTGGAAGTAGTGATAGACTCTGGTGCTATTTTAGACGTATTCGGTAAGTCTAATAAATCAGATACATTGCGAAGTACGCCTACTACAATAACCTCCACTATTAATCTTACTTTTAACATTAATTCTGACTCCTTAAATTATATAATCCAATTACTCGATGATAAAGGAGTGGTAAGTAGAACTACAATTAAAAAAACAGCCACTAAAACTTACAATAACTTAAAAAGTGGATTACATAAAGTAAAAATAGTAAAGGATATTAATAAAAATGGAATATGGGATACTGGCAATATTTTTACCAGAAAGTCTCCTGAAGCCATTCAGTTCTCAGAACCTTTTGAAGTAAGAGAAAACTGGGATAAAGAGCTCATTATTAATATACTATAAGTTTACCAACAACTTTATACACAGTAGAGGTGAATTAAAGCTTATAAAGTTCACATGTTTCACTTTAGATGACTTTTACACTATTCTGAAATATTCTACACGGTATACATTATACATATACCCATATTTACTAACACTGAGTTTATAAACAAATCACTGTTAATTACATTCAGTACTATACTGTATAAGTTCATTAATAATCTAGAAATTAAATAGATAAGTCAATATAACTTGTTATCTAATTGTTATTAATACAAAAAACAAAAAATTCTTTCACCAAATTAACAGCCATCTATATATATACTATTATAATTTTATAATCTATTTATATAATTAATAGAGAGTGTATAGAAATGAAATTGGTTTGATGCCTAAGAGTAAGATTATTTACTTTGCATTACCATAATGAAAATCCAAATAGAGCAAATTATAAATGAAGCTTCAAATTTTAGTATTACTACTAAAGATGAGTTGGAAAAATTTAGACTAGAGTTTTTAGTTAAAAAAGGTAAAGTAAATGCTCTTTTTCAAGATTTTAAATCACTAGATGCGGAAGAAAAGAGAAAGTGGGGAAAGGAATTAAACATTATGAAACAACGGGTAGAAGGATTGTTTAAATCTGCTACTGAAAGTTTAGAAAATGATGATACATCAGATGTAGATAAAAATGATTTACCTGGATATTTTTCTGAGGTAGGCACTCGACACCCTATAAGTTATGTGGTAGAAGAAATGACGCAGATTTTCGAGCGTCTTGGTTTTTCGGTATCTACTGGACCAGAGATAGAAGATGACTGGCATAATTTTACTGCACTTAATTTTCCACCTAATCATCCTGCAAGAGATATGCAGGATACATTTTTTGTAGATAAAGATATAGCTCTTCGTACACATACCTCTTCTGTTCAAGTGAGGCTTATGGAAGAAGGTAAATTACCCATAAGAAGTATAATGCCTGGAAGGGTATATAGAAATGAAGCTATTTCAGCCCGTTCTAACAGCTTTTTTCATCAAGTTGAAGGATTATATATAGATAAAGGAGTTTCTTTCTCAGATTTAAAACAAACGCTATATAATTTTGTAAAAGAATTTTTTGGACCTAAAACCAAGGTAAGATTTAGAGCTTCTTATTTTCCATTTACTGAGCCAAGTGCTGAAATGGATATTTTTCTAGGTACAAAAACTGAGTCGGATAGAAAACTAACAAAAGGTACAGGTTGGTTAGAAATCCTAGGATGTGGAATGGTTGATCCTAATGTATTAGAAAATTGTAAAATAGATAGTGAGAAATATACTGCATTTGCTTTTGGTCTTGGAGTAGATCGTATAGCTATGCTTAAGTATGGTGTAAAAGATCTTAGAACGTATTTTCACGGGGATAAAAGATTCTTAAATCAGTTTGTGAACTTATAGGCTTACTCCTAAGGTAATCCCATTTTCTCTAATTCCTTCTTCATAGAGTCTAATTGCTTTTTATCATTATCAATCATATTCTCTACTTTTTCTAGTTCGCGTTTTTCATCTTCTATTTCATTTTGAAGAACTTCTACTTCGGTGTTTTCTTTTTGAGTTGTAGATGAAGAACAAGCACCTAACGTTATTAATAGAATTGTGAGCATGGATAGACTTTTCATTAAATACGAATATAAAAAAAGGCCACTCGAGAGAGTGGCCTTTCAAAGATTTTTAACTGATTAGAACTTAGTCTTCAGTTGCTTCTTCTACTGCGTCAGCAGCAGCATCAACAGCACCTTCTACAGCGTCAGCAGCACCTTCTACAGCATCAGTAGCAGCATCAGCAGCACCTTCTACAGCATCAGCAGCAGCATCAGTAGCTTCTTCAGCAGCATCACCAGCTTGGTCTAGTAAACTTTCAGCTTCAGCTTCTGCATTTTCAACAGCCTCTTCAGCACCTTCTTCTGTAGTCTCAGCAGCGTTGTTGCAAGCAACAAAACCAAATACTGAAACTATAGCAAATAGAGCAATAATTTTTTTCATTTTACGCGTAAATTTTAATTGTTAAATATTTAAATAAGGTGACAAATATAAAAAATACTATTCAAAACAAGTTATTTTACTTTTTTCTGAAATAAATACGAAGCGGAATCCCGCTAAAATCATAATGAGCACGAAATTGGTTTTCTAAAAATCTTTTATAACTGTCTGGTATATACTGTGGTAAATTACAGAAGAAAGCAAAAGATGGACACTTTGTAGGAAGCTGAGTAATGTATTTAATTTTAATGTACTTCCCTTTTAGTGATGGGGGCGGCTTCCTTTCTATAATTGGCAGGAAGAAATCATTCAGCTTAGAGGTAGAAATCTTAGTATTCATGGCTTGATGAACTTCCATCAGAACATCAAGGGCCTTAAGCACCCTTTTCTTAGTTAATGCAGAAACAAATAGTATTGGAACATCTGTAAACGGAGCTATTTTGCCTTTTATAAGAGCTTCATAGTCTTTAGCTGTATGTGTGTCTTTTTCTATGAGATCCCATTTATTAATGATTATTACGATACCTTTTCCATTTTTTTGAGCAAGACTAAATAGATTCATATCTTGAGCTTCAATTCCTCTAGTGGCGTCAACTACCAGTGCGACAACATCTACGTTTTCTATAGCTCTAATGCTCCTCATTACGGAATAGAATTCTATGTCTTCGCTAACCTTGCTCTTTTTTCTTACTCCTGCGGTATCCACTAGATATAAATCATTATTGAAAGCTTTATATCTAACAAATAAGGTGTCACGAGTAGTTCCAGGTATATCGGTAACTATATTACGTTCTTCCCCTAGTAAGGTGTTACAAAAGGTAGATTTTCCAGCATTTGGTCTACCTACGAAAGCTATTTTAGGGATATTATCTTCTAGCTCAACTTCACCTTCTGGCAAGAGTTCAACTAGGTCGTCTAATAACTCACCAGTTCCAGATCCAGATAAGGAAGAAATAGGATACAGTTTGTCTACTCCAAGTGAGTAATAGGAGTTTGCCATAAACATACGTTCATCGTTGTCTGCTTTATTAGCAACCATAAGGTATGGCTTTCCACTCTCTCTTACTATTTGGGAAAAAGCTACATCTAGGTCGTTTGGATCAAGAACAGCATCTACCATAAACAGAAGCACATCAGCCTCAGCAATAGCAAGTTCTACCTGTTCTCGAATATGCGTTTCAAAAATATCTTTACTATCCTTTACATACCCTCCGGTATCAATCACAGTAAATTCTTTTCCAATCCAGTCACTTTTGCCGTAGTGTCGATCACGTGTTACTCCACTGACGTTGTCTACAATTGCCTTACGTTCGCCAATAAGTCTGTTAAAAAGTGTAGACTTTCCTACGTTTGGTCTACCGACTATCGCTACTATTCCTGCCATTTATTCGCTTCTGTTTGTTTTACTTTTGCTAGGTTTCTGCTATCCGCAGCCTTTTTAGTATCATTAATTGGTGGCTGTATATAAAAAAAAAGAATGCCGATACTAAGCGGCAAAGGTACTTCTATCTATGGTTACTTTTTTAGATATCCGAAATATCTAAGCTGCTGATCATCTGAACGCCAGTCTTTTTTAACTTTTACGGTCAACGAAAGGAACACCTTTTTTTGAATAAAATCCTCGATTCTCCTTCTTGAAGCTATTCCTAGGTTTTTTATTGCTGAACCGCCCCTACCAAGCAATATTCCTTTTTGAGAATCTCTTTCTACGTGGATGGTAGCGTATATCTCGTCTAGTTTCGTTTTCTCTACATATTCAGTTACGACCACTTCCACACTGTATGGTATTTCTTTTTTAAACTGAGTGAGGATTTGCTCACGAACCATCTCGCTGACTAGAAAACGAGTGTTTTCATCACTTATACTTTCAGTGTCATAAAATGGCGGATGTTCAGGAGCAAGCTCGACTAGTTTAGACAAAATACTATCTACATTAAACTTTTCTTTGGCACTTACCGCATATACGTGCTCAGTCTTGAAGTACCCTTTTACTTTATCTATATCTTGTTGCAATTGTTCGGGATCTGTAACTAAGTCTGTTTTGTTCATAGCAACAACTAAAGGCACATCAATCTTATCCCTATAAGCTTCAAAATCTTCAACGCGTGGATACTGACCGTCTAGCATAAGAAGAACGATGTCTGCATCTTCCAACGAATCCGTTACCGCAGACATCATAGCATCTTGAAGTTTATACGCAGACTCTTTTATAATTCCTGGCGTATCACTGAAGATAAGCTGATAATTATCCTCATTTAATATTCCTTTTATTCTATGACGTGTGGTCTGTGCTTTAGGGTTTGTAATAACTAGTTCTTCTCCTAAAGCGGCGTTCAGAAAAGTAGATTTACCTGCGTTTGGCAAACCTAGTATGGTAATAAATGCTGTTTTGAACATGCAATGCGAAGGTAGGTGGGTGAAGTTTAAGTCTAAAATTAAGTTTATAGCCAAGCACCCTCTATTTTCGGCTTTATGAAAATAAGTTATGTAGCATTTGCTATTCTTTTTTTATTTTCTGCAGGTGTAAATGCACAAACCAAAACTCCTGAGAAAGGAAGTGCTTGGATATATGATTATCAGAACGTAGGTTCTTTTGGGCTGATAAGCTGTACCTAGGAGAGAGATTCTTTGATACAAGGTAAAGTAGCAATAGTCATGGATGCTACTTTCTACGAACTAGCAAACCCAACCTCAAAAGACCGAACCTACATTGACAATATTATCCTGATAGAAGACAGCACTGTTTTTTATTGGAATATGGGTCGTTTTGATACACTACATGATTTTGGAGCTGAGGTAGGAGACGGGTGGAGCTACTTTTATTACTCTATGGGGTTAGACACAACTCGGATTGAGGTCATCGAAAAAGGTGTGAGTCAAGACCTGGGAGCATATTTTATAATGCAATATGAGACAAGTAATTTCAGTCCGGAGGGGAATCTAGAGTTGGTTAGAGACACCATTTATGAAAAACTTCTCGGTGGAAACAACTATATCATCCCAACGGATTACATGAAGACGATAATCGATGGGCAAGAAGGAGGACCGTTAGTCTGTTTTAGTAATAAAAACGGAGCATACCGAGAAGGCACATGGACCAAGGGTGGAGCTTCATGCAAACAAGAGATAGATCAACTAGGTATGGTTCATATTTATCCTGATAAAGCCAGCCTAATTTACCCAAACCCGAGCAGCGGGGGGTTAACTATTTCGTCTCATTTTAGCATAGACAAAATAGAGGTCTATAACCAAAACGGAACGTCGGTATTAGAGGCGCTGTCTTCAAATCACCTTATGCTTAGCAGATCAGGGTTATATTTCGTAAAACTATTGACAAAAAGTGGTGAAGTCATTAACGAAAAGGTTTTAGTTCATTAAAGCTCTTGTCTTATTTTTTTTTAGAAAAAGGACTACAAAAGAACCTACCAAACTCTTTATCACCATACCTATCAATAATCCGTTCATTGTCTGCACTGCAGAAGCCAACGTATTATAATACACCAACCATAGTATGCCAAAGCTTAAGATGATAAGATGAAGTACAATCAAATATATAAAATCGGATAAAAATGTAGATTGCTTGGGAATTGGAAATACTGCTGCAACGACAAACCCCACAAAAAACCCAAGCGGATAGCTACTGAAATAGCTCCAGCCAACTCCTCCATTGAAAACGGGAAGACCAAGAATTCCCAATAGTAAGTATGTAGAAATTAGTACTATCCTATATATGAGCGGTAAATAGAAATATGCCAGACCTAGAAATAGTGTTTGAAGTGTAAAAGACACCCTTTCCCCAAAATCTAAATCAATTTTAGCTCCGATAATGAGCAAGAACAAAAAAGCACCAGCTAACAGCCAGTGCTTTTGTTGTTGTTTTAGCCCAATATTATTTTTGAGTGTCGGCATACCCGAATACTTTTTTAAGTAAGTCCGTAGTTCTAGTCACCGGGTTAGTTCTTATTTTATCTTCTTCATTTTTCACGGTACTGAATAGAGCGGTCATTGCCTTTTCAGTAACATAATCATTTAAATCTGTTTGCACTTGCTTACCTGTCACAGTGTTGTATGCGGTGGACACTTTAGACCATGGTTCTTTTATGTTTACATTGTCCAACGCTTTGCTTATTACAGGCCTAAACTTAGTCTGAAGCTGCGAAGAAGTGGCTCTTTTCAAGTAGTTGGTAGCAGCACCTTCACCACCGGTTACTATGTTGATAGCGTCAGTGATAGTCATAGACTTAATTGCATTTATAAAAATAGGTTTTGCTTCTGCCATCGCATTTTCTGCACCCGTATTCATAGCTGTTACCACCTTGTCTATGTATGGTCCAGCTAGCAAGTTTGTTAGCGGGTTGCTCTTGATATCATCTACTACATTCCTAACCTCTTCAGGCATTAGTATTTTGTAGGCAGCATTTTTTAAAAAGCCACCGTTTTGTCCCAATTGAGATGTGCCAGAAATCACCCCCTTTTCGAGTGCTTGCTTCAAGCCTGAAGCTGCCTCACTTTGTGTTATTCCAGCTACTCCACTGGAAGATTCTAACACGTCAAGCAGTTCTTGACAAGAGGTCATTGAGATGATTAAGATTAGGCCAAATATTAGTTTTTTCATGATTGTTGATTTTAATGTGATTGTTATTTAGTTAAGATAAAAAATAGTACTGAAAACTTAGGGGAGTAAAAAACTTTCGTAGATTACATCCATAATATCAGTTCTAATTCCTTCTCTTATTAGTTTCTTGTTTTCTTGGGTCGGGTAAACTCTGTTGCTTAGGAATACATAAACTAAATCGTGTTTCGGGTCTACCCAGACCATAGTTCCAGTGAACCCAGTATGCCCAAAGCAGAGACTAGAGGCATAATCTGACGCAGGGTTTATCCTTTTTCTGTTCATTTCTGGTTTATCCCAACCTATTCCTCTTCTGCTATCTCCAGCTTGTCGCTTTGTAAACTTATCGATTGTGCTAGACTCCAAGTAGTGAGTGTTGCCGAACTCTCCACCATTTAGGAGCATCTGCATTAGCTTTGCCAAAGATTCTGCATTACCAAATAAACCAGCGTGACCGCTTACCCCTCCAAGCATTGCAGCTGCTGGATCATGCACATTTCCGTGAACCAAACCCTTTCTCATATCCGGACTTAAGCTTGTAGGAATTAGATCTTCTTTATCAAATTTTTGAAGGGGTAAAAACGTTAGCTTGTCAATATTCATAGGCTCGTAAAATGCCCCGTTTACATATTTTTCAAAAGGGGTACCCGTTACTCTTTCTATGAGCTCTTTCATTAGAATCATACCAAGGTCGCTGTATTTATACTTACCTATATTTTTAAGTTCAGAATTATAAATCTCGCTAAATATATTCTTCTTGTAATCTTTTAAAATATACAGGCCGTTTCCAACATCAACGGTATGTATATCTGTGAAGGTTGAAGAGTAAATAGAATCATAGATATTGTCATCCGATATGGTTGCATAGTAGAAGGGAATCCAACTTTTTAATCCGGCCTTATGCTCAAGAACTTGTTTTATGGTCATATTGGCCTTGTTAGTACCCTCCAATTCGCTTAAGTATACCGACATTTTCTCGTTTATATCTATTAACCCCTCTTCATCAAGCTTCATAAGCGTTATAGTAGTAGCGGCTACTTTTGTTATAGAAGCTAAATCATAGAGGTCTTCATTCTTTACTTTTTGAGAGCTGTTAGAGGTATGTTTTCCAAAGCTTTTGTTGTAAACGACTTTTCCGTTTTTAGCAATGAACACTTGACAGCCTGGTGTAGCCCCTATTCGAATTGCTTTTCTTGCTATTTCATCAACTTTTTTTAGCCTTTGACTAGACATACCTACTTCTTCAGGTAAGGCCTTGTTAAACTCGCTTATGGGTTGTGTGAAGATTCCACTACCTACAGGAAATTCTGAACCTACAGTTACGGCAAGAGTTCCACTCATTCCAATAACTCCAAATACGGCTTTTGCTGCTTTTACCTGATGAGCATCTAGATCTTCATATGCCAATAGTACCGTGTTTTGATTTTTGAATTTCTTTAGATTATATGGGTTTCCGAAGTCTACAAAAACGACGTCATCCTGAGCCCCAAGTTTGGAAATAAATGCAGCACTTTGATTTGTGATACCATAGTTTGGCGGGTATTTACTTGTTGCGTGTACAGAAATGATAGTAAGGTCATAGCCTGTACTTAGACTCTTCAAT
This sequence comes from Bacteroidia bacterium, assembly GCA_965655315.1. GTDB lineage: Bacteria > Bacteroidota > Bacteroidia > NS11-12g > UBA9320 > UBA9320. Next base: position 82,570 of record CBFHGJ010000003.1, read on the forward strand.
TTATCAAACTCTAATGCGGATGCGTTTTTACTAATACTTCTACTAGTTACGTTTCCTATTTTTTCTAGTTCATATTGAAATTTGGTTTTATTCCCTTTACCAATAGCAATAGACAGTATTTTTTGTTGTTTATTATGATCAATAGGAACCAGCTGGTTGTTATCTTTTGCTAAGCAAAGCTCTTGCTCCACCAAGTCATAGTAGACATGTTTTGCTTGAGTACTATTTAGATCTTTTTCAACGTTTCGTTCGTCAATTTCTTCCCAGTTGTGTAACCCAACAGCATGTTTATAGTTGAGTATTTTCTTTACTTTACCCCATACATAATCTTCGCTAAGTTTACCAGACGCCATAGCGTTTTTAATTAGATTAGTAGCTTTTGGGATGTCTCCAGGAGACAATAAAATATCATTTCCTGCAGTCAGAGCCATTAGTTCAAGTTCACCGTCAGGATGATATTTTGCAACCCCTTGCATGTTGAGTGCATCTGTAAAAGAAAGGCCGGTGAAACCCATTTCCCTGCGAAGGATTCCATTTATTGCTTTGTCTGATATGCTCACAGCAATATTTGGTCGGTTGTCTATAGCCGGGATTGAAAGATGAGCGGTCATTACCGACATTACACCTTGTTCAATAAGATGTTTAAACGGAACAAACTCTACACTTCTTAAGCGTTCCATACTATGGTTGATTACGGGCAAGTCTTTATGTGAATCTACATCCGTATCTCCATGTCCAGGAAAGTGCTTTGCACAAGCTATTATTCCAGCTTCTTGCATTCCCTTAGCGTAAGCCCATCCTTTATTACAAACGTTTTTAGGGTCTTCACCAAAAGATCTATAGTTTATCACAGGATTGTTGGGGTTGTTATTGATGTCAATAACGGGGGCGAAGTTGACGTGTATTCCTAAACGCTTACATTGTCTACCCACTTCCTTACCCATTTCATAGATAATTTCGTTGTTTTGAATACTTCCAAGACCAAGTTGATACGGATATGCAATGGTATTTGAAAGACGCATAGCTAATCCCCATTCACCATCTATCGCCACTAACATCTTAGTCTTAGACAGTTGTTGAAACTTATTAGTAAGCTCTACCTGTTGAGTAGGATTTCCTTTAAAAAAAATCACACCTCCAACTTGATGCTTTTTTATCGTTTGCTCAACATTATAAAGGTGCTTAGAACCATAAGTTGGCCTTACTTCTATCATAAAAAGTTGAGCTATTCTTTCCTCTACGGTCAGAGAATCAAAAGTGGTTTGAACCCAGGAATTGCTAGTAATTAGTTCTTGCTCTTCTATAGGAGGAGCAAACAAACTAGAGGTTACTAGAACAAATAAAAATATAACTGCGTTTCTCGCCATTCTCACCATATAATCCAATAATTGTACCTAATGTACAAAGTAGCGGCCAATAGCCTGTATATCAGCTTTAATAAGCTGTTACTTATAAACGAGTATGTGTGCTAAATAGTACAGCTAAACCCTAAGCAAACTGAGGGCTACCGAGCTTCTTAAGGAAGGTCAAATGAGAAACAAATGCCTCTCTAAAAGTAGCAAACTCTTGATAGTTCACACCGTGTTTACGAGCGGTTTCTTTTACTATTTCATATAGCTTTGGATAGTGGGCGTGAGATACGTTTGGGAACAAATGATGAATGACTTGATAGTTTAACCCTCCACAGTACCAGGTAAGCAGCTTATTTTTCACGGCAAAATCGAATGTATTATGAATTTGATGAACAGTCCATTCATCTTCAGAAGTACCATTGAATTTATCGTGGTTTGACATGTCAAACTTGTCAACCACATGGGCTAGTGAAAAGATTACAGCCAATACCCATCCTGCAACAAATTCTACAACAAAGAAACCAATAAGCACTTGCCAAAAGGCAAAGTCTAAAACAATAGCTGGCAGAACTATGGTGTAAGTTAGGAAAAGAGCTTTAAAGAATATTATCTCTCCAAACTCTTTTAATACTTGAACGCCCTTTGCTTTATTCAAGCCTTTTTTCCTGTATTCGTTATACTTGGTAAAGTCTGCAAAGAACCATCCAAGAGTAAGGAATCCATAGAAAAATGCCCAATAAATATGCTGAAATCTATGCATGTTCTTTCTTGGAGCATCCTTTGTAAATCTAAAAAGACCTTTACCATCAACATCTTCATCATGTCCATGAATATTGGTGTAGGTGTGGTGAAGTCTATTGTGCTGGTTTACCCAATTACTAGAGCTGACTCCTAGAATATCAGCTGTATGGCTAAAGATAGAATTGACCGTTTTGTTTTTTGAAAAAGAGCCGTGATTAGCATCGTGCATTAATCCCATACCTATTCCTGCTTTAGCTAAGCCCATAAGCAGACAAAGAGCGAGTATAGGCCAAGCAGGCAAACCTAAAAACATAATGGAAAAATATGCACCAAAATATGTAGTTAGAAGAATAACCGCTTTTACTTTTATAGATGGAGTAGCAAACTTTGATATTTTGCCAGATCGAAAGTACTTTTCTACGTTAGCCCTAAGTTCTCTGCTAAAGGCAGTAGCTGACTGAAACTTTGGAAGTTTTATACTTGTCATAATTATTTAATGAAGGTGCAAAGGTAGTTAATTTCCAAAATCTATCTTTTTAGGTCGCATCATTACGTGCCACTTAAAACCAGGTAGTTTGGCATTAGAAGTGGGGAACTTTTCTAATGGGTGAAAGGTGGCTTTTGGCATTTGCTTGAACACGATACTTCTCACACGACTATTGGTATCAATGTGTATGGTCATTTTACCACAGACAACATCATTTACACCAGAATACTTTGCCGAATCCTCTAAGGCATAATAAACACTTTGTCCATTCCCATCTACATCCACTCTATATATCTTCCCTTTTGTAAAAAAGGCGTCAATTGTTTTACCTTTTATCTGATTAAAAAAGCCATTTGAGTCTTGTTCTATTACAAACCCATTCTTGTATGCTCTTAGTTTTTCTAAGCCTTTTTTTCCCTGAAAAACATCGATCGTATCGCCGGTAATTTGACTAGACTCAGTCCAAACAATAGGGTTTTGGTAAAAAGATATTATGCTATCAGAGAAGTTATATATTAATGAATCTGAAACCGCTTGAATGTCGGTTTTGAATGCCTTTACGTTGCGATATGCAACAAGTGTTCTTTTTGCTTGTAGCGTAGTATCTACTGAGTCTATAAAGGTATCTGCTCTTAGATAAAAAGTGTCTCCATCTACTTTTTTTATCGCAACCGGATCACCAGTAATAAGGGTGGTTTTTGTGAATCGCTGATAATTTCCATACGCTCCTGTTATTGTTACTTCCTCAAGGGTATCCGTCATTTTCAGGTTTCCAAAAGCTTCTCCGTAGCCTGTATTTCGGAAATACATCATGCTATCAGCCTCAAGCTTGTTATTCTTCCCTTCGATATAAGCTCTGTTACTGAATTGAGAAATGTTTTTATCAGTATCGTACCACCCATATTGGCAATAGATAGTATTTTCCTCACTATAGATGTAAGTAGGTCCAAAAAAGGTTGCGATTTTACTATACGTGTTGTACTGTAAGGTATCACTCTGCATGGTGTACTCTTTATTATATAACCTGACACTATCCTTAAAGAAAAAATCTTTGCTCCTAGAATAGTAAGTGCCCCTGTTACTGTACAGCCTGTCTCCATCGTTAGTTATGTTCCCGCCAGTGTTGTAATAGCCAACCTTGTCTGTCATATCGTAGTACAACTGTTCTGTTGTTAGCTTCATTTTTCCATCTGTGAGCCGCACATTTTTGGTCACTTTAGCTAACCTAGTATCTCCGTCATATTCAAGGTAACCACCCCAAAGATCTAGAGTGTCTTTTTGTCTAATGTAAATATCTCCAAAAGCTTCAATTTTATTCACCTCTTCATAAAAACGAGCACTGTCACAATCCATGTAAACGGCACCCTGTTTAAAACGAACATTGCCAACACACATTTGAAACCTTCCTTTATTCTGATTGTAAACCAACTCATCAGAGCTTAATATTTCAATCTTAGTTGGCTTTTTGGTTTTTTCTTGTGCAATCACGAAAAAACTTAGAAACAGTAGGAATATGCTTAGGCTAGATTTCAAGATATAATGCCGCAAAATTAACTCTATACTTTATGTTTGCTTAGTAAGACTGCAAACATCGTGCTGCTCAAAGTAAAGTCCTATATCACCCAATACAAACTGTTTGATAAATCAGACCAATTAGCCCTGGCTATAAGCGGAGGCAAAGATTCAGTATGTGCTGCACACATACTTAACGAAATGAAGCGGCCTTTTATATTAGTTCACGTCAACTTTCAATTAAGAGGTAATGAGAGTGACAAGGATCAGCAGTTTGTCTCAGAGTTAGCTACTAGGCTGGAATATTGCGAGGCTCTGTTTGTAAAAAAAGTAGACACAAAAGCTTTTCAGAAAGCCCAAAAGCTAAACACTCAAGAAGCCGCTAGGCAATTACGATACGACTATTTTGGTGAGCTGTATCATAAAAAGGTGTTTACCAAGCTTATCACAGCACACCACGGGACGGACAATCTAGAAACCTTTTTTATTAACTTATATCGAACTTCAGGCTTACAGGGCCTGCGAGGAATACCAAACAAACGATCATACATTATCCGTCCATTTTTAGGGGTGTCGGGAAAAGAAATAATTGATTATCTAGAGAGTAACAGCTTAGAGTTTAGAGAAGACAGTTCAAATGCTGATTCGAAATACTTACGTAATACGATTAGAAATAAGATTACTCCTGCCATTTCTCAGGAACTTCCAGACTTTGAAGAACAAGCTTTAAAGTCAATGGAATATTTGAATGAAGAAGCAGAATTTATAGGAGCGGTTTTAGAAGAGACAGCTCAAAACTGTGTGCTTAAGGGTCACAGTGATAGCATCATGAAAATTGTCAAATCTTCTATTTTGAGTTATCCACAAAGCCATTTGATTTTGTATCGTATTTTGGACAAGTATGGATTTAACCGAGATCAATGCAAGCAAATTGTAGATGCCTGTGCAAGAGAAAGCGGGAAAACGTTTCGTTCCAAAGAAGCAGAGGTGCTTGTTGACAGAGAATTTATTTATGTATCTACAATTACTAAGGCAATCTCTAAAGCCTATATTATAGAATATCAGAACATTGGCTCAACTCATCATATGCCGCTTGAAATAAGAAGATCAGAGAGCAATGTATTTCCAAAGAGCCATTTTGAGGAATTGGTTCAACTAAATAGTAGCCTTTTTCCATTGACAGTAAGAAGCTGGCAAAAAGGAGATCGAATTCAACCTCTTGGAATGAAAGGATCTAAACTTTTAAGTGATTTTTTTATTGACGAAAAGGTAGACGTATTTACAAAAGAAAACCTAATGCTTCTGTGCAAAGGAGATGAGGTGCTGTGGGTTCCTGGACATCGTATTTCAGAAAGAATAAAGGTCAAAGAACATACCAATCTTTACCACCTAACTTATGGGATATAATGATTAAGATGGCTTATGTACTTTTTCTAATTTCAGCTGTAACCATACAGCTCAACGCCCAAGTAAAAGCTGAACTGATTTATCCTGTTGTTCCTATTGCAGATACATGTCGCTATGTTTTTGATGATACTGCTACAAACCGCGTCATTTCAAAAAATGAATTTTTACAACTTGATAAGCTCTATTCGGCATACAATTTCTGTTTTGACGAACAAACAGATACTATCTTTTTCAGTGAATTTTCAGTCACATTCGTTAACCTGCTAGGTGAAGGAAATGCTTTTTTTACAGTCTACGATGGTCGTTTACAAAATGAATATCAAAGCTCTCTGGTTAGTGCTATTAAGAATATTAAATCATATACTAAAGTAGTTTTCACCGACATCCGTCACGAAAAAGATGGAGCAAAATATCAAGTTGCTCCCTTTTCTTTGACTATTGATTCTTTAGTTATTCCCCAGAAAGATACTTGCTGGAGGTTATTTCCAGCTGAACCGGGTTTTGGAGTACAAATCGAAAAAGATAAACTCATTCAATGGTTGTCTGACTCATTTGGTTACAACACTTGCACAAACAGACAAGAATGGGTAGACACATCTTCTCCTGTAACAATATTTCCTACAAGAGAACAACGAATAAATGGGCAGGATTACCATATTTACTCAAGCAAATCTTTTAATCTTACCAGTAGCTCAAGTATTTCAGAGTTAATAGACACTATTGAATCATTTCAGATAGGAGATAGGGTGGATTTCAGAACCCGTGTTTATATAAAAGACGGGGAGTATCATTATGCAGAACGGTACATTTTTCAGATTATGGAAGAGGTGCCTTGTTACTCCACTTTTGATTTTAGAAAGGACAGTCTAGACAAATTACAACAGCTGATAAATAAGGTTAGAAAACAGGAAAAGTATAGTCCAATCTGTTTTGAAGATTTAGATACCATTACCGCGTATTCATTTACATTTATAGAGCCTCAAAAACCTCCATACATGATTTCCTCTCCTAAAGAGCGAATGAGTTATTCTGTTTGGAAGGCAATAAGAAATTTAGAAGTAGGCGATCAAATCTTCTTAAGTACAAAAACAGGATTAAGCTCTACTCGGATGGTTGAAAACCAAATAAAGATTGATATAGAGTAGGCTTTTACCCATTCATGCTCACTAGGAACTCGTCATTGTTCTTTGTTCCCTTCATATAGTTGAGCATTGTATTCATAGCCTCTTCTGGATTCATGTCCGCCAAATGATTTCGCATGATCCACATTTTCTGAAGGACCATCTTGTCTAATAGTAGATCTTCTCTACGTGTACTACTCGATACGATGTCAATTGCAGGGTAGATACGTTTGTTAGATAGTTTTCTATCCAACTGAAGTTCCATATTACCTGTTCCCTTAAACTCTTCGAAGATAACTTCATCCATTTTAGATCCGGTCTCTGTAAGAGCTGTAGCTATGATAGTAAGTGAACCACCATTTTCTATATTCCTAGCAGCACCGAAAAATCGCTTTGGTTTTTGAAGAGCATTTGCATCTACACCACCACTTAGTATTTTACCACTGGCAGGCTGTACGGTATTATAAGCTCTCGCTAAACGAGTAATAGAGTCTAGAAGGATTACTACATCGTGACCACATTCAGTTAGCCTCTTAGCTTTTTCCAGAACAATATTGGCGAGTTTTACGTGCTTGTCTGCAGGCTCATCAAAAGTAGAAGCTACAACCTCTGCATTTACATTTCGAGCCATGTCTGTCACCTCTTCAGGACGTTCATCTATAAGTAAGATGATCATATAAGTCTCTGGGTGATTTTGAGCTATAGCGTTAGCTACGTCCTTTAATAAGTTTGTTTTTCCAGTTTTTGGCTGTGCTACAATGAGACCACGTTGACCTTTTCCGATAGGTGAAATGATGTCCATTATCCGAGTAGAGTAGTTGTCATTTTTATACTCTAAATTGAACTTTTCCTCTGGGAAAAGAGGTGTTAAATGGTGGAAAGCAACTCTGTCTTTCACGAACTCAAGGGAACGACCATTTATACTGATGATTTTTATCAGGGCGAAATACTTTTCTCCTTCTTTAGGTGGTCGGATATTTCCTTTAACTACATCACCCGTTTTAAGTCCATTTTGTCTTACTTGATTAGGAGATATGTAAACATCGTCAGGTGAAGGCTGATAATTATAATCCGAAGACCTAAGGAATCCATAACCGTCAGAAATTACTTCTAGGACTCCTTGAGTAGTAACTACACCCTCTAGTTCTAGATAATTAATTAGCTTCTCTTCAGCTTCTCGCTTTTTACGTTTCTCTTCTTCTCGTTGTTTTCTTTCCGCATCTCGTTCTGCTCTTTCTCTATCTCTAGCAGCTTTTTCTTCGTCAGTAAGCTGTCTTTTATTCTGATTTGGATTATTATCCTTTTTAGCCAATCTTTCTTCTCTGCTTAAACGCTCTGGTTGACTTGTTGACGTTTTGTTCGTTTCCCTTGAATCGTTATCACGTCTTTCTTTTTTTATGGGAGCCGCTTTTCTAGGACGTACTGTGTTTTCATCACCTCCTTCAGACCTTGGCCTTTCTTTTCTAGGACGCTCTTTTCTTTCGTCAGCCTTTGGCTTTCGTTCGTTCGACTCGTCGTTATTCTCACTTCTCACCTTTTTTATAGGTGCTGCTTTTTTAACCCTTGCCGGTTTTTTAGGCTGCTCTGCTTTGGTTTCTTTAGCTGCTGGATTAACGTTTTTAAATTTCTCAGGATTAACAGCCTGAAAGTCTAGTATTTTGTAAATAAGGTCCTGTTTCTTCAGGCCTTTATGTTTGATGTCGTTAGTGTCTGCGATTTTGCGTAACTCTAGCAAAACCATCTCTCCTAATGAAAGAATATCGTACATGTGTTGTAATTAAGAATTGTGTTTCAAAAAAAGTTATCGAGAAAAATTTTAGGAAAATTTCTTGAGAATTGGCCTGAAAGGCTGTGCAAGTCTAAAGTAAAGTTGGGGATTATGCAAGAAATCTGTTTTCATAATGTCGCATAAAAAAGCCACTCAAATTTTGAGTGGCTCTAGTATTCTTTGTTTCTTTATTTGATTACACCAATAATCTCACAGGCTCTTCCATCAGCTCTTGGAAGGTTTGTAAGAACTTAGCTCCAGTGACACCGTCAACTACTCTGTGGTCACAGCTCAGCGTTACTTTCATAACGTGACCTGGTCTCATTTCACCATTTTCTACGATGATGGTTTCTTTTGAGCTGCCCACAGCTAGAATACAAGCGTCTGGTGGGTTTACGATTGCCGTAAACTCATCAATACCGAACATTCCTAAGTTTGAAATAGTGAACGTGTTTCCCTCCCAATCTTTTGGCTGTAGTTCTTTGTTCTTAGCCTTGCCTGCCAAGTCTCTAATTTCTGTGCCTATTTGAGATAGTGTTCTGTTATCAGCAAAACGAACCACAGGAACTAGAAGTCCGTCTTCTACAGCTACGGCAACCCCTATGTGCACGTGATGATTTCTTCTTATCTTATCTCCTAACCACGCCGAGTTTACATTTGGGTGCTTTTTGAGAGCTACCGCCACGGCTTTTACTACTAGGTCATTGACAGATATTTTAGTTTCACTGTACTCATTCATTCGCTTACGAGCGGCCATCACAGCACCCATTTTTATCTCTTTTGTAAGATAGAAATGAGGAGCAGTAAACTTAGATTCAGCTAATCGTTTAGCAATAGTCTTACGCATTTGAGTTACAGGTACATCTTCGTAGCTCTCTACGCCTACTGTTCCTGAAGACGGAGCAGCAGATGGTACGTAGTTCTCAATATCTTTTTTAACAATGCGACCATTGTCACCTGTTCCATTTACACTTCCTAGATCTATGCCCTGCTCTTCTGCCATTTTCTTAGCTAGAGGCGAAGCAAAAACTCTCCCATTTGATGAGTTGTTAGAAGTAGAAGCACTAGTCGCAGCAACAGGAGTTGGAGCGGGAGTTTCCTCTACTGCTGGAGCCGATACTTCTTGGGCATTTTCTTCTACTGCTGGAGCTGCCGGAGCTTCTTCAAGTAGGTGTTGAAAGTCTTCTCCTTTTTTACCAATAATTGCTATAACTGTTTCTACCGGAATTGTTTCTCCTTCTTCAACGTTCAGATGAAGGACCTCTCCTTTTTCAAAATTTTCCAGCTCCATAGTAGCCTTGTCCGTTTCCACGTCCGCTATCATTTCGCTAGACTTTACCTGATCCCCTACTTTTACAAACCAAGATACGATAGTTCCTTCTTCCATCGTATCACTCATTCTCGGTAATTTAATCGCTACTGCCATTGGTTTTTAAGATTTTTGCAACGCAAAACTAAACAACATAGTTAAAATATTGTTGAGAACGACCAATAATAGAGTAAATTAATTTCAGCCATAAACCACGTGCTTTGTGAAGCTATGCGTCAATACGAAGATTTTCTAAAATATGTGTCTGAAAACGGAAGTTTAAAAACCGATAGAACGGGCACAGGAACAAAGAGTATTTTAGGTGGTCAACTTCGTTTTGATTTACAAAAATCTTTTCCGCTGATCACAACAAAAAAGGTACACTGGAAATCTATAGTGTATGAACTACTGTGGTTTTTAAAGGGGGACACAAACATTAAGTATCTGACAGATAATGGTGTGCGAATTTGGAATCAGTGGGCCGATGAAAATGGAGACCTTGGACCGGTATATGGAAAGCAATGGAGAAGCTGGGAAGCTCCTAGTGGTGAAAAAATAGACCAAATTCAAAATGTGCTTGATACACTTAAGTCAAATCCAGATAGCAGAAGGATTATAGTAAATGCTTGGAACGTAGGAGAACTGAAAGATATGGCACTTACTCCTTGTCATTGTCTCTTTCAGTTTTATGTAGCAGATGGAAAACTAAGTTGCCAGCTATACCAACGTAGTGCGGATCTATTTTTGGGAGTGCCTTTTAATATTGCCAGTTACGCACTGCTTACCCTTATGATTGCTCAGGAAGTAGGCTTAGAGCCTGGAGAGTTCGTGCATACTTTTGGAGATGCACACATCTACAGTAACCACGAAGAGCAAGTTGCCGAGCAATTAAGTAGAGACTCTAGACCTTACCCAACCGTTAAATTGAATCCTGATAAGAAGTCAATATTTGATTTCGAATATGAGGACTTTGAGCTGATTGGATATGACCCACATCCTAGGATAAGTGCTCCTGTGGCAATTTAAGGAGATGAAGTAAACTAACAGCTAATATTTATTCATTCTTGTTCAGAATAATAAGAGCAGCAATAACTCCCGGCACCCACCCTAAGAGGGTTAGGATAAATACGATCGTAATTGATCCGCAACCTTTATCATAAACGGCTAAAGGTGGAAACAGTATTGAAAGAATAACTCTCCAAAAACTCATAGTTGTTGTTCTAGTTTAGTCAAAATGTCTATAGCTGCTTCTGCAATCACAGTGCCAGGACCAAAGACAAAATCTACTCCCGCATCATATAAGAATGCGTAATCTTGTTCTGGTATTACGCCACCGGCAACCACTATTACGTCATCCATTTGCTGTTTTTTTAACTCTCCAATTACCTCAGGCATTAAGGTTTTGTGTCCGGCTGCTAGAGATGACACGCCAAGTATATGAACATCATTTTCCATAGCCTGTTTGGCCACCTCAGATGGAGTTTGAAATAGTGGCCCTATATCCACATCAAAGCCTAAATCGGCAAAGGCAGTTGCAATGATTTTGGCACCACGGTCGTGACCATCTTGACCCATTTTAGCCACCAGTATTCTGGGTCTTCGCCCATCTTTTTCGGCAAAACTATCAGCAGCTTGCCTAGCCGCTATTACTTTTTCATTGTGCTGCACCTCTTTCAAATATACTCCACTTATGGTTGAGTTTCTAGCTTGATACCTGCCAAATACTTTTTCTAATGCTGATGACATTTCTCCCAAAGTAGCTCGGGCTTCCGCTGCTTCTACGCAAATAGCAAGAAGGTTTTCGTCACCTTTTGCTGCTTTTTCTAGTCTGCTTAAGATCTCCGCTACTTTATTATTGTCTCTTTCAGACTTTACTTTTTCTATACGTGCAATTTGACTATTTCTTACTGCTGCATTGTCTACTTCTAAGATATCAAAATCAGCTTTCTCATCCGTTTTGTATTTGTTTACCCCAACAATAATGTCTTTTCCTGCATCTATATTGGCTTGTTTTATAGCGGCACACTCTTCTATTCTCATTTTTGGTGTTCCAGTTTCTATGGCTTTGGCCATTCCTCCAAGTTCCTCAATTTCTAAGATGTATTCCCACGCCTTTTGGGCCAACTCCTGAGTGTATTGTTCTATGATTTCACTTCCTCCCCAAGGATCTATAACCTTAGTTATATCTGTTTCTTCTTGGATTATTTTTTGGGTGTTACGAGCTATTTTGGCACTAAAATCAGTAGGTAAAGCTATCGCCTCATCAAAGCTATTGGTATGTAAACTCTGTGTACCTCCAAAAACAGCAGCCAAACCTTCTATCGTCGTTCTGGCTACATTGTTATACGGATCTTGCTCCGTTAAACTCCAACCACTAGTCTGACAGTGTGTTCTCAGAGCCATGGACTTCGGATTTTGCGGGTCAAAGGTTTTGATAAGTTTTGCCCAAAGCAGTCTCCCTGCACGGAGCTTGGCGATTTCTTTATAAAAACTCATCCCGATACCCCAGAAGAATGAAAGTCGAGGAGCAAATTGATCCATTGCCAAACCTGCAGCGATACCTGTACGTACATAATCCAATCCATCTGCTATAGTGTAAGCAAGCTCTAACTCTGGAGTAGCTCCAGCTTCTTGCATATGATATCCACTAATACTAATGCTATTAAACTTTGGCATATTAGCAGAGGTGTATTTGAAAATATCTGAGATTATTCGCATACTAGGTGCTGGGGGATAGATATAAGTATTCCGCACCATAAACTCTTTTAGAATGTCATTTTGAATGGTACCTGCAAGTTTAGATTGATCTACTCCTTGCTCTTTAGCAGCGGATATATAGAAGGCCATAATAGGCAGCACCGCTCCATTCATAGTCATACTTACAGAGATATCACCTAATGGAATTTGATCAAAAAGGATTTTCATGTCCTCAATGCTGTCTATAGCTACTCCAGCCATTCCTACATCTCCTGTTACTCTTGGGTTGTCGCTATCATAACCTCTATGCGTAGCAAGATCAAAAGCTACGGAAAGACCTTTTTGACCAGCAGCTAAATTTCGTTTATAGAATGCATTTGATTTTTCGGCTGTGCTGAAGCCAGCATATTGGCGTATGGTCCATGGCCTACCCGTATACATAGTAGAATATGGGCCACGTAAGTATGGTGCCAATCCAGGTTGATGACCACTAGCTGCCGAATCATTGGCTAGTTGAGTAGTATCTGAGCTTGGAGCCTTTCCTGTAGTCATGCCTTTTAAATACTCACTAGTCAGTTTTTCTAAAAACCAGCTACCTTTTGCAGAATCGTATAGTTCAGAAAAGTAGCTCTCACTTCTCAACACTAAGGAGATGTTTTTAGCTAATCGAAGGCTTTGCTCGTTGTTTTTATTATTAAAGGGTAACACACAAATGTGCTTTGCTCCGCCGATCATAGCAGAAGCAGCTGCAATGGTCTGGCGTACCAGGTTGTTGTATTCAAATTCATCATTTGAAGCTGGGATTACCACATTTACTTCTGTTTCCGGATATGCTACCCTAAGAGCTCTAAGTTTTGCTATATTTTCATAAAATCTAACACCAAGTTCAAAGTGAATAGATGTTTCACCTTCTGCCTTATTTAGGTTGCTTAACACTAAGTCTCCTCCAGATACTCCAAGATCATTCAAGCTAGATATGGTTTTATCCACCCCGTCTAACTTTTCATCCGCTAATAATGTGATCAGCCAATCTGTCTCAGAATAAGCAACTCCTTGGTTGCTATTTTCTTCAGTATAATAAGGTTCAACTGTTATTCCATCTGAAGTAGTATAAGCAAGCTCTTCAAGTGGTTTTCCTTTTAGATCTTTAGTTGCTTTTGCCTTCCAGTCTGCTAAACTAGTTGTCGAAAATTCATCAAACGCGAGTGCTTTGTTTAGATGCATGGCGGCAAATTTACACTTACACTTTAACTTAGACTTATTTACCTTCGCATCCATGTACAGCCACATTTTATCTAAAAACAAAGGAGTCGTGCAAATCATCACGCTTAACCGTGAAGACAAGCTGAATGCACTCAACATAGAACTTATACAAGAAATAGGGAAAGAGGTAGCTCGGCTCAATGAAGAGAAGATTGTACGCGGAATTATTCTCACAGGAAAAGGTACTAAAGCATTTGCAGCGGGAGCTGATATTTCTGAGTTTTCAGATTTTGATAGTGCAAAAGCTAAAGAAATGAGTGCCAACGGTGGAGAGGTATTTAATAGCTTAGAACAAAGTGAAATACCAGTGATAGCTGCTGTAAATGGCTATGCTCTTGGCGGTGGATGTGAGCTTACGATGGCATGCCATGTCCGAATTGCGAGCGATAATGCTCTTTTTGGACAGCCAGAAGTAAATCTGGGAGTTCCTCCAGGATATGGCGGCACACAAAGATTAGCACAGATCATTGGTCGCGGTAGAGCACTCGATATGCTCCTCACCGCAAGATCAATAAATGCGGAAACAGCTCTAAATTATGGCCTTGTTACCCAAGTCGTTTCTCAAGAAGAATTGTTGCCAACGTGTATCAAGTATGTAGAAAAACTGGTAGGGAAATCTCCAAAGGCTATAGCGGAAGTAATAAAATGTACCAATGCTTTGTATGAAAACGTAGACGGTTTAAACTACGAAATAGACAGTTTTGCAAATAGCTTTGGAACAGATGATTTTATCGAAGGAACTACTGCATTCCTTGAAAAACGTAAGCCAAACTACGGATAACATGACTTATTAGTGGTCCATGTTTTTTGGCATCACGTTTGTTCTTAACCATACGAACATTAATTTTGACACATATTTAAAACAGAAAAATGAAAAATTTAATTTTACTAGCAGCTTTAGTTTTTGGATTTACAACAATGACTATGGCTCAGACGGATAACAAAGTGACTTTATCTTCTGAAGCAAAGGCTAAAATGACACTAGAGAAAAAATCTCACGACTTTGGTCCAATCGAAGAAGGAGTGCAGGCTACTGTGACTTTTACTTTCACTAACACAGGAAACGCTCCATTAGTATTAAACAGTGTGAAAGCTTCTTGTGGATGTACTACTCCAAAATGGACTAAAGAGCCAGTAGCTCCAGGTGCAGAAGGTGTAATTACAGCTATCTACAACTCTAAAGGTAGACCAGGAAACTTCACTAAGACTATTACTGTAAAGCACAATGGTGAAGGAGGAACTGAATTCCTTACCATCAGAGGTGTAGTAAACAAAGCAACTCCAGTAGTTAAGCCTACAGTTGTTGCTCCAGAGCAATAGAAAATAGTTAAAACATTAATTTTAAAAACCCTTGCGAGAGCTAAGGGTTTTTTTGGTTTTATATGGGAGGGATGCATAAGGATTTCATAACAGTTGTAGTAATTGTCATAATGGCAATTTCCTGTAGGTCAAAAAAAGCGGCAGTATCTCAGGAAGTAGAGCTGTCGCAAATAGATTCCGGGAGTATTGTATTTGGCGTTTCTAATAATGCATCAGATAGTCTACGAACAGATAGCATTAGGTCAATAAAGAGTGACACATTGCCTTTGGCATCGGAAGAACCTAAGGCAGACTCTGAAAAGAGAATGAAACAAAATGCATCTAGCGTTTTGATCTCCTTCGATACACTGAGCTATGATTTAGGAAGCATAAACCAAGGAGATGTAGTTGTTAAAAAGTTCATGTTTGAAAATACAGGTAACCAACCGCTCAACATTATAAAGGTTATACCGGGTTGCAGTTGTACAAGCCCTACTTGGACAAAAGAAGTAATAGGTCCGGGACGGTCTGGTCAAATTACTGTTTCTTATGATTCGAAGGAAGATATCGGGAAAATTTTAAAATCAATTACGGTACTGCACAACTCGGGAGAAGGGTTTACCTTTTTAGAATTAAAAGGGTTTGTAGCTCCAAAACTATAGTTCGGTATACTTACCAAACCAACCGGTTAAACCTCCGGTGTGAATAGCTGCCACATGTTTATTGTTAAGGCTTCCGTTCTCTGCCAAGGCTTTAATCGCATAAATCATTTTACCGGTGTAGATAGGGTCTAGCAATACTCCGGTCTCTTGAGTGAACTGTTTAATGAAATCAATAAGCTCAGGGGTGGTCTTGGCATATCCTCCAAAATGAAATTCATCCAAGATATTTACCCCACGTAATCCATGGAGTTTTTCTAGTTCTGATGTGATGTAATCTTCCCCTTTTAACACCTGAACCCCAACAATTTTCTCTAATGAAATATGATTTTCAGTAAAGTATTTCGCCATTCCAGCAATCGTGGTTCCAGTTCCACATGAAATGAATACGTTGTTGTAGGAATTTAAATCTAGTTCAGCTACTATTTTCTTACAGCCTATGGTACCCTCTACGCAAGCACCACCTTCTGGAATAAATAGGGTGTTATTTTCTAAACCAGACTTTCTATTTACGGATTTATATTCTTCACGTGACACAAAATTCAACTTCATCCCATATAGCTCACAAAGAGACAATATCACATTAGAGTTTTTGGGTCGTTCACCTCTTACTACTCCGGTACAAGGCAACTGTAATATTGAAGCAGTTACGGCTGTCGCTACAAGATGGTTTGAAAAAGCACCTCCGTAAGTCACTAGGCTAGTTACTTTTTCTTTTGGATGGCTAGATAATATTCCCTCTAGCTTTCTCCACTTATTTCCAGAGATTAAAGGGTGAATAAGATCATCTCTTTTTAGACTCAAATGAAGGTTGTGCTTTTTAGTCCAAGGTGTTTCTATAGTTGTTACAGGACTGGGTAAGTTTAGGTGTTCTAAAATTTTCATGTGCTAAACTCTGATTTTATGACTTCCCAGACGAGGCTTGACTCGTATCCTTTACCAATAGCAAATTGGGCAGCTCTATAGTTTTTTTGATGACCTTTGATATTTTTTAGACCTTCTACTTTCCTTGAAAGAATCATTTTTAAAGTGTCTGCATACAAATCTTCATTTATTTCTTTTAACCCTTTTTTAATGCAGTAATTAGAGATTTTTCTCATTTTCAGTTCTCTAACAATTCTATTTCTACCCCATTTTTTATAAATGAACTTACCCCGAACGTAAGCCTTTGCAAACCTTTCTTCATTCAAAAAGTCTTTTTGTATTAGCTCATAAATGATTTCCTCTACATCCACAGGTTCTAGTCCAAAATCATAAAGTTTATTTCTAACTTCTTGATGACACCTTTCTTGATATGCACAGTACTTAGCTATTTTTAGCTTGGCTTCTTTTGGTGTGAATTTTTTCTTAAAGGCTTGATGCACAACTGTGCGGCTAAGGTATGTATTCTGTATGAAATAGGGACAATAAGCATACATTTGCGAGAGCGAGTGTATACCTTAGGTGAAATAGCAGAAATAGTAGGAGGGAAGCTGCACGGCAATGCATCTGATCAAATAGATCATTTATTTACCGACACAAGAAAAACCATATTAAACAATGCTCTATTCGTAGCTATAGTTACAGATAAGAACAATGGGCACACTTACATCAAAAATGCATTTGACAAAGGTGCAAAAGCGGCCCTAGTTTCTCAAAAGCCGAATAAAGAGGTTTCTTACATTTTGGTAAGTGACACCTTAGAGGCTTTACAGTCTTTAGCTAGGCATCATAGAAACCAGTTTGACCTACCGGTTATCGGAGTTACTGGGAGTAATGGAAAAACGATTGTAAAGGAATGGATTTCTACCTTACTAAGTGATCGGTTTAATGTATGTAAGAATCCCAAAAGCTATAATTCTCAAATTGGCGTACCTCTTTCTCTGTGGAGATTGAAGGATAAGCACTCTATAGGCATATTTGAAGCAGGTATTTCCAAGCCAAAAGAGATGAGTAGGCTAGCAAACATGATACAACCTGATATCGGTGTATTCACTTACCTGGGAGATGCACATGCAGTTAACTTTCAGTCTCAAGAGCAAAAGTTAGACGAAAAGTTAACCCTTTTTGAGAGCTGTGAAACTATAATTTGCCCTGAGAATCAGCAATCAGCGATTTCTAAATTGCAACTTTTAGGGAAAAATGTTTTCACTTGGGGTAGCGGTGTAACCTCTGATTTACGCGTGTCGAGAGATACGACAGGTGTGTTTTTACTCACCTATCTAGGTGTAACGGAGAAGGCAGAACTTAATCTTACAGACAAAGCAAGTCTTGAAAACACATTTACCGCGATAGCTACCTCTTTGGTATTAGGAGAAAAACTTAATTCGCTTTGTAGTAAAGTCAGTAGACTTTCTGCAATCGACATGCGTCTGCAAGAAGTCAAGGGTCAGCAGAATAATCAGCTAATAGTCGATTACTATAATTCTGATTTTCAATCTGTTAACATTGCTTTAGACTTTTTGGTACAACAGAAAAATAAGCAGGTAAGTACGGTTATAGTTTCTGACATATTAGAAAGTGATTTGACAGAACAGGAGCTGTATAAAAAGCTAGCAGCTACTATAGAACGGCACAATATCGATCAAGTGATTGGGATAGGTCCAAGGATAATGTACAACCAAGATCTATTTGCTACTAAAAGTATTTTCTATGAAAGCACATCTTCGTTTTTGCAGAAACATCCTATTCATGAATTAAGTGACCAGAGTATTCTTGTCAAAGGAGCTAGAGAGTTCGCTTTTGAAAAAATAGTAGAACGACTCAAGCTAAAAACGCATCAGACTTCATTAGAAGTAAACCTTTCAAGGCTGCAAACAAACCTAGACACCATACGAGTTAAGCTAGATCAAAATGTTAAAATCATGGCTATGGTAAAAGCTTTGGCCTATGGCAGTGGAGGTTATCAGATAGCTCGTTTATTAGAGAAAAATGGCGTTGACTATCTAGGTGTAGCTTATACAGACGAAGCTGTGCAGCTGAAGGCAGATGGAATTACATTGCCCATCATGGTATTGAATCCTGATTTGACGGATCTCACACCATACTTAGAAACAGACATACAGCCTGTTATTTACTCTTTTGGCTCGTTAAAAAACCTAGGAGATAATAAAGTAAAAATCCATATAGAATTTGATACCGGAATGCATCGACTTGGGTTTACTCAAGAGGATATATCAAGGCTCAAAGAGTATTTAAAGCATCATCAAGAGTTGGAATTGGTTTCTGTTTTTAGCCATTTGGCGGGGTCAGATGAAAGGTCGTTAGATTCATTTACTGAAAAGCAGTTAGAAGAGTTTAATTCCATATGTTCTCAGATGGAATTGAAAGAAGGGGTGCTTAAGCATATTGCCAATACGGGAGGCATAGAGAGACATCCAAAAGCACGATTAGATATGGTACGTTTAGGTATAGGTTTATATGGCATTTCTTCTTTGGGAAGCAAATCAGAACTTCTACCAGTTGGCTCATTCAAGTCTTACATCAGTCAGATTAGAAAAGTGCCTCCAGGCGAAGGAATTGGATATGGCCAGCATGATAAGTCCGACGAGGAAAGAGATATAGCTGTTGTTGCCGTAGGATATGCAGATGGTTATAGCAGAGCTTTCAGCCGAGGGGAAGGATACTTTCTAGTTGGTGGACGTAAAGCCAAGGTAGTCGGAAACGTATGTATGGATATGACAATGTGTGACGTTTCTGGTATAGATTGCAGAGAAGGGGATGAGGTTATTATTTTTGGAGATAAGCCTAGAGTAGAAGAGCTGGCAGAAAATGTAGGTACTATACCTTATGAGATATTGACGAATGTAAGCGATAGAGTGAATAGAGTATATTTTCAAGAATGAACAAGGAAGAACTTATAGCGGGGTTAGAAAAAGGTGACGTGAGGACCCTTAGCAGAGCTATTACTATGGCGGAGAGTACGCGTAAAGAAAAGCGTAATGTTATCCTTGAAGTAATTCAGCATTTTGGTCCCAAAAAGGATTCATATCGTATTGGAATTACGGGCACCCCTGGTGCAGGGAAAAGCACCTTCATTGAAGCAGTGGGAGCCGAATTACTCAAAGATGAAAAGCGAAAAGTAGCCGTGCTGAGTATCGACCCTAGTAGTGAAAAAACACATGGCAGCATACTTGGTGACAAGACGAGAATGACCACATTGAGTAACCATGAAAGAGCCTTTATACGACCCACTTCTTCTGGAGCTCAATTAGGCGGTTTAGCAAAAAACACGCGACTTGCCATGCTGCTGTGTGAAGCAGCCGGGTACAATACCATATTAATAGAAAGCGTAGGTGTTGGTCAAGGAGAGACAGAGATAGCCCAATTGGCAGATCTTTTCACCTTAGTGATTACACCTGGAGGAGGGGATGAACTTCAGGGAATTAAAAGAGGTATAATGGAAATGGCGGATATCATAGTAGTAAACAAGGCCGATGGAGACGCGAAGAACCAAGCAAACCTGACTGCTAAAGAGTATAGCATGGCTCTTCACTTAAAGCTAGAAAATGAAAATGGATGGGTTCCGAAAGTTATCACTGCATCTGCTCTAGAAGGACAAGGGATAGAAGCCTATTGGAAACGAGTATTTGCTTTTGAAGAGCAGGTTATCCAGAATCAATGGAAGGCAAGCAATCGAAATAGACAAATGAAATACTGGGCTAAAAAGAGCATTCAAGACTTGTTGTTGGCTCGGCTAGGAAATTACCAAGAGGCTATTGAGCAAGGTATTTCAGAAGGAAAATTGCCTGAAGTACTAGCGCAGGATATAGTAAACGGTTAGCTTGTTGTCCTCGAAAAGCCGTATCTTTACATTTTATCAAATTTATTATGGGCAAGTTTTTACTATCAGTATTGCTTTCTGTCTCCTGCCTAAGTCAAGTTTATGCTAACACTTCTTTAGGTGGAGAGCTTTATTACAAGTACGTATCTTCACTCAAGTATGAGGTCACGATCGTATTTTATAGAGACTGTCAGTCAGCTCCTTTTGGGACAGATTTAGGGCTGTATAGTATACAATGTTCTTCATTTCCAAAAGTCTTTAATAGAACTGCAGCTAGGACCAGCATTACTAATGTTTCTGAATACTGTGACATTGTAGTTTCTTGCGGCACTCCAAATACAAGGTCAAATCCTGGAATAGAAAAACACGTGTACAAAGACACGTTAGACTTAACGCAGGTATCAGCTGCAGTTTTAGCAAATTGTAGTGGAACTATTGTTTTGAGTTCAAATAGAGCGAATCGAACTTCAAGTATCAATACTGGACCACGAGGAAGACTTTATTTAGAGGCAACCATAGATTTGAATTTAGCTCCAACTAATAGTTCTCCAATTCCAAAGGATCTACGGAAGGTGAAATTATGTTGCAATCAACCAGTTTTTACTGCTTTTGGATCAGAAAGAATGGATCAAGGGGATTCTATTTCTTATAGCTTGATAGCTCCCCAGACGAGTGCTACAAACACATTAACCTACAACACTCCAGACGGACAAGCTTTGCAAGTCTATTACCCAGGATCACTCAAACTGCCATACACAAACATTAGTGCAAATCCTCCAATTGGCTTATATTTTGGTGAAGAATCTAGTGATCTAGTATTTACTCCTACCAATTGCATACAAGTGTCACCAATAACTATAAGAGTCTCTGAATGGAGAAAAGACAGCTTAGGCGTACCTAAAATTGTAGGTTCGTTCATTAGAGAACGCACATTGAGTATTGGTAATTGTCCAGACAATAATCCGCCTGAGATAAAGGGACCGTATAGCTATGATGTATGTGAAGGGCAGTTACTTTGCTTCAATATACAATCGGATGATAAACAGTTTATTCCACCTCCTCCAAACTTACCTCGGGATCCAGATTCAGTAACTCTATCTTGGGATCAGGGAATTCTAAAAGCTACATTTACCATTTTACATGATAGTGCTAGACTACCGACTGGTAGATTTTGTTGGAGACCAGACTCGGTTAGTGCACGTATGGAGCCGTACACCTTCAAAGTAACAGCTGTAGACAATGCCTGCCCATTGAACAGTATTGTAGTTCAAAACTTTAGAATAAGGGTGAATAAAAGCAGCACCCCAGGAACGTGTAATTTGCCACAAACTTGCGGAAGTTATGAAGTAAGTTCTAAAATTGATTCTTTGGACTCCAACACCAATTTGACTTACTCTTGGTGGGCTCTCGACTCACTTGGGTCAAAAATAGCTGATAAACGAATCGTATCATTTTTGACTACTACCGATGTAACCTCAAGTGCCAAGTCAGACGTAGTGACCTTTAGCAGGTCTGGTAAATATATTCTACGACACGAAGTCAGTAATGCAACTGGAACTAGGTCTGAAGTTTATTTTGACACGATTATTGTGGCTGAAAAGACTTACGTAAAGTTACCAAACGACACAACTATTTGTGCGTCAGAAGAATTTGATTTAAAGCCACTTATAGAGAAAAAGCATTTGATTTCGTACTATAACTGGTCTAGTTATGGAGGTCCTCCGCTGCAAGCAGATTCCGTTACAAGAATCACCTTACCAGCATTATCGCGAGAATCTGGCGTGCGGTACTCACTTGACGTGTATGATAGTAACTGGTGTCGATCTCAAGATGAGTTCGTCTTGACTACTTTTCCAGAATCACAAATTGGCTTAGATTCTGCTTATAACATTTGCCGAAAAGATACTTTAAACCTTCAAGTTGATAGCAGTTTTTATGATGTGCTATGGAGCCGGGGCGGAGATACAACTTTATCTACTGAAATAAGCTCAGCAGGTAACTTTCAAGTTCAGGTGGAAGATTCCTTTGGGTGTGCTTATACCGATAGTTTTGAAGTCACTTTTTTTAGTTCACCGCCTATTGATTTGCAAGACTCCATAGTCTCCTGTGGTCCACATGAATTTAATTCTAGTTTGCTAGGAGATTATTTATGGAAGACTGGTGACTCTACAAACAGAACAACCGTTAGCACGACATCAGATATCTGGGTAGTGTATACAGATACCAATGGTTGCCTTTCTTCAGACACTAGTTTTGTAAATGTTGTCAGCACACCTGTTCCTGTTCTTACGCGGATCGGCGATTCCTTGTTTTCAAACCAAACAGGCACTCACCGTTGGTTTAGGCACGGAGTAGAACAAAATGGCCAACAAAGTGATCGCATAAAGCTAATTCGAATTGGAAGTTACACGGCAACGTACATTGATAAATATGGTTGTGAATCTGAACAGTCTGATGCAGTTTTCTATACCGCTAGTGTAATTGATATAGAGACACACGATATTCAGATTTACCCCAATCCAAGTAGTGGTAGAGTAATGATAGAGGGTTTAGCTATTGGAACAATCAAACAAGTTAAACTATTTAATGCTCAAGGCAGGGTTGTGAATTCAGAATTAGATATTTCGATAAGTACGGCAGAATTGAGGTGGGTCTCATCTCCAGGAGTCTATGTTGTAGAGGTAACTACAGACCTTGGCATTTTCAGAAAGACCATAATTCAAGAATAAATTTTTCAGTTTTTAGTCACTTGTACAAGCTTCCGCAGATGGACTTATAAAACCTTCTGTAGGGTCTAGTTGGTCTTCGTATCTGCATTCACAGGGTTTGTTGTTCTGTTCCGTTATCAAACTTACTTCGCCAGTTATAGTAAAATCCCCATCAATATCATTCTTTCCTTTGACTTCGTAAGAGTAGACGCCATCCTTGCACAATTCACCATCTTCGTCCGTACCGTCCCAACTGTTTTCAGAGGTGAGTGCCTTGCCAATGTTACTAACACTAAATAGAGTTTTATTACCTTTACTTACCTCGTAGTTAGTTATTTCCATTCCCCATATAAAAGGTCGAAACCTGTCATTGAGAAGGTCTCCATCTGGAGTGAAAGCACTAGGTATATATATGAGAACAGAATCCGTATCATAGTCATTCGGCGAAACACTTATTTTATTATTCTCACAATTATTCTTTATTTGGGATTTAGTACAACTCGTTAAGGCAACAAAGAGTAGCAGTAAAGTCAAAGCAGATGAGACGTTTTTCATAATGTCAATAGTAGTTCTTATTCATCAAAATTCTAGCATGCTTAAGCCTTACTTTCATATACTAAATTCTATACATTTGCACCAAACTTTAAAAGACTTCAAACTATGATTGTAGGCGTACCTACCGAAATCAAAAACAACGAAAACAGAATCGCTCTTACACCAGGAGGAGCACTTGAACTTACAAAAAGAGGACACACAGTTTATGTGCAAAAGTCAGGAGGAGAAGGAAGTGGTTTTAGCGATCAAATGTACAAGGATGCTGGAGCTCAGATGCTTGATACTATAGAGGAGGTGTATGACATCGCTGAGATGATCATGAAGGTGAAAGAACCCATAGAGGCAGAATATAAGCTAATCAAAAAAGATCAGTTGGTATTCACCTACTTCCACTTTGCAAGCCATAGACCATTAACAGATGCTATGATAGAAAGCGGTTCTGTATGTTTAGCTTATGAGACGGTAGAAGCGAGTGATAGAAGTTTACCTCTTTTAGTACCCATGAGTGAGGTTGCTGGTAGAATGGCTATACAGCAAGGAGCTAAATACCTAGAGAAACCTATCAAAGGTAAAGGTGTATTGCTTGGTGGCGTACCAGGAGTAGCACCAGGGAAAGTACTTGTGATAGGTGGAGGAATTGTAGGTACCCAAGCTGCAAAAATGGCTGCTGGACTAGGTGCTCAGGTGACTATCCTTGACGTAAGTTTAGCCAGGTTGAGATACCTGAATGACGTGATGCCTGCAAACGTTGTTACTCGATTCAGTAACGAGATGAATATTCGAGACCTTATACCTCAAATGGATCTTGTAGTAGGTGCGGTATTGATTCCAGGTGCTAAAGCACCAAATCTTATAACCAGAGACATGCTAAAACTAATGAGTCCAGGTACTGTTGTCGTAGACGTGGCGGTAGACCAAGGAGGATGTATAGAGACTTGTAAACCAACTACACACGAGGACCCGACTTATATTATTGATGATATTGTACACTACTGTGTAGCAAATATGCCGGGAGCTGTACCTTATACTTCTACTGTAGCACTTACTAACGCTACCTTACCTTATGCTATACAATTAGCAAATAAGGGGTGGAGACAGGCATGTAATGAAAGTAAAGAGTTAAAACTAGGATTGAATGTTGTAAACGGTAAAGTTTGCTACAAAGGGGTTTCTGAAGCCTTTGACTTGGACTATACTCCAGTTGAAGATATTCTAAGATAATCCTGCATAATATAAAGAATTAGAAAACCACTCGTTTGTTCGAGTGGTTTTTTTATAAATGCCATAGACGACGACATGAAGCTTTTCCATAAGATATATCCAAGCGAAAATTCAACAGAATATCTATTTATCTTACACGGGTTATTTGGCATGTTAGATAATTGGCACAACATGGCAAGAAAGCTCTCAGAACACCTTAATGTGGTAACTGTAGACCAAAGAAACCACGGCCATAGCCCACAAAGTGATGAAATGTCTTTTGAACTTATGGCTGAAGACTTAGCTGTTTTAATGGAAGAACTAGGAGTAGAAAAGGCTCATGTTTTAGGACATTCTATGGGAGGCAAAACAGTTATGAAATTTGCTGATTTACATCCAGACAAGTTGAACAAACTCATCGTTGTAGATATCGCTCCAAAGAAATACAAACCAGGACATTTGACCTACTTTGAGGCGTTTCATTCAATTGATTTCTCCGCTTGTGAAAGTAGAAGAGATGCGGATGAAGCATTGGCCAGAGTAGAGCCAAATAAGTCGGTTCGTATGTTTTTACTTAAAAATTTGGAAAAGGCAGAGAAAGGTTATCGATTGAAGTTTAACCTCGAATCAATAGAAAGGTTTTATCCAAGGATGATTGACAAAATGGATTTCTCTTGGCATATATCTGCCGAAACGCTATTTATTTATGGAGAACGGTCTGGCTATATAACGGAGCAAGATAAAAGTCAAATAGAAGACATCTTCATTCAAGTAGAGTTTGCTGAAATTGAGGAAGCAGGGCATTGGGTTCATGCCGAAAAGCCCGAAGGTTTTAGAGAAGCTGTTCTAGAGTTTTTATTGTAACTCCCTATTGATTTAATTCCCTTAGGGTTAAAATTAACCTATCTACTTCTTGTTCCGAATTTAATATAGAAAAAGAGATTCTAATGGCGTCTAGATTACATTCATATATCCATCTTGCAAAGATGTTATGCTTGTTTAAAAGATTATTTACAGCGTCTCTGTTATTAGTGTTAAGCAGCCTGATAGTGACAATAGAACTAGAATACTTCTTCATTTTAGGAGATAAAAAAGTAATTTTAGAATCATCTTCTAACTGATGTCTAAAATATGTAGCAAGAGAACTAGCGTATTGAGAAATATTCTCCAATGTTAGGCTTTCTAGCAATTCAATGGAACTGCTTAGGCCGCCATATAGAGCTATGTTCCTTGTGCCATACTCTTCTCTACTAATTTCATCTCTATAAGTGATAGTCGTCTTTGCCAGGTTGAAATCAGCATCACTATAAGAACCAATAAATACAGGGGTCAAAAGACTAGTATCTTTTGCATATAAAATCCCAGTTCCTCTCGGGCCTAATAGCCACTTGTGTCCGCATCCAATATAAAAATCCGGATTAATCTTTCCGATATCTAGAGGAATCATGCCCATCGCCTGTGCCCCGTCAATACAAGATATGATATTTTTTTTTTGACACAATCTTACAATAGATTCTACGGGTAGGCACATCCCAGTAGTACAAGTTATATGAGAAACATAAATGACCTGAGTTTTTGATGTGATATTTTTTTCAATACGCTCTAGATTTGTTTTGCCTGCCAAGTCGAGTTCAACGGGTATAACCTTTATACCCTTTTCTTTTGCCAATGCTATCCATGGTGACGCTCCGCCAATGTGCTCGTGTGTAGTAATTATAACTTCGTCGTTGGCATTTAGTTCTAATCCTTTAGCCACTATATTAGCACTTTCAGTTGCGTTTCTAGTAAGGGCAATTTTTCTTTTATCTACCTTAAAGAGCTTAGCTAAACTCTCGCGACATTGCTCCATTGGTTTCCGGTCATTAGTGGCAACAGTAGAATAATATGTCAGTATTTCCGATATTCTATTAATAACCTCATTTGAAATCAGACTATGACTTGCTAGATTGAAGTACGACTTTTTTAACTCTAACGGGAACAACTTCCTAATCAATGTTTGATTGATTGGCGTCTGGAATTGTGCTACACTTTTTTTCAAATCAAACTTGAAGCTTCTAGAGCTTGTTGCGATAGATTTTAAAGGAGAAATTATTCCTGAAATACCACTAAATACGGCTAGTTTGATAAAATTTCTTCTTGATTTTGTTTTATTTGACATAAAGTAACTTAGAAACAAATAGTGCAAATGAAAAACCTGTAAGATAAATGTTTTAGCATTTGAAATTTTCGGAATATGCAATATATACTCTCTTTTTACTTTGTTCTAAGTAATCTTGTATAAATCTGATTTAAATCATTGTAGAAAAAGAATCTCCTAACTTTCAATTCATTAGCCTCATCTAGAAACCTTAAAAAATCCAATACACTATGAATAACGTGCAGGAAACGATAAGGATTGTTTTACTAGATAGGATAAATAATAACTATACTTGTGACTACTTATTTTTATAAGTGAGAACTATACTAATTATCGGTTGGGCAATCTGCCTTTCAATTTCCTCTTCAATAGCACAGACGGTAATATCTGGGCAAGTAACAGACGCTACAACAGGAGAACCTCTTCCATATGTAACTATTAGCGGAACCAACATAAAACTAGGAACAGTAACCGATTTTGATGGACATTATAAGATAACTACTGATTTGGCAGTAGATAGCTTACAAGCCTCATATATTGGGTACAATCCAGTGACGAAAGTTGTAACCGATGCAGGAGTACAGACTATAAATTTCTCAATTGCAGAGTCGAGTGCATCACTTGGAGAAATTGTAGTGCGACCTGGGGGAGTCAATCCTGCAGAAGTCATAATGAAACGTGCTCGGAAAATGAAAAAAGAGCACAACCCTGATAAAATTGAATTTTATGAATATGAAGGGTATAATAAAGTTCAATTAGCAGTAGACAACGTAACTGATAAGTTCAAGAAACGAAAAATCTTTGATGCGATGGCTCCATTATTTGACACTGTATCTTCCTTTGGAGATAGTACTGCTAAGAAAGTGCTACCAGTGTTTGTATCAGAAACCATCAGTGATTATTACTTCCGTAAGTTTCCAAGGAGGACAAAAGAGGTAATACATGCAACTAAACTTCAAGGGGTAGGAGTAGGTGACGAGAGTTATGTATCACAGATTCTAGGATCTACTTTTCAGCAGTACAACTTCTATGAAAACAATCTCTACATATTAGATAAAGATTTTATTTCTCCATTAAGTATACAAGCTGGATTGTATTACTATTTCGCATTGGTAGATAGCTTAGAGATAGGCGGTAAGCCGTGTTATCAAATAAAAGTAGACCCACAAAACAGTAAAGATTTAGTGTTTTCAGGGATGATTTGGATTGACGCTAAGTCGTACGCAATCAAAAGGTTAAGCTTAGAAATAACAAAAGAAGCTAATCTAAATTTCATAGAAAAACTAAAGATACAGCAAGAGTTTGAAGAGGTGGAGCCCACCTATTGGTTGCCTAATAAAACACGAGTACTTATTGATATTGCAGAACTCACCTCAAACACCGTTGGTATGATTGGACTCTACTACAATTCCACGAAGCATACTAAAATAAACAAGGTTCATGAATTGCCTTTTTATGAAGAGAAAATAGAGGTGGAAGAAAAATCTTTTAAGCGTTCAGAAGAATACTGGGATACCACTCGTCACGAAAAAATATCTCTAGAGGACAAAAGGATATACGCTATGGTTGATTCTTTAAAAAATCAACCACTGATAAAGACCTATATTGACTTTGTAGAAATAGCGGTGGAAGGACATATACCCAAAGGAAAGATTGAATTAGGACCGTGGTATTATTTGTTAGGATACAATAAACTAGAAGGAATTCGGACGCGAATAGGATTTAGAACTTCTCCAGAGTTTCACCCAGATTTTCAGTTAAGAGCCTACGGGGCATATGGGTTTACCGATGAGCAGTTTAAATATGGACTATTTACGGAGTATGTGCTTGATAGAAAGAAATGGTTTAAAGCGGGAGTATATGTAAAAAATGATGTTGAGTTAATTGGCATTACTGATGACGACAACAACAATCAGTCAGCTATTTTTAATGCTTTCGCCCTACTCGGAACAGATCAAATAAATCGCAGTTTCACTAAGCGAATTTGGGCTGAGAAAGAGCTTGCAAAGGGGTATACACAGACGATAAATCTAACTCATAAAGAATTTAGGTTTGAGCCTGTAGGAGATTTTGACTTTGGCTATTACTCAAATTTAAGAGATGCTTCTCAAGGTTTTAGAACTGGATACAATGTGACGTCCATCAATCTGAAAGGAAGATTTTCTCACAAGGAACAGTTTATAGTTCGTAGAATAAATCGGTATAGTTTGGGTAATCTTAAAGCACCAGCTATTACTGTGGATTACACACGAAGCTTTGACAACATTTTTGCCAGTGATTTCAGTTTTGATAAGCTTGGACTTCATGTGTGGCAGTTTAACAGTCTAGGCAACTTAGGAACTTTTGAATACAATGTGCGTGCCTACAAGACTTTTGGTCAAGCTCCCTATCCCTCACTTTTTATAATGAGAGGAAATGAATCATTTTTCAGTAATGGCCAAACGTATAACCTCATGAGCTTTTTTGAGTTTGCCACAGATCAATATATCGCAGCGGATTATGAACATCAGTTTAATGGACTGATAATGAACAGGGTTCCACTGATGAAGCAGCTAAAATGGAGGAGTTTTGTGAATGCTAAGGCCGTATATGGCACTATGAGTAATGCGAATAGAAGGTTAATGCCACTAGACAATGAGACCTATATAAATCCAAGCTTTTTCACAAATGGTAAACCATATTTGGAGATGGGTTATGGTATAGAAAACATTTTCAGATTCGTGAGAGTAGATTTCATACACCGATTAACTTATTTGGACGAGAATCATCCCGATGCACGACCGTTTGGAGTAAAACTAAATGCAGTCCTAAGATTTTAAAATGCTAAGTCTTCGTTTATCGCTTAGCTTCAAAAAAAGTCCTCATAAGCGTGCTACATTCATTTTCAAGTACTCCAGTTGTTAAGCTTATCTTATCAATACTTGACACAAAGTTTGTAAACCCATGTTTAGGTTCTAAGCAGCCAAGTACTACTTTGCTAATCCTTGCATTTTTAATAGCTCCATAACACATAACACAGGGCTCCACTGATACGTATAAGGTACATTCGTTCAGAAACTTTGAATTCAGATAGTTGCTAGCAGCAGTTATTGCTAACATTTCGGCGTGAGCAGTAGGGTCTTGTAATCTTTCTACTTGATTGTAACCCTTACCAATGATCTGGTTTTCTACCACTACAATAGCACCAATCGGAACCTCATCTTCAGCAAAAGCATTGTCAGCTTGCTTTAACGCTTGCTTCATAAAATATTCGTGTGAGAGCTCCATCTTAGTTTGCTTTTTTATTGACTTGATCGATTATGGCTTCGTAAAGCATTTCTCCTACGTACTTAGCCCCTTTATAGGTAAAGTGCGTATAATCCTTTTGTGCCAATCCTTTATTGACCCATTCTTTCATTGCGTTCTCCCCTCCCATGGCTTCGTATAAATCCCAGAAGCAGCATCCTGATTCTAAGGCAGCAGCTTTCATCGCATCTCGTATTCGCGGAATATTCTCATAGGAAGAGTATTCCCCATCATCATTTTTACTCATATCATTTGGCCCCACAACTATGATACTTATTCCAGGGTAAGCTTTTTTTAGAGCTTTAAATTGACTTATAAGACTTCGTTTGTAATATGAATAATCGCTTATAGCGTTAGGCACTACATTCACTCCATACTGCATGATAATTCCCCGTACATTCATTTGTCTAAGTTGTTCAGCGTATCTAGTATTATTCATTCCGCTAAAACCTTGACCAGAACTACCCCTCATGCCAAAATTGTCTACCGCTACTCCAATTTTCCCATCGAATCCAATGCCATAAATTTTAGGTGGTTGCCCTTTTACAAATGAGAATTTCAAACTCTTATTCGCTGAGGTATTCCACGTTTTCAAACCTCCGTTTGGCCTTGGCTTAAGTATATAATCATGGGATTTTCCATTATAGGTTAAGGCTAGTTTCGCATACTCGTTATTCTCATAGAGTAGTGTAATCTTGCTATGTTTTCTTGATCTGCTATAGCCCATACCTCTATTGGATATTTTTATATAATTGGGCGATTGAGTGGAGTCAGAGAATCTAGCCTCTATGCTTATAGTTTCGTGTCCTGTGCTATCTTTATAGGACAATGTATCCCACCTTAAAAAATGGTTATTTTTTCCATTTATGGTATAAGCAGTTCCTCCTAATCCATACACGTTGTTATGTGATTTTGGTGTTTTTCCGTAGATAGCGTGCTTTATAATATTATCTGATTCCGACACTAGATAGTTTCTTCTAGAGTCTGCAGCTGGCTCTTTCGGTAATAGTATTCCAGCACCACTCCCCCCAAAGGTTTCTTGGATTCTAAATCGCAGATAGTTGGTGACTCGATCTCCTTCTATTTGTGAATCACCATAATGAAGAATCCTAACTACTTTCTTCTTACTCTCTACCTTCAATGCATTGATGAGCATTGTTAAAGCCTCTGGATTGTTTTCTGGCATCCAGATTTGTCGGTATTTTGGAACTTCGGTATAAACAATATTTTCCGCATCCTGGAGAAAAGTACTATCTGTAACAGAAGCCGAACCAGTATCAGATATAATGGGCTCGACACCGCCTAAGACGTCTTCTAAAGCCACGGTTGCAGTTTCAGTCGAGTCTTGAATTAACAAATCGTTAAGCGACAAGAACTTAAGCTTTATGCCACCAGTTAAGGAAACACCATCTGAAGGAAAATAATAGGATATTAACCCTAATAATAGGTTGATTAACAAAAGAGAGAAAAATAGTGAGCGAGGTTTAACAGACCTGCTTTCTAGATATTTCTCTTTATCTAACTTCACGAAGTTTAAGGTTTAGTCTCTGCGAGCTTGTGCTTTTTTCTGAGCCATAGACATTCTGTTCATTTTCATGTAATACGCTTTTTTACTCATCGGTACTTTTACGTACAGTCTTTTGTCTACATTAATACGGCTACTTCTTAGTCCGTTTTGAGCTTTGAGACTGGAAACGGTTATGTCGTAGATATCTGCAATCAGAATTAAATTATCGCCACTTTTTACGCGATAGATTAAAGTCGCATGTGTTTTCTTTGGAGCTGTTTTCGGTTTTGGGGGTGCTTCTGCTACCCTTGTATTACTTAGGTCCACTTGAGCATTTTGTATTATGGTTGGTTGAATTCCATAAATCGAATCTCCCAGTTCATAGAATTTATCTATTTTGTCATACGGCAGATTAAGCGTGTAGGTGTTTTCACTTTTGGGAACCATTCCCTTAGTGAAAATAGGATTTAAGATTTTCAATTCAGCTACATCTATATCTAGTTCTTTACCTATTTGGGTAAAACTTACTGGTTTTTCTATAGCGACCTCATTTACATTTGGAACAACTGGAGTCTTAGCATAGCTATGTTCTTCATAGTAATTCCCGAAATAAACAGCGGCTATGAATTTTGGCAGAATTTTACTGTAATCATTTTTCAAGTATTTGCTAATTTGCCAAATATCGTCTGTAGAGTCTTTTGACATGATTCTAGCTCTTTGCCAGTCTAGATCACTACTTCCGTATATGATAAGTGCTTTTTGCCAGTTATTTACCTTTTGGTTTATACTTGAGATTTCTTGACAAAAAACAGCGGCGGCTTTAGTTATATTTCTACGTTCATCTACATAATTAGTGATGTTAAGACCACGTTTTTTTGCTACCCTATAGGTTAAATTGAATACACCTTGCCTTCCTTGATACCCCCCATTGTAATTATCGAAATCAGTAAGAGAAATGCTTGCAAACCGAAGTTCTTCTGGAACATTGTAAGTTGCAAAAACCTTTTTAAACTCCTCTTCATATACAGCAAAGAGATTTAATGTGTTCTGTATTCTAGAATCATTTGTACCTATATATTGTTGAATCTGAGATTTTACTTCGTCGTTAAATTCTAAAGGTATCGATTTTTGAATGGTTAGTAACCTATCTGTATAATCTTTATCAGAAAGTTGTGCTGAACAAATTCCCCAGGCACCTACTAAGATTGCAATTAGACTACTTCTCATAATATTGACTAACTATTTTAGAAATATTAAGCAATTCTTGTTCCTGAAAAGCTCTTCCCATAAAATGCATTCCAATTGAGAGACCTCCTAAGGACTCTGTTGGTACTGAAACTGCTGGCAAACCTGCCAATGGGGCCTGAACAGTAAAGATATCTGCTAGGTACATTTTTATAGGATCTTGAGACTCTTTTCCTCCTATGCTAAATGCAGTTGTAGGAGTAGTAGGACAAAGAAAGAAATCATACTCATCTACTATTTTAAGACTTTCACTCTGTATAACTCGTCTTACTTCTTGAGCTTTTTTGTAATAAGCTTCATATTCATCTGCACTTAGTACAAATGTTCCGGTCATTATCCTACGCTTTACTTCTTCACCAAAACCTTGACTTCGAGACTTTTTGAAGGTAGATTCAATGTCATGTGCTTCTTCACTTCTTTCCCCGTACAATATTCCGCTGTATCTCGAAAGATTAGAAGAGGCCTCTGCCGTAGTGAGCACATAATAGCAAGGCACCATATAGTCCAAGTAGGGAAAAGACTTTTCTTCAACGATATGCCCATCACTTCTTAGTTTTTCTATTAAGTTTTGGTAAGCATTTCTGACTTCTTGCTGAAGCCCTTCACTTTCCATAGCTTCTTTGGAATAGGCTATCTTGTACTTTTTTGATGTATTTGGAAGGCTAACATTGACCTCCGCAGAAGAAGAAGTTGCATCCATTTCATCCTTACCACTCATTATACTAAGAATGAGAGCGGCGTCTTCAGCCGAAGCTGTAAAAGGTGCGATTTGATCGAAACTAGAAGCATAGGCCATTAGACCATAACGAGAGACTCTTCCGTAGGTTGGCTTTATTCCAATAGTGCCAGTAAATGCAGCTGGTTGTCTTACTGATCCACCTGTGTCAGAACCGAGTGATGCTAGACACATGTCTGCCTGAACAGCAACGGCACTACCACCAGAACTGCCACCAGGTACTTTTGTATTATCTGCTGCGTTTTTCACAGGGCCAAATGCAGAGCTTTCATTACTTGCACCCATCGCAAATTCATCACAATTGCACCTTCCTATTACGATGACATCTTCGTCTAGTAATCGTTGCAAAGCTGTTGAAGTATAAACAGCATCGTAGTTCTCTATAATTTTAGAGGAAGCTGACGCGTGATGGTTTTTGTAGCAAATATTGTCTTTGATTGCAAGGAACATTCCAGCTAGCTTACCTGCAGTTCCTGCAGCTATTTTTTCATCAATTGCTTTTGCCTTATTCCGCGTTTCTTCATCAAACACTTCCAAGAAGGCATTTAGATGAGTGTTTTTTTCGGTTTGTGAAAGGTAGTAATCAGCAAGAGAGCTACAGGTGATTTTTCCTGAAGCTATATCGGTCTGTATGTCAGCTAAAGAGACGTACTTTTTTGAGTTCATTCAAACTACTTCTCGTCAGATTTTTTTTCCGATTTTGGAGGTTCATTCATCCCTTCTCGTAAGCTTTCGCTTACGTCGTTTTTAGCCTTATTGAATTCGCGTATACCAGATCCTAGACCTTTCATAAGTTCAGGTATTTTTCTACCACCAAAAAGTAAAAGAACAGCTAACAGGATAAAAACCCATTCCATACCGCCCATATTTAGAAACAATAGCATAGTTGATTATTTTAAAAGTTGCTTATGCAAACGTACTATATTTTCTTGGGATATGTGGAAGTAATACAGATTGATTAACTTCGTCCAAAATCAGAATATTATGGCTGTTAGACGACCTTTTAACCTACAAAAATGGATAGATGAACACCGCGAAGAGCTAAAGCCACCTGTTGGAAATAGGAATCTTTACAAAGATGCTGGCGACTATATTGTAATGATTGTTGCAGGACCGAATGCACGTAAGGATTATCATTACAATGAAACTGAAGAACTGTTTTATCAGTTAGAAGGAGATATCAATGTACGGATACAGGAAGATGGTAAGGCCGTCGATATTCCTATATCTGCAGGAGAAATGTTTTTACTACCTGCAAATGTTCCTCATTCTCCAATGCGTAGCGAGGGCAGTATTGGTTTGGTAATAGAATGCAAAAGAACCCATGGCGAGCAAGATGGTTTAATGTGGTTTTGCGACAATTGTAACAACAAATTACATGAATATAAATTTCCACTGAATGACATTGAAAAAGACTTTTTACCTAGATTCAGAGAGTACTACGCAAGCGAGGAATTACGTACTTGTAACCAATGTGGCACAGTGATGGAAACCGACGATCGGTTTGTATAGTAATATTATATCCATATTAGATTATAATTAATCTTCTTGGTTCAAAACTATTTGTCTCTTTGCTTAGTTTTGACCCTATGCGAAAGAACCTTCTCACGCTTTTCATCTTAGTCAGCACTTTTTTGTATGGCCAGATGCCAAAACAGCTCAATAGTGCAGAGATATATCAAGAGATAAAAAAACTGAATGTAGTAGGTAATGTACTTTATCTCGCTGCTCATCCAGATGACGAAAACACCCGTTTTATCAGTTACTGTGCAAATGAAAAGTTGTACAACACAGCGTACCTTTCACTGACGCGTGGTGATGGTGGTCAAAACCTTATAGGTACAGAAATTCGAGAAGAACTAGGTATCATTCGTACCCAAGAACTGCTTGCAGCAAGGCGAACAGATGGAGGAAACCAATACTTTACGAGAGCCAATGATTTTGGCTATTCAAAAACGCCAGATGAGACACTAGAGATTTGGGATAAGGAAAAAATCTTAGGAGATGTAGTTTGGGTGATCCGTAAGTTTAGACCAGACGTTATTGTCTGTAGGTTCCCTACTAGTGGAGGTGGAGGCCACGGGCACCATACAGCTTCTGCTTTACTTGCTAAGGAAGCTTTTTCATTGGCGGGAGATGCTAGTAAGTACCCAGAACAATTAAAATATGTAAACATCTGGCAGCCCACTAGAGTAGTGGTGAACACCGGTCGTTGGTGGAACGACAGTATTTCTGGAGATGATCCAGGAGTTGTCACCATAGATATTGGAGAGTACAACTCGGTTTTAGGAACTAGTTATAATGAGCTAGCTGCACGTAGCCGCTCTCAACATAAGAGCCAAGGCTTTGGGTCTACTGGAAAACGTGGAGAGCAGATAGAGTACTTTGAGCACCTAGTAGGCACGCCTGCTAATGATCATCTTTTCGAAGGATACGCTAGTGATTGGTCTAGAGTAGAACGAAGCATTATAGTTCAAGGTCTAGTGACAAGACTCATAGACGAATACAATATTGCTAAACCCTCTGATAGCAGAAAAGATTTGATTGAGCTAAGACAAGAATTAATCAATTTAGGAACCAATGGAGACCCTTTTGTCTTTGAAAAAATCAAAGATGTTGATCGATTATTAACACATATCTCTGGTCTGTATGTTGAAGCTGTAGCAAGTGATTTTTCTGCTGCAAAAGGAGATAGCATAGAAGTTACACTAGAGTATATCTCAAGAAATGGGAAGAATCTTAAGTTAAAGAATGTTCGGAACGATGCTTTAGGGGTGAACCTGCCGTTTGAAGATGAAGAACAACAATTTCAGACATTCAAGGTTGCACCGAAGAATATACAGATAACCCAGCCTTATTGGCTGGCAAAAGAGGGGAGTTTAGGGACTTATAACGTTACCGATCAAAACCTAATTGGTTTACCTGAAAACGACCCAGCTGTGTCATTTGAAGTAACGTACGTTTCTGATGATGAAGAATTAATTGTAGACATTCCTTTAGTGTATAAGTGGAATGATCCAGTAAAAGGTGAGATGTATCGGCCATTTGTCATTACACCTCGAGTGACTGCAAACATTAGCCAACCTACCTATTTGTTTTCAAATCAATCCTCGCAACAAATTGAGGTTACATTGAAGGCTCACACCAATAATCAAACAGGAAGGTTTGCAGCGATATTACCCATGGGCTGGAAGGCAACGTATGAAGACGGATTTACTCTAGAAAGAAAGGGAGATGAATACAAAGTAGTCATCACTTTAACCCCTGAGGACAGACCTCAAAATGGCAATTTAGAAATCATATTAAACGGTACCAAGGCCAAAGCAATGAATACCATTTCTTATGACCATATTCCGACTCAGGTTTGGTTTCCGGACAGTAAGACTAAGTTGGTATATGTAGATGTACAAACTAAAACAAAGAAAATAGGCTATATAGCTGGGGCAGGAGATTTGGTTCCAGAAGCCTTACGCAATATTGGATATCAGGTAGATTTATTGAACGAGTCAGATCTCGATATTGAAAATCTAAAACAATACGGGGCAATCCTTACAGGTATTCGTTTTTTCAATGTAAATGAGCGTTCACCTTTTATGGCTCCTAAGCTAATGGAGTATGTAAACGGAGGGGGTAATTTGATAGTGCAATACAACACAAGGCATCGAATGAAGACTCAGGAATTTGGTCCATATCCGATTACCCTGTCAAGAGACAGAGTTACAGAAGAAGATGCTGAGGTTAGCTTTTTAGCGGAGAGCCATCCTGTTCTGAATTACCCAAATAAAATTACACCTAAAGATTTTGACCGTTGGGTTCAAGAAAGAGGACTCTATTTTCCGAGTGAATGGGATAAAAACTACACACCGATTTTATCGTGGCACGATAAAGGAGAGCCAGCAAGAAACGGCTCATTACTTGTTACAGAATTTGGGAAGGGAAACTATGTCTATACAGGTATTTCTTTCTTCAGAGAGCTGCCAGCTGGAGTTCCAGGAGCATATCGTTTATTGGTCAACCTTATAGAATTAGGAAATGAGTAATTCTGAAAAGCCACCAGTGTTCAAGTCTTGGAAAGGATGGTACATTACCTTGATAGCAGTTCTTAGCTTTTTAATCTTGCTGTTCCACTTGTTTACCCAGCATTTTTCATGAGTACATTAGACTGGTTTATACTAATAGGGACCTTAGTAGGAATAGTGAGCTATGGGGTATGGAAAACTAGAGGTAGTAAGGACTTAAAAGGATTTCTCAAAGGAAACAACGACGCCAAATGGTGGGGCATAGGAATCAGCATTATGGCTACTCAAGCAAGTGCCATTACCTTTTTGTCCACTCCAGGACAAGCATATACAGACGGTATGCGTTTTATCCAATTTTACTTTGGATTGCCAATCGCTATGATTATCCTTTCAGTAACGTTTATCCCGATTTATTATAAGCTCAAAGTATACACAGCATACGAGTTTTTAGAAGGAAGGTTTGACTTAAAGACTAGATCACTAGCTGCCATACTATTTTTGGTACAGCGAGGTTTAGCGACAGGAATTACGATATATGCTCCTGCAATTATTCTATCTACATTACTAGACTGGAACTTGACAGTGACAAATATCTTCATAGGAGTTCTAGTGATTATCTACACAGTATCTGGAGGTACCAAAGCGGTAACTCAGACCCAAAAACAGCAGATGGCAGTCATGATGGGAGGAATGATTTTGGCAGGGGTAATGGTCATCCAGATGCTTCCAGAACGCATCGATTTTATTGACGCACTTCATGTTGCTGGAAAGATGGGAAAATTGAATGTTGTCAATTTTGAATTTGACTTAAGTGACCGTTATAACTTTTGGTCAGGTATAACTGCTGCCCTGTTTCTGTTCATGTCTTACTTTGGTACAGATCAAAGTCAGGTTCAGCGATACTTGACAGGTAAGTCGTTGTCCGAGAGCAGATTAGGACTCATTATGAATGGCCTTTTAAAAGTTCCTATGCAGTTTATCATTCTTTTTATCGGAGTCATGGTCTTTGTATTTTACCAATTTAATCAACCACCAGTGTTTTTCAATACCGTGGCAAAGGCAGATGTGGAACAGTCTGAGTATGCTCCGCAACTTGCAGAACTGGAAGGAGAGTACACAGAACTTTTTCAGCAGAAACAAGAGAAAATATACCAGATGGTAGATGCTGTGAAAATGGAAGACGAAAAGCAAGTCGATTTTCACAAAGAAGAAGTTCTTGCCTTACAACAGCAATCGGATGATGTTCGCACGGAGGTAAAGGAGCTGGTTAAAACGGTAAACCCTGATGCGGAAACCAATGACAAGGATTACATTTTTATGGGCTTTGTGATGAATAATCTTCCTCAAGGAATGATTGGGTTACTTTTCGCGGTGATGTTTTGTGCTGCAATGAGTAGTACAGCATCTGAACTGAATGCGTTAGCCAGCACCACCACAATAGATCTGTATAAGCGAAGTGTAAATCAGAAAGGAGACGATAAACACTACTTAAAATCAAGTAGGTGGTTTACATTAGCCTGGGGTTTATTAGCCATCACATTTGCCACATATGCATCACTCTTTGAGAATCTTATACAAGCTGTAAACCTATTAGGTTCAATATTTTATGGTACGATCTTAGGCATCTTCCTAGTAGCCTTTTACTTCAAATCAATTAAAGGAAATGCTGTATTTATTGCCGCACTTTTAGCTGAAGCAGTTGTGATCTACATTCACTATCTCAACGCTAGCGGTCTTGCAGAAGGAATGCTGCAAATGGGATATTTATGGTATAATGTTGTAGGTTGTGTTTTAGTGATAGTGTTTGGGTTTGCCTTGCAGGTGGTGATTCCGAAGAGGGATTAGTTCATTTCTCGATACTTTTTCTTCCTGTCGTCGAAAAACACTCGAAATGACAACCGTCTTCTTTTCAAATTAGCTTGCTGCACTTAACAAAATATTCTTTTGAATACTAACGACTTAAACTAGCATTGTCTCTTTATTTTTGTCAGTTCGAGTGATTTTGCTTTAGCAAAATAGTATCGAGAACAGACAAAAAAAGCCACTCTTCAATAATGAAGAGCGGCTCTATAATTTTATACGAAAGGATTTTATTTCTTCTTAAGCTTAGCTATCAGCTTTTCATTGCTAGCAACGTAACCATAGTCCCCAGCTTCGTTTTCAGACGCCATCTTCATTGATTTCTCTGCAGTAGCTATAGCAGCTTTCACATCGCCTTTTTTAGCTTGCATTTTTGCTTTTTGGTGCATATACCAAAATGCGTTTGGACGTTTTTCAATTGCTGTGTTTATCCAAGCAATTGCTTGATCTATATCCTTATCGTTTTCCAAGTAGAAACGAGCAGCATTGTAATAAGTACCAGCACCAGGTCCATCTACTAGTATTTCTTTGATTTGCTTTTCAACTGCGTCCATAGCACCTGTTTCTATAGGAATAGCTACAAGTGTATTTTCCCAGCGAAGATTCATGTGTCCATTAGCACCTTTTAGGTGGCTGAAGTCAATTGTGAATGTTTCATAAGCATCTTTTGTAGTAGATGGTTTAATCATAAACTTGGCAACTTCTTTAGCCGCATCATAATCTCCAGCTCCCCACAGCTCAGTTTCTGAGTTTAGCATTATGGTCCACTCTTCTTTGTTTGGAATAGTAAATAAAGAATAAGTCCCAGCTTTAACTTCTGCTCCTCCTATCGTCACATCAGTGCTGAATGAAACGCTTGTAGCCTTATTCGCCCCAGTTCTCCATATTTTTCCAAAAGGCACCAATTCTCCAAAAACTACTCTATCCTTCATTCCCGGTTTACTGTAAGTTACCTCAACATCTGTCAGACCAACAACTTGACTTACGCTTGCAGCGGGACTTGGTTGAGGTGTGGTTAATTGTGCTTGAGCAGTGAAAAAAGTCAAGACTGTTAGACTTAGTAAAAATGTTTTAATTGTATTCATTGTTTATGTTATATAAGGACAAAATAATGGAGTAAAAGTTCAGTTTTTACTTTCTGCCTTCTCCTTTAAAGTGGTTTTCTTTATCTCTAAAAAGGACATTAAAGGTGGTAAGAGACCCATAAATTCGAGTGATGTATTGCTGTAGATTTACTTTGTCCTGATCATCAAGTACTTTGTGACTATTAATATTTTGCTCCAGTACACGAAGTCTATCTCTCACCATTACTATTTTATGAAAGAAGGTTTCTATTGGCACTTCTTTCACTGCTAGGTTTTCATCTTTCGGTTCTAGTACAAGTAAACCACCCTTCCACTTGTCTGCCAAGTGAACCCGTTCTGTGGCATCAGTATATCGCTGAATCATAGAGTAGAATATGTCTTCTACCTCATCCATCGTCACCATATTATTTGCATCTTCTACTACTTCTACTACTTCTAGATCTTCAGTTTTACGATCTATTTCCATACTGCCGTGCTCAAAAAAACTAATGGTAAGGTTCTCTAATCCTGTACGGCAGATAATCCCGTCACCAAACTCGTTGTGCTTTACTCTACTTCCTATGGTTAATTCTTCATTCATTGCGGGTCAAAAATACCTAAAAATTGTACTTTCGTTAGGAAACCCATCGACTAATTAGTAGAAATGAATTTAGCTAAAATCGTAGCTTTTATTGAAGCTCCTGATACTATGGAGTCAGAGCGAGAAAGGGCACTTTCAGAGTTAAACATAAGTGGTGTGCCCTCTAATAAAATAGAGGAAGAAGCTTATAGCTATTGGCAAGACTATTTTGCAATGCATATGGAAGATATTTTGTCAAAACGGTTAGTGATAATTAGTCACTTGTTGCCCGATGAAACAGTAAACCAGTGCTTTCAATACACTTTTCAGGAATTTCAGGATAAACGAAAACAAATGGGAATAGATGATATTCGAAAGTTCTGGGCACCTTGAGTATCATTTAAATCTAGTTAAAATTGGTAAAACGAAATAGCATTACAAAACACATAGCATGACAGCATTAATAACAGGAGCATCCTCAGGAATAGGGGCAGAATTAGCAAGAGAATTTGCAAAAGATAAAATAGATGTAATCTTAACGGCTAGACGAGAAGATAAACTCGCAGCCCTGGCAGCAGAGCTGTCTGAAAAGTACGGCATAGAGGCAACGGTGATTGCGTTGGATTTAGCCAAGCCAAGTGGTGCAGATGAACTCTTCAAAAAAGTCAAATCATTGAGGAAATCAGTGAATTATTTGGTCAATAATGCTGGCTTTGGTGACAATGGGGATTTTGTTGATAGCGACTTAAGAAAACAAGAAGAGATGATAAATTTAAATGTGCTTACCTTGACTAAGCTTTGTCACCTTTTTGGCAGTGAGATGAAGCAGTCGAAAAAAGGAACTATACTTAATCTAGCATCTACTGCATCCTTTCAGCCTGGGCCTACGATGAGCGTATACTTTGCAACTAAACACTTCGTATTAGCACTGTCTGAAGCCATCGCAGAAGAATTGAGACCCTATGGAGTATATGTATGTACATTGTGCCCAGGTCCAACACAGAGTGAGTTTGGTGAAAGGGCAGGGTTTGGAAAGATTATTCCAGGTGCAGATAATCCATTTCCTACATCAGATGTAGTTGCCAAATTTGGATATCAAGAGATGAAACACAAGAAAGTAGTCTCGATTCATGGTTTGTGGAATTCAGTACAAGCGAATCTTGTACGTTTTGTGCCTAGATCAATCGTCAGAAAAATGGCACATCAAAAGATGAAGCAATAAACGTCTTACAGGTACCTTTCTTTGAGTATGTTAATGTGGTGCCTCACGTGACCGCTGGTTATAAATCCATATTGCACGGGTTGCACTACTAATCCGTTTGCCATTCCTTTAGATTTGAGCCTGTTTTCTTCTATATTTCCATACAATGAAATACTCGCGTTTCTAACTGTTTGAAACTCTTCGATGATTGACGATAGCAAACGAGAATTTGCTTTGCTATTTTCTGCATAGGTATTATGGTCAAAACCTGGAAGTTCGTTCATTTCTCCTCTTGCAATACAGAGAGCTCTATATTGAAATATACGCTCAGTATCGATTAGGTGAAGTAGTATTTCCTTTATAGTCCACTTTCCTTTTTCATAAGTAAAATCTGCTTTTGATTCATCCATGATCTCAAGAATCGCAGTCATCTCAGTCCAGGAATTATTTAGGGCATCTAGAATATCATCTTCGTGAACGTGTTTTATGTAGTTTTCAAAATAGGCTGGGAGGTTTTCAATCCATTTTTTTGACATAATACGAATGTAATTTTTTAACTCATCTTTGTA
The DNA here is from genome assembly GCA_965655315.1 of Bacteroidia bacterium. GTDB lineage: Bacteria > Bacteroidota > Bacteroidia > NS11-12g > UBA9320 > UBA9320. Next base: position 125,613 of record CBFHGJ010000003.1, read on the forward strand.
ACGCGTCAAAAGTCAATTCTTATATACCCTTTGAAGATTATTAAACAGATACCTAACGCACTCACCTTGTCAAATTTGATATGTGGCATACTGATAATAATAGCTGCTTTTCAGCTTCAGTTTGCTAGTGTTATTTGGCTAGCAATTGCTGCTTTATTATTTGATTTTTTAGATGGAACTGCTGCACGTCTTCTGAAGGTTAATTCATCCATTGGTAAAGAGCTGGATTCATTTGCTGATATGGTTAGTTTCGGAGTAGCTCCCAGCATGGTACTCTACAATTACTGGCACAATGAGTTGATTATCTCTGCGGATGGAAACCAAGAATTATGGATTGGTTTATTGATCTACTCGCCACTGTTAATCGCAGCGTTCTCTGGGTATAGACTAGCAAAATTTAATATATCAGAGCAGTCTAACGATTATTTCTCTGGAATACCTACACCCGCACTTGCCCTAGCTTGCTTTGCACTCCCATTTGCATCAGAACAGTTTGAGTGGTCAAATATCTTATTAACTTCACCAATGTTTATTGTTCTATTTAGTTTGATAGGAGGTCTATTGTTAGTTAGCAACTTAAAGCTTTTATCGATAAAGATAGGGTCGAAAAATAGGAAGCTCAACTATATCAGAATTACCATGCTTGTTGTTTGTTTGATGTTGATAGCTTGGCTACATTTTTTAGGAGCGTTTCTTTGTTTGCCGGTCTATCTGATGTTTTCTTTGATCTTTCATAAACAAATAGGTTAGTAAAGCTATACTACGGCAATAAGAAATTCAAAATAAATTATGCAGGATAAAATATTTGACCTTATAGGTCAAGAACTAGAACGTCAACAAAACGGGATAGAATTAATCGCTTCAGAAAACTTCACATCAGAAAATGTGATGAAGGCAATGGGTAGTGTTTGCACCAATAAATATGCAGAAGGATTACCTGGTAAAAGATATTATGGTGGTTGTGAAATTGTAGATCAAATTGAGCAATTGGCCATAGACAGAGCCAAAGAACTTTTTGGTGCCGCTTGGGTAAATGTACAGCCTCATAGTGGTGCACAGGCAAATGCAGCGGTAATGCTTGGCGTTTTGAAAGCAGGAGACCAAATACTAGGTTTCGATCTTTCTCATGGTGGTCACCTAACTCATGGAGCAGCAGTTAATTTTTCAGGGAAATTATATAAACCGGCGTTCTATGGAGTAGAAAAAGAAACGGGCTTGATAGATATGAACAAGGTGGAAGAGACAGCGACTTTTGTTAAGCCAAAGCTGATTATATGTGGTGCTTCATCCTACAGTAGAGATTGGGACTATGAGCGATTTAGAGCTATAGCAAATAAAGTTGGAGCTTTATTACTGGCTGATATCTCTCATCCTTCTGGTTTGATAGCTGCAGGATTATTAAACAATCCATTGCCTCACTGCCATATAGTAACTACTACCACTCATAAGACACTTCGTGGTCCTCGTGGAGGAATGATTATGATGGGAGAGGATTTTGATAACCATTGGGGACTCACCACACCAAAAGGGGTGGTGAAGAAAATGAGTGCTATTTTAGATGGAGCGGTTTTCCCTGGAACACAAGGAGGCCCATTAGAACATGTTATTGCAGCTAAAGCAGTAGCTTATGGTGAGGCCTTACAACCAGAATACAAGGTGTATTGTGAACAAGTAATATTGAATGCAAAAGCACTAGCTAAAGCGATGGTGGATAGGGGGTATGAGGTTATTTCAGGAGGTACAGATAATCACATTATGCTTATTGATCTTAGACCTAAAGATGAAAACCTTACTGGGAAAGTTGCTGAAAATGCCCTGGTGAAAGCCGATATAACTATTAATAAGAATGCTGTTCCATTCGAGACTCGTTCGCCTTTCGTCACTTCTGGAATGAGACTAGGCACACCTGCTATTACCACAAGAGGACTACAAGAAGGTGATATGGATACTGTAGCAGATTTAATTGATCGAGTATTGATGAACCCTGAAGACGAATCAAACTTGTCATCTGTGAGAAATGAGGTAAACACTCTAATGAAGCAGTTTCCACTTTACGGATAGCTTGCGGTCAATATGAAACAATAACCTAAGTCCAACAAGCGTACCAAACTAAAGGCTTTAAACTTGGTTTTTTATTATTTTTTTGAATGACTCCACAAAGTCAATCATTAACGAGTAGTCAGGAAGTTGAGCCAACTGAAAATTGTGGCTAAACATTAAAATCGCTTCCCCATTGCTTTCTAGGTGTTCTATCCCACAATTTTCAATTAGTTTACGCATTTCTTCGGTCATAAAAGAGTCCATTTCTGGATCATTATCAACCCTTACAATAAATTTTTTGGAGAAATTGGCATATATCTTAAAGTCGATATCCTTATGTTCAGTTAGTGGCAATAAACGGTCAAAAAACTCTTTTCTTTCAATAGTGAACTTTGGAATATGAAACGGTAGCCTAAAAAGGCCCACTGTAGTTTGATATTCTTCAGTAAGGTGAAATGCACCTTCTTCAAACATCATATCAATCAATTCTAAGCTCATGTCTTTATCCTGATTTGCAATGATGTTTAATTCCTTTTCTATAGGCCTAGTTTTAAAAAAGTAGAATGACTTAAAGTAGTCCAGGTTTTCAATATTCCTGGGCTGGAAATCCCAACCATAACTTGAAGCCATTTCTTCCAACATCTTCTGTCGTTTGGTACGTTTAACGTCGTCACTTAAATTTACTTTTATAGCAAGTTTGTGTGTAGAAGAGGATAGGTGACCATCCATGCCAACTATTGCTACCGTACCACCAGAATGCTGATGTAAGGTTTGAAAATCATTTAATGTTTCTAAGACGGTATGACCGACTAGTTTAGATTCTGATAGATCAACAGTCGCATCCGCACCCTCTGGAATTTGATCTAGTAGACTAGTAATCTTTAATAGACCTAAAAAATTCACAATTCCGCGAAGCTTAACCACATAAGAGTTGTCTGGCTTTTTCACGATGTTGGAGCCCGCATTAATAATCGAATCAAAAAAGCGTCTAGTTGACATTCGGGATATCAAAAGATGAATAAATAAGACTAAAAGAAGGCCACCAAACAACCCAACAAGTAAATTGGTGTATATGGTCAGCACAAGTGTGAAAACAAAAAACAAAAGCTGTTCAATTCCAAATTTGTTCATTTCCTTAAACACCTTTGGTGAAGCGAGTTTGAAGCCGGTAAACACCAATAAAATTGCAAAAGCACAAAGGGGAACTTTTTGCATAATTGGACCTAATCCAATTATAAGCAAGAGCAAAAATATACCTTGGTACATGTTTGACCATTTGGTTTTAGCACCATTATGGACGTTTACTGTACTCCTTATTATAACTGCAATGATGGGAAGTCCGCCTATTAAACCAGCAACCATTGTACTGATACCGATTCCGGTTAAATCTTTATTTAAATCAGTTTTACGTTTATAAGGATCAATTTTATCAATTGCTTTGGCGATAGCTAAAGACTCTATGCTCGAAATAATTAGAATAGAAATAACAATCAACCAAAAGTCCAGGTTATTGATTCTACTGAAATTCGGGTGAACAATAGATTCAGTAATTGAATCAGGAATTTTCAATAGTAAATCAGGACCAACTTCATAGAGCTTTCCAAAGAAATTCATCTGGTGAGCTTCAAAAAAGTTGAATGCATATGCAAATGGAATAGATAGAGCAATAACCCACATTGGGGTAGGGAGAATGTGAAATAACTTGTAACTGATTTTTGAATGAAATAACATCAGAAGCAATCCCACCAAAGTAATAATTAATACATAGGGGTTTGCTTGCGGAAGCATTCTAACAGCGTCAAAAAGATTCTCTACGATTCTATGTGACTCAGAATGTGTGCCTAATGCAACATGTATCTGCTTTGCAAAAATGATAATTCCAATGGCTGCTAAAATTCCATGAATTACGGTTGAATGAAAAACGTGAGCAAATCTACCGAGTCTTAATATTCCGAGTAAAGCTTGAATAGCACCTGATATTACAAAAGCAGCGATGACGTAATTGAAGGCTTGACCTGATCCGTCATCTAAGGCTAAAATACCTGCTAGAATTACCCCGATAACGCCTTTTGCAGGCCCATTTACTGATATATGCCCACCTCTATACAGCGTGGTAACTAGTCCACCAACTACCGCTGACCAAATTCCCGCCATAGGAGGGGCTCCAGCAGCCATGGCGATACCAAGAGACAGTGGTAAAGCTATAAGGGCAACACTGATAGCTGCAACCATGTCACTTTGCCAGTTTTCCGCTAAACCGTGGAGTCCTTTTTTTGGTGCTACACGCATATTCTGCTAAACTAATACATTTATGTAAGACCAGTTAATTATTTAAAAAACTAGCTTAATAAAATGCTGATAATAGAACAGGTCTTAATTTTTATAACTGGGATGAGATGCTAATAGCTGCACTGTAACTGGTGGTTTTGTCAGGTAGGATAAAAGAATGGAGGTTTAGTACATCAAGCTTTATACTAACCTTTGAAAAAGCATATTCGAATTCTTCTCTCCATATTATTCCAGTAAAATCTCCATACCCCAGTGTGGATTTTAAAGCGATATTCGGATTCCAAATCTTTAGAAACCCTAAATCAACAGATGACCCAAATTCCCCTAGATCTGTAGTTCTAAATGAAGTTGAGATTATATTTCCTTTACCTAATGATCGGCTATATGCTATATAAATATTGCTAGGAAGACTAACGAATGATGTATCCTCGGTTCTATCTTCTATTTCTTCATTTATTCGGTTTTCTAAGTAACCAGATTTGAAAATAGAATCTCTTGGACCAAACGAGTTTATCCCTGTAAAGCTAAAATTAGAGTCTAAGTAGAAGAGCTCTGTATTTAACAAGTGATTAAAATTTAGATTATGGAAGTCTACTGAAATGATAGAGTTTTCTGACAACTTGTATTCAAAATCAAGGTTAAGATTTAGACCTACCCCGGCTACACTCTTTTGGTTTCTGGAGATAGCCAGTTGTTCAATATTAGCTTCAATTTCCTCTCCATTTACGGCAGTGTAAAAACTTAGTTGTCTGGCGTTTACCTCATTCATTTGACTTAAAAGTTGAATGTCAAGTCCAGATTTCATACGCCACTTTCTGTTATGGGATATATACTTCTTTGTTAAACCTGCTGCATAAGAAGTATAAGAAAGGAAACGCAAATCTTCTGAGCTTACAGTTTTATCTAGAAACCGTTTATTTCCAAAGAGTATAAACTTAGAAAACTCATTTTCAGACTTGAATGCAACGAAACTATTGTGCTTCAGAGCTAGACCTAAGTCGCTGTTTAACTTGTACTCTAGTTTATTATTTAAAGCTGTATTAAACTTAGTGTGTTTAGTGTTGAGATCAAGAAAGGCGTTCTTATTTTTTGGAGAAAACCCATCACTAAATAGGTAGTTGGAATACATTCCGGTATTCAGTGTGTTTGACAAGGCTAATCCTTCAGTACTAATTGAAATTGAACCTTTTGACCAACGAGTGTCAAAAGAATCTGTCAATAGTTGGACGCCAAAATGACTCTGTGCTTTAGCACTAAGAACGAAAACGAGAACGACTAGAGTAAAATTAAATTTTCTGTTCATAAACCACTTCCGCGACAGCTTTTACATTTACGTTATAGTCGCTATACATTTTATACCTCTTTGCGTCTTTTGTGTTAAAATGAACCAGAAACTTCACTTTGGTTGCGTGTTGTAATTGAGTCATTTCACTAGGGCTTAAGTCTAAGATTACCTCAGTCTCAAGAGATCCTACAGTTTTGCCTGAAGATGGATCAACTTCAGCTCCTTCAAAACGATTTGTTTCATTCGAAAATCCGTCTAAAACTAAGCTATCTAAATCATCATAAAAATAGACATCAACATTACCGTTTATTGGGAAAGAATTGTCTAGAAAGATTGTCAGACGACCTGCTTTTACTTTATTTAAGTCTTCATTCTGAAATAGATTTACATTTAAATTATTTGATAGTAAAAGTCCATTCAGACCAAGTTGCATCGGAACCTCAAGTTTAGCATTCATAATAATTTTACTTGTGTCAAAGGCAAAATCATTTTGATTCACTGTACCAAAAGGACGTACTGTGGTGAGCACATCTGTCGTTATTTTATTCGGCAGGTTTTCTATAAACTGCTTGAAATTCGAATTCGATTTATTTAAACTTATTGAAGTATTGAAAGGTATTATTTCAAAACCGGTGTTTTCTCCTTTTCCTAAAAAAATGGGAGTAGAAATGTCAGAACCAGTAAGATTTACAGCTGTCCCTGCAGTCTCATTTCTTGCAGTTATTTCCTTTACATCAATGGTTGCCTCTATTCCAAATGTATTAGCAAAATCTAGGTCCAGAGACGCATCTTCTAGACTAATTTGACCTGACAGGTTGTTTAGAGGATCTAATTTTAGGCTATCAAGCACCTCTATTTTATGAAGGCCGGGATCACCTATTATCAGCCTTGGCTTTACGTCAACCAGTCCAAATTTGATAGATATTTTATCCTCTAATGACAAGGTTCGCTCAATACCAGAATACTCTATTCTTGCTACTAATTCATTATAAATACGGTTGAAATTAGGCTCTACTTTATTTGTTTCCCCAAACATATTTATACTATAACCTTCAATAGAAAACCTTTCGGTGAATGCAACTTTTTGTCCAGGAGCTGCAGCAGGTATGGTCCAAGTCTTTTTTATTGGAATATTGTCATAGTTCTTTTCACTATTTGGAATAGTATATTCTAGTATTATTGATTCCTGAATGCTAGATTCTACATCTATAAGGACAAAACCCTCGTTTACGATTATCTGTGTCAGTTTCGCCCCTCCAAATTGATACTTAGTTTCTTCTTTGTTTTCAACTAAATTTTGAGCTGGGAATATTGCAGTGGCTTCTTGTGGTCGGAGTCCACGAACGGAGAAATCTATACGTAAACCTTTAAAAGCATTTACTTGGACTTCGCCATCACTTGCTTTTGTCTTAACTCTTTTTACCAAAAGTTCTAATACTCCATCCACTGTTTTACCTGCAAGAGAGAAGGAATCCTTGACAGATTCATTTGGCAATAGGTTTTCAAAAACTCCAGAAACAATTACTGCTTTATCGGCATTATTCCTAAGTTCAAACTCTAATAATTCTGCTTCCACAGGAAGATCATTATGAATTTCTATGTCTATCCAACCTTCTATAAAAGTGGCTTTAGTAAAGAATTGATCGGTTACGTCTATAACAGTTCCCTCATTGGCAGTAATATCCTGAGCGTCTAAACTTGCCATTCTTCCATTGAGTAAGATACTTGGAGGATAAATTTCTGCAAGAGTTAAAGTATCAGTAAACGCCCTGTCATCTAGAACCAAACTGGATAGTGTGACCTCCATTGTGTCAACTTTATCTGGGATTTCTAATATATCCGAAAGTTCGCTAATACCATACTCTTCTTCAAAAACAAGATTAAGCGAGCTGTCTGGGTTATAAGTTGTAAGGGAATCTGGTAGAAGGTCTTTCAACGATAGGCTTGTTTGAAAAACTGGAACAACCCATTCACTTTCAGATGAGAACTTCTCCTTTCTACAGGATGCAAAAATGAGTATCAATAAAAGTGGCAAATATGCTTTCAGCATAATACAAAGTAAGTCGCCCAAAGCAGCAATTTGTTATGTTTGTTTCGAAAATTGCACGAAAATGTCATCGCACCATTTTGTAAAGGAAGGCCAAGAACCAGCTCTTATCATAGCTAATGGTAATGCATGCTCATATGATCTGCTCACCAATATTATGGAATGGTGTCCTTTTATAGTAGCATTGGATGGAGCATACGACAGGCTATTGGAAATGCAAATAGTGCCAGACGTAGTAATTGGCGATTTGGATAGTCTCAAAGCAGAGAGAAATCACCAACACATAAAATTTGTACAACTTGAAAGTCAAGAAACTACTGACCTTGAAAAGGCAATAGACTATTTGTCTGAGTCTGGGTATGATGAGATAAATGTGCTGTGGGCTACCGGAAATAGGCTAGATCACACACTTAATAATGTGGCTACATTGGCGAGGTATCCTAAAACTAGGATTGTGTTGTATGATGATTTTTCTAAATGCTTCCTACTTCCCAAATCATATAAGAAGCATTACGACAACGGAACTGCCTTATCTCTTATTCCTCTACCAAATGCAGAAGGAATAGTTACTTCAAACATGAAATATCCGTTAAAAAACGAAACTCTTACTTATGCCAAACGAAGCGGTACGAGCAATGAAGTGGCTTCTGATGGAATAGTTGAGATAACTTATATCTCAGGTTTATTAGCTCTTATAGAATCAAGGTCTTAAACCTTACCTACTATAATTTGGTGCTTCTTTAGTTATAGTCACATCGTGCGGGTGACTTTCTCTTATTCCAGATCCTGTAATATGGGTAAACTGAGCTGTTTTTAATTGTTCGATGGTTGCAGACCCTGTGTATCCCATTCCTGCTCTTAGTCCACCTATGTATTGATAAACTACTTCTGCCAACCTTCCTTTGTAAGCTACTGTGCCTACGATTCCCTCAGGGACTAGCTTACCTATTTCTGCCTCGGCGTCTTGGAAATATCGATCAGTAGAACCTTTTTTCATTGCCTCAATACTTCCCATGCCTCGATAAGACTTCACCTTTCTTCCTTCGTAAAAGGAAACATCTCCTGGAGATTCTTCTGTACCAGCAAATAGACTTCCTGCCATGATAGTATCGGCACCAGCAACTATGGCTTTGACTAAATCGCCACTATATCTAATTCCACCATCAGCTATTACGGGTACACCTGTACCTGCAAGTGCTTCTGCACATTCTTGTACTGCACTCAACTGTGGAACACCTATACCAGCGATAATACGTGTGGTACAGATAGACCCGGGGCCAACGCCTACTTTCACAGCATCAGCACCATTTTCAGCAAGATATTTTGCAGCGGCACCGGTTGCCACGTTCCCTACAATGACTTGTAGATCAGGAAACTTGTCTTTTACTTTTTTAAGTTCTTTTACCACTCCTTGGCTGTGACCATGAGCGGTGTCTATAGCTATCACATCAACATCCTCTGCTACAAGAGCTGTTACTCTATCTAATGTGTCTGCTGTTACCCCGACCGCAGCTCCTACTAGCAACCGTCCAAAGCTATCTTTGCAAGCTTGTGGGTGATTTTTTACTTTTTGAATGTCCTTAAAAGTAATGAGACCAAGCAACACATTATCCGCATCTACTACAGGAAGCTTTTCAATTTTATGTTTTTGTAGAATTAGTTCAGCCTCTTTGAGGTCTGTTCCTTTTTTAGTTGTGATTAGACCTTCAGTGGTCATTATTTCACCTATCTTAGTGTTCAGATCAACTTGAAAACGTAGGTCACGGTTGGTTATAATACCAATAAGTTTGTTTTCACTATCGGTGATTGGTATTCCTCCTATTCGGTTTTCTTTCATTACAGAAAGTGCATTTCCTAAAGTATGATCTTGTGTCAAAGTGATAGGATCTTTTATCATTCCACTTTCAGACCGTTTCACCTTCTTCACTTGGAGAGCCTGCTGCTCTATGGTCATGTTTTTATGAATGATTCCTATTCCACCTTCTCTTGCTATTGCTATAGCAAGTCTTGCTTCTGTCACGGTATCCATTGCGGCACTGATGATAGGAATGTTAATGCTTAGGTTTTTTGTAAGCCTTGTTTTGGTAGTTGTATCTCTAGGAAGTACTTCTGAGTAACGTGGCAACACTAATACGTCGTCAAACGTAAGACCTTGATAAGCAACTTTAGGAAGATTGGACTGTGACATCAGGCAAATAGATTTAGATTTGTTATTTGCCGCACAAAGGTAGTCTCAAACTACACGTATGTCCTAATTTAATTTAGATGGTGCTTCTAATTGATCAAATATTACAGACCGCCGTCAAATAGCTCTAGTTGTTTATCGTGCAAGACACGATGAAACCTTAATCTAACGTTACATTTGCATAAGTCATTGATGAGATTATCTATTTTCATATTTATATGCTTTAGCAGCCTCCTTGTTTTTAGTCAGAACACTGAGGAAAAATTAGCTGCTCAGTTTTTCGAAAATCAAGAGTTTGAGAAAGCTGCAGACTGGTATAAAAAACTATATAAAGAGAATAGCAGCTCTATTTATATCTATGAGAACTATTTGAACACTCTACTTGCTCTTGAAGAACAAAAGACGGCTGAGAAGCTCGTTGAGAAACAAATAAAAAAGCATCCTAAAAGACTAAATACTTTGGTAGACCTGGGTTATGTCTATTTAAAGTTTGATGAAAAAGAAAGAGCAGAAAAATACTATGAAAAGCTGGCTAAGGATTATGTAGGGGATAGAAATAGTGTTATGATTTTAGCTCAGGCTATGCAGAGAAGAAGGATGCCAGAACGTGCAGTAAGCTTATACGAGCAAGCAATCAAGAAACATGGAGTTTTAGCATTTTACACACAACTACTCTCAGGGTACAGACAATTAAATGAGAAGAAAAAACTAACTGACTTTGCTTTAGAGGTGCTTAATGTCGAGGAGACGACATTTGATTTTGTGATTCGAAGCCTAGAAACAGTATGCCAAGATGAGGCTTCCTCTCGCTACTTACAACAGCAAACACTTTTGAAATCTCAACAAAATGTAAGAACTCAAGTATATGACGAGTTGTTATTGGAAGTTTTTATTCAACAGAAAAAATACAACTCAGCCTTGAGACAGGTAATTGCTCTAGACAAAAGAAATAAACAGCAAGGATCTAGAGTATTAGAAATGGCCAAGCTTGCTCTGGATAATAGTAAATATGATGTTTCGATCAAGGCGTATGACTATGTGGTAGGGTTAGGAAATATTTCTCCTAATTTTCTGTTAGCTGAAGAGGGAATGATTAACGCCTTGTATTTGAAAACAACTCAAAGCCTTAAAACTGATCCAGCAGAAATTGACAGCCTTATTGCCAAGATTCAATATTTTGTGGAATCGAACGGTAAAGATTATCGAACGGCGAGTAGCTTGTACAGATTAGCCAAACTTCAAATTTTTTATAATAATAATGTTGGAGCAGGTATAAATATACTTGAAGAAATAATCAAAACGCCTCGTTTGAAAGCTGGTTTTATTGCAGATAGTAAGTTACTTCTAGGGGATGCATACTTAATGGCAAATAATATTTGGGACGCCAAGTTAATGTACGGTCAGGTTGATAAACAGTTTAAAGAGGATGCTAGAGGACAAGAAGCCAAGTTTAAAAATGCTAAACTGAGTTATTATACTGGTGATTTTGATTGGGCAAAGAGCCAACTTGATATTCTGAAGACAGCTACAACTCAACTTATAAGTAATAATGCCATAGAACTTAGCCTGTTGATACAAGATAACACAGGTTTAGATTCTACTGAAGATGCGATGAAAGAGTATGCTCAGGCAGATTTTTTATTGTACCAGAACAAAATAGAAAAGTGCACCGAGATACTAAACCTAATGCCTTTCAAGTATCCCAACCACGCCTTGAATGATGAAATATTCTTTTTAAAGGCTAGAGTACAAGAAAAACTGGGAAACTATGAGGAAGCAAACAAGCTGTATACTTCTATTTATTCCAAGTTTAGTGAAGATATTTTAGCTGACAATGCTCTGTATAGGTCAGCAGTTATTACGTTGCAGGTTTTTGATGATAGATTAAAAGCTCAAGACTTGTTTGAACAGTTACTGCTGGATTATAATTCTAGCCTATATGCGACAGAGTCTCGTAAGATATATCTTGGTTTGAAGGAGGGTAAAAGTGCTGAAGACTTTAACTTAGAAAAATCACTTTAGGTAGTAGCGGTACGCGAATTCAGTTCGAAAAAACGCACCATTTTCAATTTCTCGATTCAGTTGTGATCTATCATCACCAAATCGAAATAGACTTAATCCAAAATCTATCACATCATCATCTTCATAAAGTCTAAACGACCTACCAAGAGAGATACCGCCCATAGTTCTTAGTATTATTCCTTTTATTGGCTCATACTGAACGTGTCCAGCGATTTCATTGGATAAATGGTGCAGGTATAGTGGCGTTTGAACGGTGCCTATTGTAACGATATTGTTGGCATTGTACGATCTTACTGTAGCATGCCAGTTTATACCTAGATTTAACTTAGGCACTACTTCATAATTTATTCTAGCGTAAGAAGGAATAATAGCATCTATCTCAAGCTTATCTTTTTGATAGTAGCCGCCAAAAAGAGGAACAAGGAAAGGACCAAATTGATCACTATTGAGGTAAGCTCCATACTTATATACTAAGTGTTCCGTGCTCTTATTTTTAACTAGTAGTAGACCCCCAAACTGGAAGTCTTCTTGGCTAAACGCAAGTGCATCATTTGAGGCAAATTTTGGTAGCAGTAGAAAGGTGGTGCTCCATTTTTCAAAATGTTTTAGATTCATACCTAGTTTTAGAGTGTACGCTTCCAAGGAAAACTCTTCATTTGGAAATACAAATCCAGATGTGATGTTATCGTACACTAACCCAGTGAGGATAGCATTACCATTTTTCAGAGATATAGGCGTAGTAAGGTTTACACCAAACTTTTGCAACGATGTAGATGCGTCCAATTCTTCATATTGATTTTGTGGCGTAGCGGTATATTCAACTTTGCCGATATCAATATAGTCTTGAGCATAAGAAACTAGCTGAGAAAGGATTATCAGTAGGGAAAATAAACGCATAACTCTACAAGGTTATGTATTTTTTCCAGAAGTTAGATTCTTAGGAGCTGCACGAAAGCATAGAACAACCTACTTTATGCCGAGCCCACTCAGGTCGTTTCGCAAACCATTTTTCGTGTTCAGGTTGCTCATCGTAGGGTTTTTTAAGCAGAGAATACAACTCGTCAATCAATGCATAATCGCCCTGATTCGCTTGATCTATAGCTAACTGAGCCATATAGTTTCTGAGTACATATTTTGGGTTACAGCTGTTCATTTTTTGCCTACGCTGTTCATCTGTAGCCTGTTCATTTTTAAGCCGGATTTGGTATTGGTCAAGCCATACTAGCCAAGCTTTTTGAGTTTCCTTACTGAGTTTCTTGTCATAGAAAGCATCAGACACACGTTCAAGGGCTTCTTCAAGGGAGTCATTTACTTTTACATCAGCTAGCAGTCTAAAAAAGATAGTCATATCCGTTTCTGCTAGATGAAGGGTTTTTTCTAAGTCGTGAAAAAGTACAACATCCTCTTCTTGAGGTACTTGGAGACCTAGTTTTCCAGACATCATTTTCATATACTTTTCGGCATACTGAGTATTGTAACTGTTTAATATTTCTTCCAATGCTTTAGCGTCTTTGATTAAAGGGTAAAGGGCATTAGCTAGCTGGAGTAGATTCCAAAGTCCTATTTTAGGTTGATGACCAAATCTATACCTCTTTCCATTTGCATCTGTAGTGTTAGGTGTCCAGTGATGGTCATATCCTTCTAACCAACCGTATGGCCCATAGTCTATGGTGAGTCCTAGTGCCGACATATTATCAGTATTCATTACCCCGTGTACGAAGCCTACTCGTTGCCAGTGAATAATCGTGTCCAGCGTTAGATTGGTGAGTTCTTGAAAAAAGTCTAGATATTTCTGTGGTCCTGTAGATTTGATTTCTGGATAGAAATGTGATATGGTATAATCAGCTAGTTTTTCTAAAACGCCGTGTTCTTTTCTAGCAGCGTGAAGCTGAAAATTCCCAAAACGAATAAAACTTGGAGAAACTCTGCACACTACAGCTCCCTTTTCGTATGCAGGATTACCGTCATACATCACATCACGTAGGACTTCATCTCCTGTGAGCATAAGTGAAAGAGAGCGAGTTGTCGGAATTCCAAGATGATACACGGCTTCACTGCATAAATGTTCACGAATAGAGGACCGAAGCACTGCGAGTCCATCTCCTTGTCTCGAGTACGGTGTTTCTCCAGCACCTTTTAGTTGTAGTGTCCATCTCTGGTCATTTGCTACAATTTCTCCTATGTTTATAGCTCTTCCGTCGCCAAGTTGTCCAGACCACTGACCAAACTGGTGTCCGCCATAATTCATAGCACATGGTGGTGAGCTACTAAGAGGTTTTTGACCTGAAAAAACAGCTAAAAATTCATTTGACTTGGCTTCTGCTTCTGAAATCCCCAAATCAACAAGTGCGGCGTCTGAAACGTGAATCAACTTTGGATTGCTGGGAGATTTTGGTGAAACAAACGAATATGAAGCACCTAAAACTTGCCTTCTAGCATTGGTCTCGTTTGGATCACTTGGAAGGGATGATGTGAATGAATTATCTATTTGTAAGTTCACGTTGAAGCAAAGGTAAGTATTGAGATAACGCCTTGTAAGTTTGATTAGATTTGGAATGGACTTAGTTTATTTTCGTATCATATGTTTCACATCGTACTTTTAGAACCTAGAATGCCTGGTAATGTAGGAACTATAGGAAGACTAGCCGTAGCGACAGGTTGCAAATTACATTTGATCAAACCTTATGGCTTTAAGGCTATAGATGAGGAAAAGGTGAAGCGAGCGGGAATGGACTATTGGGCAAAGCTAGACCTTGTGGAGTATGAGGACATTGAAGAGTTTTGGGAAGAGTACCCCGTTAGTAGCAGACACTTCTTTACTACAAAAAATGCTTCAAAGCATTATTTCGAAAATCAATACCTAGAAGGTGACTTCTTTTACATGGGAAGAGAGGATGTTGGCTTGCCGGACGAGATTACTTCTAGATATACCAAGCAATCAATTTCTTTACCGATGTCTCCAGAGGCAAGATCATTGAATGTTGCGAACGCAGCTTCTGTTGTGGTATACGAGGCGTGGAAGCAGTGTCTGATGTAGCAGTTTAGAGCTGAGTTAAGACTTTTTACGCCTATAATGAGTTTGAACTATTTGATCTAAGAACGTATATGTTTTTATTAGTTCAAAATTCATAGGATTAGAAAGTTCTCCAAACAAAGAGAATCCTCCTCCAAGTAGTACGGGCATAGTGGTAATACGAAGTTCGTCAATTAGATCAGCTTGGAGAAAGTCTTGAATCGTTCTACCCCCGTCTATATAGAGTTTATTAAACCCTAGTTGGTGTATTTCATTTAAAATATCCTTTGGATTTCCATTTGTCAGACTAGCCTTAGCTGCATATTCAGCAGGCAATTCCTTTAAGGAGTTACTAAGCACAAACACATGTTTGGAATAGGGCCAGTCTCCATCAAAACCACAGACGGTTTCAAACGTAGTTCTTCCCATCACGATAGCATCTATTTCGCTCATTAATGCTGAGTAACCCATATCTTCTCCATCCGGATTTGGAATAGCGTGTAACCAGTCAAGTTCACCATTCTTTCCCGAAATGTATCCATCGAGACTGCTGGCTATAAATACGATATTCTTTGTTTTCATAGTCTGTAGTATATCAAATGTAAATAAATAAAAAAGGCCGACTAAAACAGTCGGCCTCAAATTAATGTCTATTTATTACAGTCTATCCGATGGCTATAATCCCAGGTAAATCTTTGCCCTCAAAAAATTCAAGTAAAGCTCCTCCACCTGTAGAAACGTAGCTCACATCTTCTGTGAAACCAAACTTTTTTACAGCAGCACTGCTATCTCCACCTCCAATAAGTGAAAAAGCACCACTCTTGGTTGCATCTACTACAGCTTCAGCTACAGCCTTGGTTCCATTTTCAAAATTACTCATCTCAAAAACGCCCATAGGTCCATTCCAAAGAATAGTTTTACTGGTTTTAAGTACTTCCGCAAATGCAACTGAAGCCTGTGGTCCAATATCAAGACCCATCCACCCTTCAGAAATATCACCGCTTTTACTTATACCGGTGTTAGCGTCATTACTAAAATTATCTGCACAAACACTGTCTACAGGTAAGTGAATTTGTACCCCTTTCGCAGCAGCTTTTTCAAGAATTTCCTTGCAGGTAGCTACTCTATCTGCTTCAAAAAGCGAGTTGCCAATGTTTCCTCCTCGAGCCACTTCAAAAGTATAAGCCATACCTCCACCTATAATGATATGGTCAGCCGTATTCAATAAATTTTCAATGATTAGAATCTTATCACTCACTTTTGCCCCACCTACAATAGCCGTAAATGGTCTTTCTGGAGCTTTCATAAGTTTGGTAGCGTTTGTTACTTCTTTTGCCATCAAATATCCAAAACACTTGTCTGAAAAAGACTCTGCGACCACAGCAGTACTTGCATGAGCTCTGTGTGCTGTGCCAAATGCGTCATTTACATATATATCGCCATGTTCTGCTAGTTTCTGTGCAAAAGCTGCATCCCCTGCAGTTTCCTCTTTATGAAATCGTAGATTTTCTAGAAGATGAATTGTACCTTGATCTAGATTCTTACTCTTATTTATCGCTTGATCACCAATACATTCATTGGAAAATTCCACATACGCATTAGTAAGTTTCTCTAAATGAGGAACTAAATGAATCAAAGAAAACTTGTTTTCAGGCCCACTTTTAGGTCTTCCTAAATGAGACATGAGAACAACTGATCCGCCGTCAGCTATGATTTTACGGATAGTTGGCAACGCTGCAGTCATACGACTATCATCTGTAATCTCAAATGAGTCGCTAAGTGGAACATTAAAGTCTACACGAACTAATGCACGTTTCCCCCTAAAATTATAAGAATCAATCGTTTTCATTATTTCAATTCTGCAAATGTCTTGGCAGCATCAAAAGCCTCAGCAGCTTCACCTTGGCGTACAATTTCCATAGTCTCTATAAAAATCGGCTCGTTTGGCATATCTCGTCCGTCTCTTGGTGCACCAGCGATATCTAATGCGACATCAAGACCTTCGATTATTTTTCCAAACACGGAGTGTCTTCCGTCTAAGTGTGGTGTAGGAGCAACCGTTATAAAGAATTGGCTTCCGTTTGTTCCTGGGCCAGCATTTGCCATACTTAGTATACCAGGAGTGTTGTGCTTCAACTCAGGATGAAATTCATCTTTGAACGAGTATCCAGGGCCACCCATACCCATACCCATAGGGTCTCCGCCTTGTATCATAAAGTTAGGAATAACTCTATGGAAGGTAATTCCATCATAATATGGTTTGCCTGCTTCTTTAGCAGTATTCTCTATTTCCCCCTCTGCTAGTCCAACAAAGTTGGCTACAGTTAGAGGAGTTTTGTCATAATAAAGTTCAATGAGCATACTCCCTTTAGAAGTGTTCATTTTAGCATAAAGTCCGTCTGTCATTTCAGTTGTATTTGTTGTTATTGTATCGGTATTTGTTTCTGAATCAGATGCAGCGTTTTCCATTTCAGCTACATCTTCTATTTTCTCTTCTTGTTGCTTTTCTTTTACATCACTGCAAGAAGATACTATTACTATAAATAAAGCTAAAAGGCTATAGTTTAAATTTTTCATCTGGTTACATTAGATATGGTCTGCAAATTTAGAATTATCCTCAAGAACAAGAAGTGCAACTAGTTCCAGTTGGATATAAGTGCAAAGTCCTCTTATTTTTGAATAGTCACTAACTAAATCTATTATCATGAAAATAATAAAAGGAATAGGGTATTTTATTCTAATAATCTTAGCTGCAGCTCTATTGGCTGCTGCTTTTGCACCTGCTGAAAAAGAAATACAGCGAAGTATAACTATTGACTCACCTTCAAATCAAGTGTACGGTCAAATCGTTGAATTTCGCAATTGGAAAAACTGGGATGCGTGGCACAATAGAGATACGACGCAAGAG